>CAZUPS010000055.1:0-23058 GCA_964621915.1 uncultured Desulfocapsa sp. | reverse complement strand
AAGCTCCTAACGTTATACAGTTGAAATTGTTCGATTAAACGTTGGGACATTAGTGATTTGAAGTATTAAATTTTTGATTTTAAATTTTGAAGGAGGATAGAACCATGAATCCAGTTAAACTTACAGAAAATGTCTATTGGGTAGGTGCTGTGGATTGGGATGTTCGTGATTTTCATGGATATTCCACAAACAGAGGTACAACGTATAATGCATTTCTTATTATGGATGAGAAGATAACTCTTATCGATACTGTTAAGAAATCATTAAAGGGTGACATGCTTGCCAGAATTAGAGAAATTGTTGATCCTGAAAAGATTGACTATATCGTGGTGAACCATGTTGAAATGGATCATTCAGGAAGTTTACCAGATATGGTTGACCTGATTAAACCTGAAAAGATTATCTGTTCCAAGATGGGTGAAAAAGCGATTATTCAGCATTTTCATCAGAAAGACTGGCCCTATCAAATTGCAGTACCCGGGGAAGATGTCTGTCTTGGCAAGAAGACACTTGCTTTCCTGGAAACACGGATGCTCCACTGGCCTGATTCTATGTTCACTTATCTTGTGGAAGATCAGATTCTTTTCTCCTCGGATGCCTTTGGTGAGCACCTTGGAACTAGTGAACGTTTTGATGATGAAGTTGACCAGGCGGTTCTTTTGGAAGAACTGACAAAATATTACGCTAATATTCTCACCCTTTATTCACCGTTGGTAAAGAAGCTAATTGCCAAGATTAGAGAGATGGATTTGCAGATCAAGATGATCGCTCCGGATCATGGTGTTATCTGGCGGACAAATCCTGGTATGGCACTTGACGCCTACGACGGATGGAGTCAGGGGAAAAGTGATGGCAAGGCTCTGGTTATTTATGATACCATGTGGCATTCAACTGAAGAGATGGCAAAACGCGTTGGCGCTGGATTGCAGAAAGAAGGAATATCCTATCAACTCCTCAATCTTCGTTATAACCATCGCAGCGATGTGATGCGTGATGTTTTAAATGCAAGTGCCATTGTTCTCGGTTGCCCCACATTAAATAATGGTCTCCTTCCACGAATGGCAGGCTTTCTGATGTATATGCGTGGTCTGCGTCCTCTTAATAAGGTGGGTGCTGCCTTTGGTTCTTTTGGTTGGTCGGGTGAGTCTGTTAAATTGCTGAATACCGCGATGACCGAAATGAAGTTTGATATTGTTGATGATGGTCTGAAGGTAAAATATGTACCTGAAGATGCAGATTATGTTCAGTGTGTGGAGCTTGGCCAGAAGGTTGGGCAGGCAATCAAAGCAAAACAAGCAGAATAGGGAGTCATATGAAAATTCAGATAGATAAAAATGTTGTTGAGTTTGTTCCTGAGAACGAGCAGGAGACTGCTTCCATGGAAACGCTGTGGAGAGTAGTTGTTGATTGTGCTGCGGATAATAAGCGTATGACTGCGATTGGTGAGTATATTCCTTCCAAACAGAATCTTGCCAGATTTCATATAGAAGGTGTTGCAGCGACTACTCAGTATACTGAAGATAAGGCTGTTGAAGAATGTACTGTTATCTGTACGATCTGTAATAAATATATGGGGCTGAAGGGCGGCGATGCCGTGCCTGTATGTTGTGGGCGTCCCATGGAAACTGCTGACTGATTAACAGTTCAACAGCACCTCAAGCGGACGAACTTGAGGCACTGTTGAACTGTTACTGCCATCGTACTTTTTTACCCTCTTAAGAAATTTAAGGCTGAACCGGCCTTAAACCAATTTATCTGCTCCGCATTCAGGGAGTGATTCAACGTGACTTCTGAAGTTGTTCCGTCATCGTGATTGAATTGTGCAGTGATGGTGGAACCCGGAGTTATCTCGATAATACCAATCAAGTCTACAGTATCTCCTTCCTGAACCAAATCATAGTCAGCAGCATCTGCAAAAGTAAGAGGCAGGAGACCCTGTTTTTTGAGATTCGTTTCATGGATGCGGGCAAAGGAGCGGGTAATAACAGCTCTTCCGCCCATATGGCGTGGACACATGGCCGCATGCTCCCGTGACGAGCCTTCTCCGTAGTTGGTGTCACCAACTACAACCCAGTTCTTCCCAGCTGCACTATATTCCCGGGCGATTTTGTTGTATTCCTGTGACTCACCGCTTAATTGATTTTTGGCATTTCCCGGCTCGTCTGTAAATGCATTAATGGCACCACTGAACATATTCCCTGAGATATTGTCGAGATGTCCTCTGAAACGGAGCCATGGTCCTGCAGGAGAGATATGATCCGTTGTACATTTTCCTTTGGCTTTCAGGAGCAGCTGCAATCCTTTGTAATCTTGGCCATCCCATTTGTCGAATGGGCTAAGTATTGCCAGGCGCTCTGACTCCGGAGAAACCTGTACCGTGACACTGGTGTTGTCATCAATGGGGGCCAGAAATCCTTTTTCATCGCGAACGAGATTCTGTTGTGGTACTTCATCAACTTTTCCGGGAGGAGTGAGGGTAAAGGTGGAGCCATCGTCTGCTGTATATTCTGTGGTAAATGGATTGGTCGTAAATGTTCCGGTCATGGCATATGCCAGACAGGTTTCCGGGCTTCCAATAAAGCCGCTGGTTCCAGAGTTGCCGTCATTTCGTTTAGGGAAATTTCGGTTATAGGAGGTGACGATGGAGTTTTTAAATCCCTCATCGATACCTTCACGGTTCCATTGTCCGATACAAGGGCCACAGGCATTTGCAAGGAGGGTCGCTCCGATAGCTTCAAGTTTTGCAAGCTGTCCGTCACGCTCGATGGTTGCCCTGATCTGTTCTGAGCCGGGAGTGATCAGCATGGGGATTTTTAATTTTGCCCCATGGGCAGCAATCTGCTCTGCCATAACGGTAATTCGTCCCATATCCTCATAGGAGGAATTTGTGCATGATCCCACCAGGGCATAAGTGATGTTTTCAGGATGATCGCCGTCTTTTACATACTGGGCCATATTGGCAACAGTGGAGGCACGGTCTGGTGAATGGGGGCCTACAAGGTGTGGCTCAAGGGTAGAGAGGTCGAGTTCAATTACCTGATCAAAGTAGTTTTCGGGACTGGCAAGTACTTCTTCGTCTGCCCGGAGAAGATGCTTATATTTGTCTGCCATTGCAGCGACATCTCCGCGATTACATGCCTTAAGAAATTTGGCCATATGTTCGTCATAGGGGAAGGTGGAGGTGGTTGCTCCAAATTCTGCACCCATATTGCAGATGGTTGCTTTTCCCGTGCAGGAGATGGTGTCGGCTCCGGGACCGAAATATTCAAAGACACGATTGGTTCCACCGGAACATGTTAGCTTGCCGAGAAGATTAAGGATAACATCTTTCGGAGCTGTCCAGCCCTGAAGTTCACCGGTAAGATGGACACCGATAAATTTGGGAAGCAGTACTTCCCACGGCAGTCCCACCATCACATCTACGGCATCGGCTCCGCCAACACCGGAGGCAAAAGCTCCAAGACCACCGGCATTAGGCGTATGGGAATCGGTTCCGAGCATCATTAATCCGGGGAAACCATACTGTTCAATAACCACCTGGTGAATAATTCCAGCTCCCGGCATCCAGCAGCCAAATCCATAGCGTTGCGATGCCGAGGCAAGAAAGTCATACACTTCCTTGTTTTCCGTTCGGGCAATATTGAGATCGCTGTCAGCGCCCTTTTGGGCACGGATAAGATGGTCACAGTGGACGGTTACCGGTACTGCGGCCTCATCCTTGTCAGCCAGCATAAACTGTAAAACAGCCATTTGTGCAGTGGCATCCTGAAGGGCAACACGATCCGGCCTAGTTTTGATGTAAGATGTACCGGCAACAAGTTCGGCGTCAACGGCATTGTCCAGGTGACCATAGAGGATTTTTTCCCCAAAGGTGAGGGCGCGGCCCAGACGTTTACGGACAATTGCAATGTTAGCGTCCATCTTTTTATAAGTGGCTTCGATAAAGGCGGGTGTGGAATCAACCGATGTGTTCATGGATACTCCGGTGGTATTTGTAAAGTAGTATTTAATTTGGTAACGGGTTTTTCAGGAACGAATCTGTTCTTCGTCAAGCATGGTATCCAGAAAATCCAAAATATATTGACGCTGTTTTGCGGTGGTATGAGCAATACATTCACAATGGAGATGGGCATTGCTGCGCACAAGGAGTTCGAAGCAGACGGAATCTTTAGCCACTTCTACACCGCAATAATAGGGCGCACAGTCGGTGTGTTCTTTCTGGATATCTGAGAGCAGTTCTTCCGGCAATACAATCCAGTAGATCCCGGTCATGGGTCCCGTTTTTAAGTTACGTTTCAGATAGGAGTCTATATTGTCCCGCTCCATTGGGGACAGGTCGTCGATAAGGAATTGGCGCATTTTTTTATAGGTGGTTAAGGTGGAAGGTTGATAATCAGATTTATAGGTACTCGGCAGCTATAGCCGACAACGGGCTACGTTCGCTTTTATTTAAAGTAATGTGGCCAAATATACTATGTCCCTTTAATTTTTCAACTGCATAGGAAAGTCCATTAGACGCAGAATCGAGATAGGGGTTGTCAATCTGTTGCGGATCTCCGGTAAAAACCATTTTTGTGTTTTCTCCGGCACGGGAAATAATGGTTTTTACCTCGTGAGGGGTAAGGTTTTGGGCCTCATCGACAATAACGAATTGACGTGGAATAGAACGCCCCCGAATATATGTGAGTGCTTCGAGCTCTACTTGCTGGTTTTTAAGCAGTTTGTCCACCTTTTGCTGAACATGGCCATCGTCCTCATTTCTGCGGTCATGGCGCATCAGGTAGGTGAGATTGTCAAATATTGGTTGCATCCAAAGGTTAAGCTTTTCATCTTTTGTTCCCGGGAGGTAGCCGATATCCTTTCCCATGGGAATAATGGGCCTTGAAACTAGAAGCCGCTCATAACTCTCTTTGTGGATAACACATTCGAGCCCGGCAGCGAGTGCCAGGAGGGTTTTTCCTGTACCTGCCTGACCAATCAGGGTGACCAGACTGATCTCCGGATCAAGAAGTAACTCAAGAGCCATTCGCTGTTCTTTGGATCGCGGATGAATATTCCATGCGTGTTCATTTTTGTCGTTCAGGTGGGTCAGGGTATTTTGTCCCGTTGCACGACCAAGGCCCGAGTGTTTCGGGTTCCCTTCGTCCTGAAGCAGGATAAACTCATTCTCGTGAAAATCAAAGCCCTCTGTTTCAAGGCTTTTGTCTCTATAGAAACGGTCAATAACTTCAGCGGGAACTGTGGATTGCCGCCAACCGGTATAGAGGTCGTCGGCATTGCATTTCTGCTTTTCAAAGTCCATGGTGTCAATACCCAAAGCATCCGCCTTGAGACGAGCATTGATGTCTTTAGAAACAAAAATTACCGAATGACCTTCTTCGTGTAAGCTGTTGGCTACTGCAAGAATGCGATTATCAGCAATGCTCATATCTAGGAGAGCACCCGGCATATCTCTTCGTTCGACGGTGATTTTGAGGGTTCCCCCGTTGTCCATGGCAACGCCATTTTTCAGGGAACCCTTAATGCGAAGTTTGTCCAGTTGTCTGATAACGTGACGAGCGTTGCGGCCAAGTTCGTCGTTATGGCGCTTGAACTTGTCAAGTTCTTCAATGACAGTCATGGGCAGGACTACGTAGTTGTCGGTAAACGAAGTTAGAGAGTCTGCGTTGTGTAGCAGGACATTGGTATCAAGGACAAAATATTTTCTTGTGCTCATATGTTTTTGTATGATTGTGTTGAATTTAGGTGTTTCTAGATATCAAGCCAGGTCGTATCTTTATTTAATATTTCACAACTGTCCTCACGAACTACAGCCATATTTTCAAGGCGTACTCCTCCCCAGCCGGGCAGGTAGATACCAGGTTCTATGGTGACAATCATTCCGGCTTTCAGTTGTTTGTGATTCTGGCTTGAAAGGCGTGGATTCTCATGTACGGCAAGGCCCACGCCATGCCCGAGTGCATGACCAAAATATTGACCATAACCAGCGTCGCTGATAACCTTACGTGCTGCCTTATCCACAGCCGCAGCGCTGACTCCAGCTCTGATTGTTTGTATGCCTGCGAGCTGTGCTTTTCGGACCAGTCGGTGAATTTTGAGATACTTTTGACTGGTCTTTCCAATGTTGAATGTTCTTGTCATATCAGAGCAGTAGCCATCAAGGATAAGGCCCATATCAATCATCAGGGGCTTATGTTTGCAAATTTTAACCGGCCCAGGAACGGCATGGGGAAGGGCACTGCGGGCTCCCGTGGCAACGATGCTTTCAAAACTTGGTCCTTCGGCACCTTGACGTCGCATTGTCGATTCCAGTGCCAGCGCAATATCGATCTCGGTTTGCCCGGGAAATATTGTTTTGTAGACGATCTTAAAAACTTTTTCGTTGAGATGTACGGAACGGCGCAGTTTCTTAATCTCTTTTTCATCCTTAATCAGGCGCATTCTTTCAACTATTCCATCGGTTTCCTGAAGGGTGATGGAGAGTTTCTCACATATGGCCTTGAGCTTTGTGGCCGTGCTATGCAGGGTGTAGTGGCTTTCAAAGGCAAGAGTTGAGATACCAAGATCTGGCAGGAGTTTTTTGAGAAGAGCTTGCTGTCCCTTTGGATACAGCATAACCTGCATCCCTTTTACTTCCTGTTCCGCCTGAATCTGAAAACGAAAGTCAGTGAGGAGGATCGGGTCTTTTCGTGCTGGGATAAGGAGGGTACCAGCACTTTCACTAATGTCATGGTCAGCTGCGGTGTAGCCGCTCAGGTAGCGCCTGTTATGGGGCTGGGTGATCAGGATTGCATCTCTTTTTTTGCGACGCAGAGCAGCCTGAATCTTTTTGATTCGTTTTGAGATACCCATTAACTAAACCGTTGCATAAGCGATTCTTTGCGCTGGTCAAATGCCTGGGTATACTGTTCGTTGAGGTTCGCCTGGGCCTGAGACCACTCTTTTTGATACTGGGGATGTCTGGCGGGATCTATTTCCATCGGATCAGGGCTCTCTCCAGTCTGCTCTTGAAGCTGTTGAGCGAGTTGGGCCCGCATCGCCTCTTCGAGTTGCTGTTTTACCTGCTCTTTATGCTGCGAGTACTGTTGCAGAAGCTGGGTGAGTTCAGCACAGACAGATTCCACTTCACTTTCCGGTTCGTCTGAAAGATCCAGCAACCCGGAAAGGGCCGTGGCACTACTGTTCATAAGCATATCATCTCGTGGGATAACAATATTTCGAACCAGGGATTTTGCCATTCCACGCCTGATAGCCATTTGGTCCGTTGCCGCTTCCTGTTTCAAGGCTTCTGCCAGGTTTGACTGCTTTCCATTCATGAACTCGGTAACCAGGCGCATGCCGTGTTGTTCCGCTTCCTGATCTGCCGGAACGTCTGCCGCCCGTGCCGCCATTCTTGCAGCACGTTCCATAACCATATCCAGTGTACTTCGTATTTCAGCCATAGTGTCCTGTTAAAAGTATAAGAAAAAGAAAATAACCTATCTGTATTTGTACCATAGCACTTAGATATCTTCATTGAAAATAAGTGGCCAAACTAAAGTACCACCTTGTGGCAAAAAAATGTAATTATACCAGTACTGTGGGTTAGGGACGATATCGAAAAGAAGTATTTTTTGTTTTTTTTATACATTTCCTGAAAAAATAACGAAAAAGCAGTTCAAAAAATTCCCTTTAATTCTAGATAGAAATAATGTGGCATAGGTATAAATACCTATAGGTATGCGGTGTAAGTACTAGGTATGTCACCGAAATTAGAGAGTAATACCTATTGAAAATAAAAAAATGTGGTGTATTCTTGTTCATCGTTAATAATTATTAGTTCCACACAATAAATCTTTTATAGGAGATGTAAGATGAAAAAGACAATCACATTGGTAATGACAGGAATTGCAGTGTTACTTTTTGCAAACAGCCAGACTTTTGCTGCCTCGGAACTCGGTTTTGGAGATGATATGGGGGAAGGAATCAGTTTTGCAGAGACGAAGCAGCCCACCGCAAGCTATAGTTATGATAATTCTCTCCCATCTGCTACTGATATGATGACTGAAGGTGTTGTCTTGACCGAGACATTCAAGGATGATGTTGAATATATTGGTGATAATTCAATAGACTCAATGCAGCATTTAATGAGTGGCGGAATTTGCATGGAAACTCTGAGTGAGACGATTGCCACCCGTTAAGAAAACTATTTGTTTGTTTTCTTCAAAGGCAGAGTCATTTTGACTCTGCCTTTTTTTTGTTTTATCAATTAAAGTGAGTTAACCCAACTATCGTTGGATCAATCGAACTCCAAAAAAACCATCAATTTCAGCTCCGGGTACAGGGGCAAAAGAATTGTTATGAAGGAGGGGGTGGGCATCAGCTGCGAGAATTGCTGTGCACTCATCGACCAGGAAGTTTTTGTGAGCAGCCAGGAAGAGCTCAAGGACTTTTTCGTTTTCTTCTTCTTCAAGAGAACATGTGGCGTAAACAATGACTCCTTGTGGCTGAAGGAGTTTCGCTGCCGTATGCAAAAGTCCGAGTTGAGTGTTCTGGTAGGTTTTGAAATCATCAACTCTTCTGTTCCAGCGAATATCTGGATGACGTTGGATAACGCCGGTTCCGGAACAGGGGGCGTCGAGTAAAATACCATGAAAACGTTGAGTGGTGGAACCTGCAAATTCCTGAAGTGTTCCAGGGAAAGCCGTTATGGCTGCCTCTGGATGAAGGCGTTGTATATTGTCAGCGAATTTTTCACGACGACCTTTGTCGGGTTCCGATGCCGAAATTTTAGCCTGAACACCTTTTGCCATTTGCAGTAAAACGCTGGTCTTACCACCCACTCCTGCACAGGCATCAAGGTATTCGCCTCCCTTTAGCATGGGACCAATAAGGTGTGCCAGGAGTTGAGCCCCCTGATCTTGGACTTGAAAATGTCCTTCTGCAAATCCGGGAATATTCGTTACTGTTCCGTGAAAATCATCAAGAATTAAAGCATCTTTTGAGTAGCTTCCCGGGTGACAGGAAATACCATTTTGCTGTAGTGTCCTGCCGTAGGATTTTCTGTCTATACGAGTGGAATTGATCTGCAGGCAGAATGATGCCGCCGTATTGTTCTGGTTACAGATACGTTCCATTTCATCCTTTCCATATCGTTTTTCCCAGCGTTCGGTTAGCCACTCAGGATGGTTAAGAACAGGTTGGTTTGGGGAGGCGATAAGGGCTAGTAGTTCATCTTTTTTACGGATGGAATTTCGGAGAACACCATTTACAAATCCATGGAGTCTTTTCGGAAGACGGGCAGATCGTACTGCTTTGACTGACTCATTAACAGCAGCAGATTCGGGGATTCGGTCAAGAAAGAAGATCTGGAAAAGCCCAACTCGCAGAGCCTGGAGAACGAATGGGTTGAATTTTTTAAGCGGCTGCTTGCAGAGATGCTGCAGCATGATATCGAGTGATTCCCGGTTGCGTAGCAGGCCGAAAATAATAGTAGTTGCCAGCTGCCGATCATTGCTTTCGAGTGGGAACTGGGTCAGGGCTTTGCTGAAAAGAGCATTAACCGGTTTGCGACTTTTCTCTAATTCGCACAGAGTGGTAATGACAACAAAGCGCGCAGATTTCTTCGGTGAAGGAGGCAATGGGAAATTTAAAAATCAGGGTGCTGTGAGGTTATCAATGGCGCCAATAAGCTCTTCTATTGGGGAGCCTTTAGATATAAGGGATGGTGTGTTTTCACCCTTAGCCATGTTTTCCGCTTCATCCGGGGTAACCATACCAGAAAGATAGAGGATCGGGATTGCCGCAGTTGCACTGTCTGCCGCAAGCATGGAACCAATCTTAACGCCATGGGTACCAGGCATGTTGATGTCAAGGATGGCGATATCAGGCAGTTCCCGGGCGATGGTTGCCAGGGCTTCTTCGCCGTTGGTATTATAGGTTACATCCATTCTTCCCGTGCCTTCAAGCTGAATTTTCAGCAGGTCACATGCGTCCTGGTCGTCGTCAATGATTACAATGCGGGTTTGCTGTCCCATGAATTCAATCTCCTGAGTGATTATATAGTTTGTTCATTGTATCAGTATGTTGTGAAAAAAGTAAGAGACTTTTATGTCCAGAGGTCAGAAAAATGGAAATGGGGTGTTTCAGGGCTTTTTGTATGAAATTTGGACAGTATTCAGATACTGGCTGATTTGGGTGCTCAGTTGAATGGCGTGAGTTAAGTCACTGTCTCTGGCCGCCTGTTCCAGGTTGAAGCACAGGTCGCCCAGTTCTTTGAAGCCGTACATCCAGGATGTTCCTTTTATGGTGTGGGACTGTTTGCATAAAGCTTCCATATCGCCAGCTTCTAATGTTTGCAGCAGCTTTTGGGCATCGCCCCGCTTGTTTTTAAGGAATTTAGGGACAAGCTTTTTAATCTTTGGATCAAGGGCAACAGTCGGGATGCTACTTAATGGTGTGATTCGTTTTTTAGGTGTGGGGTCTGTTTCGTTTGTCTGAGTGGAGATGCTCTGGTCGAGGTGCAGGTGAGTGGAGATTGTATGGATGAGAGTAGCTCTTCGTACGGGTTTGGTGAGGTAGTCGGAACAACCGGCATCCATGCATTTTTTTCGAAATCGAACAAAGGCATGGGCCGTGAGTGCAATTATTGGTGTTGCCTCAATGTTCTGTGACTGTTCCCATTGTCTGAGCCTGCTTGTTGCTTCGTAGCCGTCCATAACCGGCATTTCAATATCCATAAAGACAAGGTCAAAGGACGAACGTTTGAAAACATTGACAGCTTCTTCTCCATTTTCGGCGGTTACAAGAACAAAGGGCGTATTGCGGAGGTAGAGGCAGAGGAGGTTACGATTATCTTCGTTGTCATCCACGATCAGGATACGGGCGGGAGGGAGAATGGTACAGCTTGGTGGCGAAGCGGTAGGGTGATCTGCTGTGGGCTGAGGATTAGAGAGAGCTGGGCGGAAGGCACATGTGAAGTGAAATGTCGATCCTTTTCCAGGTATGCTTTCCAGCCAGATTCGGCCCTGCATAATTTTTGTGAGCTTCTGGGAGATGGTGAGGCCAAGGCCAGTCCCTCCGTATTTTCGTGTTGTAAGGGAGTCGGCCTGGGTGAAGCTGTCAAATATGAGTTTCTGCTTTTCTTTTGGAATACCTATCCCGGAATCTTTAATTGAAAAAAGGAGATTGAAATCAGAATCAATAGCGACGGTGATTTCAACCGTACCGTTTTCGGTGAATTTGAGACCATTTCCCACAAGATTGATAAGAATCTGGCGAATTCGCGTGGGATCACCACAGATACCATTGGGGACATTTTTGTGAATATGAACCGAGAGCTGTGTGTTCTGTTCTACTGCTCGTACTGAAAGAATTGAAAGAACGGAATCAAGCAGAGAGGGAAGGTGAAAATCAATGGATTCAAGCTCTGTCTGGCCAGCCTCAATTTTTGAAAGATCAAGGATATCATTAATAATTTCCAAAAGACTTTCTCCGGCAGAGCGAAAAATTCGTACGTAGTTGCGCTGTTCGTCGGTGAGGGGGGTGTCGCTCAGTACTTCAGCCATGCCAATAATGGAGTTTAAGGGGGTGCGGATTTCATGGCTCATCGAGGCAAGGAATTCTGTTTTAGAGTGACTGGCCTCCTCGGAAAGATGGATCAGTCGTTTGTTCTCGAGCAGCATGTCGTAGAGATGGAGGTGGTTACGAACTCGGGCCAGTAATTCCTGGCGATTGAAGGGCTTGGCAATATAGTCATTTCCCCCGGCATTGAAGCCTTCGATGATGTCTTCTTTTTGTGAAAGTGATGTAAGAAAAATAAGTGGGATATCTGAGAAAATTTCGTCATTTTTCAATTTACGACACAGCGAAAAACCGTCCATTCCAGGCATCATGACATCAAGGAGGATAATGTCGGGGGCCTGACTATGTATCTGCTCAAGAGCTTCTTTCGAGTTGTTTTTGGTGATAACAGTGTATCCTTCTTCCTGAAGGATTCTGGTGAGAAGGCGGAGGTTAACCTGATGGTCGTCTACCACAAGAACGGTATGGGTTGAAGAATTTTGCATTTTCTGATTTTACCATAGCAATGTTTAAAAGCATAGAGGAGAGAATTGACGATTCTGGGGTGTGGCTTCAATAACAGTTTTTTTGATATTTATGATAGACATTCTTGATAAGGATTGGTATCATCACGGCAGTTTAACGCTTGTGACAGAGAAGTGGGTTTACGGGTATTAGTAACCTGCTATAATTTTTTAATTTTTCTTTTTTTCAGGAGAGTATTATATGAAGAAGATTACATGGGCACTGGTTGCCACGGTTGTAACTCTTGTTATTTCTGCCGGATTTGCTCAGGCATCCACTAAGGAAGAAGTTCAGAAACGCGGAGCTCTTCAATGTGGAGTTTCCACTGGTCTTCCAGGATTTTCCATTGCTGATGAAAAAGGTGTATGGGCAGGTATCGATGTCGATGTGTGTAAAGCTATCGCTGCTGCTACTCTTGGTGATGCAACCAAAATCAAATATGTGCCATTAAATGCCAAAGAGCGTTTTACTGCTCTGCAGTCTGGTGAGGTTGATGCTCTTGTTCGTGGAACCACCTGGACTCTTACCCGTGACTCTTCACTTGGTTTGAACTTCACCGGTGTAAACTATTATGATGGTCAGGGCTTTATGGTTTCCAAAAAGCTCGGCGTGAAATCAGCTCTTGAGCTTGGTGGCGCTGCTGTTTGTATTCAGGGCGGAACCACTTCTGAATTGAATCTTGCTGATTACTTCAAAGAGAATGGCATGGAGTATAAGGCAGTAGTATTTGATACCCATGATGCAACTGCAGCAGCATTTGATAATGGCCGTTGTGATGTTCTTACCTCTGATCAGTCTCAGCTTTACGGATTGCGTACTCATCTCTCCAAGCCTGAAGAAGCTGTGGTACTTCCTGAAGTTATCTCCAAAGAACCTCTCGGACCTGTTGTCCGTCAGGGTGATGATGCCTGGTTTAATATCGTTAAATGGACTCTCAATGCAATGATCGAGGCTGAGGAGCTTGGTTTAACTTCTGCGAACGTTGATGAGATGAAAGCAAATTCCAAAAGCCCTGCTGTTCACAGACTTCTTGGTCTTGAAGGAATTGCCGGTAAAGGTCTTGGTCTGAACGATGACTGGGCTTACCAGATTATTAAGCAGGTTGGTAACTATGGTGAGATTTTTGATCGCAATGTAGGCGCAGGCTCTCCATTGAAAATTGCTCGTGGCTTGAATGCACTCTGGAGTAAGGGCGGTATTATGTATGCGCCTCCAGTTCGCTAATTCAGTTATTGACTGAAAAAGGGACGCTTTCCAATTCGGAAAGCGTCCCTTTTTTGTTTTCTTAAAGATGAAAAAAGAGACTAAAGGCAGAAGGCTGAAGGGTCAGCTATAGAGACTTCAGCCTTCTGCTTTCAGTCTATCAACTCTGGTAGTACTATGTCCAAAATATCTCAAAAACAGCACTGGTGGAATAATGCCCAGCATAGGTCGCTGTTCTTTCAGGTCGTGCTGGTGGCCATGATCGTGGGGTTCTTCTGGTTTATCGGAACGAATACCATGGCAAATCTGGAGAAAAGAGGAATCTCAACAGGTTTCGGCTTTTTGTCTCTAAAAGCGGGCTTTGGAATTCTTCAGACTCTTATTCCCTATGATGAATCCTATTCCTTTGGGCGGACCTTTGTCGTTGGTCTTTTAAATACTCTGCTTGTTTCCGGGCTTGGTATCATTTTTGCTACAATTATCGGTTTTACCGTTGGGGTTGCTCGTTTATCCAATAACTGGCTGATAGCAAAACTGGCCGGTATTTATGTGGAAATGTTTCGCAACATTCCATTACTGTTGCAGATTTTTTTCTGGTATTTTGCTGTTCTTCGCGCATTGCCTTCTCCCAGGCAAAGTTGGGCTGCCAGTGACGTGGCATTTCTGAATATCAGGGGACTGTACCTTCCACAACCAATATTGGGTGACAGCTTCAGTATTGTGGGCTGGGTCTTTGTGCTTGCTATTGTTGCAACAATTATCATTAGACGATGGGCAAGAAAACGTCAGGAGAATACTGGACAGCAGTTTAAGATGTTCCGGGTTGGCTTTGGACTGATTGTCGCTCTGCCTCTGCTTGTGTTCTTTGCACTTGGTGCACCTCTTACCTGGGATATTCCAAAACTGCAGGGTTTTAACTTTCGTGGTGGAATGACGATCATTCCCGAACTCACTGCACTGCTGGTGGCGCTTTCTGTTTATACTGCAACCTTTATTGCTGAAGCGGTACGATCGGGAATCCTGGCGGTCAACAGTGGACAGACTGAAGCGGCATCGGCCCTTGGTCTGCATAAGAGTAAGGTCTTAAAGCTGGTTGTTATTCCTCAGGCCATGCGGGTTATTATCCCGCAGTTAACATCTCAGTACCTGAATCTGGTAAAAAACTCATCTCTTGCCACTGCGGTTGGTTATCCCGATCTGGTGGCCGTTTTTGCAGGAACCACTCTGAATCAGACTGGACAGGCCATTGAAATTATAGCCATGACCATGAGCGTTTACCTCTTTGTCAGTCTCACTATTTCTGGAATTATGAACTGGTACAATAAGAAAATTATGCTGGTGGAGAGATAATATGACTGTACATATAACGAGTCCGAGTCCATCTCTGCCACCACCTGCAAGCTCTGTGGGTGCGGTGGGCTGGATGAGGCAGAATCTGTTTTCTTCTCCGCTCAATAGCATATTTACTCTTGCAGGTTTTTATCTGATCTATAGTCTTCTGCCACCAGCAATTAACTGGGCAATATTCCAGGCCGATTGGGTGGGAACAACGAAGGAAGCGTGTACCAGCGATGGTGCCTGCTGGGTATTTGTTGGAGTGCGCTTGAACCAGTTTCTCTTTGGCTTTTATCCGCCGTCTGAATACTGGCGTGTTGTGGTTGCATTTTCTCTGATTGGTGCTCTTGTCGCCTGGTTACTGATAGATCGTTTGCCCAAAAAAGGTCTGGTTGGTTTATTTACCATATTTTGTTACCCGATAATTGCCTATTATCTCTTTTATGGTGGTGCTTTCGGTCTTCCGGTTGTGGAGACTTACAAGTGGGGCGGCCTGATGCTGACCCTGATTCTTGCTACTACCGGGATGTTTTTCTCCTTTCCCATTGGGATTATCCTGGCGCTAGGGCGTAGATCATCCATGCCTATAGCCAAGTCCATGTCCGTTGTTTTTATTGAGTTCTGGCGTGGAGTACCGCTTATCACCGTTTTGTTTATGTCCTCGGTTATGCTTCCGATGTTTATTCCGGAAAACATGCAGATCGACAAACTGCTCCGGGCAATGATTGGAATTATCTTCTTTCAGTCCGCTTATATGGCAGAGGTAGTACGTGGCGGGTTGCAGGCTATTCCACGGGGACAGTTGGAGGCCGCTGAAGCCCTTGGACTTTCCTATTGGAAATCGATGTTTTTTATAATTCTGCCCCAGGCCCTAAAGATGGTTATCCCTGGAATTGTGAATACTTTTATCGCCCTTTTCAAAGATACAACGCTGGTTCTGATTATCGGACTCTTTGATTTGCTTGCCGTTGTTCAGGCAGCCTTTGCCGATCCTAAGTGGCTTGGGTTCTCGGTGGAAGGCTATGTCTTTGTGGCAAGTGTCTATTGGGTGTCCTGCTTTTCAATGTCCCGGTATTCGCAACATCTGGAGAAAAAACTTCATACCGGGCATGCACGATAACTGGGAAGTAGGACGAATTTTTTTAAGATCAATCACATTATAAAAGAGTAAAAATATGACAGCTACACAAAGTGAACAAAACAGTTCTGATGACGTGATGGTGGAGTTGCGTAATGTCAATAAGTGGTACGGTGATTTTCATGTTCTGAAAAACATCAATTTAAAGGTCTCCAAAGGCGAGCGGATAATTATCTGCGGTCCTTCCGGGTGTGGTAAATCCACTCTTATTCGCTGTATGAATCGCCTTGAAGAACATCAGGAGGGTGATATTATTGTTTCAGGAGTTACCCTTGATGATGACTTGAAACGCATCGATACTGTTCGTCGTGATATTGGAATGGTTTTCCAGCAGTTTAATCTTTTTCCTCACTTGACTGTGATAGAGAATTGCTGTCTGGCTCCTATTTGGGTTCAGAAAAAGCCCAGAAAAGAGGCGGAAGCCACTGCTATGAAATACCTGGAACGGGTTCAGATTGCAGATCAGGCAGCGAAGTTTCCAGGTCAGCTCTCCGGTGGTCAGCAGCAGCGTGTGGCCATTGCCAGAAGTCTCTGTATGAATCCATCCATTATGCTTTTTGATGAGCCAGCTTCGGCCCTTGATCCTGAAATGATCAAAGAGGTGCTTGATGTTATGGTCGATCTTGCTCGTGAAGGAATGACCATGCTCTGTGTTACCCATGAGATGGGCTTTGCCAAGACTGTTGCAAATCGAGTTCTTTTTATGGATGCGGGAGAAATTATTGAAGAAAATGAACCCAATGAGTTCTTCGATAATCCTCAATCGGATCGAACCAAGCTCTTCCTGAGTCAGATTCTTTAGGAAGTAGAATGGCTGCAATACATTGGCTTCAGCACGTGCCCTTTGAGGGGCTCGGTTCTATTGAACGATTGTTGATTGATCAAGGCCATAATCTTTTTTGTACCAGACTCTGGGCCGGGGATGCTTTACCTCCTCTCGATTCATTTGATGCTCTGATTGTGATGGGCGGGCCAATGGGGGTATATGATCACGATGACTATTCGTGGCTGCTTGAAGAAAAACAGTTTCTCGGTGAAGTGATAGCTCGTGATATTCCTACCCTTGGAATTTGTCTTGGAGCTCAATTGCTGGCCGATGCACTTGGAGCGAAGGTGACTTCTAATCCGGAGAAAGAGATTGGCTGGTTTCCGGTGACCCGTAACGATACGATTCCTGGCTTTCTGGCACCTGTGCTTCCGATCGATATGACTGTTTTCCATTGGCATGGCGATACCTTTGGTATTCCTGAAAATGCCGTTTCTCTCTACTCGAGTAAGGCCTGTGCTCATCAGGCTTTTCTCTATAAGAATCATGTTCTTGGGTTCCAGTTTCATTTGGAAACTACGCGGGACAGTGCGGCCACACTAATTGATAATTGTCGTGTTGAATTGGTTCAGGGGGCTTGGATAATGTCGGAACAGGACATGCTGAGTTGTGGCAATTCATTTGATACAATCAATGAGTGCATGGCAAGAGTTCTTAAGAAATTCTTTTCCCTGCAGGGATAAAAAACGTATAACGGAGGTTTGGTATGAATAGAATAGTATTCGTAGTTCTGGCTTTTGGAATTATAGGGAGTGCTTCTTTAGCTTGTGCTCAGGAAGGAGTTGTCGAAGAGGCTCCTGTAGTTGAAAAAGCTTCAGGATGGCAAAAAGCTGGTGATGAAATTGGCGAAGCGGCAGATGCTGTTGGGGATGCTACAGCAGATTCATCCAAAAAAGCATGGAAGGCTACTAAAGATGGTTCCGCAGAAGCCTGGGATGCAACCAAAGAAGGTTCGCATGAAGCTTGGGACGCGACGAAAGAAGGATCCGAAGAAGCTTGGGATGCTACTAAAGAAGGATCCGAAGAGGCTTGGGATGCTACGAAAGAAGGATCCGCTAAAGCCTGGGATTCAACAAAAGAGAAAAGTAAGTCAATCTGGGAAAAGGGTAAACAAAAATTACACGATGCAACTGCACCTGATGCTGTTAAGCCAGTGGGTGACTGATCCAGAATATTTCCTGTAGGAATAGCTTTTGAGCTGAAGTAAAAAAAAGCCCCGGACGCAGGTTGTGTCCGGGGCTTTTCTTGTCTTTATGAGGGACTGATCTTAGCTGGCCTGTTCCAGAGCAACAGCTACTGCAACGGAGGCTCCAACCATGGGGTTGTTTCCCATACCAATAAGGCCCATCATCTCAACATGTGCTGGGACCGAGGAAGATCCTGCAAACTGGGCATCGGAATGCATCCGTCCCATGGTGTCTGTCATACCATAGGATGCGGGACCTGCACCCATATTATCAGGATGAAGAGTTCGTCCGGTTCCACCGCCGGATGCTACAGAAAAGTATTTTTTCCCGGCAATGTTGCATTCCTTTTTATAGGTTCCTGCAACGGGATGCTGAAAACGGGTGGGGTTAGTGGAGTTTCCGGTAATGGAAACATCAACACCTTCGAGATGATTAATGGCCACACCTTCACGAACATCATCCGCACCGTAACAGCGTACTTCTCCACGAGGACCGTCTGAAAAACATTTTTCTTTTACTACTTTTAATTCCGAGGTCGCGTAATCAAATTGAGTCTCCACACTGGTGAAGCCGTTGATTCGTGAAATAATGTGAGATGCGTCCTTTCCCAGACCATTTAGAATAACCCGTAATGGGTCTTTGCGAACACGGTTGGCTGACATTGCAAGTCCAATGGCACCTTCAGCGGCTGCAAAGGATTCGTGACCTGCGATAAAGGCAAAACATTTTGTCTCTTCACGCAGGAGCATTGATGCAAGATTTCCATGACCAATACCTACCTGGCGATGATCTGCGACAGAACCGGGGATACAGAAAGACTGTAGGCCAATGCCAAGGGTTGCTGCAATATCAACGGCTTTTGTTTCGCCTTTTTTTATGGCAATGGCTGCACCGACGGTATATGCCCAACAGGCATTGTCGAAACAAATGGGTTGGATATCTCTTACAATCTTGGCAACATCAACACCGTATGCGTCGCAAACTTCCTTGGCTTCTTCAAGACTTTTCATTCCATATTTCTCAAGAACGGGAATGATCTGGTCGATCCGCCTTTCATAACTTTCAAATAATGCCATGAGATTCTCCTTATTCCTTACGCGGATCAATGGTTTTAACTGCGTCTGCAAAGCGGCCATAGGTTCCGGTTGCGTTCTCTAATGCCTTGTTGGCGTCTTCTCCATCCCGAATGGCCTCCATCATACGACCAAGATGAACAAACTTGTAGCCTATGATTTCGTCATCTGCATCGAGTGCAAGTTCCATAACATAGCCTTCAGTGACTTCGAGATATCTGGGACCTTTCAGTTTGGTACCGTAGGTGCTTGCGGTAACGGAACGTAATCCCTTGCCAAGATCTTCAAGACCGGCACCGATTGGCAGGCCACCTTCTGAAAACGCTGATTGGCTACGGCCATAAACGATTTGTAGGAAGAGCTCGCGCATTGCGACATTAATAGCGTCACAAACAAGGTCAGTATTCAATGCTTCAAGAATGGTCTTGCCCGGCATAATCTCAGAGGCCATGGCTGCGGAGTGAGTCATTCCAGTACAGCCAATGGTTTCGATAAGTGCTTCTTCAATAATACCGTCTTTAATATTCAAGGTCAGCTTGCATGCTCCCTGATGAGGGGCGCACCAGCCAACGCCGTGAGTCAATCCACGGATATCTTTTATTTCCTTTGCCTGAGTCCATCCACCTTCCTGAGGAATGGGGGAAGGACCATGATTTGTCCCCTGGGTCAGCGGACACATTTCTTTTACTTCAGAAGAGTATTCCATATGGGTCTCCTTTTAGTTGTTATTGGAGAGAATAGAATAAAGGATATCGAGAAAAGGGACAAGGGGAAAGGAGGGGGGTGTCACTCTGTGTGACTTGTTGAAGGCAGGCTAGTTACCATAATGTCCTTGCAATTACGTTTCGATAATGTTATTGGGTGTTTGTAATATACTGAAAATACGTGAAAAATTGTATGTAGGTTGCTTTGGCGTGTTCACCCGGAAGGAGCGATACTATTCAACTCTTCTCGGTTTTAAGAATAAGACCTGACTAAAAAAAGTTGAGGAAGTTGATGAGCCAGAAAATAATTTACAACTGCCATACTCATATTTTCACCCATGAGAATATCCCTAATCAGCTTTTTGGGTTCTATTGGGTGCAGCTTGCCAGGGTGAGAGTTTTCCGTTGGGTTTTGTCAGGTTTGATGGAGCTCCCTATTCCACGTTTCATAGTGGGAAGTGAGAGAAAACGGCGATTTAAGGCATATCTTGAATCCGTATTTAATGACCGGCAGGAAGATAATTTCAAGGAACTCCAGACGTTTTATCCATCTTCAACAAAATTTATCGTCCTGCCAATGGATATGGCCCTTATGGGTGCAGGAAAAGTCGTTGAGGGAATCGATGCCCAGCATGAGGAACTAGCAAAACTTGCACGAAATAAACAATATAGGGATGTTTTGATTCCTTTTGCTCATATTGATCCAAGACGAGAAGATTCTTTGGAGAGATTATCGCAACTTGTTGATAACCAGAATTTTCAAGGGGTGAAGATATATCCACCCCTTGGATATGGTCCGGATCATCCAAGATTAATGGATGAGATCTATCCCTTTATGGTTGCAAGGAATATCCCGCTGATGGCTCACTGTTCACCAGGAATTGTGAATAGTAAGAAGATTCCTCTTGAAGAAGCTCATGCCTTTGCTGATCCGGATAACTATAAAGTTGTAATGGATACGTTTCCAAAACTACGAATATGTCTTGGACACTTCGGGGGGATTAGTGAATGGAGAAGGCATCTTGATGAATTTGGAGGGACCCAGAAAACAACCTGGCTGTCGAAGATAAGAAGCATGGTGAATAGTAGTAAATATTCAAACCTATACGCTGATATTTCCTATACGATTTTCAATTTCAAAGAAAATTCAACTCTCCTGAGTGTTCTTTTGGAAGAGGATCAGATAATAGAAAAGGTCTTGTTTGGATCTGATTTTTATATGGATAAAAGTGAGGATTATTCTGAGAAACGCTTGTCGATTGATCTTCGTTCTGTTTTGGGGGAGGAAAAGTTTTGGCAGATAGCAAATGCCAATCCGAAGGTTTTTCTTGGGGAGAGAGAATAACCAATGAGCTTTCAATAAGTCAGTGATGGCAAATGGTGGAAAATAAATTTTTAAAACGGATGGGTCACATGACTTTGGGGAACTGGATTCAGTTTTTTATAAGACTGTTAACGAACAGCGTGATTTTGTAATGGGAGCTTACCAGGACTAAAAAAGTTATTTTCTATCGAAAATAATGCCATCGTTGTGAAATTGGAATACGCAGGCAGGTCTGTTTCTTATTTGATACAGCAGTATTGGCCGATATTTGTCAGAGCAGAAAATCAGCCACAGATTAGTTTAAATCGTATCTGTGGCTGACTTCTTAATCAACACTGCTATCGAAGAGTGTTCGCGTTCAATTCCTACGAAATCTAAACTCCCCTTCCTGCACGATATGCCTATAGTGATTATTTCCGGATGCCCTGTCACACTGCTCAGCGATTTCGATAGTTATTACATCACCTGCACCGAGTTCTTCCACTTGCCAGAGTAGGCTTTGGTGCCTATCTGTGTCAAGGCTCGCCACGGTCTTCCAGGAATTATTTAAGAGGGTTCCATTGAGAGATAAACCTACCGGGCAAGGAGTCGCAGAAGGAGCACCACCGATATTTTTAATTTTTACCTGAATGTCTTTGAGTGTAGAATAACCAGCCGCCGCCGATCCTTGGTGAGGTCTCTCTTCGATCAGTGTAAGTTTGTCGACTATAAGATCTGACTGTCTTTCCAGCACAATAGGTATTTCGATAGTGCTATCTGACCCACCGGGCAATTCATTAGATATCGTCACCAACAGAGAAGTGTCGGCTTCAGTAATTTGTACGGCTGGAAGGGTAAAGGAACAGGTTGTCTCGCTGCCAAAATCACACGAGCGGTTATGGGCTACGCCGCTATTGTTGGTTCTGAGATGCACTTGTCTACTGTATACGTTGTTTCTTGGATTTGGAGAAGCAACAGTTTTTAATTCGAAATTGTACCTTTTTCTCCCGTTTTCGTTTACTGCAGTTCTTAATGCAATGGGTTGAGGGATGATGTGAAATTCTGGAAACTGAATATCAAAATTATGCGTTTGCGTTGATGCTCCAGAGGGGATGGTTAAGTCTATGGGAGCACCCCCGTACCCAAGGTTCTCTTCAACTATTACACCAACCCGATAAGACGTTCCATCTGGAACAACTGCAAATTGGTATTCCCCATTCGGACCAGGACGTATTTCAGAAGTCTTTGTGGGTAAGACACCCCTTGTTTGGAGGCGAACTAGGAGAATGGAACGATAACCAGCTTGTCCATTGACGGTGACTCGTCCGCGAATTACAGCCAGGTCAACATCGCTTTCTGCAGCAGCGTCTCCAATCGGCGATGTTACCACTCCATCAGCCAGGCCAGCATCAGCACCGGTAGATGTGACAGCCTGTTGTGCTCTATTGGTATTAAAATTAACGGTAATATTACGTCTTTCATTAAAGTCACAGCTAACATCTTTAGGTTGAACAATATTAAAATCTGCTGAGTCAGATCTGAACATTGGTTTGATTTTGTAGTCACCAGGGGGAACAAACAGGGTAAATCTGTTTCCTTCACCAGGAAAATCCCGGAATACAGTTGCCAAACCCTGTGTTACATCTTCAAAAACACGCATGGAGAAATTTTCTGCGGGTTCTCCATCAATCATAATTGAGCCATTTACTCTGCAGGTCTGGGTGTTTTCGACGGTCTGTTCTACCGCATAGGTAAGGGTGAAACTTTTTGGAAACTCTCTTCTGGTTGCAGGTGTAAGGACCTGTTGTCCTCGAGGAAGTTCCTCGTAGTTAAATGCCATTGCCGGCAGTACATTCACTTCCCAGTTTGAATTTGGTGGTAAGAGCATAGAATAGGAGCCGCTCTGTATTGGTGCGGTGATATAGTTTTCATTACTTGCAGGACTTGGTGAACCAATGAGTGTTGCAGCTACCTGTCCTACCATCTGTATTTGACTGGACTGTGGTATTGCCAGGACTCTTCCACTGACAATACTCCAGTTTGCCTGTCCCGCCAGCAATGGAAGTTCTCTGTCGGTAACTTGTGGAATTTGACCTTTCCGGTCTTGTCCAGCTACTGCTGCTGCTGCTGCCAAACCAACTGGCACAACAAGTGCGCCGCTTGCATCAAATTTTCGGTTCATCCGACTAAAGCGTACTTCGTTTCATGAAGGGCCATTATTTT
>CAZUPS010000054.1:0-23173 GCA_964621915.1 uncultured Desulfocapsa sp. | reverse complement strand
GCGCGCCTGCCTTGGGAGCAGGAGGCCGTAGGTTCGAATCCTACCGCCCCGACCATTAGATTAGTAAGCAATAAAAAAAGCCAATCACTTATCAGTGATTGGCTTTTTTTATTGAGTATTTGTTCGACAGAAGGTCTTGGTTTTATTTGGTTTTTTCTGTGTCTGTGTCTGTGTCTGTGTCTGTGTCGTCATCCTCTTCCGAACTGTCAACGTTATCTTCTTCCGTACTGTCGGCTTTATGCTCTTCACTTTCTTCTTCAGCCGCTCTCTTTTCTAGTTCTTCCTGCTCCTGTTGCATGCGAACAGCTTTTGGAATTTTTGATTCAGGAAGAATCATCTCGGTGATTTTCTCGATTTCTTCCTGGAGGTCCGGGTCAGCTAGGCAGATATCACATTCCGCAGCATGTTTTTCGATAAATGAGACCATCCGTGCCGGGGCCATGGTTTCATTACTTACGTGGATGTACCAGCCTTTAATTTGTTTTATGAGTCTTTCGCACTGCATATTCTTCTGGTTACCTGAATAATTGAGTTGGAAAATTTTATATGTTTTTTCGTTGTATCGGTCGTTTGACAAGCAAAGTAAACATTATTTTGACGGAAGGCAAATTATAAAAAAGTTGTCTTCCATTATAATTGCTATTACAGTGGGTACCATGTTGTGGAAGTGGATAGTGCACTGGTGGCGCTCCCGGACTTCAAATCCGGTGTAGCGGGTTAATAGCTCGCTAGGTGAGTTCGATTCTCATGCACTTCCGCCACTCTTTTATGCCTGCTCTGTTTTCTTTAAGAGTGGGTGTCCCATCTCCTCCCGTTGCGCGACATACCCGCTCGCAACTTTTCTTGCAATGTTTCGTATTCTTCCAATGTATCGTGTTCGTTCTGCCACGCTAATTGCTTTTCTCGCATCAAGAAGGTTAAATGTGTGTGAACATTTTAGACAATAGTCATACGCGGGTAAAACCAGTCCTTTTTCTATCAGTTTGAGGCCCTCTTCTTCATAGGTACAGAAGAAATTAATGAGTTCTGTCACATTTGCTTCTTCAAAGTTAAATGTGGAGAATTCAACTTCTGCCTGATGGAAAATATCGCCATAGCTGACGGAGTCGTTCCATGCGATGTCATACACCGAATCCACACCTTGCAGGTACATGGCGATTCGTTCTAGCCCGTAGGTGATTTCAACTGTGGTGGGGAAAAGATCGATGGATCCTGCTTGTTGGAAGTAGGTAAACTGGGTGATCTCCATACCGTCTAACCATACTTCCCATCCAAGGCCCCAGGCTCCGAGTGTCGGTGATTCCCAGTCATCTTCAACAAAGCGGATATCATGTTCAAGCAGATCCAGGCCAAAGCGTTTCAGGCTTCCGAGATAAAGCTCCTGTACTTCTATTGGAGAAGGCTTGAGGACGACCTGGTACTGGTAGTAGTGTTGCAGGCGATTCGGGTTGTTGCCGTAGCGACCATCCGTCGGACGTCTGGAGGGTTGTACATATGCGGCTTTCCATGGTTCTGGTCCAAGGGAGCGGAGTAGGGTAGCAGGGTGAAAAGTACCGGCACCCACTTCTATGTCGTAGGGTTGCTGAATAACGCAACCCTGGTCGGCCCAGTACTGGTTGAGCTGAGCGATGATGTCCTGAAAATTCATTCAATATTCCTGTAATAATTAAGGAGGTTGCTTTTTGTTCGATGCTGATTACTTTTCACACTCAACGATCGCTGTTTATGTTTCACTAAATAATATCTTCTGCGAAAAGTTTAATTTGACACATTTACCATAGCTATTATCCCGGGTAAATCTTTATTTTTGTCACTTTACGGGAACCTCCTGAAATAATATAAGAAAATAATTGGTCCTTTTTATGTTGAATATAAAATCAAACCCTCCCATCGAGGAAATTTTGAGAAACTGTAAATCCATTGCAGTTGTTGGTTTTTCTCCAAAAGAGAATCGACCCAGTCATATTGTTGGAAAATATCTAATGGCTGCCGGGTTTACGGTTTATCCTATTAATCCCGGAGTTCACGAAATACTAGGGCAAATATCCTATCCTGATCTGGCCTCGATCCCCGGACCTGTAGATGTTGTCGATATATTTAGGCGCAGCGAAGATATTTACCCCATTGTTGAGGCAGCTATTGCAATTCAGGCAAAAGTTATATGGATGCAGCAGGGGATTGTCAATGATGTAGCTGCAGCACTTGCTGAAAAGGCTGGGTTACAGGTTGTGATGGATCGCTGTATTAAAATTGATCATGCAAATATGAACTAAAAAGTGATTTCCTGAAATTATACTATGGAACCAAAAAAAATCAGCGTTCGCGGTGCGCGGATGCACAATTTGAAGAATATCGATGTTGATATTCCTAGAAATAGTCTGGTTGTTTTTACCGGTTTGTCCGGTTCTGGAAAGTCCACCCTTGCCTTTGATACGCTCTATGCCGAAGGGCAGAGGCGTTATGTGGAGTCCTTGTCTACCTATGCCCGCCAATTTCTTGGGCAGATGGATAAACCAGAAGTTGATGCCCTTGAAGGGTTGTCTCCTGCTGTTTCCATTGAGCAGAAGACAACATCGAAGAATCCTCGTTCAACCGTTGGTACCGTCACAGAAATTTATGATCATTTGCGTCTGTTGTTTGCTCGATGCGGGCGTCCCTATTGTCCAGAATGTGGTGATGAAATCAGGTCTCAGTCTATAGAAGACATGGTAAACACCCTCTCAGGGTTAGCAGAGGGGACCAAGATCATTTTACTTGCGCCGATGGTTAACGGAAAAAAGGGGCGGCATGAGCAGCTTTTGGCCCGTATCCGAAAAGAAGGTTTTGTTCGAATAAGGGTTGATGGCGATATTGTCCATTCGGATGATGTGCAGGCACTTGAAAAAAATAAACGTCATTCCATAGAAGTTGTTGTCGATCGTGTGGTGATTAAGGCTTCGTCCACTCGTCGTCTCAGTGATTCTATTACAACTGCCGTAAAACTGACCGAGGGCTTTTTGCTTGTTCATTTTCCTGAGAGTGGGGAAGAACGATTGTTCAGTGAATTTGCCGCCTGTCACCGATGTGGCATTTCAATGCCTCGTTTATCAACCCAACTTTTTTCGTTTAATAATCCACAGGGAGCCTGCGAGGAATGTGGCGGTCTGGGAGTTAAACAATTTTTTGATGCGGCACTTATTGTCCCCGACCCTTCCCTCAGTATAAAGAGGGGAGCTATTGCGCCATGGGGGAAACGAATGGGGAAGAGTTATTCCGGGCAGATGCTTGAAGCAGTGGCTAAGCATTACTCGTTTTCCATTGCGACTCCTTTTGCAAAATTATCTGAAAAATTGCAAAATATTCTGCTCTATGGGTCAGGATCCGAGGAAATATCTTTTTATTATCAGAAAGGGCGTCGTCAGATGACAACGGTGAAGCCGTTTGAGGGTGTTATTCCGCAGCTGAACCGACGTTTTCATGAAACCAACTCCTCTATGATAAGAGAAGAACTTGGACGATATATGAACGAGCAGACATGCCCACGGTGTCATGGCGCGCGTTTGAAACCAGAAGCGTTGGCTGTGAAGGCTGGAAAGTGGACGATCTATGAGTTTACCTGCCTCTCAATCGATAAAATGATTGAGCACCTGCCTCTAATCCCCTTCTCAACACGTGAGCGTCAAATTGGAGAGCCGATTCTAAAAGAAATCATTGACAGGTTGTCATTTCTTGAGGATGTGGGACTCGGGTATCTGTCTCTTGATAGAAAGTCTGGGACTCTTTCCGGTGGAGAGGCGCAGCGTATTCGATTGGCTTCTCAGATAGGGTCAAGGCTTGCCGGAGTTTTATATATTCTTGATGAACCGAGTATTGGTCTGCATCAGCGTGATAATCAGAAATTAATTAATACTCTGGTTGAGCTACGAGACATGGGGAACAGTGTTATTGTCGTGGAGCATGATACTGATACAATTATGACCGCCGACCATATACTTGATATGGGTCCAGGTGCCGGGGTTCATGGTGGGGAAGTCGTGTACTCCGGTGATGTTAGCGGTCTCTTGGCGTGTGACAAATCCCTCACTGGAAATTATCTTTCAGGAACCAGGAGTATTGAGATTCCCAAAAAGAGACGTAAGCCGGGTAGGGGCTGTTTTTTACGTTTGAAGAATGGTGTGGTGAATAATCTTAAAAAAGTAGATGTCGCCTTTCCACTTGGTGTTATGACCTGTATCACAGGAGTTTCCGGATCAGGGAAGAGTTCACTGGTTATTGAAACTCTGTTCCCACTTGTAAAAGAGGGATTAGGGAACAGGCTTGATCGTGTTCAGATTGGGAAGACTCGCCTTACAGGTCTCAGCAAGATTGATAAAAGTGTAGATATCGATCAAAGCCCAATCGGGAGGACACCAAGGTCTAATCCTGCAACCTATACAGGTGTTTTCACACCCGTTCGTGAACTTTTTGCACGACTTCCGGAATCAAGAATACGAGGGTATAAACTAGGGCAATTCAGCTTCAATGTAAAAGGTGGCCGGTGTGAAGCCTGTGAAGGTGAAGGGGTAAATAAGATTGCCATGCATTTTCTGCCAGATATTTATGTTGTGTGCGAGACATGTCATGGAAAACGTTACAATCGGGAAACACTAGAAATCAAGTATCGTGGGAAGAGTATCCACGATGTTCTTTCAATGACTGTTGAAGAGGCATTGCATTTCTTCAAGAATATTCCACCGGTACAAAACAGGCTGCAAACATTATATGATGTTGGGCTGACCTATATCACTCTTGGCCAGTCATCTGTCACTTTATCGGGCGGTGAGGCCCAAAGGGTCAAGCTTGCCAAGGAATTATCAGGCAGGGCAAGCGGTAAGACACTCTACATTCTTGATGAACCAACAACTGGCTTGCATCCCGCAGATATTAAGCATTTATTGCGTGTTTTAGGGCGGCTGGTTGATAACGGAAATAGTGTTGTTGTTATCGAACATAACTTAGATGTAATCAAAACCGCCGACTGGGTAATAGATGTGGGGCCCGAGGGTGGAGAGCATGGAGGCAGTATTGTTGCAACGGGAACTCCTGAGAATTTAGCCTTGGCGGAAGAGTCATTTACAGGGCACTATCTAGCTAAGGTCCTTGCGGAGTAACCATTTTTACTGTTTAATAAGAAAGTTTGTTTTGAGGTGCCCATGGTAATGGGCGACCATTAACTGAGCATTTAAAAATTTATTAATTGAGGTAGCAAACAGATGGCAGAAGAACAGGGTAAGAACGTTGGTGCAGAGGATGAAAGTCCAGTTTTTCGTATGCAGAAGATGTATATAAAAGATTTTTCATTCGAGAATCCAAATGCTCCGAGTGTTTTCCAGGCACCGAATCAGGAACCAAAAGTGGAAGTAAATCTAAAGCTGACTAATAAAAAGCTCGATGATGATCACTATGAAGTTTCACTGCAGATTACTGCTAAAATTGTTGATAGTGGTAATGATGATAAAATCATGTTTATTATGGAAATCGAACATGCAGCCGCATTTCTGATGAAGAATATTCCTGAGGAACATATGGAGATGGTACTTGGAGTGGATTGTCCGACACTTCTTTTCCCATTTACCAGGCAGATTGTAAGTCAGATTTCAGTTGATGGTGGCTTTATTCCTTTTCTTATGGAGCCCATTAACTTTATGGCTTTGTTTCAGAATTCAAAGCAGGAGAATGCTGCAGCACAGAATTAGAGTTTGGTGGGACAGGTCTTGTGGTCAGTCGATACAATTTCTGTCAGTGTGCAGGCATAAAAAAAAGGCTCTAAAAGCGATTCGCTTTTAGAGCCTTTTTTTATACTATGGTGTGTAAGTAAAGAGTTGTTACAGACCTGTTTCTACAAAATTATCGATAAGGGTATTCACACCTTTATGAATCGCTTTGTCAAACAGCATGTCGTATTGACGATCTGCATAGACGGATTCCGGTGAAACCTTAACATCAACTCTATTAGTCCATACAAGGTTGCCTGTGGCTGCTTCCTGAACCCATATACGCATTTGCACTACAGCCTGATCAACCTGTCCACCATTTTTTGCGATATGGCCAAGGCCTGCACCAACAGCACCCCAAACGACAGCCCCACCGATATTGTTATTAAATCCAAGTGTATCACTATTGTATCCGACAACAGCTCCAAGGGTTCCAGGCCCGAGCATATGTCCAATATCATCATAGGTGTCGGAACGAGCGAAACCGTTTAATGTCTGATTACTTAAGCCGAGAGTAAAGGGCAGAATACCTTTTTTCCAGGGTACCCAAGTGGTTTCTTCTCTGGTTTTAAATTCAAGGAGTCGACCGCGAACAATATAATCAGCATTAAATGTACGACCTAGCTTTGCAACGGCCTTCTGATTGAGTGCATGTGTTCCAGGACTTGCAGAAACTGTTTGACCAGAGTGCGTTTTCTGATCTTGAATATAATATTTCAACTGATTTTTCATCACTTCAGACCATTCATTGTTCAGCTCATCAGAAAGACTTGAAGTGCTGTGTTCATCGTAGGGGATGACACTGACAATTTCTTCTTTAACCAGGTATCCAAAAACATCTTCCTGGATAGCAAGGTTGAAACCGTTAGCTACTAATCTGTCGGTGATAGCTTCTGAAACAGATAGGTTCCTTCTGTAGGCACCAGCGATGGCGTCTGCATTGGTATAGTCAGCAAAAGGGAGGATAACGACAGACATTCCTTTTCCTGGGGCATTTGGATTTGGAGGGGCTGAAACATAAAGAGTTTCCTCAACAGTATCGCCGCAACCCATAATGAGTACTGCTGATAGCAGATAGAAGATGTATTTGAACTTCTGCATAATTTTCTCCCTGAAAATTCTTATTAGATCGTGGTATTAAAGTTTGACGAAGGTATTATATAATTCTTGGTTTGAGTAGAATAATAAGTTCTCGTTTTCTACTTGTTTTCTCTTCATAACCAAAGAAGTATTTAAAAAATGGGATGCCGCTGGTTCCTGGTATGAAGGTTCCATCACTGTCTTCAACATTTGAGATTAACCCACCAATTACAAGCATTTCACCATCTTTTACTCGTACTGTAGTGCTCATCTCTCTAACATTGATAATTGGTAGTCCAACCTGGCCCAAACCGACGTCTCTGTATTCAATAGGCTCTTCAAGCTCAGATGTAACTGGTACAAGGTTTAAGATGATCTCTTTATCATCGAGTATATTCGCTGTTAAGGCAAGACCAACACCGGAAAGAACTCGTTCAGTGTTGACCGTATAAGATACCGTACCAGTATCATTGTTTACATCGGATTCAATACTGTCGATATAGGTAACGTTACGGCCGACTGTAATAAGTGCTGGTTGACCATTAAGGACACTGAGTTTGGGATTGGAAAGTATTGTTGTTTGGCCCTGTTCCTTCACGGCATTGAGGAAGGTGTCCATGGTAAATGCAGCAAGCGATATAGCTGCTGCGCCGCCTTCTGTAATAACTGTGGCAATGGTTGTGGAGGCCCCAAGTGCTGAAGCTGCCGTAGAACCTGCAACATCTACAATCGTATTTGAAAAACCATTGGCACCAGTATCAGCAGTTAGTGCATCATCAAGGAGGTTGTCATAGGTTTGGCTTCTGGAGTTTGAGCTGTTTCTTGTATCCGTGACGTTTCGTGACCATGTATCAGAAAATGACTCATTTTCACTTGATGTATTGGTACGGCTTCTCGAGGAACCGGCGCTGCCACCAACGGTGAGGTTTTTTAATAACATATTCCAGTTAAGACCTATAGAAGAGCTGTCATTGAGGTGAACTTCAATAACTTTGGCTTCTATGGCAACCTGCTTATATAATTCTCTTTTAAGATTTTCAAAATAAATTTCAAGCTTGTCGAGAAGAGGTCTGGGAGCATGAACCGTGATCAGGCCGACTGGTTTATCAATGGTATATTTATTGCCATCGGCAGAGACCATTCTTGTTGCGCTTAGGTTTGCAACGGCTTGATCCTGGGAACCGGTACCAGAGGCACTGACGGCCATACCAGAATTATTCATTACAGCAGTCGTTCCCGATGTGGTTCCAGCCTTTGTTGTCCACACATCAAGGATTGCTTTCATATTCAGCTCAATATTGAGCCAGATATCAAATTCATTCCCTCTGGAATCCAGACGAATTGTTCCTTCGATATTACTGGCGGCATCATTACTTCCAAGTACATTACCACCGGTTGCGGTTTCGTAGAGTTGTTTGGTAAAGGGCATGGCAATATGAAATTGTCGGGTTTCTTTGTAGTGAACTACAATTGTTGACCCTTCCATTTCGTGATAAAAATCAACCTGTCGCAGGAGATTTTCAATGGCATCATAAAAATCATCATTTGCACTGATATCAACATCAGCAAGAACATTCTGGTCAACATCACTTGCCCAGGAAACGCTCATCTTTTTTAATGCTGCCAGTCGTTTCAGTATATCCCATAGAGGTTGAGGCCCCTGGGTTGAACGAATTGAAGCACCTACTTTGAGCGATACATCATCGACAATTTCTTCAATATTTTCGTCGGTTGAGGTGTCAACCATGTATGTTGGCTGCTGGTATTGTACGGGGAGCTGCGTTTGTTCCTCTATCATTTCTACAGGTGCAGGAGGAGCATCCGGAAGCTCTGAATCGTTTTCTCCCTTGTCAGGAACACAGGAGGTGATAAAGAAAGACAGGAGAAGAAGGTAGCTCAACTGCACTATTGGTGTTTGAAGCTTCATGGAAAACCCCTTGGGCATTATAGAAGATATTTTTAGGCTCATCTCTACTTGGTTCTTTTGAAATTTATTGAACAATCTGATTGTCCTTTATCGTTAATCGACCGCGGATATATTTTTTTAGACCTGGAACCAACTGGTACCCAGAATACAGTAATGCTTTGTATTGATCTGTTGCTTTTTGAGTAAGTCCCATCGTGTCATAAAGCCTGGCCTTTGCAATCATAGTGTCGATGGTATCGCTGTAGGTATCAGAGTATTTGTTTAGCAGTTTTAAGGCCGCTTCAGGTTGTCCTTTCTTTTCACTGAAAGCTGCATAACTCATAAGGGCCTCCTTCATTGGAGGGGTTCCGTTAATACTCTGTGAAAAGAACTCCATAGCTTCTGGAATTTGATCCATATTTGCTGAAGCAATAGCACCATATAGGGCTGCCTGATAATCATTTTTGTTGACCTTGAGTGTTTCTTTGGCAAAATAAACAGCTTTTGCGTTCATTCTGAGATCGACAAGATAGAGAGCAGCAAGTTTGTTTGAGATTTTGGCATTTTTTGGCCACAACTTGAAAGCCCTTTCGTACACTTCAACGGCATCTTCTATATCATCATTTTGTTCTTCTGCTCGAGCCCTGCGGAGTAATTCTTTAGCCTGCATGACTTCTGCTGATTGGTTTACTGACCGTTGGATAATGAGAGCTTCCTGCTGTATAACTTCAACATCTGCTTCAAAGGAAAGGTTTTCCGATGCCCTTTCAGGCCATGCAAATTCTTTTTTTGCAGGATAAATGACAACAGTGTTATGACGCTCCACTTTCTTCAGATTTTTTAAATTCAGGATGATGTCGAGAGCGAAATCCCAAGGGACATCACTCAAAGCAAGAGTCAGAGACCCACTTACTGATTCATCAACTATTAAGTTGATACCACTGATCTGACGGAAGAGTCTAAAGACATTGTGGAGATCAATTTTATAGAAATCAACACTGATACGAGTAGCCTTGTAACCTGAGAATTCGAAAGAATCCTGCATAGCCTCTGCGGCAGTAACAGTCTCTTCAGGTTGAGATATCTCACTTAATGCGGCTTCCGATGAATCGATAAGGGCATCAAGAGTTGGATCAGAAGCAACGGCTTCAGTCTTTTCTTCTTTAAGTACTTTTTCAGCTGTCTTTTCGACTGCTTTTTGGGTTGGTTCATTAATGGTCACCAGTAAGCCCTGTGGCACTGTTTTAACAGCAGAGGAAAAGAGTTTATCCGATGCTGCATCAAATACAATTCGCACTCCGGTACCGCGTGTTGCGACACGAATCTTATCAAGACTTGTTCCTATACTTTTTTCTCTTACCAGCTCAGACCCATTGATGTTATTGATATCAATATACATGGAATCTGCAAGGCCATTACGTCCGGTAGCAGTGTCCTGTCGGAAATCTTCAATCGGGGTATCCGCCTGAAAGAGGATTTCTGTTTGTGTATCATTTTTTCGGACAACGATATCATGTAACACAGGTATTGTTACCGAGGTTGCCTCTTTATCTGTCTGAGGTGGGGCTTTACTGACAGAATCCTGAGGAAAAAGGCGAATGGAGAGATCGTTTTCAATCCGGTCAACTTTGTAGGTATGGCTTTCTGCAAGTGTGATTTCAAAACGTGTAATTGATGGGCTTTTGTCCTTCAGGGTGTCAACCTTGATGGTTGCAAAAGTATTTTCAGGGATTATTGCAGCGAGGTCAATAGATTCATTGAGCTGCACTTCAGCAATATCCAAAACCAGGCGTGCCGGAGAGAAAAGTTCATACATCGTGTATGCAGGCGCGCTATCACCTTTTAAGACTATAAGCAGGCTGTCATCCTGCAAATTCGATTCAATTGCTTGGATGGCGTAAGCACCGGTTTTTCCAGGGCTGTCCGCTGCCTGGACATTACCCGTCAGAAGAAGGAAAACCGAACAGAAAATAGCCAAATAGTATCTGGAGAGCTTAGTATACATTTTTTATTCTTCTCCCTCTTTCTTGAGGAGCATTACGATCTTGCTTGTTAATTTTTTGCCGGCTCTGGTAAAGGCGGTCTCTTCAATTGTAACTTCATTGCTTTGGATGGAAGTGATAATTCCACGTTTTCCAATTTTCATACCCGCGTGGAGAATATATCCTTTTCCCGTGGTGTCTTCAGCCATTGCAAAATCATTACCCTCAGCCATAACGATGGCTACAAGGTTCAATTGTCCTGGTTCAAAAAGCTGCATACCGGATAATTGCTCATTTATTGGAATTATTTCATTAATATTTGCTGATGATGCTTTTTCTGAAATAAATGGTTGAAAGGGATCAGGGCGATTCTCAATCTGATATTCGAAAAGTGTTTCCAGGGATTCCTTGGGCAGAGTCAAGGCCTCCGAAGGTGAACCTTTTTCTACGGGAGCAGCCGGGAGTGCAAGTGCCGGTTGGACACTGCAAGCCACACCTAAAAGTAGAAGAGGTAATAATCTGGGCCAAAGGCGCCTTGTTTTAATGGTGAATGTTTTCATAAGTGAGCAATTTATTATCTACGTTTTTTTCTCTTTTTCTTTTTATCTTCCGGTTTGCTAACTTTTTTGTTTGTGAATTGATAGGTAACAAGGCGGCAACTGGAGTTAAGTAGCGTCTCAGAGCCTTCTTTTTTAGGCCCTCCCATATTGATATTTGCTACTGTTACTATGCGATCCAGATTACTTATCTGGTTGAGGAAAATTCCCATATTGTGGTAAGGGCCGCGAACTTTAATATCAACCGGAATTTCAGAATAGAAATCCTTAGGAATATCTGCACTTGGTTTAAAGGTGAGAAAATCCAATCCGGATCCGCGTCCTAATGCTGAAATATTGGTTAAGAGACTTGGAATTTCCTTTTCCTTTGGAAGTAACGTTGCAGCCTCTTCAAAAAGTTCCTCTGTTGCATCAAGTTCCGCCTGTAATGTTGCGCGGTTGGCCGCTTTTGCCTTTGCCCTTTGGAGTTCCTGAGTTATTTTCACTTTTTGTTGAGTCAACTTAGCACTCTTTTCGTACTGTGGCTGGAGCCAGAGAAAATAAAAGAGAACCACGGGGAGCAAAAAGAGAAAAACCGCCAGGGCAATTTTCAGCTTCTTATTAAGTGGGATGTATTTCTCATCTATGAAGGTCGCAAATGCGTTTGTCTTTTTCATATACCGCGGTGTTTACTATGAGTTCTAGTTTGCTTTTTTCTCTGTTTTTTCTTTGGGACTTTGGATGGAGCAAGCCAGTGAAAAACTTTTCAAATCTCGTCCTGACACCTTGGCTAAGGTAGCATTTGAGAGATTAACCCCACTAATATAGGGGGATTGTTTCAGAGCATCCATAAACTGTGCAATCGTTCTGTTATCCAAGGCAACCCCTGTTAATGACAGGCTTGCTCCCTGTTGCTTAAGTGATTTAAGCCACATTCGTTTGGAGTCTACTTTTTTGGCCACCTCATCCAGGATATGGACAGTTACAGCCGAGTCTCTTTTGAGTTTTTTGATGATTTTGATCTTATTTTCAAGATCATTTTTTGCCTTTTCCAGCCGTTTCATTTCGGCAAGAATAGGAGCATATCTCTTCTTTTCCTTTTTGAGTTGTACAATGGAAGACTCAATATTGTTTATTTTGGTAATTTGCAGGAAGGCAACGGCCCCCAAAATAAGAAAAAGAAAGGCAAATAGTGTGAAGAAACTGATTATCTGATTGCGTGCCTTTGCACGTTTTTTCAGCTGACGTATGGGAAGGAGATTGATTCTTAGCATAATTACAGCCTATATAACCGATGGACGGATGGCGATCCCAGTTGCAATTGCCATTTCCGGCCCAATATTTTTCAGATAATCCGGATCAATTTTCTTTGAATTGACACTCATATTGCCAAAGGGGTTAAACAGTTCCACTGGTATATCGGTTTCATTGGCAAGAAAATCAATAAGGCCTGCGACTTTCGATCCGCCGCCACTGAGAACCAGGCGGGCAAGCGGTGCATCTGCGTGATTTGCATGATAGAGATCAATTGCTTTTTTTATTTCAAGAACCCACTGGGTGCAGGTTGTTGAAAAGATATCGGCTATCTCATCTTGTTTGTCTTCCGCTGGAGTGTGACCGAGTTTTAAAGCTTCAGCTTCTTCAAATTCGAGATCAAATGTTGCTTGAATTTGTTCTGTTAATTGGCGACTGCCAACGACGATATCCCGGGCAACAACAGAGACGCCATTGGAAATAATATTGATGTTCATTTTGGAGGCACCAATATCAACCAGAGCAACGTTTTCATCCTTTGGATAGTTGTATTCGTACGTGTTTTCCAACGCAAATCCGTCAACATCGACGATCACCGGCTTAAGATTTAAATCTTCAAGCATTTCCAGGTAATCATCAACGATCTCTTTCTTTGCCGCCACCAGCATTACATCCGTTCGTTCAAGGTCTTCACCGCTGGTTTTAAGATCCTGAAAATCGAGGTAAACATCATCAATGTCAAATGGAATGTACTGTTCTGCTTCGGATTGAATATGTTCTTCCAACTCCTCTTCCGACATCACAGCAAGGTTAACCTTTTTTACAATCACTGAATAGCCGGATATGGAGAAACCGACTTTTTTCTTCTTTATTTTCAGATTTTTAAATAGTTCAGCAATTGTTTGGCCGACAATTTCGGGATCATTCAGGGTACCATCATCCACTGCACCATCAGGGAGTGTTGCGCTGCCCAGATTGACAACAGCATAGGCCTTGTCGGTTCGTTTAAGCTGGCAGACCTTGACTGCATGGGATCCGATATCAATACCGACAACAAGGTCTTCACTGGAGAAGAAAGGCAGGTTCATGAGTGTCTGTTTATTTGCATAAGAAAAATAATTATATCTGCAATCGTTTAATTTCATACGAGAACAGGCATTAGCGACTAAATTATATTAAGGACACATAAAAAAGTGTTTGTCAAGGAGAGGGGGCAGAAAAGCTGATATTTTCTTCTTGCTAAAACAGGTAGTTAAATAACGGAAACATGGCTTGTAGGGCCTCTTTGCACTATATATAGGCATTCTGCTTAGTCGTGGCTCACTATGTGGTGTAGTTTTCAGTAAAGGTGTTGTTGGTTGAACGTATTGATTTTGTTTTACATGTATTGTCAATTTATTGGGTGTCTTGAAATTGATCTTACTTTCGAGTACTTTTGTTTCATCATATGATTATCGGATTTTTTAATATTAGTTATTAACGGAGCATCCAGTGCTAAGTAGTCAAAAGCCGCAGAAATCAGTTGTTCGTGAGTATGTTGAGGCGATTCTTATCGCAATAATACTTGCCCTCTTTATACGAAGCTTTATTGTCCAGGCTTTTAAAATACCGTCGGGGTCCATGCTGCCAACACTTCAGATTGGGGACCATCTGCTGGTGAATAAATTTATCTATGGTGTAAAGATTCCCATGACAGGGACGATGCTTGTTCCCTGGAAAAGCCCTGAGCATGATGATATTGTTGTATTTAGGTTTCCAAAGGATCGTTCCATTGACTATATAAAGAGGGTTGTAGGTGTTGCCGGTGATACTGTTGAAGTTAAAAGCAAACAGCTCTTTATTAATGGTGCTCCTATTACTAATCCCCACGCTCACTATACAGAGAACAGTATTATGAAGGCAAGTGCCGGGCCACGAGATAATATGGGTCCTGTTAAAGTTCCTGAAGGGACAATATTTGTTATGGGAGATAATCGTGATAATAGTTATGACAGTCGGTTCTGGGGATTTGTTCCTGTAAAGGATGTTCTTGGCAAAGCTTTTATTTTATATTGGTCCTGGGATCTGAACGAGCCGCTTATGTCCATTGATCGTTTTACTTCCATCCGCTGGGGGCGGATTGGTGACATTGTCTATTGAGGGTAAGCATAAAAACGTGAAAACAACCTATCGATTTACGCATAAACATATTCTGGGAATAGAACAGTTATCCGTCGCTGATATTTTTCATATTCTTGATACTGCAATTTCTTTTAAAGAAATTTCAAATCGTCCTATCAAAAAAGTTCCCACCCTGAAGGGCAAGACGATTATTAATTTTTTCTTTGAGCCTTCTACCAGAACCCGTCTTTCATTTGAGATTGCCGCAAAACGTATGAGTGCTGATACGTTTAATATTGCCGCATCAACCAGTTCTGCCACCAAGGGAGAAACACTCATTGATACGGCTCTTAACCTTCAGGCAATGAACCCTGATATTATTATTATCAGACATGGTAGCTCAGGGGCACCCGGTCTTCTTGCCCGCCATGTCGCCGCATCAATTCTTAATGCAGGGGATGGCACCCATGAACATCCCAGTCAGGCACTGCTCGATATGATGACGGTGCGTGAACATAAGGGAAATATAGAAGGGTTGAAGGTTGCTATAATCGGAGATATCGCCCATAGCAGAGTGGCTCATTCTGATATCCTTGGGTTTTCAAAACTCGGTGCAGAGGTAAGAGTCGCCGGGCCTGAGACCTTTATGGTTCCAGGTCTTGATGCACTTGGAGCAAAAGTATGCGGTTCCGTTGCAGAGGCAGTAACAGATGCCGATGTGGTGATGGCTCTTCGTATTCAAAAGGAACGTCAGGATGATCCTTTGATCCCTTCGCTTCGTGAATATGCTCAATTTTATGGTATTAATCATAATTTACTGCAAAAATATGCTCATCCGGATGTGCTGGTTATGCATCCCGGTCCTATAAACAGGGGAGTTGAGATGAATCCGGATGTGGCTGACGGTAAAGGGTCTGTTATTTTAGAGCAGGTAACCAACGGTGTGGCTGTGCGAATGGCATTGTTATATCTGGTGATGGGGCAGGAAGGGGGCAGAGGGTAGATATGGCAACGGTAAAAATGATAATTCTCCAGAATGGACGTCTTCTTGATCCGGTAACAGGTGTGGATACAGAAGGCGATTTATGGATGGAAGATGGTGTAATTGTTTCTCCTCGGGAGGAGATTCCAGAAAATAGTCAGGTCTTTGATGTGCGCGGCAAGTGGATTGTTCCCGGGCTGATTGATATGCATGTGCACCTCCGTGAACCGGGTGAGGAGTATAAGGAAACTATAAAATCCGGGACCATGGCCGCAGCAGCTGGAGGCTTTACTGCTGTTGCTTGTATGCCAAACACGACTCCCGTTAATGATTGCGCCTCGGTGACTCAGTTTATCCTAGAGACAGCCGCCAGGGAAGGATCAGCAAGAGTATACCCCGTTGGGGCTATCAGCAAGGGAAGTAAGGGCGCAGGACTTGCCGAATACGGTGAGCTAAAGGAGGCGGGGGCTGTGGCCGTCACCGATGATGGTCTTCCTGTGTTTGATAGTCAGTTGATGCGCCGGGCTATGGAGTATGCAGGGAGCCACGATCTCCTTGTGATGTCTCATTCTGAAGAGATCGCATTGAGCCGTAATGGCTCCATGAACGAAGGGGTTGTTTCCACTCGCCTTGGCTTACGCGGTATTCCTGTCGCTGCTGAAGCCATTATGGTGTATCGGGAAATTGCCCTTGCAGAGTTGACGGGACAGCGAACCCATATTGCCCATGTAAGCACTGCAGCGGCCGCAGAGCTTATTGCTCAGGCCAAGGCAAGAGGGGTACGGATCACGGCTGAAACCACCCCCCATTATTTCACTCTTACTGAAGAAGCGGTGGGTGATTATGATACCAATGCCAAGATGAACCCGCCTTTGAGAACAGAAGCAGACAGGCAGGCTATCAGGAAAGGGCTGCAGGATGGCACTTTCGATGCCATTACCACCGATCATGCCCCTCATTCGGTATTGGAAAAAGAGTTGGAATTTGATCAGGCAGCAAACGGGATTATTGGTCTTGAAACGTCACTGGCATTGGCTCTTGCTCTTGTAAGGGATGGTGTAATTGATGCGTTGCGTATGGTGGAACTGATGTCTTCAGCTCCTGCGCGAATTCTAAAGGTTGCAGGTGGAACGATTGCTTCTGGTAGTGTTGCTGATGTAACCGTTGTTGATCCTGGAAAGAAGTTTGTTTTTACGAAAGAATCCATTCTCTCTAAGGGGAAAAATTCCCCTTTTCTTGACTGGGAACTGCAGGGAAAAGCTGTGCTGACAGTAATGGGTGGTCGGATCACCCATAATGAATTGCTATAGAATCCCGTCGACGTAGTCCGTCGGATCAGGTACGTCTGCTTCAATAAACCCTTTTCTGCGTAACACGCAGGCATCGCATTTACCGCAAGCCTTTTCGCCCACAGGATCGTAGCAGCTGTGGGTTTTTGCGTAATCGACGCCAAGAGCAATGCCGGCTCTGATAATTTCAGCCTTGCTCATGTTCATCAGGGGGGCTTGAATGGAAAATTTTCCATCTCCCTCCACTCCTGCCTTGGTTCCCAGATTGGCCATTTGTGTAAAAGCTTCCAGAAATTCCGGGCGACAGTCTGGGTATCCCGAGTAATCCACTGCATTTATTCCAATAAATATTTCCGTTGCACCAAGGACTTCTGCCCAGGCCACCGCATGGGAGAGGAATATTGTATTTCTTGCAGGAACATAGGTGACGGGGATTGCTCCGGAATCATTTTCGAGATCTCTGTCTTTTGGGACTTCAATGGAGTCAGTAAGAGCAGAGCCTCCGATTTTATCTAAATCCAGATTTAAAACAAGGTGTTTGGTAACATGATTTTCCCTGGCTGCCCGTCGTGCTTTTTCCAGCTCAATAGTTTGTTTTTGGCCATATTGAAAACTGAGGCAATAGCAGGAGTAGCCAGCTTTTTGAGCGATGGCTAAAACCGTGGTGGAGTCAAGCCCACCACTGAAAAGGATAACAGCTTTTTTGTCGTTAGGTGTCATGATTGGTGTCGGTTGTGTGTTATTTAAGAAAACAGGGGACGGATCTTTGTATAGTGATTGATTCGGGAAGTACCTCGGCCTGATAGGCCAGTATCTGCACACCCTTTTTGCTGACTTCAGCGAGTGTTTTGGCGTAGACAGGATCGATATGGGCAGCAGGTCTGAAGCGGTCTCCATCGCTGCGTTGAATACAAAAAAAGATCACTCCCTGGTGCCCCTGTTCCACAAGGCTTGCCAGTTCATGGAGATGCTTGGTACCCCGTATTGTCACAGCATCGGGAAACATAGCCCAGTCATCTTCCACAAGAGAGCAGTTTTTGATTTCAACGTATATTTTTGTGTCTCCCCTCTCAAGAAGCAGGTCGAGTCTGCTCGATTTTGAGGTAACAACTTCTCTTTTTAAGGTATCGATATCCTGTAGTTCTTTAATACGTCCTTCCATGATGGCCTCGGCTACTATAGCATTAGTGAGGCCCGTATTTACTCCAATCCAGGTGTTATCTCCCCGAACCATTTCAAGCGTTTGAGAGTATTTACGTTTGAGATTTGGGGATGTGGAAAGCATTACTTGACTGCCAGGTGTTGAACAACTTCGCATGGTGCCGGTGTTTGGGCAGTACACTGTGATTTCTTTGCCTTCATCGGTGGTGACATCTGCTAAAAAACGTTTGTAGCGTTTAATAAGCGTGGCAGGCTGAAGTGGCGTTTCAAATAGCATAAATAAAGAGGAGTGAATTTTTATATCAATTATGTTTAATCTTTGAAGAATCGTCGAATATACAGTATAAGGAATGGATACTGAAAGGGGAAGGATAAAGCTTTCTCTTCATCGGATTTCATCCAGTTGATATCGTCTGTTTTTATTGCACAGGCAGAAAATACAATACCTCTACAGGAGAAGCATTGTTATGAAATTAGGTTTAAACGGCATGGGGCGGATCGGAAAACTCTCCCTTTGGCACCACGTCTCAAGAAAACATTTTTCAGAACTTGTAGTTAATGTCGGTCGTGAAATCGGTCAGGGACTGAATGACCTTGCAGCCTCGGTAGAGCGGGATACATCATTTGGACGCCTAGGGACCTATTTGCATGGTCATAGAGGTGGCAGGGTGATTGAGGAGCTGAATGAAGAGGCTGGAACCATGGTTATTAATGGTGTGCCGGTGAAGTTTCTTCGTACCGCAAGAAACCCAAAAGATATCGCCTGGCAGGAAAACAATGTGAAGCTGGTTGTGGATACCACCGGTGCTTTTACTGATCCCACGGCGGATGCCGATGGTGGGTGGGGCGCTCTTCGCGGTCATTTGCAGGCAGGCGCCGAAAAGGTAATGTTGTCGGCTCCATTTAAGATTAAGTCTCAAGGTATTGATATGCCGGCGGATGCAGTGACGGCAGTCATGGGGATTAATGATGAAGACTATGATCCTGCCAGGCACGCACTTATCTCTGCAGCATCGTGTACTACCACCTGTCTCTCCTATATGATAAAACCGCTGATGGAGTCCATCGGTGCTGAAAATTTCTTAAGCGCCTCTATGGTGACTGTTCATGCGGCGACCGGGAGTCAGAAGGTTCTTGATACTCTACCAAAAACCGGGGCCACTGATCTTCGAAAGAATCGTTCCATCCTGAATAATATTATTCTAACCACTACCGGGGCTGCCAAGGCTCTGGCACTGGTTATTCCTGAGATGCAATCCATTGGCTTTATCGCAGAGTCTGTCCGTGTTCCCACTTCCACCGGGTCACTTATTGTGCTCGTTATGAATTTCCAGGATGACCTTGACAGCCCATTGAAGCGGAACCGGATCAATTCAATTTATCGTGAGTATGCTGAGAACAGTAAATATCTCGAGTATACCGAAGATCAAAATGTTTCTTCAGATATTATCGGAGTTCCTGCAGCTGCGGCTGTGATTGAAGGAACAGAGACCCATACTCGTACAGCTTCTATTCCAGTGAATCTGCAGAAGCTGAAGAGTTGTTCCATTGATGCAGGAGCTGATCATATTCTCAATGTTCCCATTACTCAGGCGGTTGTGTATGCCTGGTATGATAACGAGTTGGGAAGTTATACGAATACTTTGGGTGACCTGACAGTAACCGTTGCCGACAAAATGTTGTAAATGTATATCCGCCAGATGAATGGTGGAGATGTAACAGCCGTCACTGCCATTGAAGAGAATGTTTTTTCGTCATGGAATGAACAGCAGGTGGCGTCGGAGCTGCAAAGAAAATTCGGAGTTGCTCTTGTTGCTGTGGTTTCCGGAGGGGCTGTTCAGGCTTGGTGTTGCGGGATGCAGGCAGGAAGCGATGCTGAGCTGTTAAAAATCACGGTACATCCTGAAATGCAACGATTGGGGATAGGTCTGGCTCTGTTGCAGGAGTTTTGTCTCTTCTTTGAAAAGAAGAAAACGGAACAGATATTTCTTGAGGTTCGTTCTCGCAACTATTCAGCTTTGCAGCTGTATAAAAAACAGGGGTTTCTTGAAACTGGAAGGCGTAAAAACTACTATAGTGATCCTGTGGATGATGCGGTTGTCTGCGTCTGCAGGTTGGCAAAGGATATCGAATAAAAGGAAGAGTGCATGAATACAATTCGTGATCTTGATTTGAAAGGAAAGCGGGTACTGGTACGTGTTGATTTTAATGTGCCCATGGATGGGGACAAGAATATCACCGATGATATTCGTATTCGCATGGCCCTGCCAACCATCAATCATATTTTGGATCAGGGTGGCAAACTGATTTTGTGCTCCCATATGGGACGTCCCGGTGGAAAGCGGGTTATGGATTTTAGCCTTGCTCCTGCTGCCAGTATCCTTGCTACTATTCTTGACCGGCCCGTTCTTCTCGCTCCTGACTGTATCGGAGAGGAAAGTGAAGCACTTGTTGCTGCGATGCAACCAGGCGATGTGGTGATGCTCGAAAATTTACGTTTTCACAAAGAGGAAACGGGAAATGATGCCGCCTTTGCCGAAAAGATTGCGCGTATGGCAGATGTTTATATAAACGATGCCTTTGCTGTCTCTCATCGGGCTCATGCCTCTGTTGTCGGAGTTCCGGTTTATGCAGCAGAAAAAGCAGCGGGCCATTTGCTTCAGACTGAAATGGATTTTTTTCATAAAGCGATGCACGCCCCGGTTCATCCGCTGGTTGCACTTGTTGGGGGGGCAAAAGTTTCCTCAAAACTTGGTGCTCTTCATAATATGCTGGATAAAGTAGATACCATGATTATTGGTGGTGCCATGGCCAATACCTTTCTGAAAAGCCAGGGAGTGGATATGGGAGCCTCTAAGATAGAGGAAGATCTTCTCGAGAATGCCCGTGATTTTGTGAAAGAAGCTGAGAAGAAAGGGGTAAAGTTGTACCTTCCCGTTGATTTTGTGGTGGCCGATCGTTTTGCTGCCGATGCTGTGACTAAAAACGTTACCTTTCGTGATGTTCCTGACGGATGGATGGCGCTTGATATCGGACCTGCCAGTACCTCTTATTTTCAGGAAGCAATGGCCGATGCTCGGACGATTGTCTGGAATGGCCCGATGGGTGCTTTTGAAATGGATGCGTTTGCCCGTGGCACCATGGCCATGTGCCAGGCTGTTGCCTCATCCCATGCCCTGTCGGTAACGGGTGGCGGAGATTCCAATGCGGCGGTGAAAAAATCGGGGGAAGCTGCAAATATTTCCTATATGTCCACCGGTGGTGGCGCATTTCTAACACTTATGGAAGGAAAGACACTGCCTGGAGTAGAAGTTCTGAAAGCTTGAATTGTGATTTTGTGAAAATCTTATGCGTGAAATGGAGATATGATGAAACGTAGACCATTACTTGCTGGAAATTGGAAAATGCATACTACTGTCATGGATGCATGTCAGTTGGCGGCTGAAATTGGAAAATGTTCTGTTGGTCTGACTGATAGAGATGTCTTGCTGGCTCCGCCCTACACAGTGATCAGTGAGGTCGCTCATGTTATGCAGGGCAGTGAGGTGCTTGTCGCCTCTCAAAATGTGTGCTGGGAGGCAAAAGGTGCCTTTACTGGTGAAATTTCACCAACCATGGTCAAATCAGCAGGAGGCTCAGCTGCCATTATTGGTCACTCTGAACGACGCCAGATTTTTCATGAGGATCATGAAATAATAAATAAACGTGTTCGAGGGGCGCTGGCATTTGGATTGATGGCTGTTTTTTGTATTGGTGAAACTCTTGAGGAACGGGAAGGCGAGCAAACATTTGTAATTTTGGAAGAGCAACTTCGGAAGGGACTTGCGGGAATCAGCTCCGAGGAGATGGGAAAAACTGTTGTTGCCTATGAGCCAGTATGGGCAATTGGTACTGGAAAAACAGCTAGCAAGGAGCAGGCTCAAGAGGTTCATGCGTTTATTCGGAAATTATTAACAGAAATGTTTGAAAAAGATATTGCTGACTCTGTGAGAATATTGTATGGTGGCTCGGTCAAACCTGATAACGTTGATGAACTTATGGCGCAGCCAGATATAGATGGCGCGCTTGTCGGCGGTGCAGCACTTGATGCTGAATCGTTTTGCAGAATTATAAATTTTATTTGAGACCTTATAGTTAATGCCAACTATTTTAACCATTGCGCACATTTCAGTAAGTTTCTTTCTGATTATCATCGTCCTGCTCCAGCATGGAAAAGGCGCTGATGCAGGAGCTGCTTTTGGTGGCGGGGGATCAAGTCAGTCGCTTTTTGGTTCGGAAGGACCTGTTCCGCTGCTGAACAAAATTACAACTGCATCGGCAATTGTTTTTATGGTTACATCTGTAAGCCTTGCATATATTTCATCTACCTCAAGTACCGGATCGATGATGGACGTAGTACCGCAAGCAACCCAGGTGGAGCAAAAAGCAGAATCTACTGTGGAGAAAGTAATTCCAATGCCCACAGCAGTTACTGAAGAAGCTGTACCTGCTCCAGAGGCTCCAAAAGCTCAGGAATAAAAAAGTTTTAGAATTGTGTGCCGAAGTGGTGGAACTGGTAGACACGCTGTCTTGAGGGGGCAGTGGCCCACGGTCGTGCGAGTTCGATTCTCGCCTTCGGCACCATTAACAACAAAGCCGTAAGTCGCTTGTATAAAGCGATTTGCGGCTTTCTTGCGTTTAGGGGTAGTTGGCTACGTTTATCACTGCTTAGCATTGAATTGCACTGTTTTCCAAAAATTTGCGACCAAAATTGCGACCAAAAAATTAAGGAAGACACGCTGCTTTTTACAAGGATGCGTGGGAGGGAATTATGGCAACAGTGAAAGCAAGAAAAAGGAAGAAAGGAACTGTATATTGTGCTGAGATTCGAATAAAAGGACATCCGAGTTTGTCCCAAACGTTTGAGCGGAAATCTGAAGCTTATCGGTGGGCTGAGGAGACCGAGACAGCGCTTCGTAATAATGGATATTTAGGAAATGCCCCACCAGATGATATACTCTTTGATGATGCCTGGGCAAAGTATCTGGCAGAAGTCTCAGCTAAGAAAGCACCCTCAACTCATCGTCGTGAGTTGGCCCAAGACAAACCTCTGCAGTATTTTGGTTCATCCGACTGAAGCGTACTTTTGAAATAAGTTTTGCAAAAAAAGTG
>CAZUPS010000053.1:0-23719 GCA_964621915.1 uncultured Desulfocapsa sp. | reverse complement strand
CTGAAAATAATGGCCCTTCATGAAACGAAGTACGCTTTAGTCGGATGAACCGGAATTCTTTCCCTTTTTATACAGCTCATCGTACAGACGCTGAAAGGTAGGGTGTATCTCAGTGAATTTGATTCCCTGTAGCGGTTTACCGTGATTACGAAATAATGTCTGCTCACGCAGCGATTTGACTTGATCTTCTAATTTTTCATAGGCACCCACCATCTCTTCCCATGAGCTCAGCAGCTTCGAATTCCACAGAGCTGCGTTGTCACCCCACCAGGGATCTGTTTTGTCTATCGCCGCAATCGGGCGCATCATATTTATAATATCGATATTTGGATTATTTGCGCCATCATATGGACTTCCTCCCTTGAGATCTGTGGTAACAAACTTTCGCAAATCCACCAAAGTCATCTGTAGGCTTTTCGAGGTATTCACGGTAATCCGGAATCGAGACAGCTTGGCCTCAAATGCATCGTCAAATTGTCCTTTTTGGGACATAGATAGCAGTTCGTTATAATCCTTTGAAATCTTTTTACCAATATCGCGTAATTTCTTCTTTTTCTTCCTCAGTTTTGGTGTCCAATTGTTATTCCATTTATCAACAGCATGGTTAAGTCGTGCTATTTCATAGACAGCATGGCTTGCAGTACTTTTTGTGGTGCGCCAGCCCAGTTCCTGTTGTTTGACCCAATCCAGCAAAGCAGGCCGCTTGACCTTACCGTTTACCAGGACATACCGGGCATTGCCGCAGATAAGCAGAGCATGTTCAACAGGTAGCTTGAGCTTTTCCCGGGCTACGACTGGATCTGTCCCGGCGTCCAGTATCTGCTCTGTAATGCTGCTTATAGTTTTTGTACCAACGGTAAAACAAGACTCGACATGTGTCTGGATCTCGACACCATCTGCCTTTACAAAAACCGGACTATTGTACTCCTTGACGTCCTTAGTATTTTCCTGGGCAAAGACCAGTGTGCTACTGGTAACCAAGATTAAAATGAAAAAAAATGTCCCTGACATCCTACCAATGATTTTAATCATGATTCTGCTACCTGCCTGAGTTCGATTTATTTTGATATGGTAAACGGGTGCTGTTTTATAGAGTGCTATAATGGGTAACCGCTATAAATATACCAGCGACCAGAGTCATAGCGGCGTAATATGACCTTCTTGGCCAGCATCGCCTGCTTGCCAAACTCGTTAAATGTACGAATCATGACCACGGCTTCTTCGACAAGTGGTTCCCGGTGTTCCGTGAGAGTTTGTTTCTGATTGTCATCTAGAAAAAAGTCCTCGTCTGAGCCTGAAGAGATACTGGCTCCCTTTATCGCCGTTATCGAGACCAGTTCATAAGGATCGACATGAACATAGAGATAGTCGTAGCGTTCCTGGGTATTATCGTAAAAATAACGAAGGCGGGACAATGCGGTGCGTGTTTTTCGGTGCATGGGATCAATACAATCCTTAAACAATTCCCAGTTTTTTTCCTTGCCCGAAGCAGCGAGGATTTTAACTAATTTTTGTGGTTCGACAGTGTCTGGAACCGTGCTATAGGTGTAGTAATTTTCCTTGATTTTTTCTACCTGATCCTCGCCGTAAAAGATGCCGCCTTTTTCAAGTTCGGGTCTGGCAAGTGTCAGCACCTTGCCTTCAATATAGATCGCAACAGGTTTGACCACCCAGCCGAAACTGGCCTCCATTGTCTTCTCCTCACCAGCCTGCGGTACAAGCAAGTTCACGCCAGTGATTTCACCAACCAGTGTCCACGGTGGTTTGATATCATCAGAAATTTGGCGTTTATAGCGTTTTAATGCTTCATAGACACCAAGCCATGGTCGCCCGCCAAGCTTAACGTAATACAGTCCCTTGCCGGGTGATCCAACAAAGACAAACTGACCGCCAGTGTCTGAGAATTCGTTGTCTGGATAGAGAAACTCTTTGAAGATCACCTTCTTGCCTATCATCTCGTCAACATCCGTTTCCAGCGGATCAAGAGCCGGAAAAACGGTATTTAACAGCATGTTGCTGTCCGCAAGTTCCTGTTGCAATGTGTCCCAGCCATTCACATTGATACCAGACAATTTTTGAACCAGAATTTTTTCGGTATTTCGATAGGCAAGCATTTCAGGCGTTATTTGTAAGAAGTCCCCTTTACTCGCCATCAAAGCTGATTTTGCTCGCTTTGCAAGGGCAGCCACACGGGAGTCTTCCGGCTGTTTCCCCATAAGGCTGCGAATACGCTTGAGAGCCTGCTTGTCATCATAAGCAAGGGTGAAGGGTTTGCCCTTGTACCGTTTCACATTTTTTTCAAATTTAAGCATGAACCAGTCGGCTTTTTTGATTTCATTATCAAACTGTCGGTCAGATGCGTGGGAACCGATTGGTAGCAAGGAAATAATCAGTACAAGAAGGATTAAAAAGTTGGTGAGTTTCTTCATTATAGCTACCTTTGTAAAGTTCTTAATGTCATGATAACAGTAACTTTCAGGTACAGAGGAGAGTGACAAGAATTTGCTTCCTATCAGGAAAGTACCCTATAATATTTTTTCTAAAACAGCAACATCAATAAGACGTACATAGGACGCATCCATCATTCCATTAACTTTGTTCTTCCAGAGAGTTGCTTCGGGTTGAGGTCACAAAGCACAGAGGTCTCATCGTGAGTCGCAATCGACATCAATCGCTGCTGTAAACTTGCTCTTCCATAAAGTATTACTTTGTTACACCTTTTATAATATGATAGAATCAGTAAATATCAATGTGATACATTCAAATTCAGCGTGATTTAATATAGAAAAAAACTCACCTTCATTTTTTCCTTGTGAGGAACACAAAGTTATGACCAATCTGCTCAACTCAGAATCCACAACACTTCAGGAACGGGCTGAACTCTACTCCAACCTGCTTGACCACTGCAGTGATCTTGTCCATCGTGTTAATCCGGAGGGACACTTTATCTATGTTAATCAGGCCTGGCGTGACATCCTAGGCTATTCAGAAAAAGAAATAAAAGCGTTAACTTTGATGGATATTGTCGACGAATCCTGTCGAGGGGAGTGCCGGTGCACTTTTGATGCCCTTATGGACGGAAAAAGAATTGATAGAAATGAGACAATATTCCTCACTAGTAACGGTGAGAAGGTTACAGTCGAAGGTCGTTGCCAGACCACATTTAACAATGGAAAACCAGTTGCTATGACCGGTATTTTCCGTGACATATCCGACCGGATCAAAAAGGACATTGCTCTACGGCAAAGTGAACATCGTTTTCGAACACTTTTTGAAAACAGTTCTGACATTATGCAGATAGTTTCCGTAGACGGTAGTTTTCTTCATGTCAATCCAGCCTGGCTAAAAGCCTTTGGCTACAGCCAGGATGAAGTCAAGAACCTGACGATTTTTGATCTCATCTCACCAGATTGTAAGGAACATTGTTCAAACACATTTCAACAGGTTCTTACTACGGCTGGTGTCCATGAAATCGACACCACATTTGTCGCAAAAAATGATAACAGGGTAGAGATAGAAGGCAATGCGACAGCCATCTTTAAAGATGACAAACCAGCCTACTCTCAATGTATATTTCGAGATGTCACAGAAAAGCGAAAAATGGAAGGAGAGTTGCTTAAAGCGCAGAAGTTGGAATCCATCGGCGTATTTGCTGGTGGTCTGGCCCATGATTTTAACAACCTGTTAACTGCGGTTCTTGGCAATATTTCCCTGGCCAGAGCAACACTTACAGCAAACACACCCATGTCCGAACGGCTGGAAAAAATTGAAACGGCTACCCTACGGGCCAAGGGGATAACCCAACAACTTCTGACCTTTGCGAAGGGAGGAGAACCAATCAAGAAACTCTCAGGAATAGCCGACGTGACCAGAGATTCAGTTGACTTTCCTCTTCGCGGCTCCAATATTAAACGTGAATACTGCTTTGCTTCTGATCTTTGGGGAGCAGAAGTTGATGAAGATCAGCTCAGCCAGGTAATTCAAAACCTGGTTATCAATGCCACACAGGCCATGCCAGAAGGTGGAAACCTGGCAGTTTCAGGGAAAAACATCACCCTGGCAAACAATAACCATACCGGACTTCCCCCAGGCCGTTACTTGTTACTCACCGTCTCTGATGAAGGGCATGGGATTTCACCCCAGGATCAGGAAAAAATATTTGACCCCTATTTTTCCAATAAACAAAATGGCAGTGGCCTTGGCCTTGCAGTAGCCTATGCTATTATGAAAAAGCATGACGGCTTACTTATGGTCGATTCCACCCCTGGACTCGGCACCACTTTTTCCCTCTATCTTCCTGCAGCTTCAGACCGACCTACAAAAGCAAAAACCCCGCAACAGGAACAGCCAATCATCGGAGGGAAAATACTTATCATGGATGATGAGGAAATTGTCAGGGATGTCGCTGAGCAAATGCTGGATTATTTAGGTTACACTACCCGTTCAGTTCCAGATGGAGAACAGGCGCTCGAACTCTATCAGAAAGCCCTGAAAGACGGCAGGCCTTTCGATGCCGTATTGATGGATTTAACCATTCCAGGAGGAATGGGGGGGAAAAAAACCATGACCAGGCTTCTTGAGATCGACCCACAGGCACAGGGGATTGCCTCAAGCGGCTATGCAAATGATCCCATAATGGCCAATTATACAGACTACGGATTCAGTGCTGTTGTGCCAAAACCCTATAAATTGGATGAGTTACGTGCTCGCCTCCAGCCACTCAATTGGCAGATTAAGGTGAGCTGAAGTGGCCAAGTACAAGTGGATAAGAGAGGTTCAAATATTTTTCACAGAGTTTTGTATTGACATGATTAAAAAAACAACCACCGAAGCCAGGTGGCTTGGGTGGAAACTAGCCATTTTTAACAGCGCCAAAAGCTGCAAAACAAGAATTTTTGTGCAGAATATCTGTTTGTTCAAAGCCAACTTTTTTCAGCAATTCCAGTTGATACGTTACGGGCCTTGGTGAGTCCTCTATCTCGATATATTCAAACACTTTATTTTTATAATCGTCCCCCCCAAGAGAATAAAGATATTCCCCATACCGAGTCCACATCATGGAATGAACAGAATCTGACTCGTGACTGACCAAATCAGTAATCCAGACACTTCCACCAGGGGCTGTTAAATCATAGAGTCTCTGAAATGCTCGTTCCCAATCATTGTCATCTCGAAGATGATGCAAAACGGCTGCGGCTAAAATGACATCATATTGCTGGGTTGGCAAATCGATTGTTCGAAAATCGCCAGCGTAAATATCAGTTTTACCGGGATTCACAGATGCAATACGTTCTTTTGCTTTTTTGAGCATCGGCAGGCTAAGGTCAACAAGATCACAATCGAAAGGAGAGGTATATTGTAAAAGTTTGAGTGTGTTATTTCCTGCCCCACATCCAATATCTAAAACTCTCCTGATATTCTCAGTTGAATTCACAGCCGCCTGGGTAATTAATTCCATGGCGAGTGGAGCATCAATTGTTGCAGATTGGCCTGTTTCAATATTTGAAAAACGCTCAACATCATTGTCAAAACGTTTTCTAATATCTTCCAATGATGATTTTTGCTGGATTGGTATGCTCATATTTTCACCAGCTACGATTTAAATCTTGATTTGGATTTAGACCTGCTGGACGCTGGTCGATTACCCTGGGAATTTGCCCCGGAACGTTGCCCATCCTGGTATCCTTTTTTCGGTTTCTTCGGTCTCTTTGCCTTAAAAGGACGAAGGTCCAGGCGGGACTCAAGAAGCTCATGTACAGGTTCAAAGCCTTCTATTACTCGTCGTTCTAACAATTTTTTGAGTAGGCGTTCAATATCGGCAAGCTGCGGAAATTCATCGGCACAGACCAGAGAAATCGCCTGACCGCTAGAGCCAGCCCGGCCGGTACGGCCAATGCGGTGAATATAATCCTCTGGCACATTGGGTAAATCAAAATTCACAACCTGGGGCAACTGATCAATATCAATTCCACGCGCTGCGATGTCCGTTGCCACCAGAACCCGGACCCGGCCATCCTTAAAAGCTGCCAGGGCTTTGGTTCGGGCATTCTGGCTTTTATTGCCATGAATAGCGGCCGCAGTGATTTTTTTCCCTTCCAGATAACTGGTAAGTTTATTGGCTCCATGCTTGGTCCTGCTGAACACCAGTACCCTTTGCCAATCTTCCTCTTGTATCAAATGGGCAAGAAGCGCAGGTTTCTGTTTCTTATCCACCGGGGCAATCCAATGTTCAATGGCCTTTACAGCCGTATTACGTGGAGTAACTGAGATCTCAACGGGATTACGAACCAGTGTTTTGGCAAGGCTCCGAATATCGTTGGAAAAGGTTGCAGAGAACATCAGCGTTTGCCTGTTTCTTGGCAATGTCGCTAATATTTTACGAATATCATGGATAAAGCCCATATCCAGCATCCGATCCGCCTCGTCAAGTACCAGCACTTCCAACTGTTTGAAATTCACCGCATTCTGGCCATGAAGATCAAGAAGACGACCAGGAGTTGCCACTAGGATATCCACGCCTTTACGTAGTTTTATCATCTGGGGATTGATCTTTACGCCCCCAAACACAACGGTGGAACTAAGAGCTAAGTGCTTGCCATAGGTCCGGACACTCTCCTCAATCTGAGCCGCAAGTTCACGGGTGGGAGTAAGAATAAGAACACGTGCCTGGTTTGCCCGGGCCCGCTGCCCCTTTGCAAGTAATTCTAGTATCGGCAGGACAAAACCCGCAGTCTTTCCTGTTCCGGTCTGGGCAGCAGCCATCACATCTTTGCCATCAAGTACGGCAGGAATAGCCTTATCCTGGATGGGAGTGGGCGTTTCGTAGCCTTTTTCAGTAACAGCTTTTAAAATAGGGGTGGATAACCCCAGGGATTCAAATTTCATAAACTCTCTTTTGATAATGCTTTTTGGAGTGGACAATTTTCACTCAAGTCATCGCCGTGACGATAGGCTTGTAATAATGTGACTGATTTGGCCGCTAGTTGTCTGCGAATCTCTCTTCTTTTTCCTTTTATTCTCGCAATTCTCATAGAATCGTACGCCGTGGTTTGATGACGCATCCAGGCAATGGTTGCGGCTTCTGCACGTTGAGCCAGGGGAATTCGTTCTGTTCTGGCAACCGTTCCACTTCCCACCGGAGCCGCATGTTCAGTTATTTTAGCCCCGAGGACATCCGCCTCCTCTGCATAGCGTGAATGAAAATCCAAAAAATGGACAACCGCTGCACAAAAGTCGACAAGATACTGTTCCTGTTTTGCCGAACGCCTGGCAAGATCAGCTTTACGACGTTTTGCATATTCGGGAGTTGCCCTTTTTGCTTCAACCTCTTTGCGGGAAGCCTCAATATCAGCTTTGTCAGCCCAGACGCCCCTTGAAATCGTCCGCCTTCCCTTGCGAATCTGTACAACCCAGGTTATGCCCTTTGCCTTTACACTGCGGGTGACTGCTGCGTCTCCTGCCTCAAGATACGCCCACTCTTCCGGCGGAATAAGAGGCTCTCCCGATTCAGTAAGGACTCTTCCTTTAATCCTGCTCGGCTGGACAATACGATGTTTAAAGGCCATATGCTCAGCCTCCGGCCCGTTTTACTTTATAGCCAAGCGTGGTTAATTCTTTTTCCAGGGCATCTCTGTGATCGCCCTGGATTTCAACAACCCCATTTTTAACCGCTCCCCCGCTACCGCACTTTTGTTTAAGAGATTTAGCAAGTTTTTTAAGTGCTGCAGGCTCAAGTGGCAAACCGTTTATCAGGGTAACACCTTTTCCCTTACGTCCCTTGGTCTCTCGCATCAATCTAACAATGCCATCTCTAGGTACAGTTTGAGTTTGCTTACATGTACACTGTTGTTTTTGTCTATTACAATGGGGACACATGGTACCGGACTCGGTGGAATACACCAGACCGGATTTTTTATTTGAGGATTTTCTGGCCATATTCTTTTGGTTCCTTACAGCAGCTGTGCCTCCACAGCCTTTATAGCATCGGCGGCAGAACTTGTGATACCGCCGGTATACCCCGCACCTTCGCCTATTGGAAAAAGATTTTTGGTATTTACTGATTCAAATTGTTCATTGCGGCTCATCCGCACAGGCGAAGACGTTCGTGTTTCAGCACCCATGACTATTGCATGATGAGAAACAAAGAGGGGCACCTGTAGTCGCCATTTCTGGAATGCGACAAGCAGTTCCGTAATCACAAAGTCTGGAAAGATAGCTCTCAAGTCAGCTTCAACAGCATCCATTTTATATGAGTTTTCATGGATACCCGATCCCCCCTTCTCTCCCAGAAAATCCAAAAGATTCTGAGCAGGAGCAGCCCAGTTGCCCCCACCTGCCAGAAAGGCTTTTCGTTCAATCTCCTGCTGAAAGGAAAAACCGGCCAGAGGACTGTCTGATGTATAATCACTGGGATGACAACTTACAACCAGAGCACCATTGGAAAAGGGTGAATCTCTCTTCGAATAGCTCATTCCGTTCAAAACCAGCATCCCTTCGCTCGATGCAGCGTTTACCACCTCACCCCCCGGGCACATACAAAATGTATACACTCCACGTCGAATTTCCCGATTGGTATGATTCAGAGAATAGGTAGCCGCACCCAGTCCTGGAAAACCATCATATTTTTCACCGTAACGCATGCGATTAATGGTTTGCACAGGGTGCTCGATTCTGACTCCCACGGAAATCTGCCGCTGCTCCAGGGCAACCCCTCTTTGATGCAGCATGGCAACGGTATCACGGGCTGAATGGCCGAGTGCTATAAAGATATGGGACGAGAGAAACTCCTTGTCACCATTAATAACAACTCCTCTTGCCCGACCCTCTGTAATCAGAATATCCGTCATTTTCGCGCTGTAATATATCTCACCGCCTCGCTCAAGAATATAGAGACGGATATTCCGTACGATCTCGCACAGCACGTCCGTTCCCAGGTGGGGTTTACTGATATATTCAATCTCCGCTGGCGCACCAAATTTGACAAAGGTCCTGAGCACTTTATTAACGGTGGATGTATTATTATTTCTTCTTGAAAACAGCTTCCCGTCCGAATAGGATCCAGCTCCCCCTTCGCCAAATTGAATATTCGACTCCGGGTTCAGTTTCCGCTCTTTAATAAATTGCTCCACATCAAGGGAGCGTTCTTCTATCTTTTTACCCCGTTCAAAGATCAGAGGTTTAAGACCACGATCAATCAGTTCAAGGGCTGCAAACATTCCCGCAGGACCAAACCCTACAACAAGAGGCCGATCCTGCATCACTGCTGCTTTTTTCTCTGCAGCAACAGACTCCTTATAAAGGCTAAATTTCTGTTTATTGGAATAGCTACCATCCGTTGCAATAACCAATGACAATGTATAGTAGAACTGCTCCTGACTACGTAGATCAAGCGCTTTACTGAGAATCTTTGTGATGAAAATTTTCCCGGCAGCAAGTCCCATTTTTAGGGCGGCAACACGGATGTACTCATCCGTCCCATCTTTTTCAATGGGAATCTGCACATTATTCACTACCAGATTCAAAACAGGGCCTCTTCTCTCTTTATCCCGTTATCCCTGCCGCTGATAGAGCGCATACAGATATGGTCTTTTGGAACCATGGGGATTTATATAGGTGTGATCAAAATGTTCTTTTAATACAAATGAACTTCCCAAACGTTGCGAAAGTTCTTCAATGGAATAACGATGTACTTTTAGGCCTGCACATTTTGAAGCACCCTCCATTGAAAATTCGGCAAAGAGTACATGGCCACCTGGCTTAAGGACTACCTTCATATTCTCAAAGTATCCTGCTATATCATCTTCCTGAAGAAGAAAATGGAGCACAGCCCGGTCAATCCAGATATCAATGTTTTTTATTACAAGATCGATCGGCCGGGAGATATCCTGGTAGAGCCATTGTATGTCCTGTGCTCTTTCTCCAAGCCTCTTCCTGACCCTATCGAGTGCTTCACCGCTGATATCATTTAGCACCAATTGTGCTCCCTGGACAAGAAGCTCTTCAATTAATACAGAAGTTCCCGCTCCCGGAAGCAGTATTGCAGATTTTTTCCAATCTACAATAGAATCTAACAACTGAAATGTTTTTGATGCATCTTTCTCATACCACCCCAGGGTGGAATCCTCCGCACCTGAGAAAACCGTGTCCCAATAACCGCCACTTGATTTCCTACCGGAAAAAACTCTCTGTAATAGCTGGCCCAATCGAGAAGACATTAATCGGACTCTATGGTGATAGTTTCACCATCCTGAGGGATAAAGGTCTTTTTGAGTAACCCCTTCTCTTGCAGTGCCTGCTGCAACTCTTTGCGAGTTACGGGGCAGTGGTTTAATGCTTCAAGATGATTCGCAATAACTTTTCCCGGTGCCGCCTCCACAAACGAGACTATTTCCGCAACTGTCATCAAAATAGTTCCACCAAGATCCAGGCTGGCACACCCTGCAGCCACCACAGCAATATCAGGCTGCAACTCATGCAAGGCCCGTTTCACATCATCGGTATAAACGGTATCACCACTGATATAAATGGAAGGCTCACCGGGCAACTGCAGATAAAACCCGGCTCCATTGGCCATAAGATGATGCATCCAGCTGTGACCATGCTGCGCCGGAACTGCAGTGATCTCTCCGCCTAGCAGTTGCGCTGGCTTCCAATATTCCAGCTCGGTCTGCACATTCATACCATATTTTTTCAGATAGGCCGCATCGGCCTTCGGGCTAACAACCGGAATATTTTTCTTCTTAAGAAAAGATTCTCCTGCACTATCAAGATGATCGAGGTGACTAAACGGCCTGAGTCCAAATCGTTGCGAATGGGTAAGAAGACAATGGGAAACCCTCTCCATTATCTGCGCACTACTGGCTGGCAGGGAAACGATTGGATTCTTTCTGGCTTTATGACGAAAAACTGAAAATGGAGGCAGGCTACCTTTCTCTCCCAGCATGGGATCTATCACAATAAAATGCGCACCGGATTCAATAACAAACGTAGCATTTCGCAGATGATGTATCTTCATGAGTTTTTCTCCATTCAACAGTATGGGATTTTATTGCTCGTTCACTGCCATCTTCACTGCACTCGTTGCATGTACCTCCGTTGTATCATAAAGTGGCACAGATGTATGCGCCTGTTGTACCAGCAGCGCAATCTCTGTACAGCCCAGAATGACTGCTTCAGCACCTTTATCACGAAGCGACTCTATAATACGAAGATATTCCTGTCGGGAATCTCCGGAAACATTTCCTAAGCAAAGTTCTGAATATATTACGTTGTGCACTATATCCATATCTTCACTTTCGGGAACCACCACCTCAATATTGTACTTATCTGTCAGCCTTCCCTTATAAAACTCTTCTTCCATGGTAAATCTGGTTCCAAGTAGACCAACCCGTTTCACCCTATCAGCCACAAGCCTTTCCGCCGTTGCATCGGCAATATGGAGTAAAGGTATGGATATTGCTGCTTCAACTTCAGGAGCCACCAGATGCATGGTATTTGTGCAGATAAGAAGAAAATCAGCTCCTCCCGCCTCAACCGCCCTGGCAGCATCTATCAGGATTTCAGCCGTTGCAGCCCAATCCCCCTGATGCTGCAACTTTTCAATCTCTGCAAAGTCCACACTGTACATACATATTTTGGCAGAATGCAATCCGCCAAGTGCCTGTTTAATCCCTTCGTTAAGCGCCTTATAATAGCTGAGCGTCGACTCCCAGCTCATCCCTCCTATCATTCCAATTGTCTTCATATTCTATCTCCTGTCAGTCCACCAGATACTATCCTCTACTTCCTAAAACGGACAATCATTCATTACCGGTGTGCTTTTTCTTTATAGAATCTGGATAGAAACAGTGTTCCTGTTACCCCCCAGATACCTGCAAACAAAAAGGTCCAGATCGGTGTGCCCATACCAAAGCCCAAACCAAAAAATCCAGTGCCCATTTGCATTGGAAAAACAACAAGAACGCTGGACAACCAGGGTAAGACACTGAGAAGGACACCTTTTTTAACCGGAGCGTCCTTATACACCGGTATCAGAAAGATAATACCCCACAGGGCACTGGCAAATACCCGCCGTCCCATCCATTCAAAGGTCCATTCCGGTGCCATACTAAAACCGAGTGCAGGGGTTATCCCTGTTGCACCCAAGAGCCAAACCACGATACTATTTACCAAGCCACCGAAGGCACCGGCCACCAGAACAAAGGAGATAATTTTAACTATTTTCATTTTCTTCTCATGCCAAACGTTGAGGCCAATCGGTAATCACCCCTGCCCCCCTACCAAGCATTTCTCTAGCACGACCCAGATCATTGACCGTCCAGCTATTCACTCGTATACCAGCAGCCGACAGCTGTGTAATGAGGTCCGGGTCAAAAATTTCCTTACCAGGATGGTAGGCCACTGCAGAAAAACTCTTCAGATAAGAAATAAGATTAGGAGGATGTTCACCTTTCACAAGAACCGCTATGGCAATATCCTTATCTAAAGCGCGAGCGCGATGCAAATAATCATGTCGAAAGGAAGAGAGAAGAACAAGATCCATGGTATCCGTTGCCCGGATCATATCCAAAATCCTATCCACAACAACAACATCTCCGGAAGGATGTTTCAGATCCTTTATCTCAAGATTGACAGGAAAGGTATGTGTTTTTGAATAGTTCAGAATTTCAGAAAGAAGAGGGATTTTCTGTTCCCGAATCTCCCCATACTTCCCTGCCCCTACCTCACCACTGGTAACTGTGCCGTAGGGATCATCGGCTAAAAACCAGGAACCGCAATCAAGCATGCGAAGTTCATCCAAAGTAAAGCGATCAAGATGGTAGTCTGCCCTCTCCATGAAATCCGGATGGGTAGAGACATTGGTAGTTCGTTCCAAAGTCTCGTCATGAAAAATCACCAGTTCACCATCACTGCTCATCCGAATATCGGTCTCCCAGCAATGCGCCCCCCACTCCCTTGCCTTGCGCATGGCTAAAAGTGTATTTTCAGGAGTAATGGATCGTGCGCCACGGTGGCCGTAGATCAATCCCTTTTGCGGCAAATGATCAAAAAACATGTTAGCTTTTTTATCCTCTTTCTTACTAAAATAGACATTGATAACCGAGGAACAACACTGTTTCTCGCTCAAATTACACATGTAACATATCTGTTATAGACGACAAGCAGATACCGGAGAATAAAGTAAGTATTTTATCTCGCCACGCTACCTGTTAGAACGAAAAAATCGAGGAAAACCGAATGTGGAAATAAGCAGACCGATAAACACCAGAAAGCACCCTCCCCACTGAAGAAGAAAAAGCTGCTCACCAAGCACAAATCTCGCGGTAAGCAGGCCTGTCACCGGAACCAGAAATGAAAGCGGTGCGACCTGACTTGCAGGATATTTTGACAGAAGCATACTCCATATCCCAAAGCCAAGTATCGTTGCCCCATAGGCGAGATACACTATTGTAAACAGAGACATTCCATCTAAATTTACTATCACGTCAATAACACCCTGGGGAGTATCGAGCAGAAGAGCAAACAGAAATAAAGGGATTGGGGGAACAAGACTTGACCAGATAATCAGGCTTAAAATATCAAGATTTTTCTTATTCGCTGCGGCAGATGCCGCAGCCTTTCGAACAACAATATTGGAGATCCCCCAAAAAGCGGCCCCGGCTATGGATAAGAGAAAGGCAAAAGGAGGAATACTCAGAACATTCACACTGCCACTACTGGACCAGACAAGATAGAGCCCGAGTGATGAAATGGCAATCCCAAGCAATTGGGCAGCTGATATCGTCTCCCGTAGAAGTATGGCAGCAAAGAGCAGAGTAAAAAAAGCCTGTGACTGCAGCACTACGGAGGCCACTCCTGCCGGCATCCCAATATGCATGGCATAGAAGAGACAGCCAAACTGTCCAATACCCACCGTTGCCCCGTATGTTATCCAGTAACGCGGACTCACTGCAGGACGACGCACAAAGAATATTGCTGGGAAAACCACAAAGACAAAACGCAATGCCACCAGCAACATCGGAGGCACACCATCAAGTCCTAATTTAACGACGGTAAAATTAGCACCCCAGATGGTGACCACCAGTAGTGCAAGTACAAAATCTTTTCTATTCAACGCTTCTCTCTACTGCCCTATGGTCTAATCATATTTTGTAATTCCTCTCCAACTACCCAACGTTGAAGATTGTCTGCAAAGAATGCAGCAAAACGTTCATGCCAGTCATCAACGGAATCACAATAATGGGGTGTCAGCAAAGCGTTCTCCAGTTGCCACAATTGACTCGATTGAGGTATCGGCTCTTCTGAGAAAACGTCAAGATAGGCGCCTGCAATTGTTTTTCCCTGCAAAGCAGCGACAAGAGCCTCTTCATCTACAATATTGCCACGGGCAGTATTTATAAAATACGCACTCTCTTTCATGGCCCCAAACATCCTGGCATCAAAGAAATGATGTGTTGCCTCACTATACGGTAGGTGTAGGGAAACAAAATCAGCCTCTGGCAACACCTCATAAATCTGATCCGGCGTACAGACAACATCGGCCTCTGGAGAATCCTGTATTGTTGAACGAATGGCCGTAATATGCATACCAAAATGACGACCATTTATAGCCACAGCCCGTCCAATATGTCCCATCCCGACAAGCAGAAGTTTTTGTCCCTCAAGGGAATGCCATGGCAATTTCCGATACTCTTTTCTTTGCTGCTGTTGCTGATAGCGAAAAAAGCCAAAGTTAAGATTGATCATGGCCCCGATAACCGTCTCCGCCTGAAAACGGCTGAGTACCCCTGCACAGTTGGTGACCGCACAGGTCAAATCATCCAGATTACCAAGATGATCATACCCAGCACCTGCTACCTGTACCCATTTCACACAGGAATTGCGCACCGCCAGACGCTGTGCGTCAGTGGATATGGGATCACAACGAAAACTGAGCAGAACCTGTGGTTGCAAATCAGCCATCTGCTGTGCAAGTTTCGCGTCACTACGAGCACTGTAAAAATGCAGATCAGGAAACCTGCTGCACAATGTTTCAAAATAACGATCCTGTTCATGGTGAATAACCAGAATATTTTTCTCTTCTAGCATCTCAAGCCCCGGCAGAAAACTCAGATTCATAGCCAACGGTAAATTGGGCAGCGGCAGGGTTACGAATAGCCAGAAAGTGGGCATTATTTTTATCAAAGGAACAAATGGGGTTTTCGCAGGATTCAAAGCCAAACTTCCTGTAAAAGCCAGGATCACCAAGGACGAAAAGTGTCTCCGCCTTTATCGATTCCTGACGCAGTGCAAAGCGTAATAACTCCGATGCAACACCATGTTTTTGAAACTCAGGATTCACGGCCAATGGAGCCAGATGCAAACCACACACCGTCCCGCCGTTATAGGCGTTTGAAAAAGCGATATAGGCAATTACCTTATTCGTATGAATACACACCCACTCGTGGATATTACGATGATTCCTGTGAAAGCGTTCCACCAACTGCACTTCATATGTACTACGTGGGAAGGCACTTCGCAGTAGTGCCACAACCTTGGGCTGCAACTCTGTATTTACTTTACGGATTTTCATTTCTTACTCACAAGTTTAATACCACTATTACGATCAACGCTGATAAGCCGTTTTTTATAGAGCGCGCCAATTGCCTTCTTAAACACTTTTTTACTCACTCCAAAGACAGCATATATCTCCTCTGGTGGACTTTTGTCGGACAAGGCGCTTTCCCCGCCACTCTCTTTCAAAACATCCAGAATTGCCTGGGAAACCCCATCCACCTTTTCATATCCCGGCAGGTGTAACCTGAGATCAATCTTTGAATCTTCCCGGATATTGTAAATATAGCCCTTCAGCTTCTGCCCGATAAAGAGCTTCTGAAAAACCTCATTTTCAAACAACATGCCCACATGCGCCTGATTAATCACTGCCTGATACCCAAGCTCTGACCTGTTAAAGATAAGAAGATCCACCTCTTCATCCGCAGCATATTCAGGAGGCTGAAGGCTGAGAAATTTTTCTAGTTTTGAAGAGGCTGTAATACGATTTGTTTTTTCACTGAGAAACAGATACACAAGGTATGATTGTCCTTCTATCATGGGAGTGAGTTGCTCACCCTTTGGTACAAGAAGATCACTCTTCATTCCCCAGGCAAGGAAAGCACCGGACGCAGAAGTTGCCGCCACCCGCAGTTTGACAAACTCTCCAACCGTCGCATAGGGCTTTCCGGTCATGGCAAGCAGCTGATCGTCTCGGTCCGGATAGACAAAAACTTCTACTATATCTCCTTGGTGATACCTTCCATAAACAAACTTTTCATCGAGAAGAATATCTCCGAATTCACCGCCATCAAAACAAATCTTATGTCCCTGAGTACTTGCCACCGTAAGTCTATTTATTTTTCCAATTTCTATCATATTTATATCCTGTAATTATAGCGTAAGACGCATCTCTATCAGTGCAAAAGAAACCTATCTGCACCAGGCATTCAATCCTGAATCTGCTTCTTTTTCGAGTTGTTCAAGTACGTCGGGAGAATTAAATAATTTCTCACACAACTCACATTTTCTGTAACCAATTATCTCCCGCGCACTATACCCGGCAAAGGATGCAATGGCTGTAATGCCCATTGTCCGGATATGATTATAGAGACTGTTTGTTTCACTTTTCCTGAACATCTGCTCGAGAGTGTTCTCTTTCTGGTTCCCCAAAGAAAAGAAATTTGTACGTGTAAAATGACTTCCGGCATCGCAACAGGCGTACATATCTAGGTTTGGTGCAAGATAAGGGTTCATGGCACAACAGTTTTCCTGGTAATCAGTACGTAGCTCATGACGTTCAAATGATCCTGCCCTGCCTGAAAAAATAACCGGTTCGGGAAAAAATCGTAACTGATGCTCCCGCAGATACCTCTCAAACGAATCATCTGCTTCTGAAAAATCAGTAACAAAAGAAACAAAATAATTCAGCCCCTTTTTTTCACAACTCCTGGCAGCATTTACGATATTTTCTTTGGGAACGCTCTCCTGATGCCAGCGGCTATAACTTAAACGCAGCTGCGACAACCCATTTGCCAGAAGCCTTGTAATACAGCTCTCCGCAAGATCCGGTGTCCCGGCCCAGAAAGAATTTGTAACAACTCTGGTATATATTTTATAGGTACTGCACAGAGCAAGCAACTCACAAAGATCATCAAGATAAATAAGTGGCTCTCCAGCTGTAAAGCTGATTCCACGAACACCAGCAGCTGCAAGTTCAGTAATAATCTCTTTTGCCCGATCCAACTCCATCTTTTCACTTTTTCGACTTTCATCCGCTGCAACACAGTGGGCGCACCTGATATTACAGCGTGTTGAATATCCAACAGCTATTTTTCTCATCATTTAACTCTATTTTATTCATTATTCAAAACAGCGGAACCTACCACTTTTGAGTTTATTGCGTTATAACAGAAAAACCGTATCACTGATACGCGATAAGTAAGAACTCAGCTACCGGTATGATCCTTCGCGAAAATAACATATTGAAGGAGCGTGCCCTTGTTTCTCTCTAGCTTATAACATCAAGGAAAAACATCATGCTCTTCAAACAGATACAGCAGCTGCCATTCCCACTCACATCCCTGACGCCTGTTTTTATTATCTTTACTCAAATCTGCTGCATCTTCCTTCTGGAAGTCCCGGCACAGGCAGAAATCCGCTACGTAAAGCCAAGTACTGAAGTTGTTGTCAGAAGAGGCCAGGGTACGGATTATAAAGTTATCGCCATGGTAAAAGATGGTACTTCAGTCGAGTTTCTTGAAGAAGGAGATGATTTCACAAAAGTCCTGCTTAAAAACGGTAAAAAAGGCTGGATCCTGAAAAGATTCCTGAGTGTTGAACCTCCCTTGAATGAACTTGTTGACTCACTGCGTACTCAAAGGGAAGAAATGCTACAGCGGGAAGCGAAAAACAACCAGCAACTGGAAGCATTCACAATGGCCCTAGGCCGTACCGAACAGGAACGTGATAACGCTCAGAATCAAACCAGCCTTCTCCAGGCCAGCTATAAAAAATTGAAGCAGGACACAGCAGACGTTGTTCAGATCAAAACCAATATGCAGAAGATCTCCCAGGAAAACACCGTACTCGTCCAAAAGCTTGCTCTTCTGGAACAAGCTAATGAGACCCTGAGAAAAGATTACTCCTTTAAATGGTTTCTTGCCGGTGGCGGGGTCCTTATTTTCGGGATGATTATTGGAGGTTTGTTCCGGGGAAGACGAAAAAAGAAGCCTTCACTTCTTTAGCGAAGGCTCAGATTGCTCCTGAATACTCAGCTATCAAGCAATCTATCTGCAAAAAAAATAGCCTCAGCATTTCAGCTGAGGCCAAAGTAAATACATTCGAGCTTACCTTTACCTAGTTTTTCCTTCGAAATACTTTCCTTCCAAACATTCCCACAAGACCAGTACCAAACAATAACATCGTCGCAGGCTCCGGAACCGGGGCATTATTGGCTGCAGCTCCCCATATTTGGGTACCAGCCACCATTCCGCTGATATCCTGCATATTACTTATGGCACCGGTACCAGTGTTTACGGTAAAAATTTTCTGTCCGGAAAATCCGTACATTGTGTTATCTGTAAAGGCAAGACCGTAGGCATCATTTATCCCAAAGGAACCGATAAAGCTGCCAGTGCCTGCATTATAGAGGCTATCAAAGCTTCCGGTATTTGCTGCAAGGTAGAGCGTTCCGCTGTTATCAAATTCCAGATCTCCGGAAGATGAATACCCTGTATTACCAATCACGGATGCATTTCCGGTACCGGTATTTATGCTAAAAAGATCCGTTGAACCTGTCCCCGCGCCATAAAGCGTATTGCCCAGGCCGAAGGTTAAGGCATTCATACCAGACCAACCAAAATCTCCAATATTTGTGTCAGCTGCCGAACTGCTGAGAGAATACAGTGAACTAAAAGAGCTGCCCCAGAGATTCCCAAAACTATCAACTGCCAGATCGGTCATTGTAGAACTGGTTTGACCCATAAGAGTGGCACTGAAAGAAGCTGTATCAAGTGAGTAGATATTCCGTCCACTGTCACCGATATAAATAGTGCCCGCGTTGGCTGTGCTTGTTACAAAGAGGAAGACGATACTGAATAGATATTTTGTCATTTTTTTCCTTTTCCATTTTGAGAGACAGAAGGATAGTGTAGTGTAACTTGAAAAATCACCATATCACTTATGGTAATCATTCCCACATCAACAGTAAATAGGTCGGATGACTATTTTAAAGAAAGGCCCTGGGAAAAGAAATAGAACGCCCACGGAAGGAGCGCTCTTCAGCACGAATAAGGACAGACCTTACATTCTAATGCAACCGTACCGGAGAACCCCTGCGACCTGTTATAAAAGGGCGCAGGTAGAACAACTATTCAAAATTTATACACGGCAAATACACCGGTATTAATAGCTTCTGTATCATAAAAGGTGATATTGCTGTCCCCTTTGCTTACCCCAAGCAGACCCTGCAGTGACCAGTCTTTATATCCGAAGGGGGCAGAGTAATTGAGCAGGATATTAGCACCATACCCGTTATCTTCCCTTGTCTCCGCATAGATAGGATTGATTTCATCATATTCACTACGGCTGTAAAACAGACGTGGGATAATTGTCAATCTCCACTCTAAGATCGTATAACGCGCTTCCAAGTCAAATTTGACTTTCGAAAAAGAGTTACTTTCGCCATCATAATCCCCAATTTTATAGGAAAAACGGGGCCGCACTTCAAAGAATTTTGAGATGTAAAAGCTATAATTCGCGTTAAAGGCAAAAACGAATCCGTCACGTGCAAGTTCAGGAGTTATCTCCCCTATCCGGTCCACATCAACATCATCCTCCATGAGTACCATGTTCAGCCTCAACCCAGTATTCATAATCTTGTTGAAGGCAAGTCTCATCCCCTGTTTTGTTGTGTCAGTTTCCTCTCTTGCCTGACCAATGACGTAGGGGTTTTCCCAGGCCTCCTGAAAGGGTGTAAAGAAGGCGCTCAGATCAATAATTCCAATATTTGAAATTGTATATTTGCCTCCTATATTCAACCCAAAGCTCCCTGCCTCATCAATTGGTGGTTTCGTGCCCAGATAAAGTCTTAATGCACGTGACTCGCCAATATCATATGACAATTGGGGGAGAATAAGGGCTCTTATTGCGGTTGTCTTATCTGCAGCCTCACTCAAACTATCAAGGTATTTCCCGGAGCTCTTGGGATTGAGATTGTTGCCACTGTTGATAACCATAACTCCGACACCTAATTTACCCTGAAACCTGTCAGCTTCTTCAGCAGACGATATGGAGAGCGACAGTAAAAAAGTGAAACAAACTAGCAAAACGATTCTGGAGGTGGTCTTCATTTTTTTTCACGTGGTTAAAATTATTTTTCAAATACCTTTTACATACTGGGTGTTGCTTGAAGGGGATAGAGTCCGCTGTAGCTTCTCGGCCGCGCCGGAACCTCCAGCAAGGTAATTTTCGAACAGATCCACAAGTTCTGGTGTAGCCATTGTCACTCTGGTATCAGTTTCAATCCTTCGTAAATCAATTAAAAAACTGGAGAAAAAACCTGGCATATCCGAGACAATGTCTGTGTTTAAATAATGCTTTGCTGCATAAAGAGTATGATGATTCCCCTTTGTCTTCTTTATAAGAAGTGAGATCTTTTTCAAATTTGTAATCGCAGCTGATCGTTCACACTGCCCGATACAATTTTCATCAATTCTCTCCTTGCTGCAACCGGTGACCTGATGCAGCAGGCATTGTCTACTCGTCATCAAAAGAATGGGATGATAAATACTATAGTACAGTTTAAAATCAGCGGGCGTTTTTATAGCCTTGAGCTGAACTCTTTTCAACTCATTAGAGATAAATGCGCCACAACAGTTCATTTTCTCTTTTAAACACAAGAGACTAAAAGAGTTTACAATATTCAGATATGGACCTGCAATCCAGGGAATCCCACGTTGGAAGCATTCGTAGGCAATGCCACTGTTATTAGTGACAATACGCTCCGGTTGAACCTTTTGCAAGAATTCAACCGCCGCATGATAATCATCCCCTATTAAAACAGAAGGAAACCAAGAAATTAACCCGCGATGAGCCATAAAAATATCTGCAAGATTAGAACTTCTTTTTCCCAGGCTGTCGGGCAACTGAAAATACGTATCCCCAGAATCCGTATTACAGAGATAAAGATCCTCTTCGGAGGAAATTAACAGGGACAATGTCGGTTTACCTGTCTGTTTCTCAGCCCTCTTTATCTGCAGGACATCAATGGGAGGGAGAAACTCTCTTGAATCGTTCAATCTATAGAGGATCTTCTTTTTAATTGCAGTCAGTTCTTTAAAAGGGAGGTACAAGCCGGATACCAGCCCCTCAATATTCAGAGACTCGATAAAATATTCTGTCTCATTAATCTGTTCAAACCTGTTTAGCAGCAGCTCAGAATTGAGCGACTCAGCACAGTTGTTATTATCAACACTTGCAACCAGATTAATTTCTGAAGAAACAACAAATGAAGTCTCGGGCGTTGTCACTGCAACCTCAAGAACTGTACCGCTTTCGCCAGACAGTGATAGCTGCAAAGCTGCTTTTGCATAGCTTAGCCGCTCAATCTTACATCGCACATCTGTTATAATATCTGTTTTCAGATCATAGAGTTCCCGTTTTGCCTCTTCAATATTTTCAACCGTGGCACCACCCTTTATTTCTGCAAGATGGATCGCAGAATGATCCCGCGGATTATCAACAAACAGATTTTTATCAATAGTACCCTTCAAGAAAGCATTTGAAAAACCACGGTTAAAAACGTGGTGTAGCCTGGTATCATCATTATCCGGCTCATTGAGGTCATGCAAACTCTGCAGCTGTTTTCGCCAGGAATCAGCCACCGTATACACATAATGAAACTTCTTGATTCTTCCCTCTATTTTCAGTGAATCAACTCCGGTATCGACCAGTGCTTTCAGATCAAAAAACGCCGAATTATCTTTGATATTCAGAGGAAAATTCTTTCCTTCAGCTGTTGTTTCATACTGATCTCTGCATGGCTGACTACATCTTCCACGATTACCGGAATTACCGCCATGTACTGAACTTAAATAGCAGATCCCAGAAAATGACAGGCAGTTGGAACCATGAACAAACACTTCCGTTAGCATATGGTTTTTATGGGCTGTCTCCGTCAAAGTTGCTATCTCAGAGAGATTAAGCTCCCGTGACAGGTTCACCCGACGAGCCTTCAACCTGTCTAAGAATGCTATCTGCCCCTGATTATGCGTTGTCAACTGGGTTGAGGCATGGACCTTGAGAGTGGGATAGTAGCGTGACAGAATATAAAATAATCCAAAATCCTGTACAATCAGACCATCAACCTTTGTATTCACCACCTTATTCAGCAGAGCAATAAGGGCGGGGATTTCACTCTCCACAATGATAACATTAAGGGTCAAGAAGAGTTCACAGCCATTGCTATGAGCCATCCGGATTATTCCGTTTAAATCCTTAATTCGTATATTTTCGGCACGATTTCTCGCATTAAACCTGTCCAGACCGCAGTATATAGCATCCGCCCCGGCTACAATTGCAGCTTTTATGGCATCGATATCACCGCCTGGAACAAGAAGTTCAATTTTTCTATTCATACTCGTACTCTTTTCTGTTCTTCAATGAATCCATCAGGCAGAATTTAGGACAACCTTCCTGCAATTTTTCACTTTTTCCCGGTATTCTCTGGGATTTGCAGCTATGCTTCACGGTCTTCATCGAAAACAAAGCAAGCCTGCCAATTGTTGCCACGCTGGATATGTTGACCAGGGTGCTTACTGGTGTTATCCTTGAATAGCTGCCTCATTGTATCCCCCTTCCTGCAAAATACCATTTATTCTGTAGTAGTCATAACGTGATAAATAAATTTAAGTGGCTCTTAATGAAACTCAGCCATTTTCACAGGAACGTGAGCAAGGCATGTGTTGAGTAACCTCAGAGGTAGCTCAGGCTCCCAGAACCAGCGGTTTTAATCGATAACAAAATTCATCAAGATATTCTTGGAGATCATCTGAAGAAACACCATGAAAAGTACCATTAATAAATGTCTTCATATTTTCTTTCATGATATGAACCAAAGGAAGCCATTCCGAAGCTTTTTTCGGAGGAGTTACTTTCTTTTCATGGAAATGACTTTCTGCAACAGCATTCAATGCTGGGAAAGCATCTTTTCTAACAGTTTGTCCAACTTTCAAATGAAATCTCAAAAATTTACGAACTGTATTTTTGGATATTGTATCAACTGAAGTGATCAAGTAAAAGTGGACATTTTCTTAAGCTACTTTTTGTAAAACAATTTTTATTTCAAATTCCATCGGTGTCAAATATCCAAGATATGAATGACGCCGTTGGCTGTTGTAAAACATTTCGATGCAATCAATAAGATGTCCCTTTGCCTGTACACGGGTTTCGAATCTCTCCCCAAACACAGTCTCTGACTTAAGCGTTCCAAAGAAGCTTTCAGCAACAGCGTTATCCCAGCAATCACCTTTTCGGCTCATACTTGATCGTATGGCGTGGGGTTTTAACAATTTCTGAAAACCATGACTGCAATACTGGCTTCCTCTGTCTGAATGAAACATTAACCCTGGTGCTGGCTTGCGTCTCCAGATCGCCATAAGGATGGCATCCATCACTAACCGTTTGG
>CAZUPS010000052.1:0-24733 GCA_964621915.1 uncultured Desulfocapsa sp. | reverse complement strand
TTGCCTGTCGGGCAGAGTGGGAAGTTCCGGTTCCTTACCAGCGTAACTGGGTAAAACGCCTTGGTCCCACCATGACCGCTGATGGCATGGCTGCAACCTACTACCCCGGACTTTGTAATCACTGCGACAAGCCACCATGTGTGGATGAATGTCCAGCTGATGCTGTGGATATGACTTTCACAGACGCAAAATCCGGTAAGACAACAACCATGAGCGTAGCTGCTACCTGGAAAGATCCATTTGATGGATCCGTTCAGGTTGACAAGGATCGCTGTCTCGGTTGCGGTGCCTGTGCTGATGCGTGCCCCTATGGCGCTCGCTTTGTTAATCCTGCCCAAGCTGATGATATTAGCGAAGGAAAGGTTGACAAATGTACCTACTGTAAACCTCGCGTGGACCAGGGACTTGAACCTGCCTGCGTACAAACCTGTATTGCCGACGCACGTATATTCGGCGATCTCGACGACCCCAACTCAGCCGTTTCTCAGTATGTTAAGAAAGGCGCCAAAGGTCTTGAAGTAAAAGACGGACATATTGGACCTAACTCCATGTACTATGGTAACAAGAAAGATATGGGACTTCTCTTTGCAGACTACACACCTGAGCTTGCCGACATGGGCAGTGTCAAACGACGCGCTATGATGGCATCAATGGTAAAACCTGCCATGAGAAAAGCAAAGGATATCGGTATGCTTGGTCTTGCCGGTGCCATGCTTGTGAAAGGACTTTCTGAAGACAAGGATAGTGAGTAAATATCCAGTTTTAGATTGAAAGTACAAAAAAGGCCCCATGGTATTCATACCACGGGGCCTTTTTTTTATGATTATATTTGCTGTGAAAACAGATTTATGAATAGATAAATACAAACCTGTCGTTATCTATTGAAATTCGAAGTCGTCCTTCATGGTTTCGTCCATACACTTCCCATCCTGGTTCATTATCAAATTCACATTTTAAACAGCATGGAGAATGAACGCCCTTTTCTCGATCACACCAGGAAACAAGCGTCGCCCATTCATTACCTTCTTCAGCCATCGACCTGCCAAGTTCCCTTGCCTGGTCAAATGTAAGGACATAGCCCTTAACTGTACACTCTATTCTTTCCATAACTACCCTTTCTTTTTATCGGCCTGTTGTTTCAATCGCCAGTTTAGTGCCTGACGGGTAATACCAAGCATTTGGGCAGCAATTGCCTGATTCCCCTGCGCTCTGTGCAGGGCTTCTTTTACCAGCAGATTACTTGATTCTTTCAGCGTAGGCAGGGCACCAAGAATACTGTACACAGTTTCTCCGGTAACCTCTTCAACAATTTCGTCACTATTTCCTAAACGGTGTTCTATGTATTTCTTGAAGACATCCATGGAAAGTGTTCTGCTCTGATGCTTAGAGAGGGCATCAAAAACCATCGACTGCAGTTCCCTGACATTTCCTGGATAGTTGTAGGTTCCAAGAAGAATCGCCAATTCATTGGGATAGGCTGGCTTTGCTTTATTCAATCGGTTTGCCGACTCTTCCAGAAAATAATCCAGCAACAATGGAAGGTCATCAAGACGATCGCGCAGAGGTGGGATATGGACATGATGTGTACGTAATCTGAAGAAAAGATCCTTCCTGAATTCCCCAGATTCCTGTAATGAATCAAGATCTCGGTGGGTTGCAAAAATCATTCGTACATTTGTTGATCGCGCAATATCCGACCCGAGTGCGTAATATTCACGTTCTTGAATCAAACGGAGTAGTTTTACCTGTGAGCCATGGGTCAGGTCACCTATTTCATCAAGAAAGAGACTCCCATCTGTACCCGTTGCAATTAGCCCCTTACGGCTCTGGTCAGCTCCTGAAAATGCTCCTTTCTTATGACCAAACAGGGTATCAGCAAGCATTGTCCCATCAAGACCTGCAATGTTTACCGCAACAAAGTCGCCGGCTCGTCCGGAGAGTTGATGGATTGCCTGGGCAAAAAGTTCTTTACCGGATCCTGTTTCACCGGTAATTAAAACTGGTTCCCCTGTGGTAGCGATGGCCTCAATATACTGAAAGATTGAACGCATTGATTTGTTATGCGTTATGATGTGAGAAAATGCATCAGGAAAATTCAGTTTATCTTCTAGAAAATGTTCCTTAAGCGACGTATTTTCACGGCGAAGAGCGCCAAGGTCAATGGCTCTTTTTACTCCCGTCACCAGACGTGATTCTTCGGTCACCTTAGTGAAAAAATCATAGGCGCCCAGCTTCATGCATGAAACTGCTGTTTCCACCTGGTCAAGTCCGGTAATTATCAGTACGGGCACCTCAGGAAAATCCAGGACAATCTGCGGCAGCAATTCATCTCCTGCAAGATGGGGCATGGTAAGATCAAGTACCAGTACACTGATTTCCTGTTTCTCAAGAAGTTCAATTACCTTCCTTGAATCATTACAGGTTACAACATTATTAATGCCAGATGCATGGAGGGTAAGGCCGAAGCTGTTCAGCCAGGCATTTTCATCATCGACCAGAAGAACGGGAAGTACTGGATTAAGTGTTTTAAACATAATTTATTTTCAACTATTAGTTAACTGTCTGTAATGCCGGGAATACTATAACAACTTCTGTTCCTTTTCCAATTTCCGAATAAAAATCTATCACACCATTATGTTCCTTAACAATACCAGCAGACACCGAAAGTCCAAGCCCGGTGCCGCCCATGGATCGTTTAGTTGTAAAGAATGGATCCGTTACCTGCTTGAGGTCTTCCGGCGCTATCCCTGGGCCTTCATCACGAATTGAAATTTCAACACCGTCAACTTTCTTATCATAGCGAGTTGAGATGGTAAGAGACAGATCAGTTGTTTCCATGGCCTCACAACTATTCTGGATAAGGTTAATAACAACCTGGGTCAGACGCTGCCGGTTGCCCATAACCATTAATGATTCTGTAGAATAATTGGTAACAAAATGATTAGTACTATTATGAATACTGTTACTTGTAAGACGAACCCCGGATTTAACCACTTCGGAGATATCGACCGCTGTCATTTGGCCGCTGGTTTCCTGTCTTGCATAATCTTTGAGATCTACAACAATCTGTTTAATCCGCATGGCACTTTCCTCAAGTTCTTGAAAAACACGAGGCAGTTGACTACGCATTTCTGAATATTCTATTCCTGCTATTGCAAACTCTCCATTTTCCTCAAAAAATTCATCAAGGATGGGCTTTGCACTTTCCCAGGCTCTTGAAAGAATCGGAACATTGAGCAGAGCAATGGAGTTTGGATTGTTTATTTCATGGGCAACGCCTGAAACCAGTAAGCCAAGTGAAATCATCTTGTCAGCATGAAGTAAATGCTGTTGTTGTCTTCTGGTTTCCTCTTCGGCTCGTTTCCGTTCACTGATATCTCTTACGATCCAGATAGCATGCCACTGTCCTTTAATTCTTGAAGAAGAAAGAGAAAGTTCAACATGAACATCCTTACCAGCCTTATTTCTGGATATCAGCTCAACAGTCTGAGCCATTCTTGCTCCGGAACCTACCTTTTCCATGGGTTCCACGGTAAGATCAGCCCCCTCACGACGTGGATCAATAAGAGAATGAACAGGGCGCTGCAAAGCCTCTTCAGTACTGTACCCAAATATTGTAGTTGCTGCTTCATTCCAATATGTTATGTAGCCCTCATGGTCCATTAATATAATACCATCAAGAGCAGACGCGGTAAGACTTCTAAACATATCCTCACTTTCACTCAGTGAGTGTTCAGCTAGAGTTCTCGCCTCGCAGGTAGCACTGTAGCGTTCCGACAATGCAGTAAGATCATGGGAAAGATTTTGGATTTCAAGAGGCCCTCCCCAGTGAAATTCAGTCCTCTGTTCCCTATTAATAATATCATCAAGTCCGGAGAGCAGATCTTTTTGGATATATTCAAGTTTTGCAGCAATCCAGTTAGCGGTAAAAAATACCAGAATCGCCATGATAACAATAAGCACAACAACATTGATAGTGACATTCATTTTCCATTTTCTCATGGCACTATCATCAACTATCGTTCCGACCCACATAACAACCTGTTGATTTATGTTAAAGACAAGAGGAACCCAGGCTATTTTCTTTTTATCAGTTCCTGAAAGAATAATAGGATCATTTGTTGCGTGCTTTTGAAGCTCTGGAAACTCAACAAATGCATTACAGTTATCCTCAGTACCTTCGAATGTTACTTCATGGGGTGTTGAACTAAGCTCACACCCCCGCACATAATTACCATCTCCTGTAACCCAATAAGAATCGGTAAAGTTTTTTAGAAATTCAGACATTTCAATACGCATCAATATCATACCAATCAATCCGTGTTCGGCATGAACGACTGGAGTAGACATAATCAATTCATACTCATCACTACGGGTTCGATGGAAAGGATCGGTTTTATGATCAACCAGTTTAACCAGTACCTGATTTTCACCAACCTTCAGTGATCTGTTAAAAAAAAGATGCCCTTTATGGTTTTCGGAAAAATCCGCCACAAGAAAATGATCATTCTTCCGGTGTAGAGAAAGCAGTTCATCCCCTTCTACATTAAAAAGCATAAGACCTTTCACCTGTTCGTCATCCTCAAACCACCTCTTAACCACCTTTGAAAGGATTGCTACCCCATCGGAACCCTCAATGGCAGCAAATGTTGATGGAAGTGTTGCTGAACGGATCAGACTTTTTTTCAAACACCGAATACGGGCATTTAACTGGGTGAATCCGACATGGGACCGTGCCTGGGTTTCGAGTTCTGAAGCATATTCTAATCGTTCCATGGTTTTAGGAAGATTAAGAGCAACCAGAATAAAAACAGGAAAAAGACCAAGAACAATAACGATCAGAAATATGAAACTACGGATTTTCATAGTAATAAGGAACCTGGACAAAATACTTACGAGTAGGCAATAAAAAGAACAATGACAAGTTTTTTTGCTATTTCTGTGTATTCTACCTGTTTTCCCCAACATATCAAGCAACAACGGGATTTGTCGATAAATTGTATTCGAATCCCCTCCCTTTCTTCTTCAATCTTTCTTTTTGCATTCAATACGATTAGAATGCCTCAGTTTCATACCAGAATAGTTGTCTAAACAGACAACAAACTGCTAATACTTCAATTTCATACAATAGGATCCTAACCATGAGTGTTGACGATAAAAAAATCATCTATTCGATGATTAAAGTCAGTAAATCGTATAACGAACAGGCTATTCTCAAGGACATATCCCTCTCATACTATTATGGAGCCAAAATTGGTGTCCTCGGTCTCAACGGCTCCGGTAAAAGTAGCCTGCTCCGCATTCTTGCAGGAATTGATACCGAATTTAATGGTGAGACCGTTATTTCCCCTGGTCTGACCGTTGACTATCTCCCTCAGGAACCGCAACTCGATCCTGAAAAAACCGTTAAGCAAATTGTCGAGGAAGGGGTTCAGGGCACCGTCGATCTGTTAAACGAGTTTAATGAAATTAATGAAAAATTCGCAGAGCCCATGAACGATGATGAGATGCAGGCACTCATCGATCGACAAGGAGAAGTCCAGGAAAAGCTCGACACTCTCGACGCCTGGGATCTCGATTCCAAGCTTGAAATGGCAATGGATGCCCTCCGGTGTCCGCCATCGGATTCAACCTGCGAACATCTTTCCGGTGGTGAAAAAAGAAGGGTTGCTCTATGCCGTATTCTTTTAAAGAAACCTGATATTCTTCTTCTCGACGAACCCACCAACCATCTTGATGCAGAATCCGTCTCCTGGCTTGAACAGCATCTACAACAATATGAGGGAACCGTTATTGCCGTAACCCATGATAGATATTTTCTTGATAATGTTGCTGGCTGGATCCTGGAACTTGACCGTGGTCGTGGTATCCCCTGGAAAGGGAACTATTCTTCCTGGCTCGATCAAAAAGAGAAACGACTCGCCAATGAAGAAAAGAAAGAAAGTAGCCGCCAACGGACTCTTAAAAGAGAACTTGAATGGATCAAGATGTCCCCAAAGGGCCGTCGTGGTAAATCAAAGGCTCGTATCGCATCCTATGAAAAAATGATGGGCCAAGATACTGAAAAGCTTGTAAAGGAATTACAAATATTTATTCCGCCAGGACCTCGACTTGGAAAGGTTGTTATAGAGGCAGACCACATTCGCAAAGCTTTTGGTGATCGTCTGCTCGTTGATGATATGAATTTCAAACTCCCAGCAGGTGGCATTGTTGGAATTATCGGCCCTAACGGTGCTGGTAAATCGACTCTCTTTAAAATGGTTACAGGTGAGGATAGTCCCGATGAAGGTACTATTCGTCTGGGTGATACCGTAAAGCTTGGATATGTTGATCAGAGCAGGGACAACTTAGATCCTGAGTCAACTATCTGGGAAGCAATATCCGATGGAATGGAAACCGTGTTGCTTGGAGATCGTGAAATCAACTCCAGGGCATACGTGGGAAAATTCAACTTTTCAGGCTCCGATCAACAGAAAAAAGTTGGGATTCTTTCCGGTGGACAGCGAAATCGGGTACATCTTGCAAAGATGCTCAAAGAAGGCGGGAATGTTTTGCTGTTGGATGAGCCGACGAATGATCTTGATATCAACACCTTACGAGCCCTTGAAGAGGCACTTAACAACTTTGGCGGTTGTGCTGTTGTAATCAGCCATGATCGGTGGTTTCTGGATAGAATTGCCACCCATATCCTTGCGTTTGAAGGTGATTCTAAAGTCGTCTGGTTTGAGGGGAATTATTCTGATTATGATAAGGATAGAAAAGCGCGTCTTGGGCCGCGAGCCGACCAGCCTCACCGAATAAAATATCGCCAGCTTACACGATAATTTTGAACTATTTTATTTTTGTGATGACCTGAGAGATTTCATATGATAGAACTATTACTAAAGGTAGTTAGTATTCACAGGTAGGGATAGTTATTATTCATTAAACAAAAGGAGCAATATCATGGCTAAGAAGAAAGACAAGAAAAAAGATAAAAAGAAAAAAGACTCCAAAAAGAAATCCTGTAAAAAATCATCCTGCAAGAAAAAAGACAGTAAGAAATCCTCTAAGAAGAAGAAAAAATGATTTAACTTTTCTATAATAAAATGGCCTGGTAATCTTGTATTATCAGGCCATTTTTTATTTTCAGCTATTCATTTTATCCCCTTTCATATCACTGCCCCCCCCCTTTCCATGGCTAGAAATCACCACACATGGTGCATGTTTTCAGATTCCATATAGATGTGAGCTAGCAATGTTTCCAACTGATTTTCTTAAAACCGTTCCCAAAACACCCGGCGTATACCGGATGCTCGATAAACACTCACGTGTCCTTTACGTTGGAAAAGCAAAAAACCTTAAAAACAGGCTTACCTCCTACACCCGATTTTCAGGTACGGATCATAACAAAACCACAGTTATGTTATCCAAAGTATGTACCGTTGATACCCTGCTTACTGCCACTGAAAAAGAAGCGCTAATTCTTGAAGCATCTCTGATTAAAAAGCATAAACCTAAGTATAATATACTGCTTCGGGATGACAAAAATTATCCACTGATCAAAGTCACCGTTCAAGACACCTGGCCAAGAGTTCATATGACCCGCAGGCGCAAAAAAGATGGTGCGAAATATTTTGGACCCTATTCCTCCAGTTCTTCCATGTGGTCTACTCTGCGCCTGCTCGCAAATATATTCCCCTTACGAAAATGTAAAGGGAGCAAGGTTCGGCCACGTAAGCGACCATGTCTTAACCTGCAGATAGGTAAATGTCTTGGCCCCTGTGTGGGGCTAGCTGATAAACCGGAATACCAGAGTCAGGTCAAAAAAGTTATTATGGTACTTGAGGGAAGAAATAAAACCCTCCTTTCAGAACTTCAACGAGATATGATCACAGCGTCGGATAATCTTCTTTTTGAACACGCTGCAGAACTTCGTGATCAGATTGCTGCACTTTCCAAAACTCTTGAAAAACAGATTGTGGCTTCTTCCACTTTGCAAAATCAGGATGTCTTTGGATACTGTCGTCAGGGCACATCGATAGCTATTGCTATCCTTTTTATACGCGAAGGTCTGATAACCGGCAGTAGAAATTTCTTTCTCAGTGATCCGATGGAAAACGATACAACTATCCTTTCCCAGGCGCTGAATCAGTTTTACGATGCAAAATCACTCCCTGCAAAAGAAATTCTCGTTCCATTCACCATAGAAGATGAAGGTATTCTAGCCGATAGATTTTCAGAACTTCTTGGTAACCTGGTAAAACTTACCGTTCCTCAGCGAGGAGACAGGGTGCGACTGATTTCAATGGCAAATGCCAATGCTGCCCATGTCTTTGATGAAAAAGAAAAGAAAGAGCGTTCGTGGCAGGGACTCTCTGCCTCAATGGAAAAGTTGCTTCATCTTGAGAATATCCCAAATCACATTGAATGCCTGGATATATCCAACACAAGCGGCAAACAGGCCGTGGGATCACTTGTCTGCTATAAAAATGGTGAAACTGCTAAAAATGACTACAGACACTATAGAATCAAAACGGTTCATGGTCCCGATGATTATGCGATGATGGAAGAGGTTCTTCAAAGACGTTTTAAAAGAGGTATTGAAGAAAACACCCTTCCCGATCTCTTTATCGTAGACGGCGGACGCGGACAACTAGGCATCGCTCTTCGTGTTGCCGATGAACTCGGAATACGCGATGATCTCGACTGGGTTGGCATTGCCAAAGAAAAGCATTCAGAAGGGGAAAAATTGTACAAACCTGGCAGAAAAAATCCCATTCTTCTGCAAAGTCATAACCCTGTTCTCCTCTTTATTATGCGTATTCGAGATGATTCCCATCGTTTTGGAGTTACTTTTCATAGAAGATTACGTGGTAAGGTGTCCATTGCGTCCGCACTTGATCAAATTTCAGGGGTTGGCGCGGACAGAAAGAAAATGTTACTTAAACATCTGGGAAGTGTAAAACGAATTCGTGAAGCATCACTTTCCGAACTCGTTCAGGTTAAAGGAATAGGAAAAAGCACAGCAGTACTCATTCATAACCACTTTCACCTTCAAAAAGACCAAACCTCACAATGATCACAGAAAAAGAACTCATCGCACGAATGAAACCGGGCTGCATCTGTAAAGGCATCAAACTCCATGTTATTTTAAAAGCTATAGATAATGGCGCAACAAGCTTTGATGATGTAGCAAGAGTTACTGGAATAGGCGGTGGTTCCTGTAATTCTAAACGATGCGGAGAAAAAGTTGCATCTCTGCTCAAAAAAAATCACACTAATCCTGACGAAATATAGCTTCACCCAACAAACAACTGGCACATTGTGGTACTTGTACTTATACTGTTGGTAGAAAGATTGCTTTAAGGTTGTTTCCTCATTATCAGAGATAATGTGTGTAAAAAAAGGACAGATCCTGTGCGAAGCAATCTATAGAGATTTTTTTTTACTGACAGGAGAACATATGAAAAAGGTACCTTTCACCAACATTTCTGTAATTCTAACATTCTTGGCGCTTCTTATTGTTTGCATTCCAGGACAGAGTATTGCGGTAGAAAATAATACCAAATCTATCGATACAAGCTCTGAGGTTCTATTAGTCGAGGGCAAGGTTAAACAGTTCAACACCGAGAGCCAGACCATCCTACTTCAGTTAAAAGATGGTGAAAAAATTACCATTCTCGTTGATTGGAACACTACCTTGGTTGGCTATACTTCTTCCACTGAAATTGAGAAGGGAAATAAAGTAAAAATATGGCAATCCACCACCGATGGAACAGCGACAGCTGTGAAGATTGAGAAAAAACTGATGGTTGTTTGTTAAACTGAGATATAGGGCGTGACGTTATCAAATCCGGTTATTTTACTGGAAGTTTGACGGTAAAAGTTGCGCCCTGCCCCGGGGCAGAATCAACAGTCAATTCACCATTATGCTGACCCACAATAATAAAGAAAGAGACTGCCAGACCTAATCCTGTCCCTTCCCCGACAGCTTTGGTAGTATAGAACGGTTCAAAAATTCTTTTCTGAATAGCCTCATCCATCCCTTGACCATTATCGACAACTTCTATGGTTATAAAATCATCATCCTGAAATGCATTGATTGTGATTTCAGGAGCTATTCCAGTCATGCTATCAATAGGCCCATAGGCTTGAGCAGCATTTTTAAAGAGATTCAGAAAGACCTGCTCAATTTCAGTTTTACTGCAAACAACCTCGATCTCAGAGCGATAGTTCCTAATAATCCTGAAATTTCGAAAATCATATTTTCGCTTCAGGTCATAATCATTATTGGCAAGTTCAAGAACCCGATCAAGTATTTCTGCGAGAACACACCGTTCTATCTCAGACTCACCTCTTCGTGAAAATTGCAGCATATTCTGGACAATTTTTGCTGCACGCTGCCCAGACTCTCGTATCCCTGTGAGCATTGTAAATATTTGGCGCTCTTTCAGGTACTGTTCCATTGCGGAAAATTCAATCCCGCATTCAGAAGCAACTTCAATATTTTTATCAAGCTCGGGAGACAGTCTTCTCTCAATATTCTGAGCAGCTTGTAAGATCCCCCCCAGAGGATTGTTTATCTCATGGGCCATTCCAGCACCAAGCCCGCCAACCGATAGCATTTTCTCAGTCTGAACCATAACCTCCTGTAGGCGATTTCTTGAAGTAATATCATCAATACGAATCACAGCACCGTCACAGTTTGAATCCCTTAACGGAAACACTGTGATTTCTGCACATTTTTTACTTCCGAGTATGGGGCATTTCTTTTCTTCTATGGTTATTGGCTTCAACTGAGAGAGCGATTCTAAAATATTACCGGTAACCTTTTCGGCAAGTGTTGGAAATATTTCGGCAACTGATTTCCCAATGCATTGTTTATACTCTTTTCCAGAAAGCCGCACCGCTGCACGATTAACATTGGTAATCAACCCTTTTCGATCTATTCCAATCATGACTGAAGGCATGGAATTAAGTACATTCTGAAGAAAGTCTCTGGTTATACTCAGCTGTCCTACAACCTTTTCAATCTTGCCAGCCATGGAATTAACAGCATCAACCGATGCGTTCAAGTCAGTGTGATTCACACCATCAAGCCTGGTGGAGTAGTTTCCCTCAGCAATTTCTGCAAGCCCTCTATTAAACTGCTCCAGCGGTTTAATAAGAATATAATGCAAAATTATATGAATACCGAACACCATTGCCGCAATCAAAGAAATCCCAACAAAAAGAATTGCGAACAACGTTTGCTTTCTATGCTGATTATAGTAATCGCCGGATAAGACAAGCGTGACACGACCAAGGTAAAAGTTATCATGTGTAACATTGGCCATACGCTGGAAATTATCAGAATCCTGTATAATAGAGTTGCATAGAATTTCGTCCTGCTCATCTTCAATACGAATCCCGGCAAGATCCGGTATTTGTGAATAGGTACGACAAATATGATTAACACTTGCGATATCGATATTGTAGAGAGGTACTGTGAGCATTGCCGATAGCTCCTCGACAAGGGTATCCGCTCGTTTATGAATCATTTCCTGAGTCAACCGGTCTGAATAAAGATAATATCCAGCTTCGGCAGCAGCTACAATTACAACAACTAGAAAAACCAGCCACAGGAGAAAATCCCGAGCTATGGTCTTGGAAGAAAAAGCAGAATTAGAGTAGAGTTTTTTTAGCAAATTGAAAGAAACAGAAGTTGAAGAATCGTAAAAATAATTTATTAACTAGTATCCCTTTTTTATACCATAGAAAGGAATGGTATTTCACCTTTTTTCGGTTATGCTCTGGTCTCCCGATCAGTTCAAAATCGGTTTCTCTATTAAACAAAGAATCTGACTTGAAAAAAACGTAATCATATATACATTTCCAGAAAGAAATTTAAACCAGATAGCAAATCAACCCAAATACAAAAACTTAAAAAACTCACTATGACCTTTTCAGAAGAACCACTTTTAATATTTGATGGTGCCTGTGGAACCACCCTGCAGACAATGGATATCGATTCCGGGGTATGGGACGGACTTGACGGCTGTAATGAATACTTAAACATATCAGATCCCAATACTATTATAGAGCTCCATCGGAAATTTTTAAAAGCAGGAGCCATGGTTATCGAAACCAACACCTTTGGTGCATCATCGGTTGTTCTTTCTGAATATGGGCTGGAGAACCGGGTTCAGGAACTCAACCGTGCAGCTGTCGCTAATGCAAAGAAAGCCATAGCAGAATTCTCCACCCCTGAACACCCCAGATATGTTATTGGCTCCATTGGACCAACAACAAAACTTCCCATACTTGGTCATATATCACCTGTAGATCTTGCCTCAACAATAACCGATCAGGTTACCAGTCTGCTCGACTCAGGAGTTGACGCTCTTATCGTAGAAACTTGCCAGGACCTGCTCCAGATTAAGACTTCACTGATAGCCTGTTTTGATCTTCTTGAGAAAACAGGGGTTGATATCCCGGTGCTCGCCTCTGTCACCTTCGAGCAGCAGGGAACCATGCTTGTCGGTACCGATATTGCGGCAGTTTGTGCAACCATTGCCCCTTTCCCTGTCTTTTCGCTCGGTTTAAACTGTGCGACCGGTCCGACCGATATGGAACCTCATATTGATTATCTATGTAAAAATTGGAAAAAGCGTATTTCCTGTATTCCCAATCAGGGGATGCCTGAAGTGGTTAACGGCAAGACACATTATCCTCTGACTCCTGCAGATTACGGAAAGCATATGTATGATTTTGTAACTCAGAAAGGAGTTTCCATCGTGGGTGGGTGTTGTGGAACATCACCGGATCATATTAAAGGATTAGTAGATGCCTTGAAGAATGCTGTTCCTGCAGATCGTAGTGAGGTGCTGAAATGAAAAAGCAGGTAAACAATACAAAACTTAACCAGGTTGCCAGCCTGTATCAGGCCGTTGATATCCACCAGCAGCCAAGACCCTTAATCATTGGTGAACGTTCCAACCCAACAGGTTCTAAAAAATTCAGAGAACTTCTTATCGCCAATGACTACGAAGGCTGCCTGCAGGTAGGAATTGACCAGGAGCGTCTTGGAGCTCACGTTGTTGATCTCAGCGCTGCCTGGGCAGGACGTGATGAAGCAAAGGATCTTGTAACTCTGGTGCAGATGTACGGCAAAACGCTAAAAGCACCACTTATGATCGATTCCACATCTCCCTCCGTTATTGAAAAGGGTCTTGCAGCATATCCGGGTCGAGCAATTGTTAACTCCATAAACCTTGAAGATGGTGGCGAAAACCTTGACACCATATGTACAGCCGTTAAAAAATATGGCGCCTGTGTAACGGCTCTTACCATCGATGAAGATGGAATGGCCATGGATTGCGATGCAAAATTTAAAATTGCAAAACGAATCTACAAACTTGTAACCGAGAAACATGGTATCAGCCCAGATTCACTCTTTTTTGACCCTCTTACATTTACCGTTGGTTCCGGTGATGAAAAGCTTAGAGATGCTGCTGTTCAAATATTAGATGCAATTAAACGAATTAAAGCCGAGCTTCCAGGATGCCATACTATCCTTGGACTCTCCAATATCTCCTTTGGTCTTCCGGTACCTGCACGTAAAGTTCTCAATGCAGTTTTTCTCCATGAAGCCGTTGCGGTAGGCCTTGATGCCGTTATCATTGACCCGACAAATTGTGTTAGCCTTGATTCAATTGATAAAGATGCCGTTTCATTAGCACTTGATCTTCTCTATGATCGAACTGAAACAAACGATCAGCCCCTGATGAGCTATATCAAGTACTTTGAAGACCATGACGTTGAAGATGCCGGCGAAGAAAAGAAAGATGCAACACCTGAAGAGATGATCCGAGAACGTATAATGCTTGGAAATCAACAGGATTTACCTGACATTCTTCGAATGCTTCTTGATCGTTACTCGGCACTAGAAATTGTCAATCAGCATCTGGTAGCTGCCATGCGTGAAGTTGGCGTTCTCTTTGGTTCAGGAGAAATGCTCCTTCCATTTGTTCTCCAGTCTGCTGAAGTAATGCGCAAGTCTGTTGATATTCTAGAGCCTTTTATGGACAAGAATGATAAGTCCGATGCCCCATGCATTCTTCTTGCTACAGTTCAGGGTGACGTTCATGATATTGGAAAGAATCTGGTAAATATTATTCTCAGCAATAATGGTTACAAGGTCATTGATATCGGAATAAAAGTCAGTGCCGCAACCATTATTGATACCGTAAAAAATAATCCGGAGATAGATATTATCTGTCTCAGTGGGCTTCTTGTAAAATCCGCTATGATTATGCAGGAGAGTATGGCGATATATAAAGCAGCAGGTCTGAAGCAACCTATTCTGCTTGGAGGAGCAGCCCTTACTCGTAAATTTGTTGCCACTGACTGCGCACCACTATACCCTGCTCCCGTCGTGTATTGTCGTGATGCCTTCTCCGGGTTAAAAGCTATTCAAGACTTTGAGAAAGGAATTTTAGAATCCAGTCATTGGGAAGAGAAAAAACTCAATGATACAAGACCTAAAGAGAACAAAAAGCCCTCTGTCAAAAAGCTAGAAACCATTCCCACCCCTCCATTCACCGGCATTAAAACTATTGATGTAGATCCAAACAGCTTTCTGCCCCTTATGAATCAACAAATTCTTTTTCGTGGACGCTGGGGGTATAAACGTGGAAAGCTAGACGAATCCGGATACCAGGAACTACTCGACAACACAGTCCTGCCAGAATTCAATGCTCTTCAAAAACGTGTACACTCCGAGAATCTGCTTGAACCAAAAATTCGTTACGGCTGGTTTCCTTGTAAACGTGACTCTGAGGGCTTGATTGTTACAGCTAAGGATAAAGAATTCTCCTTCACACTTCCACGGCAGAGAAGAGAACCAAACCAAAGTCTCGTTGATTTCTTTAGAACTGAAGAAGATGGAAATGATCTTGTCGGATTTTTTGTTGTAACACTTGGTGAAAAAATTGGAGTTATCTGCCAGGAATTATATAAACAGGATAAGTACCATGAATATCTTCTCCTTCATGGCTTTGGCGTCGAAGCAGCAGAAGCACTAGCTCAGTATACTCATACCGTTATGCGCCGGGAAATTTCCATTGGGGACTCTGGACAACGTTATAGTTTTGGTTACTCAGCATGCCCGGATCTCGATCTCCAGGAGCCACTTTTTGAGCTTCTTCAGGCAAAAGAGATCGGAATCACACTCAGTTCTTCCATGGAGATGGTGCCTGAGTTGAGTGTCTCGGCAATGGTTGTTCACCACCCGCAGGCCCACTATTTTGCGGTGTAAAAGTCTCTTTCTCTGATTTTCAGATAAGTCCTCATAAAAAAAGGGTTCAACCATATTCGGTTAGAACCCTTTTACAATTTCTACTCCTTTTGAACAGCCACCTAAAAAAGTAGCGTCAGACCAGCACCTATTATATTTTCATACTCTGACTTTTCAACTTAGGGTACAACTCGGAAGCAAGGGAACCAAAAAATATCCCTCGCAACATGTTCCGAGCCAATGGAATAACAATAGGCTTAAAGTTCCCATTCACAACCGATGGATAGTTTGTAACGTAAGTAGTATTCTTTCCCTTGGCCGTTACAAAAATTGATTGCTGATAATATATTCTATCTTTGTTCTTAGTATCTATGGTATCCGAGAGTTGTGGTGCCTCCTTAGCAGCTGTATAGATAATTCCCTTTTTTCTATCTTTCTTTACGATGGTTTCACCACGTAATTTTAATTGCTTAACAATAAGGTCATATACTTTGTTCTCTGGCAAATCATAACGATAGGTATCCGGGAAGACCTGTCCAAAATCGATAAAAGCATATTTTTTCGTTAATCTGTCAATGGCGCCAACGGCTTTGACTTCATCATGACCGCGATCAAGAGTACTGTTAACGGCTATACACCCTACTAACATAAGCGTTAGCCAGAGAACACAAACCAGTTTGATATATTTAAAGACTGAATTTCTATTTTGTGAATTCATAAAGAGTTGTATCGATAAAGGTATTTTTAAAAGAGAAAAGATTATAGTTTTCTTGAATCTGGTAAGGTTGGAGGAACAAAATCCGGATCATAAAAAGTATGCCTGGGTTCTTTACTCCATTCTTTTTTAAGTAAATCGAAGTCCTCACTAATTTTTGCAAAATCTTTTTTTACACTGGCAATAAAATCACCAAATGTTTTTGGTGATTCGTGGGACTCAAGCTTTTCCCTCTCCTTAAACTTCATTTGACTTTTTGAAAAAAATATCTCTTTAGGGTCACCTATTTGGAACTTATCTTCTTTTTTAATTTCATCTTCATCCTTTTTCATTTCCCCATCAGTTGCAGAAAGAGGTCCTGCTGTAAAAAAGAGTCCGATAACAAACAGCACCAGCATGACTGTAAAGCGCATATGAATCCTCATCCTAAAAAAAAGAATACCTGACTATATAGATATTAGGAACAGTGAATAATGGATATAATTTTCTAGTATTGATGATACGACCAGACAATAACAATATTTCTCAATTGGATTTGAGGCTATCATATAAGGTATTGTTAATCAATTAATATTTCAATTTATCCAATTGTTACTCCCTCAATTCACAAGACAAATTGGTTCTATAATAATATTTAATTATTCCTCTTTCTTAATTGGTGATGGTGAAAATCCAGTTCAAATTGATGCTAAAACAGAACAGCATACTTAAAATCATAAGAACCTGACGAAGCTACTCCCAGACCTTTAAAGCCTTATGCTAATCTCTTTTAAATGACAGAATTTAATCCCTTGCACAAATCGGCCTCGATTTCAAACCATCTTTTCCCCTTTAAGGGCAAAACTACCATACAACTCAACTACCCTACAGAACTTCTAATTGCTTCCTACATGGGATCCTTTCTTGAGTTACTGCGTGAATATTAGCTATATTGAGATACCTTCCTGAAAAATAATCAAAAATAAACAAATGCGTTCCAACAAAACACTCTTAAGCAAAACCAAATTTTTGAATAACCAACTTGATTATTACACCAATACTTGCTATTCAAATGTGGTTCAAATTATTATTCTTAATATTACTACTTTCATTTCCAACAGATTTCATCCTGCCAGCGATTGAGGTTCTGGCAAAGTAGAAAACTGATTTGAACCTCTATCATCATCATATTTAAAAATATCAAAGAACCATTTATCTTTTTCAAACCTACCAGGAGAACTTACCATGAAAAAAACACCACAATTCTTACTTGCAGCTGTTGCCAGTTGTGCAATGCTGTTTTCACAGGTTCAGGCTAACGCGGCCGAATCTACTTTCGATACCGTGAAAGAGCGTGGATACCTCAACTGTATTATAGGCAATTCCTTTGTAGGTTTTTATACAGTAGATGAGAAAGGAACATGGTCGGGTATGGATATTGATATCTGTCGTAGTGTTGCTGCTGCTGTATTTGGAGACAAAGAAAAAGTGAAATTTAATTCAGTGCAATGGGCACAGAGTTTCACATCTATTAAGAGTGGTGCTGGCGATCTTCTTTCTAAAGGTATGACCTGGACACTGTCACGAGACAGCAGCCAGGGCCTCGATTTTTTAGACACCTATTTTTATGATGGACAGGGTTTTATAGTTCGTAAAGATAGTGGTATTAAATCCGCACTTGAACTCAAAGGTGCAACGGTTTGTGTTTTAACCGGGACATCTTCTGAACTCAATCTCACAGATTTTAACCGTTTAAATAACCTGAACATGAAGCCAGTTGTTTTTGACGATGCATCGGTGCGAAACACTGCATTTTTTAACAACAACTGCGATGTCATGACCAATGACAGATCTGGTCTGGCTGCGGCTCGTTCAACAGCACCAAATCCTGCTGACTTCGTAGTTCTCCCTGAAACAATTTCAAAAGAAGCACTCTCCTTTGCTGTCCGTCAGAATGACAGCGCCTGGGCTAATATAGTTAAGTGGACTTTTGCAGCCCTTGTAGAAGCTGAAGAATTGGGTATTACTTCAGAAAATATCGATGAAATTCGCAAAACGACTAAAGATCCTGTAGTAAAACGTTTTCTAGGACTGGAAGGTGACCTCAATAAAGGCCTTGGATTGCCTGCAGATTGGACCTATCAAGTTATTAAACAAGTCGGTAATTATGGTGAGCTCTATGAACGCAATCTTGGACCAAACACAGCTTCAGGTCTTGATCGCGAAGGCTCTCTAAATGCACTGTGGCAAAACGGTGGCTTACTGTACTCCAAATCTTTCCGTTAGATTGAATCGTAGATAAGCGGAGACTTCGAAAATTCTTCATCTGCTTCGTTGCTACAAATATTCTATCATTACGACGTACTCAACTACGCAGTAATAATAGAATATTTGTGCGCCTCGGATATGAAGTTTTTTCCAAATCCATCATAATTGCCCATTCTAAATGGTTGAGGTCTTGCAAGATTATTACCTTAAAAAAACTGCTTTATGATTCATCATACCGATCAAAACTCATTCAGGGGTTAACACTATTACTTGTCTGTGGTATCGGGTATTACTTCTACTCTAATGTTGTTGAAAATCTCCACCGAATGGAACTTCCATTTGGCTTTGATTTTATCAGTTCTACGGCAGGGTTTGATATTGGATGGTCCATCATTCCCTATGACCCAACGATGTCATATGCCTGGGTCTATCTGGTAGGAATTTGTAACACTCTTATTTTATCTGCACTGATTATTTTTTTTGCAACCGCACTCGGATTTGTAGTCGGAATTATTCGATTATCTCGAAACTTTCTCTTGTCCCAATGTGCCCGGTGGTATGTAGAGTTTATTCGTAATGTACCATTGCTGATTCAAATTATATTCTGGTTTATAGTTGTATTTTCCACCCTTCCTGCTCCCAGAGGGAGTTATCATCTTCTCGATACATTCTTTTTAAACAATCGGGGTTTTTATTTTCCAGCCCCAGTTTTCGAAACAAATTCCAGTTGGACCGTGATTGCCGCCCTACTTGCCTGCATTTGCTCATACATTCTACTCAAAAAATCGCAAATATTCCGAAAACGCAATGGTAAACGCTTACCCATACTGTATCCCTCTCTCATAGCACTGCTTGGTTTTGTGGCGATTATCTTTATGGTAACCGGGAGTCCATTACACTGGGCGGTACCGAGTCTCCAGGGCTTTAATTTTCACGATGGATTTTTCTTCCCAACCGCCTTTATGGCTGCATTTGTTGCCATGACCACATATCGATCTGCAACGATCGGAGAAATGGTACGGGCCGGCATTCAATCGATTGACCCCGGACAACTTGAGGCAGCTTCAGCAATTGGCTTTTCCCGCTTTAAAACGCTGCGCCTTATCATTGTTCCTCAAGCTGCACGCGCTATATTACCGCCACTGATTAATATATGGTTAACCATAGTTAAAGAATCCTCTTTAGCAGTCGCTATTGGTTTCCCTGAATTAGTCTCCGTTTTCATACAAACCTCACTGAATCAAACCGGACGAGCCATTGAAATAGTGCTGATGGTGATGGGATTTTATATGTGTACCAGCTTATCGATCTCCTATATCATGAATCGATACAACAAACGAATTCAGCTGCAGGAGGGGTAAATTGGAGAATCAACAAACTACCAAAAGTGAACTTCTCAAATTTGTTCCCAGCCCAAGCCGTCCGCCAGTAACAATTACCTATGGCCCTATTGGATGGTTGAAAAAAAATCTATTTGGTAACATCTGGAATACCTTATTAACGATTGCAGTCTTTACCCTGTTATTTCTCCTTCTAAAACCTTTTCTGGAATGGACTGTTTTAAAAGCAGTCTGGACAGCATCAACTCGTCGTGAGTGTATAGACATCAGTCCGGACGGTGCCTGTTGGGCAGGGATTTTCCCTTGGGTCAACAACCTTATATATGGCCTTTACCCGGATACGTTACAATGGAGAATCAACCTTGGAATCGGTATTGGAATACTCTGGTTTATTCCATTAGCACTCAAGAAAGCACAACAAAAAATGATATTCTCACTTATGGGTGTTCTGCTTTACCCTTTTCTGGCAAATTATTTGTTTTTAGGCGGAGATCGGAGTAATTTTCATTACATTATGGCTTGTGCAGGATTAGCTTACCTATTGATTTTATATGTTAATATCATTCTAACATATCTGAATCGCAAACGAGTTGAAGAATATCTTGAACCATTCTTAGAGCGTTTTTGTCGAAAAAATGCCACTCGTTGGGCATATTTGACAATCTGGATGTTTATAACTGTTATTATAGCTTTTATATTAAGAAATCAAACCCTGGAACATGTCTCTGTTGATGCCTGGGGCGGCCTTTTCCTGACCTTAATCATCTCCGGTGTTTCAATTGCGATGGCATTACCAATCGGTATTATTCTTGCCTTGGGGCGACGTTCAGAAATGCCAATAATTAAGTGGTTTTCACTTTGTACAATCGAGCTCGTCCGTTCAGTTCCAATGATCACCGTCTTATTCATGTCTGTTACCATGTTGCCCCTGTTCTTTCCAAACACCATGGAGCTGAATAAACTTGTGCAAGTACTTGTCGCAGTGTGCCTGTTTGCAGGTGCATATATGGCAGAGACAGTGAGGGGTGGTTTACAGGCGATTCCCCGTGGTCAATACGATGCCGCTAAATCTGTTGGGCTCGGGTATTGGCATACAATGATTTTTATCATTCTCCCCCAGGCATTACGGGCCATGATCCCTAATATTGTTACCTCGTTTATCAGCCTGTTCAAGGATACAACTCTGGTATCAATCATCGGACTTTTTGACATTATGTTAATGGCTCGAAATATTTCAATTGATAAAAACTGGCTTGGCCTGCATAGCGAACCACTTGTTGCCATTTCAGTATTATTTTTTGTTTTCTGTTACACCATGTCTCAATACAGCCAACGGCTAGAGAAAAAATTAAATACCAACAGATGATGGCGTTGTAAAAAGAATGGACATTAAAAGTAATACTATTCCACACGAAGATGATACATCTGGCAGAACGGCGATTGCAGTCAAAGGCCTGAATAAATGGTATGACGAATTCCACGTCCTGAAAGATGTTTCACTCTCGGTTCAGGAAAAAGAAATTATTGTAATTTGCGGACCATCAGGATCAGGAAAATCAACCCTCATCAGGTGTATCAATCATCTTGAAGAGCACCAGGAAGGATCTATTACCATATTCGGCGAACGGCTAGAAAAAAACAAGAAAAGTGCCACTATCATTCGTGATAAGGTCGGAATGTTGTTTCAGAGCTTCAACCTTTTCCCCCATCTTACACTATTAGAAAATTGCACTCTCGGCCCAATATGGCTCCGTAACATACCTGAATATCAGGCTATTGAACAATCAACTGCATTGCTCGAAAGAGTAGGCATTGCAAATCTTGCCCAGAAATATCCCGGACAAATATCTGGAGGCCAACAACAGCGTGTCGCAATTGCCCGCTCTCTTGCCATGGAACCCAAAATCATGCTATTTGATGAGCCAACATCTGCCCTTGACCCTGAAATGATAAAAGAGGTTCTCGATGTTATGATTGATCTGGCTCACTCTGGAATGACCATGATTTGTGTCACCCATGAAATGCAATTTGCCCAGCAAGTTGCAGATCGGGTTGTGTTTATGGCAGAGGGTGAAATCGTCGAAACAGGTCCTCCAGAACAGGTACTCGGAAATCCTAAGTGGGACAGAACAAGTCTCTTTCTTGAACATATCTTAAGTCATTGATCCTGCTACACCACCTACCAAAATAGGCAACTATCATGTTAACGAAACCTTCCATTACATTGCAAAATCTTGCCTTAGTTAAAGAAATTGAATCACTTGAGAACCCTGGGGGCTTAGAAAAACGAGTCGCTATAATACCCAATGATGTAGGGAAATTGATTGCTGCCGGGGTGAACGTATTTGTTGAATCCGGCGCGGGCGAGGGAGTTGGCTTTTCCAATGAAGAGTATTTTGAAAACGGTGCCATAATACAAAATGGTGATCAAATATATAAGGACAAAGATATAATTGTTAAATTTAAAGGCCCTGCTTTAGAGTCCATTCCCCAGATGAAAAAGAACTGTACATTATTGTGTATGGCTCATTTCAATTCCTTTCCTCAAAGAGCGCAATTACTGAAAGATCACCACATTAATGTAATCGCCATGGAGGAGATACTCGAGTCTCCAAAAATCCAGAGTGAGGAACAAATACTTGCACGTGTGGCAATGGCAGATGCATTAAATAGTTTTATTGATGACAAAACAATCAATAATTTAAAGATATTTGTCATAGGACACAATGATCGTCTGGCAGGAGCTATACGACGAGCAGGCAACCGTAATCCCTATTCACTTGAAATTTTGTATAAAGATGTGAAATTTGAAGAATTGCAGGAAACCGGAAATAAAACACTCTATTTCTATGATGGACAAGATTTCAGTGATTCAAATGCTACCCTTCAAAAATTAAAAGAATGTGGTTCTCATGTTTTTGACCTTCATGCATTTGAATTGGAAAAAGGCAAAGAAGCAATCACTGAATATAAAGAATCACACCCTCCTGCTGAGTTTGGTTTACGGCGTATCCAATGTCTCCACGAGACAGGACAGGCAGGTGCCCGTTACGGGCTTAAACTCCTTAAAGAAAATAAGCCGGAAATAGATATTGCAGATGCCAAAGTGGTTGTCCTTGGTTATGGAAATGTCGCACGTGGGGCAATGCATGAAATATATGCACATGGAGTAAAAAATATCCATGTTTTAGGACGTACCCAAACGACTAAAGAACGAATCGAATATTGGCTGAAAGACGTTGATTTAGTTGTAAATGGCGCTGAACTGCCAATTCATTTACGAGGTGTAACGTATCTGGTAACGAATGACCATATCAAAAGAATCATTCCTGCCGGATCGGTTGTGATTGACTTGGTTAGCGGCAGTGAAACAAACCGTAGTGGCGTTGAAGCAGTAATCAGTGCTACTTTTTTAACCGATCCCTATTTTAAGCAAGATGAAGTGACAATTTCGTCTTTATGGGGCTGGCCTATGATGGGTATGAACAGAGAAAGTACCAAGAGCTATTCAAAGCAAATTGTAGATGTTTTAATAAGTCGAGAAAAACTACTTGAAGGCCTTACAGCATTGGCTCCAGGTGTGCAGCGGGCATTGGTTTGTGGTCCTTTTTGATCGATTCTCTTCATCTGAGTTAAGGCTGTTTTAAGGGTTTAGTGGCAAATATGTTGACCTTGGTTGTTGAAAATAATGTATTTATATTGTGTAGATACGTATAATCAGGAAGAATATAAAGTTGCGAGTCTTCTTGAAAGGGTGATATTGGCAAAGGAAATGTTTTCCCGCTGAATAACAGTTAAAATCAGTGAGGAGCGGATTTTCATTTTTTTTATGAGGATCGTTGCAAGCCAGCGGTTATAATCCCTGCACTAATTAGCGCACCACCACCGCATCGGTTGAACCATTTCTGCACCCTTTCTTTCTTTATATATTCACTTAGTTGACCAGCAAAAATTGCATACAATGCAGCATTAAGAACAGCTAAGAATAAAAATGTTCCACCAAGTAAGGTTAATTGCGGAAGTGCTGGTATGGCAGGATTGATAAACTGTGGGAGAAATGCAACGAAAAAAGCGATTCCCTTGGGATTAAGGGCAGTAACTATGAACGAACTTTGAAAAATTGATCTTGCAGATGTCTTTTTTACACCACCATGAGCAGATTGTTTTTTCGGATTTGATTTCCACAATTTTATTCCAAGATAAAATAGATAAAGAGCGCCAATCCATTTGAAAACCTCAAACAGGGCTGCTGATGTCGACAATACTGCACCGAGACCTAAAAGAGAGAATGTCATTGCAGTAAAATCTCCCAATAATACACCTGCGACAAGAGGTATTACTGATTTACGCCCATGAACCACAGCTTGACTGATTACCAAAATAATTGTCGGCCCTGGTATGATCAAGATCAACGTTGTTGCTAAGACAAAAGGAATAAAATTTTCAATACTCATTCTTGAGTTCCGAGTTATTAAATGCACCCAATAACCGATATAGTTATCAGACAGTTTTTTGTAAACTGAACCCAGATCACAATAATCTTCCCTGCGGAATGATCAAGCCATTTCCTGTGAAGAAGCATAACTAGAGAGATCGTAACATTAGCCGGTAGAGCCAAATCTTGGATCAAAAGATGAGGTTTGAATTGCCACTGATAGTCCCAATAAATTCAATTTTAACTAACTTTTACATATCTACTGTATATACGTAATAAAATAACGATCGAACTTATGGTATAATAAGGTCATCAACATCCTGTTTTTTCTCCAAAAGAAGAAGGAGGAGGACAGTATGGCCGCACAAAATTATATATTAGAAAGATATTACCCTTCGGACCTGAGTGATTCCACTCAACTGCCACAGTCACATCTTTTTTTGTAAATCCGGGGACACACACTTAATTGTTGAAAGATTAAAGAGTTAAGTATGATGTCCCAATAACCAAAATTCTATCAAACCTATATGGGTTCTGTCAAACTTGCCCCTAAAAAGAAAGCAACAAAACATAACAAAAAGGTAGCGACCCAAGACAACCTACAGGTTCATCCAACTACCATTGCTCTGGTTGCACATTGCCTTGATAAGAACCCAGATGACCTCAGCATTAAAGAGTTACAGAGAAGTGGCCCCAATAATTTGAACAAGCCTATAAGTGGTTAATCTGCTACCTTT
>CAZUPS010000051.1:0-25489 GCA_964621915.1 uncultured Desulfocapsa sp. | reverse complement strand
CAAAAATATCCTCCTGGTTGTAAATCAGAGAGAGGACAGTAAGGTTGCTTTCCAAAGAGCGGCAACCCTTGCGACTCACAACCAGGCCAGATTAACAGTAATGGCCATACTTGAAGACATCCCCCAAAATAAATTCTTTAGTAAACCAGGCAGTGATGCTGCAAAGATTATCAATGGGGCAATCAAGCACTCTCTGGATCAGCTTGACGAACTGATTGCCGCCTCTCAACACCAGACAAAGACACAAACAACAGTTGTTCATGGAGTATCCTTTATCGAAATTATACGGACAGTTATAAGGGATAAACACGACCTGGTCATCAAAACACCGCGGCCACAGCACGGCCTCAAAGAAATGCTCTTCTGCTCAACAGATATGCACCTCCTGCGCAAATGCCCATGCCCGGTATGGATGGTTAAATCCGATGAGGTCCCGGCCTACAGACGTATCCTGGCTGCTGTGGACCTGGAACCATCCGATGATAACGCAAGACGAGACGATCTCAATTTGCAGATCCTTGAAATGGCCTCATCACTTGCCCTTTCTGAACCAGGAGAGTTGCATATCGTCCATGCCTGGCAGGTATTTGGGGAGAGTACACTGCAAATGAACCGGGACTATCTGAATATAGATGAGGTTGACACCTGGATGCAGGACCAGAAAAAATCTATCAAAACTGAACAGCAGACCTTTATGACTGCCCTGCCGGAAATACTGGGACAGAAAGGAGCAGAGTTCATAGACCCTCAAATACATCTTATCCAGGGAAGTGCCGAAGGAGTTATCCCACGACTGGCCAGAGACAAACAGATCGATCTGCTTGTTATGGGAACCGTGGCCAGAACCGGATTATCCTGTTTTTTTATGGGTAATATGGCAGAAAGTATCCTGAACCAGATCAACTGCTCGGTTCTTGCTGTTAAGCCTTCCGGCTTCAGAACTCCTGTCACAATATGAAATATGCGGGCTAAGCCTGCCCCCCCGGGAAGCAGAGTGAGTTTAAAATAAATAAGAGAAACTAACTGATTACTATTTCTTTTATTTACTGTTTGAGGCTAGACAATCATCTTTTTAAAAAGGTATTCATATGGCCCCTGTTGAACTTGGTCCCCTTATCGAAGAAATTGTTTTCCATCGCAGTTCCACCCTGAATCTCCTCCTGGTAATGGTGGTGATCTGGTCGGCCGGTGTCGTCTGCCGCTGGATCAAACAACCGGCATTACTCGGTGAACTGCTGGCTGGCATCGTTTTTGGCCCATCCCTGTTTGGCATAATCCAACCGGACGAGACCCTGAATGTCCTGGCAGAACTTGGCGTCTTCTTCCTTATGTTTTATGCCGGGTTAGAGTCAAATCCCGCACAATTGGAAAGATTCAAGAAACAGGCTGCCAAAGTAGGTGCTGGCGGCTATATAGTCCCATTTCTGATGGGCTTCATAACCTGTAGATTTTACGATCTCCCTCTGCTTCAATCCATATTTATCGGTCAGGCCCTGTCCATCACAGCAATTGCAGTGAGTGCAAGAGTTCTCCATGACCTGAATCTTACTGGTTTCAGAATATCACCCGTTATCATGGGAGCCGGGATCATCGACGATATCATTGCCCTCACCGTCTTCACCACGCTGATTGACATGACTGTCACCCAAAGTGGTTTCCAGCTTATCCCAATCCTGCTCTCCCTTCTTAAAGTTGCCTCCTTTTTCGCCTTCTCTGCCATATTTGGCATGTGGATTCTCCCCAAAATAAGTACTTACCTGGTCGCCAGAGAAGCAAAAGGCTTTTCATTTGCCCTGATTGTAGCCCTGCTCTTTGGGTTCCTTGCTGAAATAGCAGGTATGCATTTTATTATTGGTGCCTATATTGCCGGCCTATTTGTGAAACGAACAGTGACGAGTAAAGAATTATTTGCCAAAATCAGTGATCGTTTCGTCTCCATCACCTATGGTTTTCTGGGCCCCATTTTCTTTTTTTGTTTATCTTTTCATGTCAACTTTAAGGCCCTGCAGACTCATCTTGGTATGCTCACCGTTCTTCTGTTGGTTGCCGTAACAGGCAAATTTATCGGAGCCTATCTCGGGAGCCGCTGGGCCAAAATGAACAAAGCAGAATCAACCATTATCGGTTTTGCCATGAATGGAAGAGGGGCTGTTGAATTGATTATCGCATCGGTGGGTCTTGAAGTAGGGCTCATCAACGATGATCTGTTTTCGATCCTGGTCTTTATCGCCTTTATAACAACCCTGATGCCGCCGCTCACTCTGCGGATCATTGTCGATCGTGTGGCTGATAAGCTGGTTAAAACAATTGATTAGGCATGCAAAAGTAATTATTTTACTTTACAGTACCAGCTCACGCTTTGCTTACGATCTGGAATTTACCGCAAGAGACCGTTAACCAAACACCAATATGAGCACTTTTTTAGGCAAATTATCAAAACTGGATTCAGTTCAGGAAGTCACTCTCCTCTCCAACCAGAGGGAACTGCTGTTCTCTGCTCAAAAAAACAGCACAACAGAAAACAGGGGAAAATCATTCTTATACTGGAACACAATCATCTCCGAGTTAAAACTGCCCAAAACTGCTGAATTTGCCTTTAGCAATGGAAGTTATTTTCTGGTTCATACCCGCATTGGGTATTTGATTCTCGGAATAAATGACAACAAAGCTCTCCCAAAAATAAAGCAGGCCTGTACCACTATCCATACAAAACTCTCCAATCCAACCCTCTGCAAACGGATACTGTTCAATCTCCTGTCCCAGTCAGATGCTCCCCTCAAACAAAACATCATCAAAGAACTTGTCCCCTACGCCGATGGAGAAGTTGCCACCGTACTGACTTTTCTTCTCCGAAAAGAAGAGGGATTTCCCCCTGACAGCAAAGATGACCTGCTACTGTTAATCTGTCAAACTCTTGGTTACTGTTCATCCCGAGTTGCTATTGAGGCACTGGAAGAATTTAGCAAAAAGCATACAGCAACTACTGATTTCTCCCCCAAACTCACCGAGGCAATCAGGTTATCAAAAGAACAACTGGAACGCCTTACAGACAAAAAGGAAACACTGCCGCCAGAAAGTCAGCATGACACAGCACAGAAAGAAGTACTGACATCTCCACCGAAAAAAAGCAAACCTGCAGCTCAGATAAATGTCCCGCAACAGCAGCAGATTGAAAGTTTGCTCCACCAGAAAAAAAAGAGTGAGGCGGTGGCTTTGATTATGCGCCTCATTGACAGTTGTGCTGAAAAAAAGCAGTTCGATGCTGCAGACAGATTACGTGAATGGCTTATCACGATAGACTCCATGGCACTGACTGATATCATTCATGCCGCAGATGTTATCGACAAAGCAAAACAAGCTGCAATCAACCCAGAACATCTTGCCGTCTGGAAAACATTAACAGAAATGTTAAGCAGTGAAGAGTTCTCATCTCTCTACCATAGCATGACCTTACGAAGCTATGCCAAAGGGAAAACAATCGTACAGCAGGGGTCGCACGCAAGGACGCTCCTGCTAATCAATAAAGGCCATGTGCAGACCCAGGCAATCACCCAGGGGATGACCATACCTTTAGCTGCAAAAGGGGCAGGAGAAGTAATTGGAGCAGTAACGTTCTTTGAAGCCTCGGTCTGGACAATGAGGGCAAGAAGTCTCGGATGTGAACTCTTTCTGCTTTCACGAACAAAGTTTGACGCTCTTAAAGAACAGTTCCCCTCCCTTGAACCCAAGCTGTCCGACTTCTGCTTAAGCCTACGATCCCCCGAAACTAACCAGAAGAAAGCCGGAAGCAATCGAAGGCAGTTTCAAAGAAAAAAGGTGCCGGGAAGAATTGGTTTTGTCGTTCTCGATACAAATGGGAATACAATCGGAAATGAGGCTCAGGGGAACCTTATTGACATTTCAACGGGTGGAGTGGCATTTTCCATCCATTCATCCCAGAAAAAAAATGCCGCAGGACTCTTTGGCCGCCAGCTACGGCTCAGTATCAATACTGGAATAGCATCCCAGGTGCTCATCCGCAAAGGCACGGTACAAGCGGTTCGGGATGTCGACCTAATCGGTAATGAATATTCCCTCCACCTTGAATTCAGTAAGCAATTAAGCTCTACAGAATTACAGCAGGTAGTACACAGTTAGGGGCTCATCACTGTCACCGGACTGTCACCAAAATATCTTTTAAATTCGCAGCTGAATTGACAGGAACTCTCATAACCAACCGTTACCAAGGAAATACAAAATGCAAAATTTCGACTATTACAATCCTACCCAAATTATTTTTGGCAAGGATCGCCTTGCAGAACTTACCAATCATGTCCCGGCAAACAGCAAGGTTCTCGTTCTTTACGGAGGCGGTAGCGTCAAGAAATTTGGTACTCTGGACAAAGTTATTGCAGCATTACCCGGAAGAGAACTTGTAGAATTTGGAGGTATCGAACCCAACCCCAAATTCACGACCTTAATAAAAGCAGCAGCAGTGGCAAAAGAACAAAACATTGATTTCCTTCTCGCTGTTGGTGGTGGATCAGTGATGGATGGAACCAAGTTTATTGCACTTGCCGCAAAATACGAAGGGGATGCTGAAGAACTTCTCCAGCATGGCTTTAATCCCGTGCCGGCAAAGAATGCCCTGCCCCTTGGGATAGTGGTAACCTTACCTGCTACCGGATCTGAAATGAACATGGGCGCTGTAATCTCCCATAATGGTTCGAAACTGCCAGTCTTCAGTCCTCTGGTTTTTCCAAAGTTTTCATTTTTGGACCCGACTCTAACATTCAGCCTACCAGTCAAACAAGTGGCCAACGGTGTTGTTGATACTTTTATTCATACCGTTGAACAGTACGTCACCACTCCTGCAGAAGGACGATTCCAGGATCGTACCGCAGAAGGTATACTGCAAACCCTTATAGAGATCGGTAACAAAACAATTGAGAACCCGACAGACTACGATGCACGTGCAAATCTTGTCTGGTGTGCGACAAATGCCCTCAATGGACTCATCGGTGCCGGTGTCCCCCAGGACTGGACAACCCATATGATTGGCCATGAACTTACAGCACTATTTGGAATTGACCATGGACACACACTTGCAATCCTTCAACCTTCAATCTGGAAAGTGAGAAAAGAACAAAAACGTGATAAATTACTCCAATACGCTGAACGGGTCTGGAATATTACAGAAGGTACTGATGATGAGCGGATTGATCTTGCAATTGATAAAACCCGCACATTTTTTGAAAGCCTTGGCCTGAGCACAAGCCTTAGTTCATGTGGTGTTAAAAAAGAAAGTATTGATGATATCGTAAACGGACTGGAAAAAAATGGAATGACGGCTCTCTCTGAATCTGGAGATCTCACACTGGATATCAGTCGTAAAATTCTGGAAGATGCACTGTAGAAGTTCTCTTCTTAGGCGAATTTCAAAATGTAACAGGTTGAGGGGAGGTTCACAGTTCCCTTCAACCTACTCTTCAACTCAATCATGTCGAATATTACAGTTTTTATACGTTTCTTATCTCTTGGAACACTTCTTGTTTCGCTGCTCCACTACTCTTTCTGGCGAAGGCTCATCAAAGACACAGCCTTACCCAGGCCCATAAGAACATTTGGGACCTTTTTCATAGTACTGCTTGCCCTTCTCTTTCCCTTGGCAATCAATGCTTCCAGAGCTTTCTCTCCTTCAAACGGACACCACTGATATTTCCTCCATCACTTCAAACAATCTGGACTGCTTAGAGATTGTCATTTTCATGGCATAGATTCTACGGAATTAGCCAACTATTGCAAAATGCCTCTGGCTAGTCCGAAAATCCATGGGAAAAAGATACGGATTTATAACGATATTGACTGTGATTGTGGAGCACGGCGCAACAAGCGGGATAAATCAAGATATGTTGTTGGGTACCGGTTGCATACACTCACCGCAATTGATGCCAAAACAGGACTCAGCTTTCCCCTGGTTTCAATGCTGGCTCCGGCAAACCATCATGACAGTCACTTCTTGCCTTTCCTTGTTAATCTTGCTCAAGCAATGGGTATTGATGTAAAACTGGTTACAGCAGATGAAGCATATCACGATAAAGGTGGTTCTTTGTATAATCATACTGGTGCAATTGTTACAACCCCACCTTCGTCAAAGGTATTAACACCTGACAATGTTAATGGTATCAGCGGAGCAGTATTCTGCAATGATTCCTGCAAGATTTCCATGCTCCATGTGGGCTTTGAAAACCAAATTCACGAATATAAATGCGGGGCAGAACCAAAAGAATGTTCCCAGTCTAGTCTGTGCCCTCAATATCGACATATCCCATGTGATAGAGGGTTGTTTCAGCAAATACCTTATGAAACTGAACAGATAAGGTTATCTCACGATATTCGGAAGAATTGTGAACGACCTTTTAATCTTCTCAAAAATCAAACCGGCTTGAAAACGATCCGAGTACGAAGCCAGGCTGCCACAATGGCCAGATGTACTCTGAGCAGCATTGCTGTCTTGCTGATCGAAATGGCAGGTACAAGGAAAAAGAAATAGAGCTTCCAGCATTTACAGTTAGATTAACGGACATGTTCACGTTTTTTTACTGTTAGCGCCTACCAGCTTATCATCAAAAGACGCAGCTGCCCTACAAAAGGGCTTTAAAGCTACAAAACAACTCAGATAAGTTTGGGAAATGCAATCGACAGTGGCGGGAAGATGAAAAGCAGCTTCGGTCAGTTACTTTTCAACACCCTTCTATACTCATTCCACAGGACGAATCCACCAATGATTATGACGAGGGTAAACACAAGGTGATTGCTATTCAAGGTGCTCTTTTTTCTATTTGTCATGATACACCTCCGTTAAAACTATGAAATTTTGAATGTTTTCAGCCGTAATGCATTTCCTATAACTGACACCGAACTGAGACTCATGGCAGCCGCAGCAATAATCGGACTGAGCAGGATACCAAAGGCCGGATAGAGGATACCGGCAGCTACCGGAACACCGAGTGAATTGTAGACAAAGGCAAAGAACAGATTCTGTTTGATATTGGCCATGGTGGCCCGTGATAGTTTTCTGGCTCGGACAATACCGGTGAGATCACCTTTCACCAGGGTGACGCCGGCGCTTTCCATGGCCACATCCGTTCCGGTACCCATGGCAATACCCACCTGGGCCTGAGCAAGGGCCGGGGCATCGTTAATACCATCCCCTGCCATGGCTACTATTTTCCCATCATCCTGAAAGCGTTTGACAGCATGGGCTTTTTCATCGGGCAGCACCTCAGCCACCACCTCGTCAATATCAAGTTTTGCTGCCACTGCCTCTGCAGTTGCCCTGTTGTCACCGGTGAGCATCACTACCCGTAAGCCTTCATCGTGCAACTCTTTGATTGCTGCCGGGGTGGACTCTTTGATCGGATCAGATACGGCCAGAATGCCGGCCAGCTTTCCGTCAGCAGCAACAAACATGACAGTCTGCCCTTCTTTGCGCATCTCTTCAGCACGGCTGGCCAGTTCATCTGTAGGGACGGCTTCGTCAGTCATCAGTTTGATATTCCCGAGAAGAACACGTTTCCCCTCAACTGTTCCAACAACACCCTTGCCGGTGACGGAGTCAAAGCCTTCAGGCGTTACAATGACAATCTCCTTATCTGCCGCTCCAGATAGGATCGCTGCAGCCAGAGGATGTTCACTTGATTTTTCAAGACTTGCAGCGAGCTTGAGGAGTGTATTCTCATCCATACCTTTCGCTGCAATGATAGTTGTGAGTTTGGGTTTCCCTAACGTCAGAGTGCCGGTCTTATCCACCACAAGGGTATCTATCTTGCGCATGGTTTCGATGGCCTCGGCATTCTTAAACAGCACTCCCATTGTTGCCCCTTTGCCGGTGGCCACCATGATGGACATGGGCGTGGCCAGACCAAGGGCGCATGGACAGGCGATAATCAAAACAGACACGGCCGCAATGAGTGCATAGGCAAGCCTTGGGTCGGGGCCAAAGGAATACCAGACAGCAAAGGCTACTAAAGCGATGCCTATAACCACCGGGACAAAATAGCCGGCCACCAGATCTGCCAGTTTTTGAATGAGAGCACGGCTGCGCTGGGCATCGGCAACCATCTGGACGATTTGAGCCAGTAAGGTATCCCTGCCAATTTTCTCAGCACGCATACTCAACGAGCCGGTGGTGTTGACTGTGGCTCCGATCACCTTGTCTCCTCTCTTTTTTTGTACAGGAACGGGTTCTCCGGAAATCATAGACTCATCCACTGAGCTCACGCCGTCACTAACTTCACCGTCTACGGGTACCTTCTCGCCTGGCCTGATTCGTAACAGATCTCCTGTCTGGACACGTTCCAGAGGGATATCTTCTTCCGAGCCGTCACTGTTTATTTTTTTGGCAGTTTTGGGGGAAAGCCCCAGCAGTGCCTTGATGGCTGCCCCAGTCTGGCTACGGGCCCTGAGTTCCATAAGCTGGCCGAGAAGAATCAGTGTGACAATAACGGCCGCGGCCTCAAAATAGACACCCACAGTACCTTCAGATCCACGCATGCTTGCTGGAAAAAAAACGGGAAACAGCACTGCAACAAGGCTGTAGATATACGCAACAGACACCCCGAGGCCAATCAGGGTAAACATGTTCAGGCTCTTGTTGATTACAGATTGAACCCCACGAACATAAAATGGCCAGCCAGCCCAGAGCACCACAGGAGTTGCCAGAATAAGCTCCCACCAGTTAAGCGTTCCTGCCGAAGCCAGGTTGTCAATCAAATGTCCGCCGGGAAGCATCTCGCGCATGGCGATGATAACCAGGGGCACAGTGAGGATCGCTCCAAACAGAAAGCGTTTTTTCATATAGTCATATTCAGGATTTTCTTTATCATCGTCCAGGGAAATGGTTTGTGCTTCCAGAGCCATACCGCATTTTGGACAGCTGCCCGGTTTGTCCTGTACTATTTCCGGATGCATGGGACAGGTGTAGCTGTTAGCCTTGTGGGAATGAGAAGAAAGAGTAGTGGCCGATTGATCGCTCGCTTTTTCCACAGCCGTATAGGGGCCGGGATCTTCCTTAAATTTGGTAAGACAATGATCACTACAAAAATAATAGCTGCTGCCATTATAGTCATGTTGGCTAAAGGCAGTTTTGTCTTTGGTACTCATGCCGCAGACTGGATCAGTAAAACTTTCACTATGAACATGCGTATGATTATGAGTTGTTGTCATGATGTGTACCTCCTGAGATATCGACGATTTGCGCATCACCGGCATACTCTTTCAGGGCAAATCGGTCGAGGAAGGAAATTTTTTTCACAATCTCCTGGATGGTTTTTGTGTTGTTGATGATGATCTGGAGTCCTTGGTATGGCTCCGTTTCCGGCTCAAAATCATCCTGGAGTAACTGGGAGTTGCCAAGCACAACCTGGAGCGGGGAATTTAATTCATGGGCTATGGCCCCTGCCATTGCCAGGATGGCTTCCTGCTTTTCCTGCTCCCGCTTTTTCTCCCGGTCGCGTAAGGCTCCCATAACCACAGCAATCAGGTTAAAAAGGACAATTTCAAGGGATTTATCCAGATCCTCCGGCGAAAACTGTTGCCAGTGTATGACAACAAGGGGGATATAGAGAATGCTGATTCCCAGCGAAGCAACAAGACCACCCCGTAATCCATACCAGAAGGCAGCAAGGAGGATGGGGAGGAAATAGAGTTCTCTCAAAAAAATGTGGGAATAGTGCTGGCTCTGCCCGGTCAGATAGTGAAGAAATGTCGTTACTGTAACCAGGGTAATGATCAGTAAAATTTTGGGATACTCAAGTGAAACCTGTTTTTTCAGCCAGCTCATAATCTATGCCTCCTGTTACACTTTGTATTACTCTTTATATCTTTTATCATGCAGGTGGTATGCCAGAGAGGAATGTCTTGCGGCTATAACGGATAACGTCCTGAACTGTATGGTATATAAGTGAAGGATAAAAAATTGTTTTATCCTTCACTCGGAAAGAAGTGTCTAAAAATCAGACAGCAGGAGGGGAAAGCAAGGGATAGTGTCTGAAAACAAGACACTTGTCTCTAACGGAATTTAAGATTCAAAGGAGTTTTAAAAGTAAACCTGCAGTAGAAAATCGTCTCAGCAGAATATGCTTTATGCGGTGCAATGTACTGAGCTCCCGCATAAAGCGTAAAAATGGATCACTCGATCACTCGATCACTTCAAAGCCAATCTTTGTAATGGCATCTTTGACCACCGATATATCCACATCTCCATCGTAGCTTGCCTGCTTCTTTTCAAGATCCACAGTTACATTTGAAATCCCTGCAATATCCTCTAAGGCCTTAGTGGTCGATGCCACACAATGGGGACAGCTCATTCCTTTAATAGCGATTATCGTCATTGTTTTTCTCCTTGAAGTAAAATAACTCATTAAAACCAGAATCGAATTCCGGCCACAACCCTGAAGTCATCAGCGTCTTCACCCTCCTCACGGGCATAGTCTGCTGTATTCCCATAGAGGTGGGTCCAGTTTACTCCGATATAGGGGGCAAACTCTCGGCGGATTTCGTAACGCAGACGTAGTCCCACTTCTGTGTCAGCAAGTCCTGAGCCGATACCAACGGCCGAATCATCTTTGCCGTAGAAATTCAGTTCAATCTCGGGTACCAGGATCAGCCGCTGGGTAAACATAAATTCATACTCAAACTGCAGCCTTGCTGCGGTACGGCCGTTTTTCCCCACAAAGAGGGCAGCATCCACATCAAAATAATAGGGGGCAAGTCCTTTGATTCCAAAGGCGAACCAGTCACGATCAGGTGAAGGACGGATATCACGCTTCCATCCTGCCTGTAAATCCCAGAAGGGTGCAATGGCACGACTGTAGAGAGCCTGTATTTCTGTCTCTTCAACCTGGCCATCGGCATATTCGCCATCTGTCTTAATCCAGAGTTTATTCAAGTCTTTGCCCAGCCACCCTTCAGCATCCCAGACAAGGGGAGTATCACCCTCTCCAGCCCGTATCTCAAACTGGTCAACGGTCAACATGGTTAGAAAGGGATCGTCATTCATTCCGCCGCCGTGAGCCGTGGTGGTGAGCATGAGTGTTGCTGCAATACAGAATATTTTTGTTTTCATAGTTGTCTCCTTAACTCACAACCACTTTACGGAACATGGCCAGCATGTGATAAAGCAGGTGGCAATGGTAGGCCCATTCCCCCCTGGCATCAGCAGTCACCAGATAACTGATCTTCGCGCCCGGCTGGACAATGACCGTGTGTTTCCGGGGGATCCGTTTTCCATCACCGGTTTCCAAATCGCTCCACATCCCATGGAGATGCATGGGGTGATTCATCATGGTATCATTAACAAAAGTGATACGCAGCCGTTCACCGTATTTGAATTGCAGAGGCTCGGCATCCGCATACTTTATGCCGTTGATCGACCACATATAACGGGCCATATTCCCGGTCAGGTGGAGCTGGATTTCCCGTTCCGGATCACGAGGATCCGGGGTCGGATAGAGGTTACGAAGATCCGCATAGGTTAGTACTCGGCGTCCGTTGTTGCGCAGTCCCACACCCGGATCGTCGAGGCGATACTGAGGAGCCTGCGCCCTTGCGTCAACATGGGGGCCAAACTCTGTCTTTGCGTGAACGATTTCAGCCTTGCTGCCATGGCCCGGAGTACCACCCATATCCATGGCCATCCCTGCCATTTGCTGTTTGGAACCACCCATGCCCGGCATGTTGTGCATGTTGTTTGACATGGCGCCCATCTCTTTCGTGTCATTCTCCATACTGCCCATGTCCATACCACTCATATTGCTCATATCCATCCCCATGTCTTGGTGGGTCAAAAGAGGATAGGGATCCATTTGCGGTACATCTATGGTGAGAGCCGGGTCAGGAGTCAGTGTCCCTCTGGCATAGCCCGTTCGACCCATTGCCTGGGCAAAGATAGAGTAGGCCCGATCATCCTTGGGGCTGACAATTACATCATAAGTTTCAGCAACTCCGATCCGAAATTCATCCACGGATACCGGTTCTATATTTTGTCCATCTGCTGCAATCACGGTCATCTTGAGTCCTGGAATACAGACATCAAAAAAACTCATGGCCGAACCATTGATAATGCGCAATCGTACCTTTTCACCTCGTTTGAAAAGCCCGGTCCAGCCATCGGCGGGAGTTTGCCCGTTCATCAAAAAGGTGTAAGTGTAGCCGGTGACATCTGAAAGATCACGATCACTCATGCGCATTGTGTTCCACATACTGCGATCTGTCCAGGTTTGGTCTAGGCCTTTCTCTCTGATATCACGTACCAGATCATCGGTGGTACGCTCGGCAAAGTTATAGTAGCCGCTCATTTTTTTCAGCTTGGCATAGATATCCTCTGGATTTTCATCGGACCAGTCCGAGAGCATAACCACATATTCACGGTCATAACTGAAGGGCTCTGGTGTAATAGGATCAATGATGATAGATCCATAGTGCCCTTTCTGCTCCTGGAATCCTGAATGGCTGTGGTACCAGAAGGTGCCGCTCTGCGTGACAGGAAACTGATAACGAAAGGTTTGGCCCGGCGCAATGCCATTAAAACTGATATCCGGCACTCCATCCATTTCCGTTGGCAGAATAATACCGTGCCAGTGGATCGAGCTTGATTCTGCCAGGTTATTGGTTACATCAAGGGTAATACTGTCCCCTTCCTGCCAACGCAGGATTGGCCCAGGCACAGAGCCGTTGACGGTTGTGGCCATGCGTTCTTTTCCTGTAAAGTTGACATGCTGCGGCCCAAGTGCCAGTTTAAAATGCTTACCCCTGAGCATTGGTTGTGTAGACGCTGCCCTTGATTGAGCAAAGAGCCGCTCCGGAGAGATTCCAAGCCCAAGCAGAGCTCCTCCCATGGCAAGCCCTTTGACAAACCTGCGGCGTGGCAGGTTGATCCCGTCGGAGAGTGTGAGGATTCTGTTTGTATGCATCGTTTATCTCCAAATATTTTATGCAGGTAAGGTACCCGCCGTTGGTGGTTCCTTCTCCATTTCAGGCTGAAGCGTTTTCTTGCAGTTCGGGCAACATTGCCAGCTGTTGTTTACGATATGATGGCAGCCGGGGCAGTGGCTTTTTAGTCCCTCACCGCACTCCGGACAGCGCATATACACCTCATCTACCTGACTGTGACAGCAAGGACAGCTTGGCTGTTGTTTTCTGTGCAGGTAACTCCACAGACAGACAAGTGCTGTCACGAGCGTGACAATCACCAGCAGCCAGAAAAACCAGCTGTGGTACAGATAACGGCCATGCCATGTATATCCCCAGGTACAGTTCATCACACTTCACCTGTTAATCAATTTTTATGGTTGCTTTCCTTTACGCTTCCTCAACTGACCACTTCAAATTGTCCCATCATCCCGTTATCTTCATGCTCAAGAAGGTGGCAGTGGTATATGTAGATACCTGTGTAGTCCCGAAAACGGCTGATAATACGGACGGTTTCACCCGGCATAATCAGGACGGTATCTTTTCGTCCCTGTTCATGGAGCGGTGGTGCCTGGCCGTTTCTGGAGAGAATCTGAAACTGGACATCATGCAGATGCATGGAATGGGGCATACGCATCATCATGCCCGACCGATTTGTAATCTCCCATATCTCAGTAGAACCAAGCTTTACCTGCTCATCGATCCGGTTACTATCCATCTTTTTACCGTTAATAGTGAGTCCGCCGCCCATCATTCCCATTCCCATGGTTTCCATGGTAAAAGTGCGAACAACCGAGGCCTCTGCTTCAGCAATCCTGTCAAGGGGACGTAGCTTACCGGGCAGGCAAATTTTGCTTTCAGCAGCACGGTCCACCTTGATCCGCATGGCTTCAAACCTGCTACCCTGCATCTGATCCACCAGCAGACTGGTTTCATCTCCCATTGCGGCAGTCGTCAAATCAAGTAGAATCTCTGCCCGTTCCCCTGCCGACAGGACAATGGTGTTCATGGCCACAGGACGCTCAAGAAAACCGCCGTCGGAGGCAATCACCTGGAACCTGCGCTGATCTTTAAAAGCAATCCGATAGATGGATGAGTTCGAACCGTTAAGCAGTCGCAGACGAATCTGCCCTGCATGGACACCAAGGGTCGGCTGTATGGCGCCATTTACCAGCATATAGTTACCGATCACTCCATTCATCACATCGTGCATATTCTGAGTGTAGGCAAACTGTCCGTTGCTGAAGAAACGCCGGTCCTGAATGACTAGCGGGATATCGTCAACCCCGTAGGTCTTCGGTATATCCAGGGTATCGGAAAAGTCATCTTCGATATAAAAGAGACCTGCCAGACCGTGATACACCTGCTCCCCGGTGAGCCCCATGGCGTGAGGGTGATACCAGAGGGTGGCCGCTTCCTGCCTGATGGTGAATTCCGGGTGCCAGGTGTTTCCTGCTGCAATGGGCTGCCGTGGGCCGCCATCCCATTGTGCAGGGACATGGAGGCCATGCCAGTGGAGAGTTGTTTCCTGGTCCAGACTGTTGCTGGCACGCATGGTAAAACGCTGTCCGTTTCTCACCCGGATGGTGGGACCAAGAAAATTCCCGTTGTAGCCAAGGCTTGCAGTGGACTTTCCGGGAAAGAAGTTCATCTCGTCCTGTTGTGCATTCATTGCAAAACGGGCTGTTTCTCCACTCTTGTCAAGGTTTTCAAGGAGAGGAGGAATGGGCAGGGGTGTGACAAAACCGCCATTTGCTGCATGGGCAGTTGTCAGAAAACTCCCTTTTCCAAGAAGAGAAAACGTGTAAGGGCCAGCGCCGGCCAATACCAGTGCTGCAAGTCCGCTTTTTAATATTGTACGTCGTTTCATCATGTGATCCTGTCGTGTGCTGGTAAGGGTTAAACAAGTTCCGTTTTCATACGATGGTATTCATCTTCATTGATTTCACCTCGGGCATAACGCTCTTTCAAGATGTCAAGGTGAGTACCCGGGCTTCTTTTCTCTCCGGAAAAGAGTGTTCTGAAAAACTTTATTGCCAAAGAGATGACAAGTCCCCAGAACAGCAGAGTGATTATGAATCCCAAAGGACTGTGAAAGAATACTCCCGGCCCCGAGAGCCAGCTGCCGTAATGTCCAAATCCTGAACCAAATCCACCGTGCATCATTGTGTTGCTTCTCTAGGTAAAAGGTTGTGTTAATAGATTGTATACTCTTCGTAGCATGAACCGTACCAGTACCGGAACAATGTGGCACTTGTGCGCTATGTTTCTAAAATGTAAGACAATAAAAAAACAGACTTTCGAGAGGTGGTATCACGTACTGTCTGGATATTAGACAGAAAGGGGAAGTGAATCAGCTCAACTGTCTTGTTTTAAGACAGTTGCTGCTATCGGCTAGGTGAGGAAGGTTGTGATGGTTACGGACTACAAACCGTATTCCCTGATCTTGTTAATCAAGGTCTGTCGGGCAATTCCCAGTAGTTTTGCGCTATGAGACCTGTTCCCGTCGGTCTGTTCAAGGGTTGCCCGGATGGCCTCTTTTTCAACTTTTTTCAAAGTTAGTCCACTCAGGGAAGCTACAGAAGTATCAGTAATCTGAAAGTCAGTGGACAGCATCTGCGGTGGCAGTTCTTTTGGGGAAATCTGTTCGCCAAGGCAAAGAATTACGGCCCGCTCAATACTGTTTTCCAGTTCCCGTATATTTCCGGGCCATCTGTAGCGGGTCAATAGAATCAGGGCCTGAGGATGAAATCCTTTGATATCCTTTTTGTTTTTCCGGGCATAGCGGTGCAGGAAGAAATCAGCCAGTGGGGGGATATCTTCGCTGCGATCACGTAGGGGAGGAAGTTCGATGGGGACCACGGAAAGACGAAAGAAAAGATCCTGCCGAAAGCTGCCCTCTTCAACCATTTTAGTTAAATCCTTGTGCGTTGCCACCACTAGTCGCACATCCACAGAGATTGTGCTGCTGCCGCCCACCCGTTCCAGTTCACCTTCCTGAAGAACCCGCAGGATTTTCGCCTGGGTCTGCAAAGGCATATCCCCTATTTCATCGAGGAACAGGGTGCCGCCACTGGCCAGTTCAAAGCGTCCCTGATGCAGACTATCGGCCCCGGTGAAGGCCCCTTTCTCATGACCAAACAATTCAGATTCGAGAAGGTTTTCGTTTAAGGCTGCACAGTTCACTTTTATAAAAGGTTTCTCTTTGCGACTGCTGTTGTGATGCAGGGAAGCGGCAATGAGTTCCTTGCCTGTGCCCGATTCTCCGTTGATAAGCACGGTGGCATCGGATGGTGCCACAAGAGACAGTGTTTCAAAAACCCTCTGCATGGCCGGACTGCCACCGATAATATTGCCAAAATCAAACTGTTCACCCAGTCGTTTTTTTAATTCCTTGTTTTCCTCACGGAGAACCTCAAAATCGATGGCCTTGGCGACTGTATGCTTTAAGGCCTCAATATCCACGGGTTTTGTCACATAGTCCATGGCACCGTATTTCATGGCCTCAACCGCTGATTCCACCGATGAAAAAGCGGTAATCACCACAACTGGTTCCACCCGTCCTTTTTCACGCAACAGGTGTATGGTCTCCAGCCCATCCATACGCTGCATCTTCAGATCCATGAGGATAAGGTCGATTTCCTGTTCAGCAAGAACGGGCAGCACCTGATCACCATCATCGGCCTCTATAACGTCGTAGCCTGCATCAAGAAGATTCACCTTGAGCATGATTCGGTGGACGGTGTCATCGTCGACAATCAATATTTTTTTCATTGTTTTTCCTGTTTCTGGCGTCGTGGCAAAATGAAGGTGATGGAGCTCCCTTTTCCCGGGCTGGATTGCACCGTAAATGTTCCCTGGTGCTGTTCAATAATTTGATGACTGACGGCCAGACCAAGACCGGTCCCGGATTTTCGGGTTGTAAAAAAGGGATCAAACATCTGCTCCTGCTCCTCTAGGGTCATACCGGAACCCTTATCTGTAATGGTAATATGGAGCGTTCTCTTATCACCCTCCTCACAGGAAAGGGTCACTGTGTCATCCGGCTGACTGGCAGCGATTGCATTTTTAAGAAGATTCAACAACACCTGCAGCAACAAGTCCCCGTCAGCTTCAAGAGTTCCCGTGTAATGATTGGCTGCGGCCAGAGCAATCCCTGCCTCCTTGAAATCGTATTCAAGGAGCTTACAGGTCTTTGTGATCAGTTGCTCCATGTCGACTAGGGAAAACTCCGGTTCCCGTGGTCTGGAAAACTGCAGCAGAGTGGAAATACTTTGATTTAACCTGTCAACCTCTCCAACCATAAGAGTACTACATTCTCTTGAGGAATCATCAACTGCCCTGGATCCAAGAAATTGAGCAAAACCGCGGAGGCTGCTCAGGGGATTACGTATTTCGTGAGCAATGCCCGCAGCCATTCGGCCCAGGGATGCCAGACGCTGAGAACGAATCAGTTTTTCTTCCATTGCCCGGATTTCACGCAGATCACGGAGCAGAAGAACGCCACCCAGCTTTTTGCCTGTTTCGTCCAGCAAGGGAGAACTACTGATCTCAACCGGAATTTCATATCCATCGGGGTGAATAAATGTGTAGGAAAATGAAGTGATGCCCCTCCCGGTTTCCGAAGACCCAACTGGCCAGCCAGAAAACAATTCCGCTGGCTTACGCCCTGTCAGTTCCTGCGCTGCAAGGGGAGAAAACTCCAGTGCCCTGGGGTTGCATGATGCTATGCTCCCTTTGAAATCCAGGGTAATCAAGCCATCTGGCATGGATTCGATAATATTTCTGGTGTAGAGTTTCATGTTGGCAAGGGTGGTTCGGGTAACCCACATTCTTTGATAAAGAAAGAGAAAATAAAAACCACCACTGCCAAGAAGCAGCAGCAGCCCCCACATAAAGAGTGAATGGATCAGATCCTGCTCTCGTGCTTTGACAAATTTTCCAGTGCGTAAACCAAGGTGAATGACCGCCTGACCCTTTTCGAGCATTTCTGTTTGTGGAGATTTGTTGATTCTGCGATTTCTTCCCATCATGTCACTTCTCTGAGGTTGAAGGGCGGGCAGGCTTTGAAAAATTGCCGCCACTTCAAAAATGGGATTTTTATCTTCCTCATCGACAAAGGAAGTGACTGGTTCCCGGCTTGCAAACACCTTCCTAGTGAGGCTACTATCAGAAGCTATTCTATGGTTGCCACCAGTTGCCAGTACTTCTCCATCTTTACTGACAATACTAATATAGGCAATGCGATCAGCCTTTACCGTCTCCTTGACCAATGTTTGAATAGAAAGCTCGCCTCCCATATTTTCATGCATCATGGTGGTACGGGCACCAGCTTCAAAACTGCGAATAAGGGTCATCGCTTCGTCGAAAAGAAAGCTCTCCATGATCTTTTGTTCCCGGCTTAGATTACGAATGGTACTTGTTGCAAGCAGGCCGGCAAGCATGAGGGTGGTCAATATAATTGCAAGAAGAGGCTTAGAAAAATGGAATGCGGTCTTGTCAAGGAATTCAGGCATGAATTAAGGCTCGCGGGTAAAATTGTCAGGAAAACTCTCTTTGACTTTTTTTAAGTATAGTATCTACAGAAGAAAAATGGAATCAAGTCTGATAGAGCTACGGAAAGAGGAGTGAAAAATTGAGAAAAGATAGCGCAAGCGAAGGTACCGTTTTTATCTGAATAATAACAATAGCAACTGGCTAACTTTTATTTATTAATTGTGAGTTTTGGAATAGTAAAAAATCAAAACATCATATTCTGGTCCAGTAGTAACCGGTTAGAAAGTTGCACGTTAAAATAATCATTAAAAAATCAGCGAACTGGAGCATTTTTCCCTTGACAAACAAATGGTTTTTCGCGACCTCACTCCTTAAAAGAACCTTATCTTTTAAGGGGGTTATGATGGAATTTGTAAGATTTCGCTCTCGGCGATATGCGGTACCGGTAGAGAACTAATTCAAGCTCTGCAAGAAGATGATTATGCCAAATATCTTGTTGCGCCTGCTGGCGGCATAAATCGATCTACCTTTTTCGATACAGTTAACGACCGTGGTGTAGAACAGCTACTCCATGTGTTTACAGAACTTCAGAAACAGGTACCTGGCATCTTGCCGTCACAGTATTCTGATCTAGGTGACCTCGTTGCTATTGATGGATCTCTTATTGATTCCGTCCTTTCCATGTATTGGGTAGAATATCGTACCAATTCCAAAAAAGCAAAACTCCATCTTGGCTTTGATCTCAACCATGGGGTTCCACATAAACTGTCCCTGACAGAAGGAAGTGGAGCGGAAAGACCTTTTGTCAGGAAGATTATCGATCCTGGCCAGACAGGAGTGATGGATAGAGGCTATCAGGCCCATCACCTGTTTGACCAATGGCAACAAGATGAATGTCATTTTGTTTGCCGCATAAGAGAGAACACAAAGAAAACGATCCTTGAGGAACTTTCTCTACAGGAAAATTCCCATGTTTTCTTTGACGCTAAAGTTTTATTGGGTAGTCCACACATCAATCAAAGCAAAGAACCCTTGCGTCTTGTTGGCTATATTGTAGAGGGCAAGGAATACTGGGTTGCACAGATCGCTTTGATTTATCAGCAGAACAGATAGCATTGATGTACAAACTCCGCTGGGATATTGAAAGTTTCTTTGCATGGTGGAAGCGTCACCTCAAAGTTTGCCATCTCTTTGCCAGAAGCCAAAATGGCAGGATGCTTCAAATATTACCTGGGCTAATTACTTACCTTCTTTTGGCTATTTATTGCCATGAAGAACATGGTGAACACCTATCTATTCGTCGTGTACGGCAGCTACGAAATCAGATTCATAATGAAGCAGTGCAGCAGGCTGCAGAACAAGCTGTACAAAAACAAAACCGAAAAGATGCAGGCCAAAACAACGAAAACGGTTAAAAAGGACACATGCAACTTTCTAACCGGTCACCACTGACTCAGTTTCCAATTGTATATCGTTGCAAAATTTACAGAAACAGGAGATGACAGGATTCAAACATTGATAAATTGCAAAAAGACTTGGCTGAATGGCTCAACTATTATAACTATGCCTACCCATCAAGAAAAAAACATGCTGTGGCCCCCATAAACTGGAACGTGTAACACAGATCCACATGTCCTGTGGATGATTTAAAGGCACCGGTTTCCTGAAACAAAGGTAATAAATAATGACCGATAAACCCACCGGAAAAAAAACCGCACTGGTTGTTCAAAGCAACTGGCGGGCAATATGCTCCTCCATCGAAGAGGGCTGTATATCCTGCGGACTCTGTCGCAAGGAATGCAAATATCTGCAAACATACGGATTACCCAATGAGCAGGCAAAAGCTGCCCTTGATGGGGCGTTAGAGCTGGGTCAGCTCTTTTCCTGCAGCCTCTGCCGCCTGTGTACAGAAGTCTGCCCCCAGGATATCGATCCGGCAGCGCAATTTGCCGCCCTTCGGCAGGAGGCGGTTTCTAAGAATATTGGCACCTTCAAAGAACATACTCCACTCACCAACTATGAGAAATGGGGTACCTCTAAGGCAATTTCCCTGTATGACCTGCCCGATGGTTGTGATACGATCTTTTTCCCGGGCTGTGCTCTGCCGGGAACCCGTCCAAAACGTGTAAAACAGGTTATTGAGACGCTCAGACAAAAAATCCCAAACCTGGGTGTCGTTCTTGACTGCTGCACCAAACCATCCCATGATCTTGGCCGTATGGATTACTTTAGTCATGCATTTAATCGGATAAGGGGAGCATTACTTAAAGCCGGTGTGAAAAAAGTACTGGTAGCCTGCCCCAACTGTTTCAGAATGTTTGATCAATATGGTGACGCTTTGCAGGTGCAAACCATTTATGAAGTGCTGACCGATTTTTCTTTTGAAACTGTTGATCTTCATGGGGAAGTTACCGTGCACGATCCCTGTGGGGTACGCGACCAAACTCAGGTACATAAGGCCGTGCGCGAATTGCTCTTAAGCACCGGGCTTAATGTTGTTGAAATGAAACATCATGGCAGAAAAACGGTGTGCTGCGGGGAAGGGGGAGCGGTGGGGTATCTCAACCAGGAGTTTGCCGATACCTGGACAAATATCCGGGCCGAAGAAGCAGCAGGAAAACGAATGATCACCTATTGCGCGGGCTGTACCCATTTCCTTGACCGACTAACCCCAACCAGCCATATCCTTGATCTGCTCTTTGAGGGCAGAAAAACCATGGCAGGAACAGTGCGGGTTTCCCGGTCACCATTTACCTGGCTTAACCGCATGTTGCTCAAACTGAAGCTATAAGAAGTGTCAGTCAGATATAACCAGTATCTGAATTCCCCGAACTCAAGTACGCTTTTTAAGAACCGTAAAGAGATCGGTCACAGGGCTGCCTTTTTTTATATCCAGCAGTGTTGGCGGGTTACCTGGAATAAAAAGAGTACTGCCTCCCTCCTCTTTTTCGAAACGCCCTGCCTTCAATGCCCCAAGCCCTGACAACACGCCCAGGTTCTCCAGGCTACTGTTAGTCTTTATTACAGATTCATCACGATATATCGCACTAATAGTAGAGGTATCCCCCAGCTCTTTCTCAATAAATTCCCTTAAATCATTTAGTGCTGCATTTTTTGCCCCTTCAGGATTTCCCCCTGTCATCCTGGCATCATCTAGCATATCTACAAGAGGATCATTAACTTCTGTCCCTACCCCACTACTTCTATCTAACGATGCAGAATCGGCTTCGCGACCATGAGAGAGGGCATCAATATACTCATCCTTTGCCACCAATGCCGCCATAATTATTGGTTGGATATCACTGTTAATTACATTTTCCATGGGAACACATTCATGTCGAAGAAACACTGTTACCTCGTTCCAGAAAAACACCCTGGTTGCGGCTTTCATACCTGTTAATCCTCCAACTCGGGCATCAAGCAAGCGACCATTTGTAAGATAGAGAACGCCCCCCTCATCCGAGGCATTATCAAGCATACGTATGGTGCATGTTTTACCTTCCATCTCCATCAACTGTAAAAACATCGTTGGAGAAACGTTGTGCATAACCCCTTCTTTGGCCTCTTCCTTTAAGGTCGTCAGAATTACTTCCAGGAGCTTATTCGCCTTAAACGGTTTCTCAAGATAGGCAAGCAGGCCATCAACCTGCTCAATATTTGGTACATCTTTCTTCAAGATCCCGGAAATGATAATAACCGGAAGATCTGGATATTTTGTACGAATATGGCTAATCAAACTCATGCCATCCATTCGAGGCATCATCAAGTCTGTACAGACAAGAGAGAAAGCTGCCTTTTCCAGTTTTTTCAGGGCATCAAATCCATCCACAGCCTCGACAACCTGAAACTCTTCATCGAACTTAGCCAGTTTTCGACGAAGAGACAGCTGCAGAACTCGGTCATCATCTACCAGAAGAATCTTTCGGATCATTTAACTATCTCTTTAAAAACATTTACAAAATTTTATGGGAGACGTTAACAGAAACCATGGTGATTCCTATTAACTCAATCAACGGCTCATCACTCTATGGTATGTTTTATAGCTGATTTTTTCAAGAACTGTTACCAGCAAAAACAACTGGTGGAGTAAATTGGGGTGGACCTGGTCGGACAGACTGATACGCTATAGTGCCACATACAGCTCTTCTTGCAAAGGGTGCGAAAATAGAAGAGGAGCAGGATTCTATGATTATCCATGGCCATGCGTTTTGCTGTTGCCGGTCTTCGTGTTCCTGGCGTTCAAATAACCGGAGAAAGCTGTGTTGCCAAATCCTTTCCTGCCTTCTGAGAACGGTTCGGCTTGTTATTTTTATTTGATATTCAGTTACTTGTAAGATACTATATAGTGAAATCAATTTTATACCCTTCAACAAAAAGAGGAAAATGATGAAGCGAACGTTCTTATCTGGTCTGTGTTTCGGATTTGTAATGCTTTTTATAGGAACTCTGGCGGGTGCTGAAAGCATTATTCCAGCACCACCCACTGGAAACCTGCGTTATTCTATAACTGTTACCAAGTTTAAGAATGAGGCTGGCTGGAGTGGACACTGGAATGTTGGGGATGGTATGAAAACGTCCATGACCAACCTTCTCCATAAATCCGGTTGGTTCATTGTGCTTGGTGACGGAGACATGCGTGAGGAGGCCATGAAAGAACAGGATTTCGTTGCTTCCGGGCGTACAGCAGGGGGCAAGAAGGCGGCTAAAATTGGTCGCATGACTCCCGCGCAGCTGTTGGTCCGTGGCTCAATTACGCATGTTCAGGATAATACGAGCAGCGGCGGCGGTGGATTCAGTTTCCAGGGAATTAGTATTGGCGGCTCGGCAGGTAACGCTGAGATGAATATAACTATCTATCTTGTAGACTCCGAAACCGGTCAGGTTAGAGCATCCACAGACGTTACCGGCGTCTCGGGTAAGAAGGGATTTTCCGTAGGATACCATGGTAGTGCTCTCGGAGGCTTAGGTGGAAATTTGGGTGGACAAAAGAGTGATAATGTTGGCAAGGCGATGGAAGATGCTGTTGGTCAGGCAGTTTTGTTTCTAATCAATCAACTTGGCTCAATTGCCTGGGAAGGCTCTGTGGTTCTGGTTAAGGGTGATAAGGTCATTATCAACCGTGGCAGCCGCGAAGGTGTAGAAGTTGGACGACAGTTCAAGGTTGGTGGTGTTGAAGAACTGGTTGACCCGGATACCGGAGAAGTACTCGATTCTGAAATGACTGAAGTGGGCACCATCAAGGTGACAAAAGTTAAAGAAAAAATTGCCTACTGTGTACCTGTCTCAGGAAGTGGCATGCAGAAAGGAATGTCAGTATTTCCTATGAATTGATAGACGATAAATGACAGGTGCTGATTGTTTTCAGTACCTGTCATTCTTTGCTTGTCCAGCTCAATGACTGATAATCACAGCGTCAGAACGATCCAAAATACCTTTCCTCGACTTCATATATTCTTTCATTTCCATCATCACGTTTCTGGCCTCGTTCTGTGTCAGAGTATACACTATGTAGCTGCCACTACCGTCGTGAACCAGGAGTTGCTTTAAGCGCTTTGCCGGATCATTAGGATCAGTGCAGTCACCATTGTTCATCTTGTAGATCTCATCCGCACCCACAGTAGCAAACCCTGTATTACCACTGCAGTCCATGGTTTCAAATATTACTTTATACTCGTCTCCTGCATGGGCAGGGGAGGAAAGAAAAAAGAGCACAAGAAGAGTTGGGAGCAGCGTTGAGATTTTCATAAAGCCTCCTGAGTGTAATATATGCTGTGCTTCCAGTAATGTCTTTCACCGTTGTGGGAAAAATGATGAGTTTCCCAAACGATGCTATATTTATATCTTTTGTACATCCAATGCAATAAAGCCAGTTTTTTTTATCTCTTGTAGAACAGTGGCTTCTATTGTGCTTACTTCACCCGGCTTCTGATAGAGACTAAATAGGGGGAGAGGGTCACGCTCTGCTCTCTTCTAAGAGACAGAAATAGTTGTCAACAAAAGTCAAAAAAGTAACGAGAAGTATTAAACACGCCTAAGGCCGTCCAACATCACCACAATAAACTACGCGCTTACGGAGAATTAAGCATGTGGCTCAAAATTTGCAACACAGAATCTAGGAGGCATATAATGTTTGAATATCAAGTACAAAAAGGCGACACTATAGCAAGGGTCACTCAACGTTTAAATACGAACTGGGAAACTCTGCAGCAGAACAACCCCAATGCGGTGGGCCGTTCATCAAAAAATGGCAACTGGTTTCTAAAAGAGGGAGCCACCCTGCAAACGGAAAACTCTTTTGCCAGCTCACTGCACCAGGCAAAGCAGCAGCAGAATCCTGAAAACATCCCCCCGGCACCCATTGCCATTCACAAAAGCAGCAGCAAGATAACCTTTCCAGCCCCACACCCATCTCCTGCCCCTGCACAACAAACGGAACAACAGGGACAGGTTGTTGAACATACTCTCAGTAAAGGGGAGACCCTCTGGGCACTGGCTGTTAAAAAATATCATGTTCACATCAAAGATATCATGGCCGATAATGGTATAAGTGATCCTAAAACTCTACAGATAGGGCAAACGCTAAAAATCCGACTTCCGAGAAGTGGTGAAGAGGAGGCTGTTGTTGCCAGTTGGTACGGTAAGGACTTTCATGGAAAACCAATGGCCAATGGTGATATCTATGATATGCATGCCGCAACAATTGCCCATAAAGAGATGCCCCTTGGGACCAAGGTGGAATTAAAGAATACGGAAACCGGGGAAATGGTACGGGCAGTTGTGACGGACCGGGGACCCTATATTACTGGAAGAGATGTGGATCTTTCCTATGGCCTTGCCAAAAAATTATCATTAATAGAGCAGGGAGTGGGAAGCCTGGTTATGCGTGTGCTCTGATATTTGTTACGCTAACTGTAGCAACCACTACGACTAACATTCATGACTTTGGTTTGCTGCTGAGTTCACAGATTTTGAGGATAACCGCAAAGAAGTTAGTGTACCATTCTTTCTGTAAATTCAAATAAAGCTTGGCAGTAGCAGGCCA
>CAZUPS010000050.1:0-27528 GCA_964621915.1 uncultured Desulfocapsa sp. | reverse complement strand
TGAAAATAATGGCCCTTCATGAAACGAAGTACGCTTTAGTCGGATGAACCAGAAAAAATGAAGCTCATTTTCCCTTTCTTATTACAACATACATGCCAACCGAGAAAACAATCATATAAATTACTGTTTTCTTTACATTGTCCCAAGAAACTCATAGTAACGACATAAAAAAACACCAACAAGACTGTATCCTTTTTACCCACCTTAATGACGGAGTGAGTATTTTATACTCAGGAAGCAGAGAATTTATTCAATCTCAAGTACCTCACCACCACGACGCTTATCAGCCGCCCCTTCTCTACCCGGTATCACAGCGTGAACACCTCCAAAATAAACCCCTTTTGATTCCCATTGATTTACCTGTGCGTGTTTTCTAAGCGAGTCCACTCCCTCTGCAGCAAATCCAGGTTCAACCTGAACCACTTCTCCATCCCAATGAAGACGAGGAGCATCGACAGAATCCTGGAGAGGTCGTTTAAAATCAATTACCTGGCCAAGGACCTGGGTAACTGCGGTTCTGATTCGTTTCGATCCGCCACTGCCTATTACCAGTTTAACATCATCACCTTTGGTGAGCAGAGATGGAGACATCATTGAACCTACCCGCTGCCCTGAAGGACTGGAATGAAAGCCCTCTGGATGCAAATCATCTTCACCCATCATATTATTCAGCATCACTCCAGTACCAGGTGCAAAGTATCCAGCGCCCTCTCCATTGGAACAGGTCATGGAGGCGCAATTTCCTTTTTTATCGGCAATTGAGATATGGGTAGTTCCCCGTGAAAAGAGTCTGATGTTCTCAGTGTTGATCTCCGCGGCTCCAGAACCAAGAAGTTTTGCAAGATCCGAGGCATCGGAAAAACCAGCTTCCCTGATTTTTTCAACTTCCTGCATAAGCCCTGTAGTATGAATAAGATATTCTTCTGAGCCAAATTCATATGAAGGCAGACTGGAAGAGCATAAAGACTGTAATGAAAGAGATAAACCGATCAACGCCCCTCCCATTGACGGTTCGGGAGCTGTAAAAAACGTATAATCACGAAACGAAACCTGGAGCGGGCTTTTTTCCTTTACCTCATAGGCCGCAAGATCATCCCTGGTAAGAAGACCATCCTGCTCTGCCATCTCCTTTGCAATTTTTCCGGCAATTTCTCCCCGATAGAAATCCCTACCACCATCCAATGCAACCCTTTCTATAAAAGTTGCCAGTTCTGGATTCTCAAGCATATTATTTTCCTGTAAATAACTGCCTGTTGGCTTATAGATTTCCTCTCCTTTGACAGAAAGAAGCATTATGGGTTTAAGCAGCTTAAGAAAATAAGCCTGTTTGCTATTGAGTACATGACTGTTTGCATATGTAATCGCCGGTGCCACAACTTCTTTTAAATCCATAAAACCTAACCGCTTATGGATATGGAGTAACCCTTTCAGCGTTCCTGGAACTGCAACAGAACCCAAGCCGACATTAAAATCCTGTTTACTTCCTGAAAACTGAACAGTCACCGGAAAGAAATGTGGATCGTCAACTGGATTTGGCAAACCAAGACCTGGAGTATCAACGAAAAAATCAAAAAACATATTCTGTCCCTTGGCTGCGGAATGACCAAGAAGCAATCCGCCACCTCCAAGACTATTTAGAGCAGGTTCTACGGTACAGGAGGCAAATCCGGCAGCCACCACAGCATCAAAAGCGTTACCACCTTCTCTTAATATGATTGCTGCAGCTTCGCTCACCAGTGGATGTCCAGATGCCACTATGGATTTATTATATTTACTCATGCCCAAAATTTCTCATGTAGTTGTTGTATTACCTGTTTAAAATCACCCGTCTCTTGATAGGCTCTTCGCTGACAATCCGCCCCTGGCCCATGCTCCAAAATCCGATTGAGCATATTCATATATCGTTCAGAGTGAAAACGCTGCACCATTGGCTGAACCTTTTCTATCAGTTTATAGACAGCTTCACGCAGAGTCATCCTGCCACCGCCTAAAAAACCCAAAGGATCAAAAAATTTCCCATCCAGACCGTAGCGAACCGCCTGCCACTTATTGCTTCGTAAGAATTGCTGATTACACGAACTAATCGTCATCTCAGATTCAGCAAGGGTGGCCACAAAACATTGTATAAGAGCGGTAAGTCCCAGGATATCACCAAATTGAGTTGGAAGGTCACAGGCACGTATCTCAAGAGTCCCAAAGCCAGGGTGCGGCCTTGCATCCCACCACAGATCTTTTATCGACTCTATCACTCCGGCTTTCTGCAGCTGATCCATATCCGACAGAAAACTATCCCAATCACCAATTTGTTCATAAATACCTGCAAGGGGGAGTGCTTCAAAAAGTTTGGTCCGGTAGGACATTAATCCGGTATCCTCTCCCTGAAAAAAAGGCGATGAGGCAGAAAGGGCTAGAAACAGTGGAAGGTATGGCTGGATTCTGTCACAGACCTTTACCGCAGTATCACCATCAATCATCCCGACATGCACATGGAAGCCCTGTGAAATAAAACGTCGCCCCACAATCTGCAACTCTTCCATAATTCGCTCGTACCTGACATCGTTGGTTAGCAGTTGATCACCGGAACGTGCAAAGGGATGTAGGGAGGCCGCAAAAAGAAGGCAGTTATTATCTGCTGCAAGCTCCTCTGCCATCGAGCAGGTTTCAAGCAAATCATTTTCAACATCTCGAAGAGAATGGCAGATCCCGGTACGGATCTCCAGAATAGAACGTATCCACTCATGAGTTATTCGAGGTTTTAGAATGGCTGGTGCGGTTTCAAGAAGAATGGGAGCAAGGGGGGCAAGATTAAGGCTGTCCTTATCAAGAGTCTGAAATTCAAGCTCCACTCCAAGACTATAGGATGGACTGGGAACGAATGTCAGTGGAGTCTGTTCAGCTCCTGCGGTCATTGAAATTCCTCTATATATGAGTGGTAATTGCTCTTTCCAGTAACTTTTTAGAAAAGGCCAGAAACAGGCTCTCTATTCTACACACCGGTCTTGAAGATATGTTTGGGCAACCGTGGCGTACCATGCTGCACCAACTACAAAAACGGCTTCATCAAAATCAAAATCAGGACTGTGTGATGGGCCTGTAGTCTCAGATTTTCTGGCACCAAATCGAACCATACAGCCAGTTATTTTTTGTAAATAGAAGGCAAAATCTTCTCCGCCAAGACTTGACGGCCCCTGGGAGATGACATTCGCCCGTGGACAAACGTTCAAAGCTGCTTCCCGGGCAAACTTCGCCCCGACACAGTCATTCATCACAGCAGGCAAAGAATCCGGAAACTGAAGTTCTGCCACCACCCCATACTGATCAGCACTACTAGCTACCATTCTCTTCAACCCTGAAAGAATGGCTTTTCTGGCATCGGGATGGGTACTACGGATAGTTCCTTCCATAACGGCAGTGCCTGCAATTACATTATGGATTTCGCCAGCACGAATTTTACCAACGGTCAAAACTGCTGCCTGGTTTGGATCAATTTCTCTGGAAACAAGCGATTGCAGTGATGTGATCAGTCCGGCTGCTGCAACAATTGCATCTTTACATTCATGAGGTCGGGCAGCATGACCGCTACTTCCATGGATTGTAATCACAAAAGGATCGGCAAAGGCACAGATAATACCCTCATCAACTGTTATAATTCCAGTCTCATAATGGGTATCAATATGCCCGCCAAAAATCGCGTCAATGCCATCAATAGCACCACCTTCAATCATTTTTACTGCGCCATTCCCTTTTTCTTCCGCTGGTTGAAAAAGAAGCCGAACCCTGCCAGGAAGCTTTAGCTTTTGTAGAATTGAAGCTGCACCAAGGAGCATTGCGACATGCCCATCATGACCACACGCATGCATTATGCCACTAGTCGTTGAGGCAAAGGGCAATTCGGTTTTTTCTGCAATGGGTAATGCGTCCATATCGGCACGCAATCCAACAACAGGTGTCACAGTAGAATCACCGATCTCGGCTACCACTCCGGTACCTGCGACTCTGCGATAATTGTGAACACCAATTTCTGCTAATTTGGCTATGATATAATCAGCAGTTTTATACTCCTTAAAGGAGAGTTCCGGATTCCGATGTATGGTCTGCCGGATTTCACTCATCCAGGAGAGGTTTTCAGGACTTAGCGGGGACAACTGTTTTGCTTCTTTTGACATAGGTAGTAACACGAGAGAGCTGAGAACAGATTAAAATATCCGGATTAAGCCAACATCAGCCTCGTCACTCAGAGTAGGTTCTTTTTCAACAGCAACCGGGATCTCCGGCGAAGGAGTAGGGGAAATCTCTGTAGCTTCTGCTGTCTGAGCGAGTTTAACTGTATGTTCTTCCTCTTGAACTGAGGCAAATCCCTGTGCAAAAGGCTGTTTAAATATTGCAATAAGCCCATCATTTATTTCCATAAACGACACCAGCTCCCAGCCAAGACGCCCATATTCATTAAGAGAAATTTCAATCTCATTCTCATCCAGAAATGCACTGCCAAGCAGTCCTTCTTTCTTGAGACTAAAATGTACGGTTTTATAACTCCATCTCATTTTGTTCTCCGCAAATCATAGTTAGTGTCTAGTTATCAGGGACGCAAGAATTTATCATCTTCAAACTGACCTTCATACACCTTCCCCTTACTCGTAGTATATTTACCAAAACCGTTTCGGCGACCCATTTGAAACTCTCCTTCATACCTGCTGCCATCGGCAGAAACAAGAACAGCATCACCATGGGGCATGTCATCCTGAAACTCTCCGGTAATAACACTGCCATCACCATAGGTCAGTTTACCCGTGCCGTAAAAACGCCCTAGCTTAAACTCACCTTCGTAATGACTGGAATCACTAAAATAATAACTTCCTTTTCCGGAATAATGATCTTTCTTTAATTCTCCGGCATACCTAGAGCCATCGGGATAGGTAAAAACGCCACTCCCCTCCTTGACATCTCGAACAAAAGAGCCTTCATAACGCCGGCCATTGGAGTATTTGTATACACCACTGCCATGGAGTTTTCCCTTTCTGATTTCTCCGTCGTACACATCACCACTGGCATATTCTATTACGCCGTTACCATCCATCAGACCTTTTCTCATATCACCTCGATAGAACATACCATCGGCAAAAAGATATTCCACGGTTCCATCCACAGGAGATCTGTCTTCAAGATGACAGACCCTTCCATTATAATATACATAACTCCGATGCTCTGACGGTGTATAAAGCGTAGCCGTTTTAGTCTCGTTAGCGGGAGTAACGGTAGTGGACATATCCTGATTATCCATATCCGCAACCAGAACAGGCGCAACCATATCTTTATCTGGAAGGCTTTCTTTAACAGGTCGGCCATTTTTGAACTGTCCTGTAAACACAGTGCCGTCTTTCAAGGTTAATGTTCCGTAACCATTTGGCTTGTCGTCAATAAACTCACCTTCATACCAGGATTCATCGGCATAAAAATGTTTTCCTGTTCCAGAACGCTTTCCGTCTTTAAACTCTCCTTCATAACGACTGGAATCAGAAAAGAAAAGAATTCCTTTACCCTGTTTTTTCCCCTTCTCAAACTCTCCCACATACCGGGTGTTATCGGTATAAACCAACTCCCCTTGGCCATGACGGTAGTTATCATAAAACTCACCACTGTATTTTCTGCCATCGGCATATTCCAGTGTGCCATATCCATTATAGGAGTCTCTTGCGAATCCTCCTTCATAACGATTTTTTTCAAGATCTGCCCATACGCCGTGACCACGTCGTTCATCACCGTAATACCCACCGGTATAAAGACTCCCATCAAGATAGGTCCTTACACCTTCTCCTGCAGGTTGCCCATTATGGAATTCACCCTCAAAATACGTTCCGTTCAGATAGGTAAGCTTGCCCTGACCCTCTAACAAGCCATTTCTAAAATCGCCGTTATAATTGCGTCCATCGGGATAGGTAAAGGAACCGGTTCCATGATATTTTCCCAGCAAAAATTCGCCATCATAGCTTCTACCGTCTTTATACGTTAAGACGCCTTTGCCATTGATTACATTAGAGCGAAATTCACCATCATACTTCCTGCCATCGGGACTCGTTAAAACACCTGTGCCATGAAATCGTCCATCCTGAAACTCTCCTTTATACACACGACCATTGGGATATTTCAGTACGCCCTTTCCATGTATTGCTCCATGCTCAAACTCGCCACTGTATCGCCTGCCATCTGCATGAACAATAACCCCTTCCCCATTTTTACAGTCTCCCTGTATACATTCGCCATAGACTGTTGCATGACCAAAGACCATACTGCTGCAAATAAGGGTTATCAGTTTCCATTTTGACTTGTATATTTGTCTTATTTTCATCAGCAATACGCCTTTTTCACTTCTTCTGCTATTATCATGATTCCCCTTGCAACCTGTTCCTCATCCTGGGAATAGGTGACCCTGATACACTCTTTTTGATGCTGCCACTCCTCTTCCAGGCCCGGAAAGAAAAAGTGTCCGGAAACCACCAGAACATTTCGTTCCTTGAGACGTTGATACAACTCATGGCTTGAAATGGGTAGATTTTCAAACCACAACCAGAGAAACATCGCTCCTTCCGGCTTATGCAGTTTATAAGGGGTTCCCTCAAGTGCCGTATGAAATTTCTCCACGGCCTTTTCCATCTTCTGTTGATAAAATGGTCGTATCACATTTCGACTTAACTCGAGAACTTTGCCGCTTGCGACCATATCCTGAGCAAGCATGGCCCCGAAGCTTCCCGTAGCAAGGTTCATAATGGCATTCATTCCGGAAACCGCTGCGATTACATCCTTATGAGCAACAATAATACCGGTTCGTGCAGCTGGAAGACCAAGCTTTGACAGAGAAAGACAAACGATAATATTGTCATTCCAGATTGGTTTTGCCTCTGTATAAATTATGCCTGGAAAGGGTACACCATAGGCATTGTCCAGAATCAGCGGTATATCATGTTCCCGGGCAAGAATATCGAGTTTTGCAATCTCCTCGTCGGTCAGGACATTTCCTGTGGGGTTGGTCGGACGGGAAACGCATAGCGCACCCGTCTCCTCTCCCATGTCCATATTGTCAAAATCAACATGATATTTAAATAGATTGTCGTCCAGTAATTCAATACGCGGTCTGGTGGAAACAAAAAAATCATCCTGTGTGCCCAGATCGGCATATCCAATATATTCGGGTGCCAGTGGTAAACGGATCTTTTTTGAACTTCCATCTGGATACTGTCCGCCAAACATATTAAAGAGAAGGAAAAATCCGGCCTGACTGCCGTTAGTCAGCGAAATATTTTCAGGTCCAACATTCCAGTCATATTCACGACTCAGCAGCCCTGCAAGAGCATCAACAAAGTCCTTTTCTCCCTGCGGCGGATCGTAGACACCAATAAGTTTCTTAAATGATGCCGTATCCTGTGCCAGAAACTGTAACCGTTTCTGGATAATATCCTGAAATTCTGGAACATGACCGGGATTTCCGCCACCCATCATGATCATATCATCGCCACCGGTTGCTAACGCATGCCCTAAGTCTTCCATCAGACTTAAGATTCCTGAACCGCTGGTAAACTGTTCACCAAACCCTGATAATTTCATATTTTACACCCCTCCAGTCAGGCTACAATTCCGCCACTGGAATGCCCCGAACCAGATGTATTCTGATTAGATGGGTTTTTACTTTTAAATAACTGACATTCAATCCCTGAAGAAGCAAAGACCAGAGCAGCAGGATTCTGGGCCGACTTAAACCCCATAATCCTGCATCCAAACGGATTTGCTGGCTCATGCGTTACAAAATAATGTGCACATTTTATACAACTCGGACGCTCTGCCATTCTGTACCATCAAGCTATTGAGAAACCTTCTCTTTCATAGAAATTCTTTTGCTAGACTATCATTTTTTTTCCTAATGATTAAAGCAGCAAATAGGGAAATCAATCCTCCCAGTGCCATAAGCGTTCCAACAAATATAATTCCACTACTAATGGAATAAATATCGCCAATCAAGCCAATAAATGTAGGCATCAAGCCACCTCCAATAAGAAAGGCAAGTGGCAGGCACAGGGTTATAGAGACATTGCCAAATTCATCCGAACCAAGTTTTGAAAGAATTGCAAATCCTGCAGGAAAGAAACAGACAGCAACGATAGGCTGAGCAACAACCAATGCAATCAGCCATATGCCATCTCCTGCCATTCCCATAAGTACAGTTAAGAGTCCTGTAATACAAAGTACAAAGGCCATTACAAGGTGTTTCCCAAATCTGTCTGCTAGCCAGCCGCCAAAAAGGGGCATAAAAATAGACGCTATCCTTGAGAAAGCAAGAATGCTATTGGCTCGCTCTGGTTCCATTCCATGATCATTTACCAGAAAGAGCGGTGCCATCGCATAGATACCAAGAGTTGAACAGATGCCAAGGGAGAACAACGCAACCATTCCCCAGAAAACAGGCATTTTGAAAAACGTGACTGCAACGGCTATATCCGGTGCGGTTCCTTTTTCTTTACTGCCATAGGAGCTTAAACCATACAAAATACCGGTGATAATAATAACCACCCCAAGAAATGCCAAACCATTACGCCATGGGATAAAATCAAGAAACAGATCACTGAGTAACGGAGCAGCAACAAAGCCAAGGTTAGGAGCAAGCTCATGAATTGCCATTCCCCTGGCAAGATATGCAGGAGGTACCAGGTAAGCAATAGTTGCCAGACCAGAAGGAAAATACAACCCTGCCCCAAGCCCTAAAACAAACAAGCCAACCTGCAGACTGAGTAGTGTCGAGCATCTACCAAGTAAAAACAGGGCACAACCAAGCGCAAGGCTCGAAAGAACTATGGTTCGTTTATGATTTAATTTTGAGGAAACAAAGCCTGAAGAGAGAATGGAGAAAAAGTAACCGGCAGAAATAAAGAGAAAAAACGATCCGGATTGAGCATGATCAAGTCCCATTTCGCCTTCAATAAGCGGCAAAAGAGGAGAAAAAATAACTCTTGAAGTAAAATTAAGGAAAAACAGACCGGTAAGAAAGAGAAGCCCGCCCATGGCCCTGGAAAGAGAAGAGGATTTCATCAGGAATCACAAAAAACTTCAGTTCCGAACTCTGCGCTTCCAGATTTCCATCCATAAACGATCATAGGCCATAGCTGCAGGGGATCCTGGCCTTGATAGCGCCACCGGTGCACGAGTAATTCCCATTTTTTCAACATCAGCCAGATATGGAACAAGTGTTCTAAAAAAAACTTTTTTGCTTCGATAGGTTCTCACCGTATCGACATGCATATTTTTCCGACGTTCCACCATGGAAAAAAAGGAACGAAGTTTTTTTCTATCAGCACCCATCTTATCAAAAAATTTCATTAACTGTGCAAGTGCCCGGATAGACAGAGTTGTCGGAATAACCGGCATAACCACCTGATCTGAAGCCATAATAATATTCTCAGACAGCAGTGTCATATTGGGTGGACAGTCAAATATCAGCACATCATACTGGTCGGCAATTGTTGCAAAGATATTTTTCAATTGCTCTGTTTGATTTGTATCAAGTGCCAGATCCAGATTTCTAAAAGAAAAGTGAGCTGGCAGAACATCGAGGCCAGGATATTCGGTGCTACAGATAAAATTATTTAGCTTTCCTTTAAGGAATTGTTTTTTATTAAACTTACCCTTAATAGACACTCGGTAATAGAAACTTGCTGCTCCCTGTGGATCCATATCACAAAGCAGTGTCTTCTTCCCTCTGCGGGAACAGGCATACGACAGATTGACAGCAGCTGCTGTTTTCCCGACGCCGCCCTTACTTGAATATAATGCAATACTATTCATGACAGCCTCCTAGGATCTGTAATCCGCATTGATTTTCACATAATCAAGTGAAAAATCACAGGTGTAGACCTCTTCACAGCCGACCCCGTCTTTTAAGTCAATACACACCGCAATCTTTTTTTCCTTGAGCAGTTTTGTGGCATTCTTTTCGGTATCCCCTCCCACTGCCAAACCGTCACGGACAAGTACAACATCACCAAATGCAATATCAACCTTATCGGGATCAAAGCGAACTCCGGATCGACCCATGGCAGCAATAATCCGACCCCAATTGGCATCTTCACCAAAAAATGCCGTTTTTACCAAAGGCGAATTAGCAACGGTTCGAGCCATCTGTTCTGCATCGGCTTCACTGCGCGCCCCACAGACACGGATAGTAATACACTTACTCGCGCCCTCACCATCATTGACAATCATAAGGGCCAGTTCTTTTAAAACGCCTTCCAGGGTATCCTGAAAAACCTGTTTGTCAATTGGATTATCCTCATCAATCCAAGGATTTGCAGCCGTCCCATTTGCCATAACCAGAACCATATCATTAGTACTGGTATCACCGTCCACGGTAATACGGTTGAATGTTCTGTTTGTTGCCTGTGTCAGAGAATCGTGGAGTTCAGGAAAGCTGATTTGAGCATCGGTAATAACAAAAGAGAGCATGGTCGCCATATTAGGCATAATCATCCCGGCACCTTTTGCCATGCCCATAAACTTCACTTTCTGTTTACCAATCGTGACGGACCTGCTAACAACTTTTGGTACAGTGTCAGTGGTCATAATGGCATTTGCTACATCATCAAAGTTATCCTCTCCGAGACCAAGAACCAGCTTGTCCATGGATGCACGAAAGGCATTGACGTTGAGCTGCTCACCAATCACACCAGTGGATGAAAGCAGCACCATGTTATCATCAATTTTCAACCGAGAAGAGAGCAGCTTACTGGTTATCAGAGCTGCGTCCTTTCCCTTTGCTCCGGTACAGGCATTGGCACTGCCACTGTTAACAAGAATTGCCTGGGCACGTCCTTGTTTCAGGCGATCCTTATCGATCACAACGGGCGCAGCCTTTACTTGGTTTTTGGTGAACACTCCAGCAGTTACAGCAGGGACACTACTATAGATAAGACCCAGATCAAGCCGATCACTGTAGCGAATGCCTGCAGCAACGGCAGATGTTGAGAATCCCTTAATTTTCATTGTTTATATGCCCTCGTAAATATGAATAGATTGAGGTTGATACATTACCATTCCCACTATCGAGAATGCCAGAGAAAAATTAGCCATTTTACATTTTTACAGGAGCAGAGTAGATTTAATTAATTAGACGAGTAACAGACCTTTAATCTATTAATTTTCCTTTCAGTCTTTATATATTATGGAACCAGACAATCTCCATTGGACTCTCCACATTTTCACCATACTTATTCCCTTTGCCGACCTGCTGCTGCGTTTAGGCCTTTCAGTCAGGGTAATTATGCGCAAACGTCAATACGGTGTAACCCTTGCGTGGCTGGTTGTTATTCTGCTCCTGCCGTTTATGGGAGCAATCATTTATCTATTTTTTGGCGAAAACAGAATTGGAGAAACACGAGCCAAACGAGCCAAGGAATCCCTTAATCATTATAGAAAATGGCTGGAATCCCTTCCCACAATAGCACCCGTAGACTGGTCACGACTCAACCCGGAGCTCATTCCCATCCACCATCAGGCTGACAGACTCATCGGAATTCCAGCAATGGATGGGAACCATCTTGAGCTAATAGAAGAGCCCGAGCAGATTATGCGCGCCATTATTAAAGATATTGATGCTGCACAATCAACCTGCCACCTTCAATTTTATATCTGGTCCGAAGGAGGTACTGCAGATGAGGTTGTTGCAGCAGTTATCAGGGCTGCAAATCGTAACGTAACCTGCAGGATTCTTATCGACTCCATTGGCTCAAAGGACTTTTTTAACAGCCGTAAATTCAAGGAACTCGAAGCTGCCGGTGTCAAAATAGAGGAAGAACTCCCGGCGGGTTTTATTAAGGCACTTTTTGTCCGGGTGGACATTCGAAATCACCGAAAAATTGTTGTTATCGACGGAAAAGTTGCCTACACCGGTAGTCAAAATATGGTTGACCCTCACTTTTTCAAACAAAATTCGGGAGTTGGACAATGGGTTGATATTATGGTTCGGATCCAGGGGCCGGTGGTGGAAGCTCTTGCAGGAACGTTTATCAGTGACTGGTTTCTGGAAACAGATAACGAAAATATTCGTTCACGATCTCTTGCCCAGGACATCAAACACGTCAGGGAAATTGCAGATGTTATTCACCAGCCAATAAAAGGGGATGTCCCGATTCAACTTGTTCCTTCTGGCCCTGGATTTTCTCCGGATGCAATACACAGCCTTCTCCTCACCACCATCTATGCTTCACGCAAAAATATCACACTGACCACCCCATATTTTGTACCCGATGAGTCAATTCTCACCGCCCTACAATCAGCAGCCCAACGTGGCGTTGATGTACGTATTATTGTTCCTGAAAAAAATGACTCAAAACTTGTTCACTATGCAAGTTGGGCACGCTATAAAGATTTGATTGAAAATGGGGTTACCATACTCCTTTTTGGCGGAGGTTTGCTCCATTCAAAAACCATCACCGTTGATGATGAATTTGCACTGTTTGGATCAGTCAATCTTGATATGCGAAGTTTCTGGCTGAATTTTGAGGCAACTCTTTTTATCTATAACCAGATGTTCACCAAAGAACTGCGTGACGTTCAGGCCTGCTATGAAAAACAATCCAAAACTCTGACTCTTGAAGATTTTGAACAGCGTTCTGTCCTGCAGTCATTCTTTGAAAACGCATCCCTTATTGTAGGCCCACTCCTGTAACAGATATGACAAAAATCCTTCTTCTTTCAGATATCCATGGTAATTTCCCAGCTCTGCTAGCCGTTGCAGATTTCTTTACAGAGATACCCTTTGATGAAATATGCAACTGCGGTGATTCTCTTGTTTATGCCCCTTTTCCAAACGAGACGCTTTTCTGGCTACAATCAAACAGGGTTCATTCGATCATTGGAAATACGGACCTGAAAGTAAAAAAACTACTGAAAGGGAAGACATTTAAAAAACCAAAAAAACATGAAAAACGGATTTTGTATGACTGGACAGCCAAACAGCTGAATGAATCCTCGAAACAACATCTTCTTTCCCTTAAGAAATCCAAAAAATGTATCTTTGCAGGCCGGTCTGTATGTCTCTTTCATGGAAGCCCTGAAAACCCAAATGAATTCCTTTTCCCCGACACCCCCAAAGAACGATTTGTAGAACTTGCCAACCACTGCTCATGCGACATCATTCTCTGTGGCCATTCTCACACTCCCCTTCATTTGCAAGTTGGCAACACTCACTTTATCAACCCGGGAAGTGTTGGAAGAATGTTTGACTCAAACCCTGAAGCATCATGTGCTGTTCTAACACTTGATGACAACACCGTTGATGTGGATTTTTTTAGAATCCAGTGGCCAATACAACAGACCATTCTTGCCCTCAAATCCCACAACCTGCCAGAAATTTATCAAACCATGTATAAATTGGGAAGAAAACTCAATTAAGAGTTGATGTTAACTATCGTTGCTGATACCATTCCTGGTAAGACTAATCCATTTCCAAGTGACAATTATGACCCCACCTAAAAAGAACAAATCGACAACCTTCGAACCACAGGGAAGTACCGCGACTATCCGTAAACTTGTTCGTAAACTCGACAAGGAATTCAAATCCAAGGCTCCCAGTGAAAAGAGCCGAAAAATCCTTTCGGTACTCAAAGACAGCAGTAAAGAAGAAATTGTCGAGGCAGCACTTCTTAAATATTACAATTCAGAAGAACTGAAACCTTATCAGGCAGAACTCATTAAGATGCAGTCCCACCTTGAACGTACCGGCAAAAAGATGATTATCCTTTTTGATGGTCGTGACGCCTCTGGAAAAGGTGGAACTATTCGAAGAGTTGCACGCTATATGAACGAAAAGCGTTATCGGGTAGAAGCTCTCGGCAAACCAAACGACACCCAGAAGACTGAACTTCATATGAAACGCTACATCGAACGATTCCCTCATGCCGGTGAAATCGTGATGTTTGATCGGAGTTGGTATAATCGTGCGATGGTTGAACCGGTTATGGGTTTCTGCACCACGGAACAGTATCGACGTTTTCTCAAAAAAGTGACATCATACGAACAAAATTTTATTCTTGATGCTGGAAGAACTATCCTTCTTAAACTCTATTTCTCTGTCAGTAAAGAAGAGCAGGCACGACGCTTTGACAGAAGAAAGAATGATCCACTACGTCAATGGAAACTCAGTGAAGTTGACCTTCAGGCCCAGGATCTCTGGGATGAATTTACTGATAAGAAAAAGATCCTAATCCAGAAAACCGATACAAAGCTCTCAAAATGGTGGATAATCCGCTCCGATGACAAACATCTTGCTCGTCGTGAAACCATGAAGTTAATCCTCGGAGCAGTAAAATACCGTGGACGAAGCCGTACACTTGACTTCGGTATTGATCAGGATGTCGTTATTTCCGGAGCCCGCGAATTAAAAATAATGAAAAAACAAAAGAAGAAATTTGGTAACCCGTTAAGTTAAGGAGAACGCTCATGTCAGGAAAAGACAGTAAAAAGAAAAAAGATGAACAAAAGCAGATAGATTGCAAGAAATTCAAATTACTTGAAGGAACTGCCTTGAAGAATAAAGACAGAAAAGCTGGTAAAGGGAAAACTTCAATCTGCGTTAAAAACTGGCATATTGAATATGAAGCAGAACTTCGAATGCTTCAGATTGAGCTTATGAAACTCCAGAAGCATATGAAGGCAAGTGGTGATCGTATCCTTGCTATCTTTGAAGGTCGTGATGCTGCTGGAAAGGGTGGTACTATTAAGCGAATCACCGCTAATCTCAATCCCAGAAGCACCAGAGTTACAGCGCTAAGCCAGCCAAATGAAACAGAAATTACCCAGTGGTATTTTCAGCGCTACACTCCCCATCTTCCTGCAGCAGGAGAAATGGTTCTTTTTGATCGAAGCTGGTACAACCGTGCCATGGTTGAACCGGTAATGAAGTTCTGTACCGATGAGCAAAACAAACGATTCCTGAAGGATGCACCAATGCTTGAGGAACTGCTGGTAAAAGATGGAATTAAACTCTTTAAATTCTATTTTTCCGTTTCTAAAGATGTCCAGAAAGAACGCTTTGATGCTAGAAAAACTGATCCATTGAAACAGTTTAAGTTATCCCCCGTCGACAATCTGGCTCAAAAATATTGGGATTTATATTCAGTCCGAAAATTTCAAATGCTTTCTGAAACCAATAGAACCATTTCTCCATGGACCATTATTCGTTCCGATGTGAAGAAAAAAGCCAGAATTAACTGCATTAAATTTCTTCTTTCCAGTGTGGAGTACGAAGGAAAGCTACCAGCCGAGAATCTGGAAGTGGATCCGGAAATCATTGTTTCCGGCATTGATGAGCTACGACATATGCAACAAAACATTATGCATCCTGGAAAGCTTCACGGCTAACTCCTTGTTTGGTTCCACAACTAAAACGGGTTTTGGAGAGCGCTCTCCAAAACCCGTTTTACATTTCAATATTCAAGACTAATCTGAAACCATTCCCGCTTATCCATCAAAAACATTCCGTTCTAAAACTTCTATCATACCAGCACCTGTTGGTCCGCCAGCACCTCCTGCACCGCATCAAGAAGATCATCACCTTGCACTGGTTTAAAAACATATTTTTTGATGCCCATGGCAATGGCCTTTTCTTCGGAAACAATATCGCTGTGTCCGGTACACATAATAATGGGCAGGGACGGTTTTAGCTTCAGGATGGCCTGGGCCAGTTCCGCTCCCGTAAGTCCAGGCATGGTTTGATCGGTAACCAGCAGATCAAAGCCTTCCGGGTCGTTTTGAAAGGCCTCAAGGGCCTTCTTGCTATCGGTGTGTGAGGTGACATCATAGCCCATGCTTTGCAATCGTTTCTCGTTTATCTTTACCAGCAACAGTTCATCGTCAACAACCAGTATTCTTGCGCAAACGGGTATAGTTTCTTCGCTGTTCTTTTTGAGTTTTTTAATGACAGGTCGAATAACAACTTCTTCTGTTACCGGGAAGTAGACGGAGAAACTACTTCCCTGGTTCACCTTGCTTTTCACTTGGACAAAACCACCATAATCTTTAGTGAGACCGTGGATAACAGCAAGGCCTAGCCCTGTCCCTCTCCCCACTTCTTTGGTACTGAAGTAGGGTTCAAAAATTCGCCCCATGGTCGCCTGATCCATTCCGCAGCCACTGTCAGTTACCGTAAGTACAACAAAATCACCAGCAGCAATTTTCTCTCCCGCCGGAATATCTTCAACAGTCAGCTGCTGTTGCTTCAGCCACACCTGAAGAATTCCTTTCTGGGCAGCCATCGCCTGAAACCCGTTGGTACAGAGATTAACCACAATTTGATGAATAGCAGTTGGATTTGCAAGAATTGCTCTGCAGTCTGGATCAATATCGTCCTCTATAGTGACCGTTGCAGGCAGAGTTGCCCGCAACATGTTTAGTGCTTCATTGACGATTAAATTGGGCAGCAGTGCCTGTTTATCGCTAGCTTGTTGGCGGCTAAAAATCAGAATTTGTCTCACAAGTTCCGCAGCCCGTTTTCCTGCAGTAAGGATCTCTGCAATGTTTTTTCCCACCCGACTTTCTTTACTGACATCACGCTGGATAAACTCAGCATAGCCTAGGATTGCAGCAAGGATATTGTTAAAATCATGGGCAATACCACTGGCCATAGTTCCCACGGCCTCCATTTTTACGGATTGTCGTAACTGGTTTTCAAGTAATCTTTCCCGGCTCACATCCCGTTTTACTGCAACAAAATTAGAGATCCTGCCCTTAGTATCTTTTACCGGAGAAATGGTGGCCTCCTCTTCAAAGAAGCTACCGTCTTTTTTCATATTGGTTAGGTGACCATACCATGTGTCTCCCCTCAGTAGGGTGGCCCACATCTCTATATAAAATCCCTGATCATGTTCACCACTCTGGACAATACGGGGATTCTGCCCCAATGCCTCTTCAGCGCTGTAACCTGTGAGGTTTGTAAAAGCAGGGTTGACATACTGTATATGACCGCCAATATCTGTGATTACAATGGTTTCGGAGGCTTGCTCAATTGCAGTAGCCAAACGTATCCTGTCTTGCTCCGCCGCTTTTACCTCGGTGATATCCTTGGCCACATGGGCGATATATTCGAGATTCCCTTCTTCATTCATGACAGGAGCTGCCGAAACCAAGAAGGTTTTATCCAGTTTTTCATGAACTATCTCCCGACTGTAGGGAGTAAAACTTGTCTTTGTTTCCAGAATCGGGCAATCTTGACAGGGATCTCCAGATCCATGAAAGAGCTCATAACAGTGGTGACCGATAATGGCATCAATGGGGAGGTCAAGGGTGCTGCATGCTGTTTCATTTGCCTTAACAATACGCAGGTCAATATCCTGAAGGGTGACGATATCCGGAAAAGAATTAAAGGTCCTATGCCACTGTTCCTCACTTCTGCGAACGACTTTTTCAGCCTCTTTTTGTTCCGTAATATCACTGGTAACGCCATCTATGCCAAGAATATTTTCGTCATGGTCCTTGTAAAACTGTGCACTTGATGCTGCCCACCAGATTGAACCATCCTTTCGTTTAAGTTGTGTCGTAAAGTTATTCACATAGCCATACTTTTCCAGTTTAGCCAAAAACCTCTTTCTGTCTTCAGGGTTTACATAGGCATCGGTCACATCCATGCCAAGGGCTTCGTCTGCAGTATACCCAAATAATTTGTACATAGACTGAGAGGCATAAACAACCTTTCCTTCAAGATCAAGCCGATAGCGGAGATCAGGCGACTCATCGACAAGGGAACGGTATTTTTCTTCACTGACACGCAACTCCCTGTTCATTTCCCGGATTTTACGGGTTTTTCGTTGTACCTGGAATCGTGTTGCCATAATGATACTGATTAACACAACAAACAACAGGGCAAGAAATTGTAAGAGCGTTGCCAACCAGTCGGGAATGATTTCAACCTTTTTTTCAGCTATCCCTGCTTCAAAATATTTTTTAAGGAGTTCATAGTATAAGGAATTTTCATCTGCGATCAGTGCAGCCATATGAGCGTTTATCTTTTCAGCAAGAAGAGGAGTGGTGGCAGATTCTCTTGGAAAAGCAAATTGCATATTGATTGGCTGGAACATAAAGGGTGTCTTTTTAAGACCATATTCTTTTGCATGTTTATTACCGAAATTTCTGTTAGTTATTCCACCGTCTACCGTGCCGTCAGTTATCGCCTGAAACACTTCCTGGTATGTATCTAATGGAATAAATGTACACTGAATATTGAATCTGTTGAGGATATCCCTTAACCCATTTTCACCTTCAAAATTGACACTGTTCTTCAGGGCAGCAATCCTTTTGTTACTCAGATCACGGATAGATTGAATCGTTGTATTATCAGCATGGACATACAGTCGCGACCAACTCATAAGGACTGGTGCCTGAGAAAAAGTGTAGAGTTTGTTTCTTTTTTCCGTAAATGCTACATCGGGCAGGATATCTATTTCGCCTTGCAGCAACCTGCGCAGACCATCACTCCAGGTGCCTCGAATATACTCAATTTTCCAATCTTCTTTTTTTGCAATATCCTCGATAAGTTCCGGCCAGAAGCCGGAAACTTTATCGTTCTCATCGACAAATAGCTTTGGATGGTTCTCATAGCTGCCTATTTTCACAGAAAGCTGCTTTGCCCTAACGGAGTCATGAGTAAAAAGAACTGCTGTTACAAAGATTACGGTTGCCATGACGATACGAAAACAAAAGTATAGCGGAAATTTCTGTAGTTGTATCATCTGTATGGCTTGTTCAGTATTATTTTTCATTTTTTATGTACTACTGATGGTCATATTTTCGGGAACCAGTGGTATCTCAACAATAAATGTTGCTCCCTGTCCCGGCTCTGATTCCACCCAAATTTCACCCTTATGCTTATCAACAACGATTGCATGGGAAACGGAAAGGCCAAGGCCTGTTCCTGTCCCAACTTCCCTGGTGGTGAAGAAGGGGTCAAAGATATTACTCTGGATATCCTTGGCAATTCCAGGGCCATTATCCTCCACTTCAATCACTGCCCTGTCAGCAGTAGTGGATATGCGCAGAGTTACACACGGTTTTTCTTTCATATCCGCTGCTGCCATGGAGAGGACACTGTTCTTAATAAGATTGAGAATGACCTGCTCTATTTCTGCCGGCACGCAGACAAGGGGAAGAAGATCAGGGGCAGACTCTTTGATGATCTGTACATTCGCTATTGCATACTCCTTTTTCATGCCATAATCAGCCAGGGACAAGAGCAGAGAGCTCTCCATAATCTCCTTGAGATTGACCGTGGAAAAACTTCCCTCATGGGGGCGGCTGAAATCAAGAAGCCTTTTGATAATATCCCCGGCTTTCAGTGCTGAGTCGCGGATACCGTCCATAAAAAAATCCATCTCCTTCTCTTTGAAATAACTCTGCACGGCCTCCAGATCAACGCCATATTCAGCGGCCTTCTCCTTACTGTATGGTTCTTGTGGAGACAATCCCATCGCCACAAGCTGCTGCGCCTGAAGAATTGCTGAAAGGGGTGTATTTATTTCATGGGCGACTCCTGCTGCCAGACCGGCGATGGTTTTCAGCTTCTGGTTCAAAAACAGTTCCTCTTCCATCTTTCGTTGTTTGGTAACATCGCGATAAACAACACAGACAGCCATAATCCTGCCGTCCGAATCAGGGAGAGGTGATGCTGTGGACTCAGTGAGATACTGTTGCCCGTTAATCCTGGTGTTATCTTTAAAATGTGACACCTTCTTCGTGGCAAATCCCCGGTCAATCCTGTCCATCCATAATTTCATGAAAATCGGGATATGCCCCAGGCCATCCCGTATATTTTTTGCAATTACCTTATCTGCAGTTGTGCCCACATGATCAATTGCGGCCTGATTGGCATATAAATAGTTATACTGTTCGTCCCAAATAAGAATGCAATCACTGGATAAATCAAAGGCTACTTTAAATCGTTCATTACTCTCCTGGAGTTTTCTCTCAACTTGTTTACGTTCCTCAATTTCTTCCTTTAATCTGTTTTTCAGCTGAAACAACTGTAAATGATTTCTTATTTTGACCAAAAGCTCTGGAAGATCAATAGGTTTTGTTATAAAATCCATGGCACCGGCTTCAAGTGCCTGTACCTTCAAGTCAAGTTCCCCAAAGCCACTAAGAAATATAACCGGTATTTCACATGTCTCAGGATTATCCTTTAGCCGGCAGCACACTTCAATTCCATCCATACCAGGCATACTGAAATCCAGCAAAATCAAGTCTGGCAGTTTATGCTGGAGAATATTCAAAGCACCCTCACCACTTTCAACAGACTGGGCCTGGTAACCGGATTCAGACAAATAGGCCACAAGAGCTAACCGGTTAATACTCTCGTCATCGACAACCAGAATATTTCCAAGATGCAGCTTGTTGTCTTTATCCATATTTTTCACCTCAAACATCCTCTTTTTTCCATAGGTAGTTCAATAATAAATCGTGTTCCTTTGCCAGGAGTTGATTCGACACGGATGGTGCCACCATGCTTATCACAGATAATAGAATAGGAAACAGAGAGCCCAAGACCAGTCCCTTGGCCCACATCTTTGGTGGTAAAAAAAGGATCAAAAATCTGGATTCGGATTTCTTCAGCTATTCCAGGCCCATTGTCCTCCACCTCAATCACTGCCATATCATGGTTCTGCTTTGTACACAGAATGATCTGCGGATCTGTAAGGTCGGGCGTTCCTGTCATGGCCTGACATGCATTTTGAATGAGATTGATAAGTACCTGTTCTATTTCTATGTCCAGACAGTTTACCTGCAGTGGTTCGGAACTATAGTGTCTGACAAAAGTGACATTTTGAATATTATAATCCTTTTTCAGGCTGTAATCCGTTTTGGCAAGTTCTATGGAGCGATCTATCAGTTGCGCAAGGTTTACCACGCTTGCCACTCTTTCCTGCGGACGACTGAACTGGAGCAAGTCTGCCACAATATGAGCGGCAGTGACGGCAGATTCCCTGATACCCGTCAGAAAAAAACCAAGTTCTTTTTTTTCCAAATAATCCTGCATCTTGGCCAGGTCAACTCCGCAGTCTGCGGCAAGTACACGATTCTGTTCTTCCCCCGGATCCAGACCCATCTCAATAAGCTGAGCAGCTTGAAGGATACCTGAGAGCGGCGTGTTAATTTCGTGAGCAACCCCAGCGGCTAGTCCTGCAATAGTGGTCATCTTTTCTGAAATAAGAAGCTGATCTTCCATCTTCCTGCGCTCGGTAATATCAAATACTATTCCCTCAAAATGTGTGATTTCGCCCCGACTGTTTTTTCCGATATAGGTGGTATCCTGTATCCATCTAATACCGTTATTCCTGGTAATAATCCGGTAAGGACTATGGACAAAAGAATTATTCTTAGTCAAACTATTCTTAGTCACTTCTTCGACGACTCGCTCCAGGTCATCACTGTGAATAATTTCGTTGTAGAAAACTTCCCCCGACATAAACTCCCGGGCAGAATAACCGCACAGACCTTTAATGTTCTCCGAGACAAATCGTACCGGCCAGTTTTCCGTGTTCTCCCACAAAAAAGCCACCACCGGACTTTGATTGATAATAGTATTGGCCTGCCTCAACGACTCCTCTGCCTGTTTATTTTCAGTCAAATCACGATAAACAGCAACGACCTCTCCACTGGGAAGCTTAAATATGGAGTTTTCCACCCATAAGACAAGCTGTTTATCCTTGTACTCACAGGTGGGATGATGCTCGGGCTTGCCGCTTTTCCAGACTCGCTGCAATACCTCCAGTAGCCCCATCTCTTCGACCCCTGGAAAGACTTCAGTTACCCGAGAACCAATCACCTGATCATATGTAAGTCCGGAAATCCGTTCTCCTGCCAGATTATGATCACGGAAGACAAAATCCATTCCATTATCAACAGCTGAATAGAGTGCCATTCCGTCACTCATATTCCTGGCCAACGCTTTATATTGCCTTACGCTCTCCTCCAGTCCTTTTTGGGTTTTGGCTTGCTGCTGCCGATGCTGCCCAGTGCGTAAAACTCCAAGCTCAATGCCGCCAAGCCCTATTAACCAGACGAAACAATAGCCGGCTATCACCCAGATTATATTTCTGTACATCAATGTTTTCAGTGGCTCCATAGGAATCGAGATACTGATACCACCACGCAAATCACCTTCTTTATAGCCTTGATGACCATGACACTTCAGACAACTATCCTCAACAAACATGGGGCGCATAAAACGTAAATATTCACTACCATTAATTTTACTGGTTTCACTAACTTCTTTTACGCCACTCTTGAAGGCCTGAAGTGCTTTTGTTTCCCATGTATCCGCGACATTTTCAGGTCGAATAGGATTGAGGCTGGTAATATGACCGAGATGACCATATTGCTCTCGTCCCAATTCGTGTACCTGACGTGTCATATAGCGGGATTCACTAAGGTAAGGTGCTGGCCGGCTGTTGTTGTCACATCACGGGTGACGATATGTGACAAATAAGGATTAGCTGGTGTCTTCTCTGTTATAGGTACATAGACGCCACCATGACTGGCACTCCAGCGACGGTAGACTAGGTCTTTTTCAAAGGTAAATAGGGCCTGAATATGAGCCGATGCTGTGGCGTTCCGGTAACGTTCAAAAATATTCCAGCCTAAGCCAAGCAGGATAACAAGAGTCCATGCTGCTCCAATGATAAGCCCATTGCGTTTTAGCGTAAATGATAGGTGTTGTAATCGAGCCATGAACTCCCCAATTCTATAAAGATATCAAATAAATCCCTTCACTAGACCAAGGGCAGCCTTATACTAAAACTTGTGCCCATGCCTTCTTCACTTTCACAGCTAAGTGTTCCCTGATGTTTGTCGGTAACAACGCTATACGCAATAGCCAGCCCCTGCCCTGTCCCCTTTCCTACCTCCTTGGTTGTGAAAAAGGGATCAAAAATATGTTCCTGGACAGTTGCGGCCATCCCTCTACCATTATCCTTAATGCACACCTCAATCCATTCTTCATCTCGCATACTGCTGATACTGATTACTCCTTTTGTGCCGTCAGGATTTTCTCCCAGCGAATCTGCAATGGCATGCGCAGCATTGACCAGGATATTCAGGAAGACCTGGCCCATTTCGTCTGCCAGGCAGGTGACTGAAGGGAGATCCGGGGCAAGGTCACGCTCAATCTCAGCAACATACTTCCACTCATTGGAGGCCACAATAAGAGTGGTATTCAAAATATCATTAATGTTCACCGGAGTTTTTTCCTTACTGCCCGGATGAGAGAATTCCTTCATAGCCTTGACAATTTTTGAGATACGCTGGACCCCGTCCCGGGACTGCTTAATTGTGAGAGGAAATTCTTCTGCAAGGTATTCCCAGTCAAGTTCCTCCACGCTTTGTTCCATCTTTTTTAGAAGTTCAGGGCGTACCTGACCGTTTTTCACTGCCTTAATAAGGGTCTGGTATTCATGTATTAGGCTCACCACATCCTGGAATGAATCGTCCAGGAATTCCATATTGGTGCCGAGAAACTGAGCCGGGGTATTGATCTCATGGGCAATGCCGGCAGCAAGTTGCCCTACGGACTCTAGCTTCTGGGTATGAAGCATCTGTGCCTGCATCTTCTCTTTTTCTTTTTCCATGGCAACTCTTTGAAGAATTTGTTCTTCCAGGTTGCTGTTTGTTTCTTTGAGTTCAGCCTTGCCTTCCTCAATTACCTCTTCCAGTTTTTTGGAGCTGGCCCTGATAGCGAAAAAGAGGAGGACCTCAATCAGCACAAATCCGATCAAAGCAATAAGGATGTTTGTAGAAAAGTTCTTCCTAAACGCTGCCTGCTCGCTGCTTATATCCTGCCAGGCGAGAACCATCCCCACATCAGCACGGTCGGGATCTCTTTTTCCAAGAAAATCTCTGAGAGGAAAACTGGTAATAGCACAGGGGGTGTCACCACACTGTGTTAACACAGTACCGAAATTATCTTTCAACTGGGGGAACAGCCCCTGTTTCATTATTTCGGTAATTGCAGGAGATGTTGTTGCTTCAACCATATAGCCGTTAAGCAGAGGATTCTTGTTCAGGATATTTGCTAAAAAATCCGGCCAGATATTTTCCTCAAGATGCTGCCGGGTAAGAAGTACGGCAAAATGGGCATCTTCGTTTTCCTTAAGAAAGGAAAGCATGGTTTGAAAGGAAGTACCCGCCTCCAGAGCCCCTATGTGGATGTCTTCTCCGGTGTCAGGATCTGTGGCAGTGACTGGACTGACACCTCGGATTCCAGATACGACACGGCCTGTTTCAAAACCAGTGGTTGGTATCTGTTCTTCATTTGCAACCACAATGGTATACCTGACATCGTCCATCCGGTCACCAAACTTGCTCACCTTATGGGCACGAAGAAAAGAAAGGGATCCTGGCCCCAGGTGAAAATGAAGCTGGCGGAACTGAAACTGCTCAGCGAGTTTATCCCTGCTCGGACCAATAAGTGTATGGAGCTCCTTACGCACTTCAGCAGCCTTCTCACCACCAGGCCCTCCTCCTTCTTCTTCAACAGCTCGCTTTCCTTCAAGAAAAAGCTGTTGTACCCGCTTGTCATAACTTATAAATGTGGAAATTTGCAGCATACGGGTCTCTGTGGCACTGAGGGTTGTATGAAAGGCAGCCCTTAGTTGTGATCCTATTTGTTCAAATCTTTGCTGTAAGGCCTCTTTAGATGAGCTGTAATTGATCCAGACAAAGAGACAGTTTGAACCGGCAAGAATAACGCTGAGAACAAGAAATATCTTTGTTTGTCTTTTCATGAACCACACCTTTTTGCAGTTTATTTCTATGGGCCTGGAGAGAATCAGCTGTTCATTGGCAGCCGGATAATAAATCTTGTGCCCACACCTTCTTCACTTTCACATTGCAAACTGCCCTGGTGTTTGTCTGTGACCACATTATGGGCAATGGACAGGCCCTGCCCCGTACCTTTTCCCACCTCCTTGGTGGTGAAGAAGGGATTAAAGACATGCTCCCTCACGGAATCAGTCATCCCCTTGCCATTATCTTTAATGCATATCTCAATCCACTCCGCATCCTGACGACTGCTGATAGTGATCAGTCCCTTTTTTCCCTCTGGCGTATCACCCAGTGTGTCAGCAATGGCATGGGCCGCATTAACCAGAATATTCAGAAAGACCTGGCCCATTTCATCAGCCAGACAAGTAACAGAGGGGAGATCCGGGGCAAGATCTGTCTTAATCTCTGCCACATACTTCCACTCATTGGAGGCCACAATCATGGTAGTATTGATGATATCATTGATGCTGACCGGGGCCTTATCCTTGCTGCCCGGATGCGAGAATTCCTTCATGGCCCTGACAATTTTTGAAATACGCTCAACCCCCTCCCGGGACTGTTTGACAGTAAGTGGAATCTCCTCGGCCAGATAGTCCCAGTCGAGGTCTTCGACGCTTTCTTCTAGGCTACTGAATACCTCAGGATTTACTGTCCCTTTCTGGGCCGTCTGAACAAGCTTCTGGTATTCCTTTATCAGACTCTCCACATCCTGAAAGGACTCCTCTAAGAATTCCATATTGGTGCCGAGAAACTGTGCCGGGGTGTTGATCTCATGGGCAATACCTGCAGCGAGCTGTCCCACGGATTCCAGTTTCTGGGAGTGGAGCATCTGAGACTGAAGCATCTCTTTTTCCGCTTCTGCCTGCAGCCGCTTTGAGATATCGCGAACAATGGATACAAAACGATTTTGCCCATCACTTAATTCAACATATTGCTGGACAATTTCCACCTGCAGATCATCACCATCCTTGGTGCGATGGGTGGTAATAAACGTGAGTGACTGTTTTTCACCCTGTTGCACCGGGGCAAGAAGAGATCGATACTTCTCTTCACTGTAATTTGGTTTGAGATCAAGAGCTGTCATACCCAGCAGTTCGTCCAGGCTGTAGCCGACCTGCTCCACGGCCCCATGATTTGCATAAATATATTGGAGTGTATCAGGATCAAACATAAAAACGCAATCAAGGGTCTGGTCCAGAGTCTGTTTAAATTTCTGGAGTTCCACCTCTGTTTTTTTTCGTTTATTGAGTTGTTGCTGTAAATGATAGCCCCCGTAGGAGAGTCCGCCAATACCGACCAGCCAGAGGAACAGATAGACAAAATAACTGCGGACAAGGCTGGCTTTTTCAATATCATTAATGGCACTCATGGGTGTGGCAATACTGATGCCACCGCGAACCTCACCTTCCTTATAGCCCTGCACGGCATGGCACTTAAGGCAGCCCTGCTGTACTGTCAATGCCTTCATATAACGAAAATAGGGCTGTCCTTCAATTTCGACCTGTTCTGAATACTCCGTGATTCCCTGCTCAAATTCACGCAGAACCCTCATCTCCCAGGCATCAGCTACGTTCTGGGGACGAATGGGTTTGAGGCTGGTGATATGGCTGAGTATCCCTTTGGCCTCCCGTTCCAGTTCATAGACCTGACGGATCATATAGGCTGGATTGACCAGGGTCAGTTCTTTTCCAGAAGGCGTTGTTATATTTTGTTCAGGAACACGCAGGTGTGGATTGGGCGGTGTATTTTTAGATATTGGAGCGTACACTCCGCCTTTGGAGACCACCCATTTTCGATAGATAAGATCCTTGGCAAGAGCAGTTCGTGCCTCAATGAAGGAAAGTTTTCCACTGTCCTTTATGGTTTGTCGCATTTCATAGCCCATGGCAAGCAGCATAAGCAGCGACCAGCAGAATGCAGAAATGATGAAATATCGTTTTATATTCATAGGCTAATCTTTAGTTTGTTTTATTCCTTATTTTCATCTTCATCTTCATTCAGTTGCACCCGGATCGGTTCAACTATTCCAATCTGTTTCTCAAAATTCATTAAACTTTGAATAACCGGCCAGGTTATTTCCTGTCCTTTAGGAATCAGCATGGCACCATTTTTGGCAAATACATCTTCCACGGCGACCATACCAGGGACGACTTCTTTGAAGCTGATATTTCGCACAGTTGCATGCATATTCTTCGGTTTATATTTTTCTATTAGAGCAAGAATTGTTGTATTATATTTTCCTGACTTTTTCCGCATGTCATGTATTGCCTGCGAGTGACTAATATCCTGCTGTCGCAAAAGATCATACTCTATGGACGCTTTGAGAATCTCAGCACCAAGACAGACATCTTCATCAAGGGAGTCAATTTCCTCACAGGAATCAGCAGAACGGAGTTGGTTCTCAATCATGGCTGCCACTTTTTCAAGCCGGGGAATCTTGCGGATAAGCTTACTGCCAACTCTTGGATGATTTTCATACATCGTAAGTTCTTCTGCTGTAAGACTGATGCCCGCATGCAGTTTATGTAGGACATCGCCCGGCAGGGTAATACACCCGATTTGCGACATCAGAGCAGCCACTTCATATTGCCATAACCCAGGCAACTTAAGATCTTTGGCAAGTTGCTTAACGAATAAGGATAGATTGTGAGAGCACAGCGATCCACAATCTTATCCATGGTT
>CAZUPS010000049.1:0-28486 GCA_964621915.1 uncultured Desulfocapsa sp. | reverse complement strand
AGTATTTGGATGTGAGTGAAGAAGGTGTTCAGGGGTGAGTATATCTTGATTTAAGTTGGATTAACATTCCTGGATCTGCTGATTCTCTCACGGATGGTGTTAAGGAAGGTGCTGATTGGATCTGAATTACTACAGAAGGGTATTATTTTTTATATGGAAAAACTCATCCCGTGTTACCAAGTTGTTACCAAAAACAAAAAAGGCACTTAAGTCATAAACCTAAGTGCCTGTAATACTGGTCGGAACGAGAGGATTCGAACCTCCGACCACTTGTCCCCCAGACAAGTGCGCTACCAGGCTGCGCTACGTTCCGAAATTTGATTCTTTGTAACACGGAGGAAGGGTGCTGTCAATAAGTGCTCGACAGGAAATGATTCCATCCTACTTCTTTTCTTTTAAGAGTTTTTTGACGGATAAGAGTTCTTGTTTTATTAATCCAAGATGATCCGTCGCCAGAGGTGACTGAACTATTGCACTCTGTCTTTTCTCTACAAGAAACTTTTTTGCTCCAGATAACGTATAGCCCTGCTCGTGAAGAAGAGTTTTAATTAATAAAACTACCTTCACATCGTCACGTCTGTAGAGACGTTGGTTTGAGTTGGCGCGTTTAGGTTGTATTTCCTTAAATTCGCTTTCCCAATACCTGAGCACATGAGGAGCCACGCGGGCGAGCTTGCTGACCTCACCAATTTTGAAATAGAGTTTATCTGGAATTTCTACTTCCATTCAGTTACCGATTCTCACATATATTTTTGAATTACTCGTTGACCTGTTCCCGCATTTTTTTGCTTGGGCGGAAGGAGATCATCTGGCGTGGTTTAATAGTAATCGTTTCACCGGTTCGCGGGTTGCGACCACGACGCGGTTGTTTGTCTCTGACGTTAAAAGTACCAAAATGGACAAATTTAATGGATTCACCTTCAAGCAGTCTGTCTTTCATTCTGTCAAGAAACGTGTCAATCAGTTCCGAGCAGGTGCTTTGGGAGTACCCTAGTTGGGTGGTGAGTGCTTCTGCCAGTTCTTTACGGGTAAGATTACCTTTATTCATATCAACCTTCTCTAAGACTTCCGTTAAAATTAGAAGTCAGTGTATTTATAATTTTTGTATGGGATTTGTTAACATTCTTTTCTGTCAGCGTCTTTGTCGGTGAACGGTAGGTGACAGAGACAGCGACACTTTTCATTCCATCATCAAGGGGTTTCCCTTGATATACATCAAATATTTCACAATGCTCTATAAATTTTTCTTTACTGCTACGAACGGTATCAAGAAGATCGCCTGCTTTTACAGATGCTGGTACAAGAAGAGCGATATCTCTTTTTACTGCAGGGAACACTGGAAGTGATGAAAAGTTTTTAACAGCAGCTTTTAACCTGCAAAGCAATTCAAAATCAAGATCGATAAAAAAGACTTCCTGTTTAATACCAAACTGCTTGGCTACATCAGGCAGGAGGCGTGCGAGTTGACCGACAACGCCCTTATCAGAGTTAATAATCAGGCACTGTGATGGATCAGCAAAAGGCTCTGCTTCATCAGCCTCAGGAGTGCTAAATTGAACAGAATCGGTACCGCATCCGTAGAGACGCAGGGTTTCAAGGAGCAGCTCAGTAATACCTTTGGCATCAAAGATATCAACATCTTCATCATTCACATATAGTGAAGAAGCTGTTCCTGCACGAGTCCCGGAAAGGATAGCGGTGAGTCTTTCTTTTTCAACGGGTTGTTCGTCCTCTCCCTGGGGAGTAAAGACTTTTCCCATTTCAAAAAGTTTAGCAGAACTTTTTTGAAAATTAATATTTCGCTTCAGGTTTTCAAGGAGACCAGGCAATAGCATGGTTCGCATAACAGACTGCTCTTCACTCAGTGGATTCAGCAGTCGGACCTGGGCACGTCTTGTATCGTCTTCTGAGAGCTGCATCATAGAGAGATGTCTCTCTGTGACGAAACTGTAGTTAATGGCCTCGTAATAGCCCATATCGGCAAGAAGAGTGGAAAGGTGTGCACGTAGTACTCTTTTTGGGTCCTGTTCAGGATAACTGAGACTAACGGTTGGCAGGCTTGTTGGAATATTGTTGTAGCCAATAAGGCGGGCAACTTCTTCAACGAGGTCAGCTTCACGTTCGATATCTATACGAAAAGTTGGAGGATTAACCCATAGGGTATTGTCATCTTTTGGTTTACAGCGAATCCCAATGGATTGGAGAACATCTGCAATTTTATCGTAATCAAGTTTAATTCCAAGAAGATTTGATGTGCGTCCGATTCTGAGTTTCAGTGAATTAAGAGGTCTGACTCCACCATAATAATCTACGCAGCCTTCAGCCGGTTTTCCTCCTGCAATTTCACATAATAGAGAAACAGCACGTTCCATCGCAGTAATACATCCACCCGGATCAACACCACGCTCAAAGCGATAGGATGCTTCCGTTGCAAGTTTTAGTCTGCGGGCAGTACGTCTTACTGAAATAGCGTTAAAACAGGCACTTTCAAGAAGAATAGAAGCCGTTGAATCGCTTACTTCGGAATTCATACCACCCATAACACCTGCTATTGCAATGGGTTCTTTGGCGTCGCAAATCATCAGCATATCAGGCTCTATAGTGCGTTCTTCACCATCGAGTGTGGTAAATGTTTTCTCCTGATTCTTAGGGTGGCGGACAATGAGTTGTTTACCGGAGATTTTATCGTAGTCAAATGCATGTAGGGGCTGGCCATATTCCATCATGACCAGGTTGGTGATATCGACAACATTATTGATAGGACGCATTCCGATGGCTAGCAGACGTTTTCTCAGCCACCAGGGAGATGGCCCTATGGTAATGTTTCTAATCAGTCTGGCAGCATAACGGGGACTGTAATCGGAGCTTTCAATATCAACAGAAAAGTCCTGATTACTATGTTCAAGACTAGCTGATTCAACAGGAAGCTTCAGCGGAGTACGAGTGACTCCTGCAACTTCACGTGCAACACCAATAACAGATGCACAATCTGGACGGTTAGGAGTAAGGTCAACCTCAACCAGAAGATCATCAAGACCAATGGCTTCAAGGAGTGGAATACCATGCGTTGTATCCACAGGCAATTCCATAATCCCAGCGTGAGAATCACTGAGTCCTAACTCTTTTTCAGAACAGAGCATTCCAAAAGATTTAATACCACGAACTTTGGATGCCTTAATTTTGGTGCCATCGGGCATTACGGTGCCAACCAGTGCAATAGCAGTGATCAGGTCCTTACGGGCATTCGGCGCACCACAAACAATGGAAAGGGTCTCATCACCAACTGCTACTTCGCACAGCTGGAGCTTGTCAGCATCAGGGTGTGGTATAACAGAGAGTATTTTTGCAGTTTTCAGCAGTTGCAACTCGGGGAAGAGAGGGGTAACGCTATCCACCTCAAGGCCAAGCATGGTAAGATGTTCTGCTAGAACTTCCGGACTTAAATCACCGGTGTCAACGTATTCTTTTAACCAGTTAAGGGTAAACTTCATGGGAGTATCTCTATTTAATAAAACGAATTATTACAGATGGGCCAACATCAGTAATGAGTAAGCAGGTTGGTATCCGTGCTTTAACAAAGTAATTGGTCTGGTACTAAAATTGAGAAAGAAAACGAAGGTCATTCTCGTAGTAGAGGCGTATATCATCAATACCATATTTAAGCATGGCGATACGTTCTATACCAAGGCCGAAAGCGAATCCACTGTATATCTCAGGATCATAGCCAACCATCTTGAACACTTCAGGATCGATCATGCCGGCACCGAGTATTTCTAACCATCCAGTACGTTTACACACCCGGCATCCCTTGCCATCGCAAATAACACAGGCAATGTCAACTTCAGCACTTGGTTCTGTAAAGGGGAAGAAACTTGGTCGGAATCGAAGGTCCAGGTCCTTATCAAACATCTTTTGGGTAAAGACTGTGAGTACACCCTTGAGATCGGCAAAGGAGACATTATTATCAACAAGAAATCCCTCAACCTGATGAAACATCGGGGTGTGGGTAATATCAGAATCACAGCGGTACACTTTGCCAGGTGCAATCACCCGAAGTGGCGGTTGCTGTGTTTCCATAATCCTTGCCTGCATGGGGGATGTATGGGTTCGCAGCAGTATTGAATCACTTACATAGAAGGTATCGTGCATATCGCGGGCAGGATGATGGGCCGGGATATTGAGTGCTTCAAAATTGTAATGATCATGTTCAACATCCGGGCCTTCAGCAACTGAAAAACCAAGTCCTTCAAAGATGGCGCAAACTTCATTCATGACCTGTGTTACAGGATGCAGTTTTCCAGCTTCAGGTCTACGCCCGGGAAGGGTGAGATCAATTGCATCGTTGCCAGCAGAAGAGGCATTGCCAGCGGCCAAAAGAGCACGTTGTTTGTTCGTAAACAGCGTTTCGATTTCTTTCTTGATACTGTTTGCGAGTTGACCAAGACGTGGCTTGTCTTCCTTGGGAACTTTGCCAAGGCTCTTCATTATGGTGGAAAACTGACCTTTTCGGCCAAGATAACGGATGCGAAACTCTTCAAGCTGTCCGTTGGTATTGATGGCAGCCAGTTCTTCTTTGGCCTGAGTTTGTAACGTCGTGAGTTCTTGCTGCATGATATGTCTTATAAAAGAGGTACTCGTTAAAACAGTGTGCCGGTTCCAATAAAAATTGAAACCGGCACACTGTGAATATCAAAATCGGTGGACAATCGCTGTGTTGGGATCAGCACTTAAAACAGATCTTCATATTCAAAGAGAATAGGACGATCTGTAAAACACTTTAGGACGCCAACGAGATATCGTGTGAACCACCATATCTGTATCGAAAGAAACCAGCCTTAATTATTCGCTGCTTTGGCAAGATCTACAACCTTGGTAAAGGCAGGAGCATCGAGTATAGCCAAATTGGCAAGAACTTTTCGGTCCAAGTCGATATTAGCTTTTTTCAAGCCACCAATAAATCTGGAATAGTTCATTCCGTTCATCTTGACTCCGGCACTGATACGGGTGATCCAGAGACGGCGGAAGTCACGTTTTTTGTTGCGTCTGTCACGGTATGCATATCCCAGAGCCTTATCAACGGCTTCTGTAGCTGTACGGAACAAACGGGATTTTCCGCCTCTATAACCTTTGGCAAGTTTGAGGACTCTATTTCTTCTTCTGCGGGCTTTAAAGCCCCTGGTAACGCGTGGCATCTTAATACTCCTTTAAGAACAGAGGAAAAGTTCCTCTGGTATTATACAAATAGTCAAATATTTTATAAAATTCGGTTTTCAGAAATGGCCTATAAGTAGGGCAGAATCTTTCTGATTGTGGATGCATTGGATGGATCAACAAGACCGGATTTACGCAGATTACGCTTTCTCTTTGTAGATTTTTTGGTCAGGATATGGCTGGTAAAAGCTTTAGAACGTTTAATTTTTCCGGAACCGGTTTTTGAGAAACGCTTTGCTGCACCTCTCTTGGTTTTCATCTTAGGCATTGTAATTACTCCTTATCCTGTAACAGGGGAATTCACTTCAATAATTTTATTTATTATCAGTTGTTTATTTATTTCTAATATCGTCAAGCCTTGGGACCGACAAACATTACCATCTGCCGGCCTTCCATTCTCGGAGACTGCAAAATGACTGCGTCATCTTCAAGGAATGATGCTATTTTATTCATGGCTTCCAGACCAACGGTTTGACAGTAGACAATCTCCCGTCCACGAAAACGCATGGTAAGCTTTACTTTGTTCTTTTGACCAAGGAATCTCTTGATATGTTTTATCTTGAAATTCAGATCATGTTCTTCTGTTTTTGGCCGGAACTTTATCTCTTTGGTCTCAACGGTAGTCTGCTTTTTCTTTGCATCCTGCACCTTTTTTGCCTGCTCGTATCTGAACTTATCATAGTTCATGATCCTGCAGACAGGTGGTTTTGCATTTGCTGAGATTTCTACGAGATCCAGTCCTTCATCGTAGGCTTTTTCAAGAGCATCTGCTGCGCTGAATATTCCTAGCTGGGAACTATCACTTCCAATGAGACGAATTTCATCATGACGAATTGCTTCATTGGTTTTTACTTTTACTTCACGTTGAACCGGGGCTCTTCTTCCTCGACGTTTAATAATTACTACCTCCTAAGCTAGGAATTGCAATTGATCCCCTTCAAACACGATGAATTTCAAGGAGATCGTTTTACTGCTATTATATGTATCTATTCTCTGTAACTTTAAATACCGCGTCCATCAAGACATTCTTCTGCCACTTTCTTGGCAAAGTCATCGATTGACATATCGGCTATATTTTTTCCATTGCGCAGTCTAACCGTGACAGTTCCACTCTCTTTTTCTTTGTCACCAATAATAAGCATGTATGGAACTTTTTCCATCTGCGCTTCTCTGATCTTATAATTCAATTTCTCATTGCGCAAATCTTTTTCTATCCGAACACCAGCTTTACGAAGTTTGCTGTATACTTCTTCGCAATATTCTGCCTGGGCATCTGTAATATTCATGATCCTGGCTTGCGTTGGGGCAAACCAGAGTGGAAAAACACCTGCATAATGCTCAATCAGGATACCGATAAAGCGTTCAAGAGAACCCATCAGAGCCCGGTGAATCATAATTGGCTGATGTTCCTGATTGTCGCTTCCGGTGTAGCTCATTTTAAAGCGTTCAGGGAGATTAAAATCAACCTGAATGGTGGAACACTGCCAGGAACGCCCTAACTGATCTTTGATTTTTATATCAATTTTGGGTCCGTAGAAGACACCTTCACCGGGATCCAGTTTGTATTCAAGACCTTTTTTATCAAGGGCATGCTTTAACGCTTCGGTGGATTCTTCCCAGTTTTCATCGGTACCGACATATTTATCAGGTCGCGTTGAAAGATAAATATCATATTGGTCAAAACCAAAGGTTTTCAGGATCTCAAGGTTTAGATCAAGAATATTGAAAATCTCATCTTCAAGCTGTTCGGGCATACAGAAAATATGTGCATCATCCTGAGTAAAACCACGAACACGCAGCAGACCATGCAGAGCACCGGCCCGTTCGTAACGGTAAACTGTTCCAAGTTCGCACCAGCGAATAGGAAACTCCCGGTAGCTACGTTTATTGCTGTTATAAATACCAATATGAAACGGACAGTTCATCGGTTTCAGCTGGTACTGGACACCATCGATATCCATACCCGAGTACATGTTTTCGCCATAAAAGTCCAGATGACCCGAAGTCTTCCAGAGATCCTGGCGAGCAATATGCGGGGTGTAGAGCAGATCGTAGTCATTACGATAATGGGCATCCTTCCAGTAATCTTCTATAAGCTTACGGAGAAGTGCGCCCTTTGGCTGCCATAGTACCAGGCCGGGACCAATCTCATCCTGCATGGTGAAGAGTTGCAACTCTTTGCCAAGCTTGCGGTGATCTCTTTTCTTTGCCTCTTCAAGCGCATTAAGGTGTTTTTTGAGGGCCTTTTTATCAAAAAAAGCAGTTCCGTAAATACGCTGAAGCATGGTATTTTTTTCGTCACCACGCCAGTAGGCACCCGCCACTCTCTGAAGTTTGAATGATGTAATCCAGGAGGTGTTTGGAACGTGGGGGCCACGGCAAAGATCGGTGAATTTACCCTGATGATAAAGTGTTACGGTTTCAACATCAAGATCTTCGATAAGTTCAACTTTATATTTTTCACCCTCTTCCTTAAAGCGTTTGATCGCGTCATCGCTTGTAAGTTCTGTTCGGGTGAATGGAAGAGCTCTTCTGATGATCTCAGTCATCTTTGATTCAATCTGTTCAAAATCTTCCGGAGTAAATGCTTCACTGCGCTCAAAGTCGTAATAAAAACCATCATCAATGGATGGGCCAATGGCGACCTTTACATCGGGAAACAGTTCACGAACGGCTTCTGCTATAACGTGGGCAGTGGAATGACGGAGTATTGCCAGTGACTCTTCGGACCCGATTTGTATCAGGCTAAGAGATGCATCATTGTTTAAGGGGGTGGAAAGATCCAGAATCGTGTCATCCAGGGTTACAGCAACGGTTCTCTTCCGTTGTTTATTGGACAACAGTTCGGACAGTGCTTCTCCCACAGTGGCTCCAGCTTGTAATACCGCTGCTTCCCCGTTTTCTATGGCAATCTTAATGTCGGTCATAATTGTGGTCTGTATTATATAAAAACAAAGGCTAAAGTGTATACGGCAAGTAGCTTGTCCGTGTATACTTTAGCCAGGTCATTCTGGTAGGCGCGGGCGGTTTCGAACCGCCGACTTCCACCATGTCAAGGTGACACTCTCCCGCTGAGTTACGCGCCTGTATTATGTTCTCATTACAATAAATAATGCATGTCTGTATGCAATAGAGAATATGAACACTGTCAAATACCAATATATAGCGATTCTGTCAAGAAAAAATAAATAGGATTAAAGCCCGAATGCAGGGAGAAAATCAGCGTGTTTTCTGTCTGCTTTCAATGGCTCTTGCCAGGGTGTGTTTATCTGCGTATTTTATGTCCATTCCCATGGGGATTCCGCAGGTAAGTCGCGTAATAAGAACTGGTTTGTTTTGCAGCCTGTCAATAAGGAAATTGGCTGTGGCCTCCCCTGGTACCGTCGAACTGGTAGCAATAAAGACCTCTTTAACGACTCCGCTATTCAGGCGTGCCTCAAGCTCTGTAACTTTTATTTCGGCAGGCCCTATGCCATCCATTGGTGCGAGTACTCCATGAAGGACGTGATAGTGACCAAGGTAGACATCGGATTTTTCAATGGCAAGGAGGTCACCTGGTTGTTCAACCACACAAACAAGTGATGGATCCCGTTTGTGATCACCACAGATTGTACATGGATCACTTTCTGAGAAAGTAAAACAGCTTGAGCAAAGTTGGATGGAACTGTGGAGATCGTTCAGTGCGCCTGCAAGCTCACGTGCCTCACCGGCAGGTCGCCTCAAAATATTAAGGGCAAGACGGGAGGCTGTTTTATTTCCGATTCCTGGAAGTTTTGTGAGAGCAAGGATCAGGCGATCTAATGCTGGCGGAATGACCTGTGGTGACATTGTGTGAGAGTGTCTGCTTAAGAGGTTCTAGGAAAAAAGAGAGTCGTAAATAACAGTGGTTACGAAAAGAGATTTGAAACACCGGGAATATTCATTCCGCCGGTGAGTTTTGCCATCTCTTCTTTTCCAATTGCCTGTACCTTACGCAGGGCATCATTTGTGGCGGCGGTGATAAGGTCTTGTAGCATCTCTTTTTCATCAGCATTTATTATTTCTTTTTCAAGCTCAATGGAGAGGATTTCATTCTTACCATTTGCGGTAACACTAACCATTCCTCCGCCTGCTGTTCCAGTGGCTGTTTTGTTTTTTAATTCTTCCTGAATGGTGGCCATCTTTTGTTGCATTTGCTGGGCCTGTGCCATGATATTGCTCATATCCATAATTATACCTGAAGTTTTCTTTTGAAATATGGGAACGTGCGTTTTCTATACGGACACAACGTTAAGGATTTCTAATCACTCTGGCAAGTATTATCTGCTTCGGGGGCCGACACGAATGTCGCCAATCTGACCATTAAAAATTTCTGTGGTCATAAGTACCAGAGGGTCATTGGCAAGTTTTTGTCTGAGCTTGTGGGGGCTGTCACTGTTGTCCGATTCTTTTCCTACAACTTTTTCTGGCGTGATAAAACGGAGCTTCAGATCTTTCTGGAAGAAGTCGAGTACAAATTCTGTAAGGAGTTTGGTATTTTCTTTTTGGCAGAGCAGGGTGCAGTTTGCCTGGTCGGCAAAACGAAGGTGCAATTCTCCGTCAACTTCTTTTACTCTTTCTGTTCGTTGCAGGTCTTGAGCCATCCACACTTTTCTGTCTTTTACATGTTCGATAAATCCTGGCCAGTCACGGCGAACGTCACGCTGATGTGGCTGTGGGATGTTTTTCTTTTCCTGAACCGGTGGTGGCGATTGGTTCTCGTTTGGGAGTGGCGGCTGTTCAGATGGTGGTGGGGAAGGTTCAGGTGGCGGCTGGATAGCCAATGCAGGCTTGGCTGCTAGCTCCGGTTTGGCGATTGGTTTAGGCGTAGGGGGAGCTACCGCACTTTTCTCAGGGATTTTTTTTTTCTCTGCAGTAAGGGGCACTGCTGATTGTTGAGGGGGCTTTCCCTGTAATAGTGCATCGAGTTTTCCAAGAATCTTTGATACCGGTATTACGTCTGCTGATTGAATTATCTTTAAGAAAGTGGTTTCAAGTGAAAGTCTTGGCTGGGAGGAATAGCGCATCTCTTCCACACCCTGCATCAGCAGGTTTAATTTCATGTGGATGGTGTTATGGCTATGCTTTGCTGCAAGTTCTTTCATGTCTTTGAGTTCATCAGGCGGGATATCGATCAACTCCTGGCAGCCATCAATTTTACAGAGAATCAGGGTTCGCAGGGCGTTTAGCAGATCCGTGGTAAAACGTTTGAGGTCCATACCAAAAGCAAATGTCTTTTCCAGTTCCTGAAGTGCAATCGCAGGGTCGTTGTCAAGCAATGCTCCGCTGATATTAAGTATAATATCACGGGATACCAACCCAAGAACCTGGATAACATCATCAACTGTTATCTTTTCTTCACCATATGAAAAGACCTGATCCAGTAAACTGAGGCCGTCTCGAACGGATCCTTCAGATTCACGGACGATCAGATCAAGGGCTGCGGGCTCTATGGTTACGCCTTCAGCTTCAGAGAGTCTTTGGAAATGACCAAAAAGATCTTCGGCAGAGACACGTTTCAACTCATAGCGTTGGCATCTGGAAAGAATGGTGATGGGGATTTTGTGTAGTTCCGTGGTGGCAAACATAAAGAAAACATGATCGGGTGGTTCTTCCAATGTCTTGAGCAGGGCATTAAACGCTTCCGTGGTGAGCATATGAACTTCATCAATAATGATGATCTTATACTTTGAGGAAGTGGGGAGGAACCGGATTTTTTCTTTCAGTTCACGGATTTCCTGGATACCTCGATTGGAAGCACCATCAATTTCGTAGAGGTCAAGAGAGGAACCAGCTGTTATTTCTGTGCAAGATTGACAGGTGTTGCAGGGATTACCATCACTCTTCTGCTCGCAGTTAATGGCCTTTGCCATAATACGGGCAAGGGTTGTTTTACCAACTCCGCGTACGCCGGAAAACAAGATGGCGTGAGCAATTCTCTCTCTGACAATACTGTTCATCAGAGTTTTTACAACGGGCAATTGCCCCACAACCTGATTGAAATCCTGGGGACGTGATTTTCTGGCAAGAACCAAATAGGACATAAAACAGACCTACCTAGAAGACTAGTGGAAAAAGAGTGATTAGAAACATTCTTAAATCCTTAATGGTTTAAAACGGGGGGTATTGAATCCATTTGCTTGTAGCTGATACGGCTCAAATGGGTCAAATTAAATACTGTTGAACTGTGTAAAAAAAAGATGATAGCCGGGACCCTGTAACACACTCAGGGGGTCATTACCGTTGCTTCCTTCCAGACCTGGCGGAGTTCATGATCCTGAATTGCACAAGACCCGACTATCAAAAACGAAATTTCAGATTGAGTGAAAGAAACATGGATGGAAGGTTGGTTGGAATATCAAAGAGAATTCCTAAACCATGAAATGCATATCTCTCTCGAAACGCCTTTATACACAACCACAATGATGGCGTCAAGACTATTTCAAACTAAAAAACTGTTATTTTGCGATGCATCGATATCACTGAAATTTCCGTATGAATAGGATCAGATGGATATATTATCAGGATCATGCGCTTTCGGGTTCCGGAAAAGAGGAAGTCATATTTCTGATCAAATTTGACACTGTAGGGCACATATCATATCATCAACTATAATTATTACTTTTATTCAGTTCCTTAAATAATTCATTAATGGATATATGATGTTCCCTCCGCGTAGGAAAAACTGCATTTTTTGTATTGTCTGTCTTGTCATTGTATATTCTGGGGGTTTTTCTGGTGTTGAAGCGGTTTTTGCCAGCAACACTTTCAAGCAGGGAAAAGAATTACCTGATTCTGTTGAAATCTTCAGTAAAGAGGAAAAAAATTATCTTGCACTCAATAAACAGATCACTATGTGCGTGGATCCTGATTGGATGCCGCTGGAAAAAATTCAAAACGGTCACCACGTTGGAATGAGTGCAGATTATTTTTCGCTGATAGAAAAAAAGCTTGGTATACCTGTTGTTTTGATTCCCACTCAAAACTGGAGTGAAAGTATTGAGTATGCCAAAAAAAGGAAATGTGACATTTTTTCTTTAGCAATGGCAACTCCTGAACGTCTTATGTATATGAATTTCACAGAACCATATCTCTCTATTCCATTAGTCCTTGCCACCAAGAATAATGAACGATTTATTGCAGATATTACCTCGGTGAAAGATGAGGTTCTTGGTGTTGTTAAGGGATATGCCTTTGGCGAACTGTTACGCGGGAAGTATCCGGAGATGCAAATTGTTGATGTTGCTTCGGTAACTGATGGCTTAAGACTTGTTAATCGTGGGGAAATTTACGGATTTATAGGAACGTTAGCAACGGTGAGCAGTAATATTCAAAAGGGTTTTTCAGATGAACTCAAAATTGTGGGAAAATTTGATGAACGTTGGGAGCTTGGTGTCGCAACCAGGAATGATAAACCTCTGCTGTTATCCATCTTTAATAAAGTTATTGGCACTATCGATAAAAGTGAGCATCAGCAAATCCTGAATCGTTGGGTGTCTGTTAAATATGAGAAAAACGTTGATTACACACTGTTTTGGCGTGTTTTTGCCGTTGTCGGTATCGGGATGTTGTTTTTCCTTTTTAGGTATTATACCCTTGGGAAATATAACAGGGAGCTAAAGGACCAGAATAGGGAGATTTTAAGACAGGCTGAATTGTTGCAAGAAACAGAAAAGAAACTTCTGTTAACTCAGTATGCAGTTGATTCATGTGCGTACCCGATTATCTGGACAAAAAATTCTCCTACTCTTGATGATACCAAGATTATACACGTGAACAAAGCTGCTGCAACTATTCTTGGCTATAGTCATCAGGAGCTGTTATCGCAAAAGATTCAAAATATAGACATTAATATTACTGAGGATAACTGGCCACCGTTAAAACAATCCTATTCTGTTCGTACAGAATACCGGAGAAAGGATGGAACGCTTTTCCCTGTTGAGTTGTATCTCAGTTATTTTGAGTATCATGGGGAGTCATACTATTTTGTATTTTTTAATGATATCAGCAAGCAAAACAGACTGGAGGCTCAACTTCATCGCTCACTGAAGATGGAAGCGATTGGAACTATGGCTGGAGGGGTGGCCCATGATCTAAATAATATTCTTTCCGGTATTGTTAGCTACCCCGAGTTGTTGCTTGTTAGCCTCCCTCCTGATAGCGAGTTGAGACAGCCTCTGAAGTCAATAGAAGACTCAGGGAAACGCGCAGCTGCAGTCGTTGCGGACATGCTGACGGTTGCAAGAGGAGCGGCGGCCGTCAAAGAACCTTTAAATTTGAATACCTTGATTGAATCTTACTTGAGTTCCCCGGAATTTCAGAACCTATCCTCCTATCATAAGGGCGTAGAGTGTAAGCAAGACCTTGCTCCAAATCTTCTCAATATATCCTGTTCTGCTGTCCATATACGAAAATGCGTTATGAATTTAGTCTCTAATGCTCTGGAATCACAGGGTAATGGTGGCGTGGTAACTGTTTCGACAACTAATGTCTCTGTGGACAAACCAGTAACGAAAGAGCAACCAATGGAGAGTGGCGAATATGTTAAATTCGTTATTGCTGATACGGGAACAGGAATTGAAAAAAATGATCTGAGTCATATTTTTGAACCCTTTTATACCAAAAAGAACATGGGAAGAAGTGGAACAGGGCTTGGTCTCACCGTTGTCTGGAATAGCGTTCAGGATAATGATGGGGTTATTACGGTGGAGAGTGATACGGAGGGAACTGTTTTTTCACTCTATTTTCCCGCAATTCATGATGCTCTGGTTGGAGAGGTTGCAGAAATGGATCTGAAAGATCTTGTTGGTAAAGGTGAGCAGATTTTAATTGTAGATGATGAAATGCTGCAACTTGATATCGCAAGCCAGATGCTGCACGTTCTTGGTTACCGTGTTGTTACGGCTAGTTCTGGTGAGGAGGCAATACGTTATCTTGAAAAAAACAGAGTTGATTTGATACTGCTTGATATGATTATGAAGCCAGGTATCAGTGGTTTTAGCACGTTTGTGAAAGCTATTGAAATTCAGCCTGAATTGAAAGCAATCGTAGTAAGCGGATTTTCGGAAAATAATGATGTGCGCAGAACACAGGGGCTAGGAGCAGGTCAGCTTGTTCGCAAGCCCTACAACCTCAATGAGATTGGAAAGGCTCTTAAGGAGGAGCTTTCCTGAAAAACATTTTAAATACAATATGTAATGGGGAATACCGCAGGTTGCGGTAATCCTGGATATATTAATGCCAGTGATGGGTGGTATTGATGGCATGTATAGAACAAAAAAAGAAGGCCCATGTAATTGTCTTAATTACATGGGCCTTCTATATTTGGCGGAGGAGGTGAGATTCGAACTCACGGTACTTGCGTACACACGCTTTCCAAGCGTGCGCCTTAAGCCTCTCGGCCACCCCTCCGTGAAAAAAAGTAAAAACCTTTTTACAGACGACTTATTTATCCTGAGAAAACGAATTACGCAATCAAAAACTCAACGATCCTTCTAAATAATGATCTATTTGTCATAAAAAACGGATTTCACCGGTGATTGCAATCGGATTTTCTGCTCTTATGGAAAAATAAATCAGGGAAGTATCTACTTTTTCTTATTCCGTCGTTCCTTGAAAAAGTTTTTGAGAAGTGTGGCACTCTCAATAGTGCAGACTCCCCCAGTGATTTCGAGATGGTGATTGAGTAGCTGATCGTTTCCTATGGTATAACGTGATTCTGCGGCCCCTGTTTTTGGATCAAAGGCACCAAAAACAACTCGTTTTATCCGTGCATGAATGATTGCTCCCATACACATTATACATGGTTCCAGTGTTACATACAGAGTGGTTCCAGGTAGCCGATAATTCAGAAGTTTTGCTGCTGCACTGCGTAGGGCCATGATTTCAGCATGACCACTTGGGTCATGGTTTGTAATGGAGGAGTTTTCACCCTCACCGATGATTGTGTTGTCAAGAGTAAGGATTGCTCCCACCGGTACTTCTCCTTTGGAAAAGGCCGATTCCGCAAGATGAAGGGCATGCTTCATAAATGTAATGTCTGTTATTTGCTGATCCATATTTGTAAATGAGTAAATGCGAATATCATGTAGAAAAAAGAGTGATTTTTTATTTGCAATGAGAATTTTTTTCACATATGATTTTTTTAGATGAGTTACAAATGTGAAATTATAAAACGGTTTAACCCGTAGGAGTATTATGTATACAATTTTAGCGTATGCAATTCCAGAAGAAAGTCGTCAGACTATAACTACAGCGTTTGATGACTGCGCCAAAATTACATTTTGCCATGATCAGGATAGACTCTTTGGTGAAATAAAAGGGAATGAATATGATCTGATTTTTCTTTTTATTGAAGATTGCAAAGTTGGCCAGCCTCTTCTTGAAGATGTGCATCAGCGCCTTCCGCATACGCCGATTATCCTTATTGGCAAGGAGGAAAAGCCAGATGTAGTTGTTCGGGCGCTTCAAAGCGGAGCCTGTGACTACCTAGTTCATCCTGTCTCTGTTACCCGTTTTGAGGTGGCCTCCAAAAAGACTTTTGAGAATAAGGCATTACGAAATGAGATAGCATACCTGCGCCATAAACAAGATATTGTATATCATTTCAGTGATGTTATTGCCTATAGTCCTACTATGAAACTGGTACTGAAGAGCCTTGAAAAATTTGCTAAAACCGATTCCACCATCCTTATTACTGGAGCTACAGGAACCGGAAAAAGCTTTCTTTCCGGAACCGTTCACTATAATAGTCCACGGAAACAAAAACCTTTTATCAAAATTAATTGTGCTAATATTCCCGAAAATCTCCTTGAGTCAGAGCTCTTTGGACATGAGAAGGGAGCATTTACCAGTGCTGACAAACTTCGTGTCGGCCGTTTTGAGCAAGCCAGCGGAGGAACCCTGTTTCTTGATGAAATTGGTGAAATCAGTCTTGGATTACAGACTAAACTGCTTCGGGTGTTGGAAGAAAAATGTTTTGAACGGGTTGGGGGTAATAAAACAATATATGCTGATGTGCGGGTTATTGCGGCAACAAACAAAGATCTTCCCGAACAGATACGAAATGGAAAGTTCAGGGAAGACCTCTAATACCGGATTAATGTTTTGCCAATACGTTTGCCGGATCTTCAGGAACGGCATCAGTGTCTTTTGCCGCTCGCCCAGTTTTTTCTTACAAAATATGCGGTATCTTTAGGGAGCGATGTCAGTGGATTTACGGAGAAGGCTCTCGAGCAGATTCGTAAATACAGCTGGCCTGGAAATATCAGGCAGCTTGCAAATACCATTGAACGAGCGGTGATCCTGGAAGATGATGAGTTGATTGATACCTATAACCTGTCTTTACCCGTGGAAAAAGGTGGTAATAGAGAGGGCGGGAGTATAACCCTTGGTAACAATGGTTCACTTGTTGATCAGGAGAAAGAACTCATACTAAACGCCCTCGAAGAGTGTCTTTGGGTGCAGAAAAATGCTGCCGCAAAGCTTGGGGTTAGTCCAAGGGCGTTAAATTATAAGGTCAAAAAGTTTGGCATTACCCATCCTAACTGGCGTAAACACAGGTAGGTGCAGTACTTCTTTTAGCGAAGTCCTGCTATAAACGGTCCTACAGCTTGAGCACCTTCTGTTTCAACCAATTTGATTGTACGGGATCCGATTACTGCCATATCAGCTTTTCCTCGTAATGCGTCAATATCTTCTTTGCTCTGAATTCCAAACCCAACGGCCAAAGGAAGTTTCGTGGCTTTTTTGCATCTGCTGAGATAGTCGTCAAAGTCATGATCAAGCTCTGATTTCTTTCCTGTAACGCCTCGTCTTGCTGCGCAATAAATAAACCCTTTGGCATACCTATCCAGTTCAGCCATACGGGCATCGGTTGAGGTTGGGGTATAAATAAGAATAAGTGCGAGGTTATATTTTTCGGCGAGCGCCAGAAACGATTTTGCCATTTCAGGAGGCAGGTCAGGAACAATAAATCCGTATATGCCACTTTCTGCTGCCCTTTTCAAAAATGCTTCTTCACCATACTTGAAGATGATGTTATAATACGTCATAAAGAGAAAAGGGATATTATGGGTCTTTGCCATTTCTGCACCAAATTGAAAACAATCTTCAACCTTGGTTCCTTTGGCAAGGGCTTCCTGATTGGCTTTGAGAATAACTGGTCCATCGGCCATGGGTTCTGAAAAAGGAATCTGCATCTCAATGCAATCAACACCATTGTCAACCATCTGCTGGATCACTTCACGGTTCACATCGAGGGATGGATAACCGAGAACTATATGGGTCATAAGAAGAATATCTTCTTTTTGTAATCTGTCACGTAACTGTTGTTCTAACTGCATATTTTGAATCCTTATTGGAAATAGGCTGAGTCTTCCGGTAGCATTTTGCCTTCATTCTGTTTTTTACAGCTTATTCATTAGTGTATTCTTTTCCCTTGTCAATAATGAATTGTTTCCATGAGGGATCTTGAAATGCATGGGCAATGGTGAAAATATCCTTGTCACCCCGCCCTGACTGATTGATGATAATAGCGTCTTCCGTTGAGAGTTCTCCTGCCTCCCTGAAAGCCCCTGCAAATGCATGGGATGATTCGAGTGCCGGAATAATTCCTTCCAGTTTCATGGTAAGATCAAGGGCCTGCATTACTTCATTGTCGGTTGCCGATTCAAAGCGGACTCTGTTGTTTTCCCAAAGGTCACTGAGTATTGGGGATACTCCCACATAATCGAGACCTGCAGCAACAGAATGGGTGTGTTTCATCTGGCCATCATCATCCTGAAGGAACATTGTTTTATACCCCTGCGCCACACCTGGGGTGGCATCGGGGCTTGAGAGACGAATGGCATGAGCTCCACTGTCTGCACCATGGCCGCCACCTTCAACTCCAACAAGCTCCACGCCGTCTTCATCCAGAAAGCGTTTGAAAATACCCATGGCATTGGAGCCGCCTCCAACGCAGGCATAGACTTTTTTAGGCATTTTGTGGTGGTATTGCATGATCTGTTTAGCCGCTTCAATGCCAATAATGGATTGGAACCAGGAAACCATTTCTGGAAAAGGAGAAGGGCCGCAGGCAGTACCAAAGACATAATGCGTATCGTCAACATTCGTTACCCAGTCACGAAAAGCTTCATTAATGGCATCTTTCAGGGTGCGTGATCCATCTTTTACGGAAATAACTGTTGCTCCCATTTTTTCCATCCAGAATACATTTGGACGTTGCCGCATTACGTCTTCTTCACCCATATAAATGGTGCAGTCGAGCCCAAATTTTGCGGCCATGGTGGCTGTGGCCATTCCGTGTTGTCCGGCTCCGGTTTCGGCAATAACCCTCTTTTTTCCCATACGTTTAACGAGCAAGCCCTGTCCCATAACATTATTGGCCTTATGGGCACCGGTATGGTTGAGATCTTCACGTTTAATATAGATTTGAGCTCCACCAAAGTGACGGCTGAGATTTTCAGCGTATGTGAGGGGAGTGGGACGGCATGAATAGGTGGACATAAGTGTTAAATATTCCTGCCAGAATTCAGGGTCTTTACGGCACTTGGCATATTCCTGTTTCAGCTCTTGAAATGTTTGATGCAGTACTTCCGGAATGTAGGCTCCACCCCAGTTTCCAAAAAATCCGTTTGAATCCATTACGCTAACTCCAGTAAAGAAAAATCTAATAATAATATATGTTGCTGCCGATATGAATAGTGTTCGGTAGCCGTATTATTGTCCTATTAACTGTTTTTTTACTATCAGGGAGTGATTATGAGTATGCAAAGCACAGTGACGCACCAGCCGCCAATTCAATCAGAAAAAGTCTTCACATTTCCCAAGGGTATTCCTGGATTTGAAGAATATACTACTTTTAAGATTTTTCACAAGGATGATGGAGAAATTTCCGCATATTGGCTGGAATCCTGTGAAGCTCCTGTTGTTACCTTTACATTGGTGGATCCGACCTCCTACGATTTGAATTACGATATTTTTCTTGATGATTCTGAGGTACAGGCTATCAAAGCAAATAATCCTCTGGATATCGGTGTGTTTTTGATGTTGAAAAAGGAAGAGGGGACAAGGGACACCTCATTGAGTGGAAATATTGGTGGCCCATTGGTTATAAATGTTCAGGAGCAGCTTGGGCTGCAGAAGGTTCTCGAAAGGCAGCAGAGTGAAACTGAGCATTAAACAATAGTTATACACCAATTTTTTGTAGTTGTTGTCTGCAGACAGCTGCAAAATCTTCCGGATAGTGGCCATTGATATAGCGTAGCTGGGCTTCGCTAAATGCTCCGGGGGATTCTGGCAGTTTTGGCAGAAAGCTGTAGAGCAGATGCTGGCCAATTGCTCCGGTGCTGCCGATTCGTTTTGGATATTCAATGGACGTAACCATCCTTGCTCCAAGCCCTGCCAGAGCTTTTTGAGCCAGGAATATGCCCCTGTCAAGTGATGTTCTGGAAGCAGTATCAGCTTCCAGAACATTACCTATGACCTCACCCGTGTTATTTTCCAGTGCCATAAGCTGTAGTTCCCATTGCGACGTCTGGGCTTTTGGAACAAAAAGAACAGCATGGGGATCTTCCCAGAGTATTAGACTTGATTCTAGATCATTTCTTCCATCCATTCGGATATTGTTTCGAATACAGGCCAGATAGTCAGAAAAGAAACAGCTTTTCTTGAATTTATTGTAGCTTTGCATCACCTCAGCCACCATATCTCCACATCCGAAAGAGTCCATATTGCCAAGAGGAATATGGGGATCTCCGGAAAAGGTATCAACATTCTGTGGCAGCATGGCGTATTGCTGATGGATCTGTTGATGGGATGCGTGAAGTCGGTATTGTGTAGGGGCATAGTCGAAACCGAAGTTCCAGCCCCAGAGTGTGGCTGATATTTCAGGAGATATATTGTTTGAGAGTTTTTGCTGGATTTCTATCCTGAGCTTTTCAAGTAATTCAGCAGAATAAATTTTTTGTTTCCCAGGAAGGCGAATTTCCAGATGATCGGCAAGGCGAATAAAAGTTCGTTGATAATACAGGTGGCGCAACCCTGTCATATCCTTATCTGACAGTTGGGCCATTGCATAACGGATGGAATCATCGGCCATATTTGCTGCATAATGGCCACCTGCTATATAGGAGTTACGTCGCAGGTATTCAAAAACATGACTATTTTTATTATCTTGAAATTCTCCTACAATTTCACTCCCTCCCTGAGCACCTGGGCGCAGAACCATTACAATTTTATAGCTGTCCGGTAATGCCGGGTTATTTGCCACAGCTTCAAAGAGTGGATGATTATGTATAACTGCCCTGGTTCGTCCATGAGAATCCTGCATGTAGCCAATGCCCGTCGGGGTCCCATCTTTATTCTTTTCAATCTGACAACATAACTCGGCTAGCCTGATCAGATCTTCAGGATCGTTTGATGTTGTGGCCAGGGTGAGATGCAGGGGAGGTGGAAGTTTATCAAATAGGATATCAGGCACTTGTTCTTTACGAAGAAGGTCGCTGAGCGAAAAGGCTTCTGGTGGTGGAAGACAAATTCGCTGAGGATTCGCTGCACTGGAATCAGCCCATTCTTTATCAATAAAGGTTGATCCCCGGAAAGAAAATGGGTTCGGGATTTCAAAAATCCAGTCAGCATCGTGAACCTCTATATCCCCATTCGGAAAATTAGCCTGATTCGAGAAGACTGTACCGGAATCAAGGTGGCCAAGAGCACTTATTCTAGTTTTACTTCGCAGATTGGCGGTGGTATAGGTCGGTTTGTGAATACCATAAATAAAATTTTTTCGAGGGGTAACGCAGCTTCTTGTCGTCATGGGAGAGTGTGATAGTAGTGAATAATTAATAAGTTGGTTAATTACAATACTACTAGAAAAGCAGAATTTTAGCGATGAGATCTGGTATCTCGGTTAGCATGAACAATTCTAATGTGGTTTATAAAGATAGTTCTTCTTGGTAGGGGATTAATTGTGATAAACTTTCTGGTAACGATATGGTTTGAATGAAAAATTAGCAGCTAAGACTTTAGGGAGTTGATTGAATGAATAAAATCCTGATTAGAAAATTTGTATCTATTCTGGTTTGGGTATTTGCTTTTTGTGTAGTACAGCAGGCAACATGTGAAGAATATAATGGAAACAAAAAATCTGTTATCAGTAGTAGGTATATTTCTGTTTCTGAATATCTTCGTCTTCATCCAGAAGAGCGAAGTGTTTCGGTCAAATTTTCTAAAATTGTGAGTGGCCCAGGTAAACCCATCACATCAGGGCAACAACAAAAAAAAGTCAAAATTGCAATTGTTTATCCTGGAGAACAGGTATCGGACTATTGGCGAAGGAGCCTTCAGTCCTTTGAGTGTCGTATGAAGGAGTTAAATATTGACTATGATGTCAGTCAATATTTTACAAAAGGTGGTGGGGTGGAGACCAGAATTCAGGCAAAATTACTCAAAGAAGCTTTGATCGAAAATCCTGATTACCTTGTATTTACTCTTGATGTGAACAGGCATAAACGATTGGTAGAAAGAATACTTGCAAAGAAAAAGCCGCGTCTGTTTTTGCAGAATATAACGACACCACTTCCCGAATGGGAAGGGAATCAGCCTTTTTATGTTGGGTTTGATCACACCATTGGTGCTGAAATGTTAGCCGAATATTTTCTGGACAAATTTGAATCTAAAGGGAGTTATGGTCTTTTGTATTATTCACAGGGATACGTTAGCACCATGCGTGGAGATACTTTTCTTGATATGCTGCAACAAAGAAATGGTTCGAGGCTGGCGGCATCTTTTTATACCAATGGGAGCAGATCAAAGGCAAAGGCTGCAACTTCCAGCAGGCTATCTCAAATTGCTGATCTGAAATTTATTTATGCCTGTGCCACGGATGTGGCATTGGGCGCTGTGGATGGTCTTGCTGAAAAAGGGATGACCGGAAAAATTTTGGTGAATGGATGGGGTGGGGGGGATGCCGAGCTTGCTGCTATTGAAGCTGGTGACCTTGATGTTACGGTTATGAGAATCAACGATGATAACGGAGTGGCCATGGCTGAGGCTATTCATATGGATCTGATTGGAAAGGAAACAGAGATTCCAACAATTTTCAGTGGAGAGTTTGTTCTTGTCACTCAAGAGACTACCGTTGAAGAGTTAAGTAATTTTAAGCAAAAAGCATTTCGCTATTCAGGAATTCCGAGCAAGTTGTAGCATAAAATATGAATCCTAAATCATCAACCACATCTGTTCCTGCCTTTTTAGCCAGGATGCTCTTTCCGCCATTGCTTATTTTATTGTCCGTTTTACTCCTTTGGATCTACATTGAAAGCAAAAAAAATATTCATATTCAACAGGAATTAAATATAACACTTAATAATAGAAATAGTGCGAGGGAGTTGGAGAGTATACAGCAGTATTTGATGACTATCCTTGATGATACATTGTATGAGCTGAACAAAAGTTTTCATGAGAATCCCGACATAGACTCTGGAGGAATACGCTCCATTCTGGAACTGAAGAACAGTTATGAGTTTGACTTGTTACGATTTGTTCCTTTTGCCAAAGAGAGTGCAGTGGTGAGCAATGATTCGCCATTTTTTGATTTCAATCAATCCAGACTGATTTTTAAAGACATAGAACCGGAATCACTGCTGGATGAATGGTATCTGATTAAAACCGGTGAACCTGATAAGTCTCTTTGGTTAATGGTATTGGCAAGACGCGTCGTACATAGTGAAACCGGGCTAGTTCTCGGCGTATTGGTTGGTGGTGTGGTGTTGAATGACAACCAGAGTCTTGCCCGATCCGTCCAGCATAGAAGTGTAAATTCCCTGTTTGTGGCCCTTGAAATTGAAAATGAAATTATTGCGGCAAATTATCCGCTCACGCAGGATATTGAAGAAGCCTTGAAACAGCGGGAATACAAAATGAACCGATCCATACTCGATATGGAAACTGCCGTGGCTCAGCCTGTAGTTATAAATCATTTTGAATATCCTTTTGGGAACGGAGTCAATCTTACTATTATCCAGGTCTATTCTGATCCTCTCCACTCGAGACTGCGTGAGACATTTCTTCGCCTTGGAATTGTAGCATTACTCGGTACTGTCTTTCTTTTTATAATCTTCGAATTTTTCGCAAGAAAAAAGCTTGAAAGAGCCCTTGGAAGTTTACTTCGTTATACAAAGGTGGCTGCAACGACTCCAAAGGATGCCGTGTATCAGCCTGGTACCTTTGTTGAATTTAACCGAATAGGGGAATCTGTAGAAAAGACGATTGCAATATTGAATACCACAACAGAGCAGTTACAGGATAGTAAAAATCGGTTGGAACTAACCATTGAAGGTGCTGCCCTTGGTACTTGGGACTGGGATATCGCCTCTGGTCATATCAATTATAATTCTCGTTGGGCGGAAATGCTTGGATATTCGCTTGATGAAATAACCAATGAAATTAGCAATTGGAAGAATCTGCTTCATCCCGATGAAAAGGACGTTATACTCGGAAAATTGATCGATCATCTCGATGGAAAAACCCCTGTCTACCAAAGTGTACATCGTCTGAGGAGTAAATCTGGCCAGTGGATCTGGGTGCTGGATGCAGGTAAGGTATATACATATGATGAATCTGGTAATCCATTAAGGGCCGTGGGGATTCATCTGGATATTACACGAAGAAAAGAAGCTGAAGAGGCATTGGTGAAGAAACGTGCTCTATTGCTGTCCGTAGTTAATTCTATTCCGGATCATATTTTTTATAAAAATGACGAGGGAATATATTTTGGTTGTAATAAAGCTTTTGAAGAATTTACCGGCAAAACGGAAAAGGAAATTATCAACAAGACTGATTTTGATATCTTTCCACAGGATGTTGCAAAAAAATTCAGAGAACAGGACGGCCTGATGCTGGCTGGTGGTAAATTACGTCGTAACGATGAATGGGTAACCTATCCTGATGGCAGAAAAGTACTGCTGGATACTGTGAAAATTCCTTTTGTAGGGCAGAAGAATGAAACACTTGGGCTTATTGGGATAAGTCGTGATGTAACGCTTAAAAAGAAGACAGAAGAGGAACTTCTCAAGATAGAAAAACTTGAGTCAGTTGGCGTATTGGCCGGCGGGATCGCACATGATTTTAACAATATCCTTACTGCTGTCCTTGGAAATATTGAACTAGCAAGCTACAGCCTTAAGGATAGGGAACCTGGAACGTGTGATTTGCTGGGCGAAGCCAGCAAAGCAACCAGAAGAGCTGTAAAACTGACGAGACAGCTTTTAACGTTTGCAAGAGGTGAGGAACTTGTTCGGGATGCTACTGATCTCGCTATACTGATACGGGAGACCGCTGAGTTTGTTCTTCATGGCAGTACGGTTGTTAGTGAATATGACTTTCCTGAAAAATTATGGATGGCCGATGCTGACAGCGGGCAGATTAGTCAGGTTATTCAAAACATTGTAATCAATGCAAAGTATGCAATGGAAGATGGCGGAACTATAACTATCCACTGTAGAAATGTTGAAGAGTTGCTAGATACTACACAGGAAAGTTTACATACTGGAGGGTTTGTAAAGATTGTTATTACCGATACAGGCTCCGGAATCACTGAGGAGTTTCTTGATAAAATATTTGATCCCTATTTCACAACAAAGCACAAGGGCAGTGGCTTGGGCCTTGCGATATCCCATTCAATTGTTACAAAACATCAGGGAGTAATGACCGTTGAATCTACCGTAGGCCAGGGGACAGCTTTTACGATATTTCTCCCTGCAACTAAAGATACGTGTCAAGGTATCCCCGAACTCTCTTTTGGAGAGAGTAGTGAGATTCATGCTTCTAAGATCCTGTTGATGGATGATGATAAGATAGTGCGGGATGTGGTGGGCATTCAATTGAAAACATTGGGCCATGAGGCAGAGATGGCAGTAAACGGTGAAGAGGCATTACAGAAATACAGTAGGGCATTAATGGATGGAAGTCCTTTCGATATAGTTATTGTTGATCTCACTGTCCCTGCAGGGATGGGTGGAGAGGAGACGGCTGGGCATATTCTAAAAATAAACAAAGATGCCAAAATCGTTGTTGTGAGTGGTTATTCAAACGATCCAATAATAGGGGATTTTCAGAAATATGGTTTTAAGGCAACTCTTACAAAGCCCTTTGGGCTATCGGAGTTAGATAATATGATTAATAATGTGCTTGGTTGATTGGAACAGGATTACGTTATTCGTTTTTATAGAGAGTAAGTGCTTTCTGGTAAACCTTGGAACGTGAAAGGCCAAGGTCGGTTGCGAGTTTTCGGCTGACATCTTTCAGTGACAGATCAGTGTTGTCACGGTACCAGATTAATAATTCCTCAAGATTTTCTCCTTCTGCTTTTGCCGTGGTGCCCGGTTCAACTACAAGAACAAATTCACCTCGGTTTGTTTGAGAGGAGGCTCGTTCAAGCAGTGAGCTGATAGTTCCTTTTTGCAGGTCTTCATATACTTTTGTCAGTTCTCTTCCCCAGAAGGCGTTTCGGTTTCCCATGATTTTGTTGATATCAGTAAGGAGTCCCTGAATGCGTCGTGGGGATTCATAGAAAACCACAGGCCATTCCACGTCTTTCAAAGATGTGAGCAGGGAACGGCGTTGTGCCTTTTTTGAAGGGGCAAATCCAAGGAAAAGAAAATGGGGATTTGTAATACCGGAGGCAGAAAGAGCAGTGGTCAAGGCAGATGCTCCTGAAAGAGGGACAACAACAATTCCAGCATCATGGGCACGAGCAACAAGTACAGCACCGGGATCGGAAATAGCAGGGGTACCGGCATCGGAAACCAGAGCAATTGATTCACCGGCAAGGAGTCGTTGAATCAATTGGGAGGATCGTTCTGCCTCTTTTTCGCGGTAATAGCTGATGAGCGGAGTAGAGATCTCAAAATGGGTAAGGAGCTTTCGGGTATGACGGGTATCCTCTGCAGCAATAAGATCAACTTCACCCAGCACTCGTAAACAGCGCAGGGTGATGTCTTCAAGATTACCTATTGGGGTAGCTGCTATATAAAGGATACCCGGTTGAGTGTCTTCGGACTTACTCATAAACTACATTATTCCTTTGTCTTCTTTTTTCCAGGTAATACTAGATTGAGAATAACTCCGGCAATTCCTGCCAGTCCAATTCCTTTGACAGTAAAAGCACCAGCTGAAAAGCTCATCCCACCAATTCCAAGAACCATAATCAGTGAAATAATGGCTAAGTTACGGGGTTCGGTAAGATCATCTTGAGCACGAACAAGTGTATTAAGACCAACAACGGTAATTGTACCAAATAGGAGCAGCATAATACCACCCATTACAGGAGAAGGAATTGTTTGAAGCATGGCCCCTACTTTACCAACAAAGGCTAGTATGATGGCAACAATTGCCGCCCATGTCATAATTGCTGGGTTGAATGATTTAGTCAGAGTTACTGCTCCGGTAACTTCAGAATAAGTGGTGTTTGGAGGGCCACCAAACATGGCAGCAAGACTCGTGGCCAGGCCATCACCAAGCATTGTACGATGAATGCCTGGATCTTTTATATAATCTTTGTTGGTAACAGAGCCGATGGCAAGAATATCTCCAAAATGTTCAATTGCAGGAGCAATCGCTACTGGTACAATAAAGAAAATTGCTTCAAGGTTCCACTCGGGATAGGTGAAAGCAGGCATGGCAAACCAGGATGCTTCACGTACCGGGGTGAAATCAACGAGGCCAAATGGAATTGATACAAGGTAACCGGCAATAATACCACAAAGAATCGGGATAAGTTTAAACATCCCCTTACCAAGTAGAGATACCAGTAGGGTCACACCAAGAGATGTTGCAGAGACAATAAGAGCAGTATTACGGGGAACAAGCTCAAAGGAGCCATCACCTGTCATGCCGGTAGCCATATAGACAGCAACTGGAGCAAGAATAAGGCCAATGACCATAATTACAGGCCCTGTTACAATGGCAGGAAGGATTTTATGAAGTATTTCCCCTCCTTGGAAGTAGATAAGAACTGAAAGTAGTATATAGAAGAGACCAGCTGCCAGGAGGCCACACATGGTCCCGGCAATTCCCCATGTCTGAACGCCATAAATAATCGGAGCTATAAATGCAAAGGAAGAAGCAAGGAAAATTGGGACTTTTCCCTTTGTAACAATTTGAAAAACCAGGGTTCCTGCACCAGCGGTAAAGAGTGCAACATTTGGATTAAGTCCGGTAAGCAACGGGACAAGAACAAGTGCACCAAGTGCAACAAAAAGCATTTGTGCCCCAAGAATAATATCCTGCGGCCTAAAATTATAATCACTATCGATAGGTTGCGTGTCCATAAGGGTAATTTTTCCTATTATTTTGTTCCAAAAAGTTTGTCGCCAGCATCGCCAAGACCAGGGAGAATGTAGCCATTATCATTAAGTTTTTCGTCAAGTGATGCGGTGAAAATATCAACATCGGGATGAAGAGCTTGGACTTTTTCAATACCTTCTGGGGCAGAAACCAGAAAAAGACCTTTGATTGAGGTGCAGCCGGCATCTTTCAACAGAGTAATGGTTGCATTCAGCGTGCCACCGGTTGCAAGCATAGGGTCAAGAATTAAGGCAGTACGTTGTTCAATGTTTTTAGCAAGCTTGACATAGTATTGAACTGGTAGAAGGGTTTCTTCGTCACGATAAAATCCTACGATGGATACTTTAGCGGAAGGGATCAGATCAAATACGCCATCCATCATTCCAAGACCGGCTCGTAAGATAGGGACAAAGGTGATTTTTTTTCCTTTAATAGCTTCAACTTCAGTGGGTCCGGCCCAGGTATCAATAGTTTTAGTTTCCGTTGGGAAATCTTTTGTGGCTTCATATCCAAGAAGTCTTGCAATTTCAGAAGCTAATGCTCTAAAATCTTTGGTAGAGATATCTTTTTCTCGTAAAAGACCGACTTTATGACGAATGAGTGGGTGATCGACTACATGTAAGGCCATGGGAAGCTCCTTTGTTGGTATGAAGTGAAATGGGATACAAATTATTAGTTAAGGATACATACAAGATAAAACGTGGAAACTCAACGAAAGGATGGCCCTGCGAGAATAAAAAAAAAGTGATATCGGATATAAGCTGAGTGGGGCAATGATGCTTATAACCACAATACTTACTGAATTAAATTGGATAATCTGTTACCCTGACTACTTCAATGTATTATATAAATATCACTGCTGTCCCAACGTCCACCAAGACAGATAGTGTAACTTATTAATTTATTA
>CAZUPS010000048.1:0-28812 GCA_964621915.1 uncultured Desulfocapsa sp. | reverse complement strand
GGCCTCATGACTTGAGGCGACATGCAGCCACCTATGCGTCAAGGTCTGGAACTCCTATTGAAATTGTCAGCAAAGTTATTCTAAGGCATGCAGACTTGTCGACTACGCAACGATATCTCGGCAAGGTCAATGATACCGAAGCGATAAGGTGGATAGAAACACTGTACGGATAAAGTTATCGCAAAGGGCGGGGATTATTTCTCGCCCTTAATAGCAACAGTAGTAATGACAAACTGAGTGCAATTGGATGCAATGCTATCTTGGATATGGCAATCTTAATGCCCTGCAGAACCAGTTGCTCCAATGATTTTGTGAGATCCTCTCTTGAAACCGGCTTCATGATAAAACAACGAACACCTATAAAGGGTGTTGCAAAGAATAGTGTAAAACCCAATAAAAACAATTGAGTAAAGCATGAAAGCCACTATAATGGTGGGTGTCCCGACAAAAAGACTCCCATAACCAAAACAGAGGCTTCCATGCACCACAAGAATATCAAGCTGATCGTGCGAAAACAACTAAAAAATCAATTTCCTAACTGGAAACGTCTACCTAAAAACAGAAAGCGAGAGCTTGCCAAGAAAGTGCTGGCAGAAGTTGTTTCAGGATATGATTTCAAGCAGGAAGTTGAGGTCCCTATCGAAGACTTACTTGGCATAGAACAGCAGGTTCCTGCTAAAGGTATTATAAAACTCGATGAGATGGCTCGCACCATAGAAACGATTGACCAAAATAGTATTATAAAGCTCAGCAGTTACAAACGTTCTCCTCTGTTTATCAAGGACGAAGAACTTCGCTATATTGACGCTCTGATAGATGACAGGATCATCAACCGCCTTCTTGCCTATGATGGCTACAGTCCATCAATGCGTGAAATTTTTTCCAGCAATTTGCTTAGGGCTGAGTTACTCAAAGCAATCAGATACCCTGAAATCAGTTATCGTAAGTTTTGTACCGACGAATATTTAGGCCTGAACCGGAAGCAGAACAGAGTCTTTATTGGCTTGCCGCTCCACAAAAAGACAATGATTGACCACACACAGCTTTGCAAATTCCGTTCAGGTCTGTCTTTTGTCCAACAAATCAATTTATTGGTATACTTTCTCCATCATTTCAAACAGTCTGCCTTGCTTGGAGATTGTCACCTCCACGGCATAGATTCTACGGAATTGGCCAATGATTGTAAAATGCCTCTTGCCAGTCTCAAGATACATGGAAAAAAGATACGAATTTACAACGATATTGACTGCGACTGCGGAGCACGGCGTAACAAGCGAGACAAATCAATGTATGTTGTTGGGTACCGGTTGCATACGCTCACTGCAATTGATGCCCAAACAGGGCTCAGCTTCCCTCTTGTTTCAATGCTGGCTCCGGCCAATCATCACGACAGCCACTTTTTGCCTTTGCTTGTCAATCTTGCTCAAGCGCTGGGTATAGAAATAAAATTAGTCACAGCAGATGAAGCATATCATGACAAAGATGGTTCTTTGTTTAATCAGACTGGTGCAATTGTTACAACCCCACCTTCGTCAAAGGTATCGCTATCAGAAAATGTTGATGGTATGAACGGAGAAGTATTCTGCAATGCTTCCTGTAAAATCTCCATGCTTCGTGTGGGGTTTGAAAACCAAACCCACGAATATAAATGTGGGGCAAGGCCAGAAGAATGTTCGCATTCTTGTATGTGTCCACAATATCGCATTATCCCCTGTGACAGCGGATTATTTCAGCATATACCGTATGAAACTGAGCAGATAAGACTGGCTCACGATATTCGAAAGAATTGTGAACGACCTTTTAATCTCCTCAAAAATCAAACCGGCTTGGAAACAATTCGGGTGCGAAGCCAGGCTGCCACAATGGCCAGATGTACTCTGAGCAGTATTGCTGTTTTGCTGATCGAAATGGCAGGGACAAGAAAAAAGAAAAAAAGGACAAAACCGAATCAATTGTCTCTGCTGAAGGAGAAAGCTGCTTAAAGGTAAAAGCATTTAATATTACAGCACTACAGACGAATAGACATGTTCACGCATTTTACTGTTATTGTCATACCAGCTTATCATTAAAAGACATAGCTGCCCTGCAAAAGGGCTTTAAAGCTAAAAAACAACTAAGATGAGTTTGGGAAGCGATCGACAGTGGCGGGAAAATGAAAAAAAGAAAGAATTACAATCAGAGGAGAATTGAAAAATAGCTTCGATCAGCTACTTTTCAACACCCTTATGTAGAGTCCGAAATGTAGGAGATCTGGAGAGGTAGTTTATGTTCCGCTGAAATTATTGGTAAGGTTAACCTCTTACATAAAATCCCGTGATATCAGGTACGTTTTCAGGCCAAATGTGTGGGACAATGGCAGGAATTACTTCTCGCCCTTAACAGTAACATCTTCACGCAGTAATGCTGAGATTAGTAATATCTTACCATTGCTAATCTTCACGTCGAGGTTACCCGATTACCCCGTGGTATAGACCATCTATCCTAATAATATTGGAGAAAGGTAAGGATACCTGTGAATGATCAGGGTAGTGCTTCCTCCGAGTCGGAAATAGATGTACACCAGCTCAACACCTTCCCACCTTCAATTTCAACTGTTAAGGATATCTCGCTCTCTCCAGAACGGAGGTGGGGAAGCTGTATTATATCAATGTGTGATTCAGGCAAATGATTGCCCAAAGGTAGTATCACTGGTACATATCAAGCATCATTTGTGCCATCATCGCGAACTGGCTACCAGGGGCGACCTCCAGTATTGTGATTGAGTCAGCTTTTGCTTTTTCCAGCTCTCCTTTTTTTACGAAGTGCATGCTGCGATGATAATAAGCTTCACCACTTTTTGGTGCGAGCTTAATCGCCGTCGCGTAATCCTCTAACGCTAACTCATCCTGACCTGACAACGAGTAGCAATTGCCGCGGCTTGAAAACGTACTTACGTAGCCCTGTCTGTATTCCTTCAATATGTTGAGGAAACCGGATTTCTCTTCAGTTGTCAAGGCAGACAAGTCTTGCTTAAGAAAACCTAGCATATTCTGATATGCCTTGGTCAGTTTCTGATTCTGCTGCATAGCCGTCGTAAACAAATCGATGGCTTTGCCATAATTTTCGTCCAACATAAAACTGGAAGCGTCCAAGTTTGTATCAATGTATTCCAGCGACAGCTCTTCCACTTCGTTTTGCAGCGTTGCTAGGTTTGCTGTATAAATTGTGTTTGTGGTAAATGTGCCTTGTCCGTATTTTTTCCCATCCTTCCATTCACCTTCATATTTAGTACCATCAGGGTAAGTTAGAGTTCCTTGTCCATTTGGCTTCCCATCCTTGAACTCACCTACGTATTTTCTACCATTAGGGAAAGTAAAAGTTCCTTGGCCATGTTTTTTTCTGTTCTCAAACTCACCGACATATACACTACCATTTGAGTAGGTATATGTTCCTTGTCCGTTTCTATTTCCATTTTTGTATTCACCAATATATTCCTCACCGTTAGGGGAAGAATATATTCCTTGTCCATTTGGTCTCCCATCCTTGAACTCACCTACATGTTTTCTACCATCAGGGAAAGTAAAAGTTCCTTGTCCATTTGGCCTCTCATCCTTGAATTCACCTACATATTTCTTACCATCAGAAAAGGTATATGTTCCTTGTCCATTTTGACAATCCCCTTCAATACATTCACTGAATGAAAAAGATGGGAGTAGGAAAAGAAGGAGTGATATTGTTATTATTAGCAATATATTTTTCAAGGTAAGTCTCCATTCGAAATAATTAGTGAAACTAAGCAGTTACGCTGTTTTGTTCTATGAACCTCTGGAAAATGGACATTTTCAATGCTATTGGCAGAGCTTCGAACTTTGTCCCACTAGCCTCCTTGATTTTTCGGTGTTGCTTCGCTGGATCATGAACAAAATCACAATTGGTAATTTGAAACTAGTGCATTTCTTTAGGGGTAGTCATAAAAAACCTCCATCTACTAGGAAACTCAACCAGTTGATGATGACAACATCGAAAAGCACGAGCGTATTGATACGCTGTGTCAAATGGGGTCTCAACTACCTCTTGTCCATCGGTGCAAAGCACCTTGGAGGGTAGTCCAAACCTGATGCAATAATAACATTCTTCTCGTCTAGAACAAAACAATTCTTTGAGGTAGCTGAGCTATTTGTCATGACGTAATCATAAATAAACATGGCGGTTTCATAGAAGTTGAATCGGCTGAAAACGTTAGAACCACCTTTACCATACGTCTTCCAGTCAATTTGACAGATGAAAGAGGTTAGTATTGGCAATGTTAACCATTTTAGCAATTCTGAAAATGTACACTATTCCTGAGGATGTGCCCTATGTCTCTTTCTTGCTGGTTATCACCCCACAGTGTGGTATCGTAAACTGTCGGCGGTTTCCATATCTTTCCATTTACCGGAGGTATCTCGTGAAAGTTAAGCAAGCTGTTGATTTTCACCTGCAATCTCACAAAGCAAATTCAAAAAAACACTGTTAGGACTTGTAAGTTTGTCCTATTTTGTTTTACGTTTCAATTTCTTTATGCTGTATCTGTGTTGGTGAGAAGCTTCATATGGCTTTCTGACCAGCCAAGATTACGGCGAGAGTGCGAAAATACTTTTGCATCGTCATCTGCTGCAAAGATGATATCTAACAGACCATTTTGGGCAGAATATTGAAAGTTAGAGCTGTCAACAATGATTGCCCAATTTTATTACCTTTTATTGCACAAAATGTTCAATAAAAGTACTGTTATGGTGCTGTACTTCCGTCTTTTCTTGTGAGGGTTTTCTGGGAAGAGATTTTAAAAAGGGTACCGTCGAGTATCTGTCCAAGGCCACTGTTGACAACAAGCTGTTAAATAAAAAGATCAGAGCAGGACGCAGATTAAAAATAACGGTGGAAGTACTAACAAGAAACAAAAAAGTGAGTACTGCCATGCAACGAAAGAAAATGCGGATGTGAAAGAGAAAAACTGGAAAAATCATATTGGGATTCAACCAGTTGCAATCTTTTTGTGATTAAAGATAGGGTAAGGCTTCAATACAAGCATTAATTTGTTCAAGATTGGCATATAATTGAGCAGTACTATCCCAAGTACCCTCAATCAATGATTGACGCGCTGCTTCGGGAATATCTATAACGACGATAAGATCGCTATAGCGAACCACTTTTTCGTCCAAGTCAATCTGCACCTCTAAGGCTGGACTCGCCTCAACAGCCTGGCTAAGTGCAACAATCGCTTCCGCATCCGCCGTAACTGCTGGAATACCCAATGAAACGCAATTACCGAGAAAGATTTCAGCAAAAGATTCACCAATAATTGCTTTCATACCAAAACGTGCCATTGCTTGTGGCGCATGCTCACGTGAAGAACCACAGCCAAAATTCTTGTTCACAAGAAAAATCGATCCTCCCTTAAAACGAGGATCATTCATTGGAAATTCTTTTTCAGAGCCATCATCATTAAAACGCTCATCGTAAAACGCATACGCTTCCAAACCTTCAAAAGTGACACATTTCATAAAACGTGCAGGAATGATACGGTCCGTATCGATATTATTGCCTGGCAGAGGAATACAGCTGCCAGCAACATGAATTCGGTTACGATCTGTCTGAGTCATAATACACCACCTTTCGTCACTAAAATCAGGCCTGGGTTGCGAAGTTACGCACGTCAGTCACATGGCCCTTAATCGCAGCAGCAGCAACCATTGCGGGACTCATCAAAAGCGTGCGCCCGCTTGGTGAGCCCTGTCGTCCAATAAAATTACGATTAGAGGAGGATGCAGAAATTTGATTACCTTCCAGCTTGTCAGGATTCATCGCTAAACACATGGAGCACCCTGCATTACGCCATTGGAAACCTGCCTGAGTAAAGATCTTGTCTAAGCCTTCTGCCTCAGCCTGGCGCTGAACTGCCATTGATCCTGGAACAATTATGGCCTTCACATGGTTAGCAATGTGATGCCCTTGTGCGATACGTGCAGCTTCGCGTAAATCACTGATGCGGCCATTTGTACAAGAACCAATAAAAGCAACGTCAATAGAAATACCATCCACGGCCTGCCCAGCTTCGAGTAACATGTGCTGATATGCTTGTTCTGTGGTTTGACGTTCATCCGATGGGACGGAATCAAGTGTTGGTAACTTGGCAGTGACTGGCAATGCCTGGCCAGGATTGATTCCCCAAGTGACCATTGGCTCAATGTCCTCTCCGTTAAATTCAATAACATCATCGTATTTCGCGTCTGCTGCCGAAGCAATGTCCTCCCAAAACGCCGTCATTTTATCCCAATCAACACCCTTTGGTGAATAACGTTTCCCTTTGAGATAATTTGCTGTGACATCATCAGGGTTAATATACCCCATACGCGCCCCGCCTTCGATACTCATATTGCAGAGCGTCATTCGCCCTTCCATATCTAGTGCTTCAATTGCAGAGCCAGCAAATTCATAGGCATACCCAATTCCACCATTAACACCTAATTTACTGATCAAATAAAGGGCAATATCTTTTGCTGAAACCGGTGCTTTGATTGAGCCATTAACCTGGACTTTGCGTACCTTCGGCTTTGTTATCGCAAGTGTTTGGGTCGCTAATGCATCACGGATTTGCGTTGTACCAATACCAAAGGAAATTGCACCAAAAGCACCGTGTGTAGAAGTATGTGAATCACCACAGGCAATAGTCATGCCCGGTTGTGTCAATCCCATCTCAGGTCCAATTACGTGTATGATTCCTTGTTCACCAGATTCGAGGCTGAAAAATTTGATACCATGTTTACGTGTGTTTTTGTCCAAGGTCTGAATCATTTTTTCCGCTAATGCATCCTTAAACGGACGGGTCTGAACTTCGGTCGGTACAATATGATCAACCGTTGCAAAGGTGCGATCAGGACATAAAACGGACATATTAAGCTCTTCCAACATTGCAAAGGCTTGAGGACTGGTCACTTCGTGGACTAGATGTAATCCAATAAACAGCTGCGTTTGCCCAGTTGGCAAGGTCGTTACTGAATGTAAATCCCAAATCTTATCAAAGAGGTTCTTTGACATAACATATCCATATTTTTCAAATAGTATCTGTGGGGCATTGATGCCCCCCCTAAAGCTGCGGCGACTGTGTTCGGTGGTGTCCGCATATTTACTCTATCGTAGCCAACGAACCCTATTGGTGCAATGGGGTTTTCTACATGACACCTAAATGGGGGGGCAGGTCAGCGGAGAGAGCTTTAAACAAAGAGAGATCTAATTACTCTCGCCGCTTATTTACTTTTCCTGGCTCTGTGACAGGAAATTTCGGTAAGTTCAGCAACATTTTTCTCATGTGCTGCACATATCCTAGGATGATAGTCTGTAGAGGGAGGTTCGCCGGATCTGAATATTTCATGAAGAACTCGCCGGGCTTTTGCTGCCATCGCGGTGATTTCTATCACGAATGAATCCCTGTCCCCGAGGTTTTATCTTCCCCCTCGCAGTAGTTCCGGGAAACACGCCCGGAGGGGTTCTGGCGGTAGTATTTTTTCAAAACTCGATAAAGGTCAGGTGCATGCTTAATCATTAGTCGCGGCTGATCGAAATATTGCTCAGTTGCCACGGCGAAGAATTCTGCTTCGTTAGTTGCGGCGTATGCGTCGAGAAAAGATTTCTTACCCTTTTCAGTGCGATTTTTGAGGCGAAAGTATTCATGCGAACATGTTTGGGCCCAGTCACGATATTCAGCCCGGTCTCTCAGTGGGGGCGTGCCGTTAGTCGAGCCATCCAGCATGTCGAGTTTATGGGCGAATTCGTGATAAATAACATTGTGCCCTGATTTAGGATGACGGCTTCCGCGCAGAGCTGCATCCCATATAATAATTACCGGCCCCCGCCGGACTGCCTGTCCGATAATGGGTTGTGCAATATCCACTGGTGCCATTGTATTTTCAAAGAAACCGGGCTTGCGTGGAGGCGGAACAACGGGGGAGGGGTAAACGATGATGGTGTTGACATTTTTATAGTAATTATGAGATAGACCCAGAAGAAGGAGACAGGCTTGAGCGGAGATCGTGACGCGGATCTCGTCGGTAATTTCAAGCCCACCAGCTCCTATCCAGTGTTTTTCAGCGATAAACACCTGGATCAATGCACGTAGTTGATTGCGCTCGGCATTTTTTAAAAAGCAATAATGACCAACATTACGGCGGATAATGTCTTCCCATATTGAGAGGAAGGGAGTCCGTGTAAGCTTCTTTCGGCGTCGATTGACAAACCAACGAAACATTAAAATCTCCTGGTGTTGTTTTTTTTCGTCAACTGTTCTCTTTATTATATGGGATTAGTAAATGTAACCTTCTTCCTGATATACCCTATGCCTATTTCCCTGCCAATCACTATTATAACAGATTCTATGGTATCATTAAAAATATCAAGCAGACCACAAAGAGAAACCGATATTCAGTACTTTCATCTTTCTACAATTTCAGCATCAATACAGTCCTACCAGCGTTGACCAACCCCTGTTACTCCGCTGTCATCAAAAAGATATTTAAACGTCCCAAGCCATTCAATAGCAAATTGTGGATAAAGGGGGCGTTGATGAGAGTATCTTTCGGACTATGAATATCCGCAACAGAATTATACTCGAACTTATGGCAAGGAGCGGTATGAGGATAGGTGGGGTTCCAAACCTCAGGCCATGTGATATCAGAGAAAGAAATCTCAACATAGCCAGACAGGAAATTTGTATGTGTTCGCTCTGACAACCTAAAATAATTGGTATTCGGGAAATGTATTTTTAAGTGATTTTTTGAATTACATAGCAAGAATATGAGTGTTTCATTCCATAAGGATTATATAATGTGCGAAATCTAAATAAGAACCTTAAGAGGGGTGACACATGCAATCTACAGTAAAATCAATGAGTCCTTATGAATGGCTACTTCTAACAATCTTGTCGATTTTATGGGGAGGCTCTTTTTTCTTTGTCGGAGTTGCAGTTGAAGCCCTCCCACCGCTTACCATCGTTACCCTTAGGGTATTCTTGGCTGCAATTGCTCTTTTGGCAGTTGTCTATTTCACAGGCTTAAGAATGCCATCTAACCCTACAGTATGGATTGCATTCATCGGTATGGGTGTTCTGAATAACGTTATTCCGTTTACCTTGATTGTCTGGGGGCAAACACATATTGCGAGTGGATTGGCCTCGATATTAAACGCTACCACACCTCTATTTACTGTTGTTGCTGCACATTTCCTGACAAAGGATGAGAAGATGTCCAAACTCAAAGTTTTGGGAATCGTCTTTGGCCTGGCAGGTGTTGCAATAATGATTGGGCATGAAGCACTTGGTCGACTTGGAGATAGTATTCTTGGGCAGTTCGCTGTTTTGGGTGCAGCAATTTCATATTCTCTTGCAGGAATTTATGGTCGCCGCTTTAGACAGTTGGGGATAAAACCTGTTGTTACGGCAACAGGACAAGTAACAGCATCAAGTCTGATTCTCACTCCGCTTGCAATATTTTATGATCGTCCCTTCACGCTGCCAATGCCTGAACTTGAGGTATGGCTTGCAATCGTTGCTTTAGCTTTGTTCTCTACGGCACTTGCGTATATCCTTTATTTTCGCATACTATCAACTGCAGGGGCGACAAATGTACTTCTTGTTACGCTACTCGTACCTGTCAGCGCAATATTTCTTGGAACGGCAATTCTCGGCGAGCAACTAGAACTAAAGCATATGATCGGAATGGGACTGATCAGTATTGGCTTGTTATCAATAGATGGCCGTGTGTTTCAGTTCGTTCGTGGTAGATTTTGTAATTCAGCAGAGTAAAATTTCAAACACTAATGGATAGGGTCTACAGATGGCTGATGCAAAATCCAATTCAGACGATGCTAGATGGAAAGCCGTTGTTGATAACAATTCGAGTGGTGATGGCACATTCTATTATGCAGTCATAACTACAGGTGTGTATTGTCGTCCAAGTTGTACATCCAGGTTACCCAATCGGACTAATGTAAAATATTTTGATACCTGTGAAGACGCTGAAACTGCAGGGTATAGAGCTTGCAAAAGGTGCAATCCCACAACTGATTCAAAAACTCTGGAAATCGAGAAGAAGATCATTCATGCATGCAGGATTATAGAAGAAAGCGAAATTTCTTTAAAACTGGATGAAATAGCGACACGAGTGAACCTGAGTCCTTACCATTTTCATCGACTTTTTAAAAAAATAGTTGGTGTCACTCCAAAACAATACGCTTCGAGAAATCAATCGCAGCGTTTTCAAAAAAGTCTCAAAACAAGCCGGTCAATAACTGATGCAATATATTCAGCTGGATATGGCTCCAGTGGCAGTGCTTATGATAAAACGCAAGATCAACTGGCAATGAAACCCAAAGAGTATCGCAAAGGAGCAACTGGGATAATTATAACCTATGGGCTTGCAAATTGTTTTCTCGGATGGGTGATTGTTGCTGCAACTGAACGAGGAATCTGTGCAATCGAATTTGGCGACGATCCGGACATACTTCCAGACCAAGTTCAAGCCAGATTTCCAAAAGCTCAACTGAAGAAGGCTGATATAGGCTTTGAAAGCCTTATCAAAGAAGTCGTTGATTTCATCAAAGCCCCAGATGATAAATTTCAACTTCCTTTAGATATTCAAGGTACCGCTTTCCAACAACGGGTTTGGAATGTTTTGAGGCAGATTAAACCTGGCAAAACGTTGAGTTATTCAGATGTGGCTAATAAGATTGGCAATCCAAATGCTGTTCGTGCCGTAGCCTCCGCTTGTGCATCAAATAAGCTTGCAGTAGTTATCCCATGCCATAGGGTCATATCAAAAGATGGTAAAGTAAGTGGTTATCGATGGGGAACTGATCGCAAAAAGATGTTACTCGAATCAGAAAAAGAAAGCATTTAGTGCAAACTTTGAAGATTAAAATATGAGGCTGCAAAACAAGATTACCTCTGGCAATGTAAAAGTCAAAGACAAAAAAGGTGCTTTGATTCAGTAAACATAAAATTCTTCTTTTCCGGTAAAATATAAGGGGATAAGGTACCGGTTGGGGAGGGTGAGCCCCTCCCCTTGTTTTTACTCTGTTAAAACTGTTTCTTGTTATACTGGTTTTGGCTGCCCCATCTTTTCAGTCTGCAAAAGGAATTTACTCCAATCCGAGGAGGTCGAGTCAATCTCTGCGCCAAGTCGTCTACCAGATTCTGAGAGCTCTGTCCATTTCGTTTTAAACAACATATTATAGTCAGTACCATAGTGGTGGATGACAACTGAAAGCTTATCAATTTCGTGTGAAATCATCTCGGGAAGGTCTTTTAAACTAACCCCAGTTTTTGAAATATTGCAGACAAGCCCTGTACAGCTTTTGTCGCCGACAGTGATTTTAGCAAAGGTATCATTACTGGAAGAGAAACGCGGATATTTCCTTTTTTCCTTACTGCTCATTTCCCTTGCAACGAACAGGCGTTGGCCCAGGGTTTTCACTAAGGCGGTGGTAGCTAGGGCCAGAGGAAGAAAGATAAACGTGAAAATAGGAATGAACCAGAGATACACAATAAGATCCGTAGGATATGACATTTTTAATACCTCCCCTGCTGTAGCGTTTTATGTGGTATAGCCTCTTATTGTCAATAATATAACGCTATTTTGTTACCATTGGCAATAGGTGGAAAATGCCTAGACAATAACTAGGATATCTAGTTGTTATGGATTGTTTGTGAGAGCTGCTTGAAGATTAGTTTTTTTGTTAGTTAGGTCGAGTCTTTTTCTGATTTCCTGCCGATGGCAGGCAATAGTTGAGGGGGATAGAGTTAAGAGGGATGCAATTTCTTTTGTCGTCAAACCTTGTTTGATTAAGTTGGCTATTTGAAGCTGAGCGGGGGTGAGATTTGAAAGATAGTTCTTGTGAGTACGAGCAAAAGAAGAGGTGATTTCATCAAGATTTGATTGTATGATTTTTACAAAATCTTTTTGGTAAATTTTGTTACATCTCCCTTTTAATTTTCCTAGATACGGATAGACGAATTTTTCGATATTAAACATTACTTCTTCTTCAAGTTCTTTTTTATCTTCCTCCCTCTTTTCTAATAAGACTTTAAGAGCAACGTTTGTCTCCATCAATCGCTCTGTTTTCAGATCAAGCTGAGCAGTACGATCGGCCACTCGCTGTTCTAAATCGTTATGGGCTTGCCGCAGTGCTTCTTCTGCGTCCTTTCGTTCTGTTATATCTTCAATGATGCCAATGGCAGCTACTATAGACCCATCACTGGAAGAAATTGGAGAAAAAAAGCCACTCAGGTATGCTTTTCCATCACCAGTAACAGAGAGGTAATTCCCTTCGTAATACGCTTTTTTTCCGGAAAGTACTGAGATAGTTGCAGTTCTCACTGCCTCATCTTTAGCAGATTGCAGCAAGTCAAATCCCACAAGTTTATCTACGCTGGAACCAAGAATTTTTGCTAATTTTTCATTACTTGCTGTGATAATACCATCATTATCTATATGCAAAATTCCCAATGGTGAATGTTGAAAGATACTCCGGTATTTTTCTTCAGCTTCTTTTAATTCAGCTTCCGCTTTTATGCGGGCAGTAATGTCTGTACAAACACCGCCGACTGCATACACCTTCCCTTTATTATTAAACAATGGGAACTTTGCCGTCATAAAAGTTTGCACTCCGTCAGGCAAGCGAATAGTTTCCTCGAATTCGACTAAAGTTCGTCTCTTGACGACCTCCTCATCCTGGGAACGAAAAAGCTGTGCTACTGGTTCAGTGAAGATGGCAAAATCATCCATTCCCTGTACGTGATTGCGGCGGACGTGCGCAAGGCTTGCCATCTGGCGGTTCATGAAAATGTATTTATATTTAGCATCCTTCAGGTAAATAGGCATGTTTGTATTGTTGAGGATCGCTTCTAGGTATTGGCCACTTAATTTTTCTGAAGCGTCACAGGTATGATATCCGGATAATTTTTTTTCAAGGGTTTGCACTCGTTTTTCAAGCTCTTGGTATGTTAACTTCGATATCACTAGCACTCCTCAATAAAAAAGCCGAGCCACCCTGTTAATTAGGCAACTCGGCTATCGTTAAAGACCCGTAGTTTTCCGTCCCAGCCTTTCGACAGGTTTGGCATTTTATAGTAATGAATATTTTCTTATAGCATGTGGGAGGTACTTTTACATCGGTATAAATACCTATTTTGTCGTGCGAATCTATAAGGCATGTTGGGGGAACTAGTCGTGTATGTTGCACGAAGCATTAAAAAAAGAACCAGTGGCAGGGCTACCTCTCCGCGGTTCAGTTCACAGTAGACAGGTCAACTCGCTGAGTTTGCGTGGAAAAAGTACATTTGATGTGGCGATCTCAATAAAGCCAGTATTGATGGATTTTAAAATTTTATTGCACTTTGTTTCCACATTTTCTAATGTATTACAAATGCAATGCGAAAACAAAAGGGAGATTGTAAATGAAGTCTGCAACTATACCAGCACTGAGAGTTGAACCAAAATTTCGGCAGGCGGTAGAACGATCGCTGAATAGCGATGAAACGTTGTCTAGTTTTACAGAACAGGCCCTGCGTGAACAGATCAAGCGAAGAAAAATTCAGGATGAATTCATTGCCCGCGGTCTGGCATCCCGGAATAAAGCAAGGCAAAGTGGAGAATACTACAGTGCTGAGGATGTGCTAGCCGGTCTTGACTCCATGCTGGCCAAGGCAGAAAAGAGTTGAGCTACGAGGTTCGCTATACAAGGGAAGCCAAAGAAGATATGGAACGGCTTTTCGTTTTTCTTCTTGAACGGGATATTCAGTTGGCACGTCGCGCAAAGATTGCCATTGCTAAGGCAATGAGGTTCCTTGAAGATTTTCCATTTGCCTGTCGAAAGAGCTTCTCTGACAATCCCTTTCTCCGGGAGATGCTCATTCCTTTTGGCAACAGTGGGTATGTTGCACTCTTTGAAATCGAGGACAAAAAAACTGTCACCATATTGGCCATACGGCATCAGCGAGAAGAGGATTACCATTAATCATCTCACCCCTAAGATGGGATGATTGAAATTACCGCCAGAGGCCTTTTTTCCCCCATTCTTATTCTGTAAGTTCCTTGAAAATGGGACAGGCCAAATTCCAGATCACCAATGTGCAGAGAGTAGCGGGCGGCAATGTCCATATGATGATTTTCAGCCCCATAGATATCAGTTACAATATCGCTTTGATTTATAATGTTTACCAGTTGTCTGGATTCTGTAAATGTGGTGCAAGGGGTCGCTTTATTCGTGAGGCAATGGAGCAGGGAAGAGTTGGGGAAAGTAATTCCTATCATTAAGAATGCTTAATAAATAGGCCTGTATGACTCTTTCTTCGTGCAAGCGCAGGTTTTATGGATATTGCAATGTAACGTCTTCTGGTTACTCTGGTTGGAAAGTACAAAGTAATTTTAATAAAATAAATGATATTATTTATAGAGTATTTGGTGGGTGTTTTAGAGGAGCAATACCCATTGCTCAAGACCGTTGTTTTTATGGTAATCGGCATGAAAAACTTGGTTGGTAATCGTTATTATTTTAAGTGAAAACCTCTGTCGTTACTGGAGTAATGTACTGGGGATAGATAACTCCACTGTATTATGAATGTATACAGGAAAAAAACCAGCCTTATCGTCACTCAAAGTCCTTTTCTCCTTGGATTTTTTCCACTGCTTTTTACTGCAACTTTCTTGCTGAAGTATTTCCATGCAGACAGGGAGCCTGTCTCACTCAGAGGGTTGAATATACCCACAGCACAAACACCGGGAGGAAGTAATCATGATCAAAGAATTAGCAAAAAGTGAAGGATCAGTACTGGGATTTGAGATCACAGGCAAGGTCACCCTGGAAGAGGAAAAGGAATGGATCTGTAAATTTGATGCAGCACTGGAAAAATATGATAAGGTAAGCGCACTGGTTGTACTGGGTAATGAGGCAAGCTGGGGCGTAAAGGCCGGCCTGAATGATTTGAAATGGGTGATGTCTCATGTTGAGAAAGTTCATAAATTTGCCCTTGTTTCTGACAGTACTGTCTGGAAATGGCTGATAAGCATAGACAGTCAATTTGCAAAAATGGTCGGCATTGGAGAAAAATATTTTCCCACATCTGACATTGACGATGCCTGGATCTGGGTTAAAGAGTGATTCAAAGTAATCGTAGTCTTTAGGTGTTATGAAAAACAAAAAAATATCTTGGGTATCCTGTTGTGCTGCACATTTTAGATACTGTTCTTAATAGGGGCTAATTTCATGAAGAGAGAAGGATTTAATGCATTGAGCAGTGGGATATTTGCACTGGTTGTTACTGTATGCTCTTTGTCACACCCTGTGGTCGCCGATGAGTTGCAGGATTGCATGATTCGTGGTCTCAAAAATGCTAAATCAGATACAACAATTGCTGAGTTGCAGCTGCGGTGTGATGAAAAATTAACAGCGTATACTGTCGCAGAGGACGATAAGGAAACACCTGTTGTCACAGCCAGGATGCGGCAGGATAAAAACCATGTCTTGCAACCATTTACACTGATGGCGCATAAACCGAATTATCTCCTTGGGGCAGTTAATAATAGTGCTGGTTTTAATTCGGACCCGTTCAGTGAGGCATTGAATGAGTCGGATCTAAGTTGGGGGGATACAGAAGTTCAATTTCAGTTCAGTATGAAGTTTCCTCTTTTAGTTGATCTGTTCAACGATACTGTTGATGTCTATGCAGCCTATACACAGCGAGCTTTCTGGCAAGTGTCTAACTCCAGTGCTTCGGCTCAATTTCGGGAAAACAATTATGAACCTGAGATCTGGGTCCAATTCAGCCCAGAATGGGAATTGTTCGGATTTACAAACACCTGGAACTCATTTGGTCTTGTGCATCAATCCAATGGCCGTGGCGGAACACTCGAACGTAGCTGGAACCGGGTATTCGCCTGGCTCACTGTCGAGCGTAAAAATCTGGCTCTGAGTTTTAGGCCGTGGTACCGGATACCGGAAAACAGTGAGGACGATGATAACCCTGATATCACGGATTATCTCGGACATTATGAGCTGTATGCAAGTTATGAATGGCACGATCATGTATTCAGCATGATGTCACGAAATAATATTGAATCCGGTTTTGCGAAAGGTGCTGTTGAATTAAGTTGGAGTATCCCCCTTGGAAATTGGCCATATCTCAAGGGATACATTCAGTATTTCACAGGATATGGACGTGATTTGATCGATTACAATCAGTATTCAAATACCATTGGTGTCGGCATTTCCTTAACAGACTGGTTATAAGTACCGCTGTAATGTTTGCGCAGAGAGGACCAAATGCACGAACTTCGGTCATAGGTTACTCCTTTATCTGTTTTTTCCGGCAAGAAAGGCACGGATGGCCTGTTCTGTGACACGACTGATATTCTCTTTAGAGAGTTGCATCGATTCTTCGAGACTGATTGGCCCGGGGCAAAGACTGAATACAGCGTCGATTCCAGTGTCGTGCAATGTCCCAAGATCCTTGCCAATGGAGCCAGCGATTGCAAAACAGGGAATGTTTTGAGCTTTTGCAGCAGCTCCTACACCACCGGGTGCCTTGCCATAGACGGTTTGAAAGTCTATCTGTCCCTCTCCGGTGAGGACAAGATCTGCACCGGAGAGCTTGTCGTGCAAGCCAATAAGATCAAAAATCAGGTCGATTCCTTTGCGGAGTTTTGCGCCAAGAAATGCATGAAGTCCTGCACCTAATCCACCTCCAGCACCAGCACCCGGCATTGTGCTTACATCAATTCCGAGGTCTTCTTTAATTCGTTTGCCAAGGTTTTGCAGCCCGCGATCCAGTTCTTCGACCTGCTCGGGTGTGGCTCCTTTTTGGGGAGCGTATATGTAAGCAGCCCCTTTTGGGCCAAATAATGGATTATCTACATCACAAACTGCTTCGATATTCACCTTATTGATTCGTGGATCAAGGCCGGAAATATCAATCTTGGCAATGGCGAGAAGTGATTTGCCAATTGGAGGAAGTTGTTCTCCGCTTTTATCCAGAAAACGAACTCCTAAAGCCTGTGCCATTCCCATACCACCATCATTGGTAGCACTACCGCCAATACCGACGTTTATTCGTGCAACTTGTAAATCAAGGGCTTTTTGGATCAGCTCTCCTGTACCATAGGTTGTGCTGAGTGTCGGATCCTGCAGGTCTGTTGTCAGTAAAGCAAGTCCACTGGCTAAGGCCATTTCTATGGTTACCAGATTCAGGGATTCTACTACACAATACTTTGCAAGGACTGTGGGGTAACGAGGGCCTTGTACTTCGAGACTTTGTATTTTGCCATGCAAGACTTCTACAGCGATATCTACTAGCCCATCACCACCATCAGCAACCGGAACCTGTATGACTTTTGCATCCGGCACGATATTTTTGATTCCGGTGTTCATGGCCTTTGCAGCTTTACTGGCAGTGAGGGAGCCTTTAAATGCATTAGGAGCGACGACTATTTTCATTGTTACATTTCCTTATTACGGGTTGTTTATGGATGGTCTTAATTTACTCACTCAAATTTTAAAAGATCCTAAAAAAAGTTCTAAATGTTTTGCACGATGCGGTTTGTTCTTTTTCTGTATCCTTCGAATTTCCATTACCAAAAGTCTGTAATTCACGAGAGCATGTTTCCATCTGCAGTTGCAGATCATTGTACTAAGTCTCTATAAAACTCTCAGCTTCCTCTATTCTGCCAGGAAAAAGATCACCACCACGTGGCATTTATGATCTTTAAAAGCAGCTTGCAAAAAACTTTTTCAAGTGATTCAATAATTTACAGGCAGACACCACAGAGATAAATTTGATGACGACTTTGGATGTCGCGGATCAGTCCAGTAACATTTTATCAACCAAAGAAGGTATGTATATGAAAATGAAAAGATGTTTGGCGTGGCTATTTGTTGCATTAATTTCATGTTCTCTTTTAAGTCTTAGTGCTTGTGCGGATAATAACAAGCTGGAACAGCAGAAGCATGAACTCATTACCCAGCAATTGATAACGACGGTAGAGCATGATGCGGAATTAAAAGAAATGCTTGTTGAGTCTATTGCTAAGGCAAAACAAATTAATCCGGACAGGGTAATGAATCCGGCCCAGACACTGGAAGAATATTATACCTTTATAGATTGGGCAGCAAAGGCAATGCCGTGGTCAATTTTGCCGAATCTTCCGTATTCAAGATTGTATGAACAGATTGATCAGAGTTTAGATTACTTCTATTTTATCAATGACCAACCTCTTTCAAGCCTGGAAGACAAAGGGTATTACAACAATTCACTTCAATATCATGAACCCTATCGTACATGGATGATCCACTTTACAAAAGAATGGGGTGTGTATTTAAGCACTGAGGAATCATGGAATGATGAATATTACAAAAAGGCTTTTGCTGATGAAAGATTTGGGCTGCAGAAAGGCTGGTATGAAGATCCATCAAGATGGAAAACATTCAATGATTTTTTTGCCAGATTTTTGAAATCTCCCGATCAGCGTCCGATCGCATCAGCAACTAATCCGGCTATTATCACTGCCCCAGCCGATTCGACGCCTCAGGGTGTATGGAAGATAGACGAAAATTCCAACATTGTGTCTCACGGTGGCATTCCCATCAAATCCAATATTTTTACATCCATCAAGGTGCTTATTGGCAAGGATAGCCAATATATAAATGAATTTACTAATGGCACATTAACGCACACATTTCTCGATGTAAACGATTACCATCGCTATCATTTTCCAATTGGCGGGACAATAAAAGAAGTTCGCATTATTCAACGTGATGATGCGGCCGGTGGCATTACAAAATGGAATGCTGAGCTCAACAAATATGTTCTTGAGTCAGAAACTCCAGGGTGGCAAAATATAGAGACTCGCGGCTGCGTAATTATTGAAACTGAAAACTACGGTCTGGCAGCCCTGTTGCCCATAGGAATGTCGCAAATATCTTCGGTTAATTTTGAAAGTACCGTTACGGTAGGCAATACAGTTAAGAAGGGAGATATGCTTGGATATTTCTTATTTGGCGGTTCAGATTTTGTAATACTTCTTCAAGAAAAGGTTGATTTTCAAATAACCGTACCTCAAGACAATAACAGTAAATACAAACATCTTTTGATGGGGGAAGAATACGGTACACTTACTGTAACGAAATGATCTGATTTTCTGGCAGTATATAATAATGCATTTTAATATGGTACCACCGAAGGAGATATAAAATGAAAAATATATTTTACCAAATGAGGCTTTCTTTCGCCATAGTACTACTGGTTGGAGTACTTTTTCCAGCCAGTGTATCCTTTGCGAAAGATGATACTCATAAACCGATCACAGAAGAGCTTATCAGGCTTGTCGAACAAAATCCTGAAATTGAATTGTTGTTAACAACATCTCTTGCAGAAGCAAAAAAAGTAAATCCCGACAAAAAAACAAATCCGGCTCAAACATTGTCTGACTATTATGCTTACCTTGACAGTGCTGTCGAGCTTATTCCCATGGAAGTTCTTAAGGATCCGTCTAATCTCCTTCGTGAACAGATCATGCAGAGTCTTTGCTACTTTTATTTTATTATTGACCAGCCTCTTCCTAGTTTAGAAGGTAAGGGTTTATACAATAATACACTACAGTATTTCGAACCTTTTTCGACCTGGACAAGGAACTTTGCAAAGGCTTGGGGACAGTTTCTTGATACGGATGCATCATGGAGCCAGGCAACATACCAGGGGTTTTACAATGATCCCCGCTTTGGTTTGCAGGAAAAGTGGTATGAACCTGCATCCAATTGGAAAACATTTAACGACTTTTTTAGTAAATATTTACAGTCACCCGAGCAACGACCGATTGCCTCACCGGGTGATCCATCGGTAGTCACTGCACCTGCCGACTCAGTTCCTCAGGGAATATGGTCAATTGATAAAGACTCCAGGATTGAGGTTGATGGCGGCTTAAAAGTCAAAATGACACGCTTTTACAGTGTGCAAGACCTGCTGAGTGATGACAGCCCCTACAAGAATGTTTTTGCAAACGGTGTCCTCACACATACCTTCCTTGATGTGAATGACTATCATCGCTATCATTTTGCTGTTGCTGGAACCATTAAAGAAACGAAAATCATTCAGCAAAATGTTTCTTTAGAAGTTGTCTGGAATGAAATAGAAGGTAAGTATGCTCCGATTGATTCGCTGGGCTGGCAATTTACTCAAACTCGCGGTTATGTCATAATGGATATGGGGAAATATGGTCTGGTAGCATTGATCCCCATGGGTATGGCTCAAGTATCCTCTGTCAACTTTGAAGGGAATGTCAGGCCGGGAATTACGCATGAAAAAGGTGGTATGCTTGGTAACTTTCTGTTTGGTGGATCTGATTTTATAATGCTTTTTCAAGACAAAGCCGGATTTAAAATCACTGCCGAGAAAACAGAGGGAACAACGGATGAATCCTATAAACATCTTCTTATGGGGGAAGCCTACGGTGTGATGAACGGACAATAACAGTCTCTGCCTCATTATAAGGTGGATGAATACCTATTCTTCCTACTGTTTTTTGCAAACCACATACTTAAGGATTACCCCATGAAAATATCTAAGATGTTGTTCCCTGCACTGGTGCTCGGGAGCATTACCATGCTTGGCATATCCAGCTCATATGCCTGCACAACAATGCTCTTCACCAAAGGCACCACAAAGGATGGATCCGTTTTTGTAGCACACTCCGATGACAGTGAAATGTTTGACAACCGCCTGGTCTATGTGCCGGCAGCCGATCACAAACCAGGCTCCATGAGACCGGTCTCCTACGATGCGTCCTCTCTTGGGAACCGGCCAGAATTCAATGCGGACGTCCTGAGACGCTACGTCGGTTCGGCCAGAGGGCCTGTTTATCCAGATGATGACATCCCGCAGAGCATTCCCCTGGGCTTTATCCCTCAGGTAGCACATACTTACGCCTATTTTGATGGTAACTATGGCATGATGAATGAACACCAGCTGATGTTTGGTGAAGCAACCAATGGTGCCAAGGTGACAGCAGAACCCAAACCCGGAAAACTGATATTCTACAGTGCCGAACTCTCGCGTGTTGCGCTGGAGAGGTGCAAAACTGCACGGGAAGCAATCAAACTCATGGGATACCTTATTGATACCTATGGGTACTACGGAACAGGCGAGACGATGCCTGTGGCCGACAAAAACGAAGGATGGGTCATTGAAATGGCGCCTAGTCCCGAGGGAGAAGGTGGACTTTGGGTTGCCAAAAGGGTTCCCGATGGAGAGGTCTTTGTTGCGGCAAATGAATTCAGGATCAGGGACATAGATCCGGATGATCCCAATACCCTCTATAGCAAAAATCTCTTTGAAGTTGCCAAAAAGCATAAATGGTGGAACCCGGAAGAGGGGAAACTGGACTGGCTTAGAACTGTGAGTAAGGGAGAATACAGCCATCCCTATTATTCCTTGAGACGGGTCTGGAGAGTGCAGTCCCAACTAGCACCATCTTTGAAGTTATCCCCATCGGCGGAGAATGGATTTACCAGACAGTATCCCTTTTCAATCAAACCGGATAATAAACTGGACGTTCGAGATGTCATTGCACTCTATCGTGACTACTATCAAGGGACAGAATTTGATCAGAGCAAAGGAATGACGGCAGGTCCTTTTGGTAATCCCTACAGATATCCCGGCCCAATGGATGCAGGCAATGATACAGGAGACCCCGATGCAAAACTCAAAGGTGCATGGGAAAGACCTCTCTCCATCTATCGTAGCGGTTATAGTTTTGTCCTGCAGGCCAGAAGCTGGCTACCCGATCCCATCGGTGGTATCGTCTGGTTTGGCCCCGATGAACCAATGAGTACGGTCATTTCACCTTTTTATGTTGGCGTCAATTCCATTTCTAAGTCGTATCATACTGGATTCAGTGATAAATTCGATCAACAGAGTGCATGGTGGTCCTTTAACTTCGTGGCCAACTGGGCAGCGATTAAATACAGTTATATCATCCAGGATATTAAAGAGAAACAGGATGAACTGGAGTTGGAGGCAGTGGAGAGCATTAAAAAAATGGATAAGGAGGCTTTGGCGCTCCACAGAAAGGATCCTGAGAAAGCCAGAGATATGCTGACTGAATATTCCATGACACATGCAGATAAAGTGGTCGGGGAGTGGTGGGCTCTTGCCTGGAGACTTGTCGCAAAATATAGTGATGGGTATGTGAATGAACCTGGCAAGATGGCGCAGGAGGTAGGGTATCCTGAGGCCTGGTATAAACAGGCAGAGTGGAAAGATGGCCCGACGACATATAAACAACCGGAATCTTCCAGTGTGAAGACTGACTGATACTAAGGAGGTGTCTGGTACGTCACTCGTAGGTACCAGACACAGGAATTTTTTCTCAGTTTTTATCTTTTTTTGTCACCAAAAGCAGATTGTATCCTTGAAAACTCTCTTCAGTTCCCTTTACTGCAATTGGTACATAGCCAGCCAGGTTAACGGCAAATCCGGTTGGCCCGGTTGAAAAACCGGCAATATGAAGACGACCGGAGCGCATTGCCTCAACTTCAGCTGCGTTTGATTGAACAGTATAATAGATTATTTTCTTCCCGGTTGCATTGGAGAAGTATTTCTGGAAATCAGAAAAGGTATCCTTATACACTGCAGGATCTTCAACGGGTGTATAAGTAAAAACAAGTGTCTTAGGATCTTTGGGTGATGTGTCTTAACGTTCTATAAATACGTCAAAATATCGAATAAAAATATTCGCAAAATGGTTCTGCTGTAGGGATAAGAATGGTGATAAACAATCACAATTGAGTCTTGTTACTATTTAGTATGTCCTTTTTATACAGGACAGACAGCTATTTAACGAAATCCTTATTTTAACGGAGCACGCAAATGATCCGACAGAAACTTGGCAAAAGTTATTTATCAATTACACCGATGGGGCTTGGTCTTGCCGCACTGGGACGTCCCGGATATATCAATCTGGGCCACAGTGATGATCTTGAAAATAATCATGATGTCATGGTGATGGAAGCCAGAGCACATGACGTTTTAACAGCAGCATGGGAAGCTGGTATTCGCTATTTTGATGCTGCCAGGTCATACGGAAAAGCTGAAAATTTTTTACACTCCTGGTTACAAAAAAACGACATACCTCCGGAGAGTGTTACCATTGGATCCAAGTGGGGCTACACCTATACAGCCGATTGGCAGGTCAATGTGGAAGACGGAAAAAAACATGAGGTCAAAGAGCACTCATTGCCAGTATTACAGCGACAGATACAGGAAAGTCGTAAGCTCCTGGGCGATCATCTTGATTTATACCAGATTCATTCAACGAGCATTGAGAGTGGTGTGTTAAGTAATATTCCAGTCTTGACAGAACTTGCTGCTCTGCGCAATAGGGGAATGGCCATTGGATTTTCAGTAACGGGTACGGGGCAGGGGGAGACCATTGAACGTGCTCTTGAAATTGAGTTCGACGGAGTTCTGCTTTTTTCTGCGGTGCAGGCAAGCTGGAATGTGCTGGAACAGTCTGTAACACCCGCCCTGCTGATGGCACATGACGCCGGATTAGGAGTCATTGTGAAGGAAGGGCTCGCCAATGGACGCCTTAGTACACGCAACACAAATCCAAATTTTCACAAGCAGATGACCCTTTTACAAGGGTTGGCAAGAGAGCAGAACAACACGGTTGATGCTCTTGCCTTGGCAGCAGTTCTCAATCAGCCCTTTGTGGACGTGGTTTTAAGTGGGGCCGCCTCTGTTGAACACCTGCAATCCAATCTTCAGGCATTGCAAATAACATGGAACGATTCACTGGCAGATAGCCTGCAGGAATTAGTGGAACCTGCAAGAGACTATTGGCATACTCGTAGCCAGTTAGCCTGGAATTGAGCCAGAGCCTCTTTGTCATATATGCTAATCGTTTAAATAATACCCTCTGGCAAGCTCGCAGAATTCTTCCACTTGGAGCTCTTGCCACTGCTGATCTTTTCCCAGTTCTTTTGCCATGATTTTTGCCACGGCTGGAGCCATTTCTATGGCAGCTCTGGCGTCAAGAAATAATGCTCGCTGCCGTCTGGCCAGAATATCTTCCACTGTGCGAGCCATTTCATATCGTATGGACCAGATGACCTCAACCACCGTATAGGGCAATCGTTCGTGCAGTCTTTCCCCAAACTCTGGCTGGTCAAGGAGAACATCACGCATAAAATCTGCATCAGAACCGTAATAATACAGAGGATCTGTGTAATCTACGTTTGTCTGCCAGCCATGGATTGGCATATCTTCTGTTCGACATTTTTTTGTTTCCAGACCTCCTACCATGGCAGCTTTATCCACTGTATCCTGCGCCATTTTTCGATAGGTGGTCCATTTTCCGCCAGTAATCGTAACGAGACCGGAAAGCGATACCCGCAGATGGTGACTGCGGGAAATCTCTTTGGTTTTCGTTGTGTCGCTGTTTTCTTTTGGAGCCGCGAGGGGGCGAAGGCCTGCAAAAACAGATAAGACATCCGCTCTTTTCGGTTCCCGAGTCAGATATTTTTTGGCTGTTGAGAGAATAAAATCAATTTCCTCTTCAAGGGCACGCGGCTCAAGAGAGCAGTCGTCCAGCGGAGTGTCTGTTGTGCCTACAACAACCTTATCGTGCCATGGCACAGCGAAAAGAACTCTACCATCAGATGTTTTTGGAATCATAATCGCCGAATCACCTTTTAAGAATTCCTGCTCGAGCACGACATGCACGCCCTGACTTGGTTTAACCAGAGGTGGAGCATCAGGTTCATCCATCTGAATGATAGTATCGACAAAGACTCCGGTGGCATTAACCACACATTTTGCTCGAAGGGTATAGTCTTTGCCACTCTCCAGATCGGTGGCGTTGACACCGGACACAAGCGAATCACTGGTTTTACTAAGGCCTGTAACACGCATGTAATTCACTAAAACACCACCGTGTTCTGCACAGGTTTGTGCTATATTTACAGCCAGACGGGAATCATCAAACTGGCCGTCGTAATAAATGACGCCACCGGTGAGTCCATCCGTCTTAAGATTAGGAATAGCTTGCAGCACTTCTTTGGAAGACAGAGACTGGGAGGGACCAAGACCTAGTTTTCCTGCCATCATGTCGTACACTTTCATTCCAACGGTATAGAAAGGCCCATCCCACCAGTCGTAATTAGGAATAATGAAAGATTGATTTTTCACCAAATGAGGCGCATTCCTGCACATCAACCCACGTTCATGAAGTGCTTCCAGCACTAGTGAAATATCACCTTGTGCAAGATAGCGAACACCGCCATGCACAAGTTTGGTCGAGCGGCTTGAGGTTCCCTTGGTAAAATCGGATTGTTCAAGAAGTAGTGTCCGATATCCACGGGATGCTGCATCCAAGGCAGATCCAAGGCCAGTTGCTCCACCGCCGATAATAATAATATCCCAGGGAGTCTTGCCCTGTTCTTCTATACTTGCCAGCATTCGGTTACGCTTCATTAGATACTCCAATGGTTGATAGAATAGAACTCATTCGCGACCTTCTTTCCGTTTACTTCTATTGTACAGAATTGGCTATGGAAAACTGCTTATCTTGCAACAAAAAACAGCCACTAACCCAATTTTTTTTCACAGAAAAACTGCTAGCAGCATTTATTAAAAATACCGTTTCTGTGTTGTTTTGTATTCCATTACTATCCAGTGAAATGGAATGATGAAGAATAAAGATCTACTAGTTTTAAAAGCAATATTTTTATTTGCTCGGGAAGTATGATAGCTTAAGTGTATGATCTTTTTTTTTGCAAACCATCTGCTTTTTCCCTATGATCAATCTGTCTCTTTTTTTTATTCAATAACTCTGGATTACCATGACAAAAGCAATAACAACATCTGTTTTTGATATTTTCAAAATTGGCCCTGGCCCTTCAAGTTCGCATACCATTGCTCCCATGAAGGCAGCAGGGGCATTTTTGTGTAAATTGCAGGATGCACCACCGAATCGCATTGAAGAGATAGACCGCATTGAGGTGCATCTATATGGCTCGTTAAGTGCAACTGGTCTCGGGCATGGCACGCATAAGGCAGTTCTTGGAGGGTTGCTTGGCTGGACTCCAGCTGGCTGTGATAGCGATCTTCTGCTTGAGCTTTTGAACAATGATAAAACTGAATATGAGATTGCAATTGGAGAACATAGGGTCGCATTTATAGGGGACAATATTCATTTTTCAGGACAGGGAGAGAACCTCAGATATCAAAATACTATGGTGTTTAAGGCACAGGGGAGTGCTCGAACACTTATCGAAAACAAATATTATTCACTGGGAGGAGGCTTTATTCTTGCAGAAGGTGAGGAGGAACAAAGCCCGCCTCAGTTAGCACATAGTTTTGCCAATATGAGTGAATTAAGGAGCATTGTTTTGGACAAGGGTTTGGCACTGGATGAAGTAATTCTTCAGAACGAAGAGCAGTTGACCGGAAAATCTCGCAGAGAAATTGAAGAAGAGCTTGATTGTATTATCAGTGCGATGAAAGATGCTGTGAACAGCGGTTTGTCACGAGATGGTGTTCTGCCTGGCCCCATAGGTCTACAGCGAAAGGCTGCTGTTCTCTATCGCCATGCTGAAAAACTTACAAATAGTCATGATCATGACCTTGCACTGTTGAATGCATACGCCCTTGCAGCATCGGAGGAAAATGCAGCGGGACGAAAGGTGGTGACCGCACCCACATCCGGCTCTGCTGGAATTATTCCAGGTATTGTTGTTCTGCTTGATCGTCATTTTTCGATATCGCCTGTAAAAATGCGGAAAGGATTGCTTGCCGCGGCAGCAATAGCCTTTGTGGCGCGTCATAATGCCTCCATTGCAGGAGCCGAAGTTGGTTGTCAGGGGGAAGTCGGTGTAGCTGCAGCGATGGCGGCAGCTTTTTTAACCCACGCTCATGGAGGCAGCATACAGGAAGTGGAAAATGCGGCAGAGATCGGACTTGAACATCACCTTGGACTCACCTGTGATCCCATTGGAGGCTATGTCCAAATACCCTGTATCGAGCGTAATGCCATGGGGGTAGTTTCTGCATATAATGCCTATATACTGGCTACGGTCGGTGAGCCACTCAGGCAGAAAATTTCATTGGATGAGGTCATCGAGGCGATGCGTATTACCGGGGCTGAAATGTCTACTAAGTACAAAGAGACTGCTCTGGGCGGTTTAGCCGTTTCCTGTATTCATTGTTAGTCAGGGGGCACCGATTATGATGACAGGAGTTGTGTATGGTTAAGAAAAAGAAGGGAACGATAATGATTGCTCTGCTGGTAACCGGAAATCTTATCGGTGCTGGCATTCTTGCCTTACCCATGCAGACGGGAGGAGTTGGGCTCTTCTATTCGTTTCTGGCCATGGTTCTGTTTTGTGGAGCCATGTATTTCTCGGCACTTGTTCTGGCTCGTGAAGCGGTGGAGAGAAAAGAGGATGATTTTAATTATCCGAGTCTCTATGAAAAGTATCTTGGCGGCTGGGGGAAGTGGCTGGCAACGATTGCCAATCTACTCATCCTTTATGGATTGTTAACAGCATATATTGGTGGTGGCACAACCATCATTGTTGCTGCTATTGGCGGAAAGAGCGGATCTACCGGGGTAAATCTTGTTGTGACTCTGCTTCTTTTTGTCTCATTGTCCGCATTTACAGCTGCAGGAACCGGTTTTGTGGTTCGCTACAATCAGGTTTTGATGCTTTTCCTGGGACTTTGTTTTGTAACGTTAGTGGTCATGGGAGCAGGAAATGTGCATCTTGAACAGATGAATTTTCATGACCTTCGCTTCCTGCCCATTGCTTTGCCTGTTCTACTCACAGCATTTCATTTTCACAATATTATTCCTACGATCTGCAAGGATATGGAGTGGGACCTCTCGGCTATTTCCCGTGCAATGCTAATCGGGATGGCAATCGGTTTTGTGATGAATTTTATTTGGGTTATGGTCGGAATTGGAGTGCTGCCACTGACCCTTGGCACCAATTCAATTCTCAATGGATTTATTCATGGCCTACCAGCAACTGTTCCTCTTGGAAAGATTCTTGCAAATCCATTTTTTAGTGCGGTTGCCATCGCCTTTTCTATCACGGCAATTTGTACTTCCTATGCTGCAAACGGTATCGGACTTATGGCTTTTAACAGAGATCTTCTCGGTGGGGGAAACAGGTGGAAGATTATTGCTGCAACGTTTTTACCGCCGCTTATTATAGCCCTGCTCTTTTCATCGGTTTTTCTTAAGGCCATAGGAGTTGTTGGTGGAGTTGGTATTGCTATCCTGTTTGGAATACTTCCTGCCGTGATCTCTTTTATGAAAAGCAAGTCGGTGGCTTCCCGTGGACTGGCTCTTGGAATGGGGTTGCTCTTCAGTGTTGTTCTGGTGATTGATATCTGTAATGATATCGGAGTGATTGACACAGATGAAATTCTAAGTGATTTGAAACAGAAGGCAGCTACTCAGCAAAAGCAGTAGATACTTTCCGAAACGAAATGCTCAACAAAATACAAAAAGCTATTCACGATAGTCTTTGAACCTTTTTACTAGTGGTGCGATTGGAAACGGTTTGATTAAAAATGTCGATTTGTGTTTCCAACGGTTACAGAATACATTTGCCATTGAACACGCCAGATCGATGTTGCAAATCATCCAAAGTATTGTGTTTGAATAGCTATGCTAGTATTCAAGGAATCAATCCAAAAATCCCATAAACAAAAGCAAAAAAAAAGCCCCAATCAGAATAAATCTGATT
>CAZUPS010000047.1:0-30383 GCA_964621915.1 uncultured Desulfocapsa sp. | reverse complement strand
TGCCCAGTATTCCGGTAAGTGGCAAAAGTACCGCCGGAAAAACAAGCATATTAAAATGACTTATAAAGTGACCGTAACAGGTAACAGTCAGGATGGAACGTTCTCGTGGAGAAATTGACATGGTGCGACTCTACAATGAATATTGTTTATTGTTGATGGATCCGTAAAAACTTCATCTTCTTCGTTGCTACGAAACTTAAATCATTGCGACGTACTCTAGTACACCGAAATAATTATTTTTCTTTCGCCTCGAACATAAATCTCTTAACTAGGTCGGAAAACGGGGTCGGACCAAGATAACATGCTTAATGATATGCATTTTATCTCCAGTAATAGGCGTTTTCATGGCTTAAAGCGTCCTTTTCAGCATCAAAAACAGTGCTATAAGGAATTTCAGGCTCTTTCAAAACAGTAGCATCTTTGACTGGAACTATGGATCGCTTCTGTGCCCGGCTTTCAAGTTGCTGCTGACTATCTTCTGTAAATGATTTCCTGCCAACGGCAATTGACTCACTCCAATCTAAACATAAGGGGGCAGAATGCATTTAAAATCATTCCTATAAAAATGTGTACTTGGGATGGCAAAAAAACATCTCAAAAGAAATAACTCTATCGAATATCACACTTCTACTTAATTTGAAAATTTAACCCAAAGAAAACCTAACAGTTACCTTGCTCTTGTGCAAAGTATTCTTCACCTGTTCATGTGGTGTATTCAGCTGTTGCACCATCATTGTCTGTGGCTGTTACTGTCACACCAAAAGTTTCCGCGCTGTCATCTCCTGGAGTTCCGGAAAAGCCATTGAGGAAGATCGCTACCAACTGTTAAGGTTGCGCTGAGGGTAAGGGAATCGTCCCAGTCTATATCTGTAAAACTGTTAGTGGAAAGCTCAAAATGAAAGGGAGCGTTTTCGGTAACGGTCTGGTTCGTAGAGCTTTGCTCAGCTCTGGTGTATAATTTTCATGGGAGTTCATCAGGGACAACCCTGGTTGTTGCTAAAGCTTATGCCACCGCCAAATTCATAGGTAAGCCGCTATCAGGAGAAAGACCACCTTTGATGAGCACTGAGTCGTTTTCTACGTAATTAATCCATTGTTTTATTTGCAGCTTGAATTCACCCTACGAAATTACTAGAAGTGAATTATCATGACCCATATCAGGCCAAACTTTAAAAGAGAGCTTTTATGAACCCGCGAGATGTACAAACCACTCACGACGCCAAGAAGATTGTTGACGAACGTGGTCTCAGACATATTAAAGTCGGGCTTTCCGATAACGATGGAGTGATGCGTGGAAAGTATATGAGTCGTGAAAAGTTTTTCTCATCACTGGATGGTGGCTTTTCTTTCTGCGATGTGGTTCTTGGCTGGGATAGCCAGGATCAACTCTATGACAATGTCAAGTACACTGGATGGCACACTGGGTATCCCGATGCTCCTGTTCGTATTCTTCCTGAGAGTTGTCGTGATATCCCTCTTGAAGACAATATGTTGCTCTTTCTTGCTGAATTTACAGGTGCTGCCGAAGAAGTTTGCCCTCGTGCAGCCCTACGTCGTGTAATACAAAAAGCCCAATCCATGGGCTTTGATACGTTTGCAGCACTTGAATATGAGTTCTTTCTCTTTGAGGAGACGCCAGATTCCATTCGCGAAAAAAACTATACAAATCTGAAACCCATTACTCCTGGCTGGTTCGGGTATTCAATGATTCGAAACTCAACCCATGCCGATCTCCACCAGCTGATTCTTGAACTTGGACAGAGTATGGATTTCCCTCTGGAAGGATTACATACAGAAACAGGTCCAGGCGTTCTTGAAGCAGCGATTGCCGTAGATTCTGCCATTAATGCAGCCGACAAAGCTGCTCTATTCAAGACCTTTATGAAAGTACTGGCACAACAAAACGGGCTAATGGCCACCTTTATGGCTAAATGGTCAAACGACTACCCGGGGCAAAGCGGACATATTCATCTCTCATTGCGTCATCGTGACGGATCGGGATCTGCCTTCCACGATGATACGCAAAAGCATTGTATCAGTGCTATTCAAAGGCAATTTGTTGCCGGGCAGCAACGGCTTATGCCTCAACTGCTCTGTATGATCGCCCCGACGATAAACAGTTACTCTCGTATGGTTCCTGGGTTTTGGGCTCCCACGGATGCTAGCTATGGCGTAGATAACCGCACCACAGCGCTGCGCATAATTCCCGGAAGTGACAAATCCCAAAGAGTTGAACACAGGCTTGGCTCTGCTGATGCCAATCCTTACCTTGCACTTGCCGCAGCCCTTGGATCCGGTTTGATTGGCATCGAGCAAAAATGGGAACCGGAATGTGAAATTATCGGTAATGCCTATGAGCAGAAACTTCCATCACATCTGGCACTTCCCCGTACGCTCTTTGATGCAGCGAGAATATTCAAACAATCCGAATCTGCCCGCTATCTTTTTGGAGATGCTTTTGTTGACCATTTTGCTGCTTCAAGAGAATGGGAAGAAAATGAATTCAGGAAACATATCACCGACTGGGAACTTAGCCGGTATTTTGAAATTATTTAAACAATTACTAATTGAGGCGCAGTTATGGCAAATACAATACAGACAATCAGCCCTATTGATAACTCTATCTATGTTCAGAGAGCTTATGCCTCATCCAAATCAATAGATACCGCACTCGAGCTTGCAAGCAGAAGCCAGAAGAAATGGAAAGCCACCCCACTTTCTATTCGCAAGGAACTCTGTACAAAATTTGTTGATGCTTTTGTTGCTAAAAGCGATACGATAGCAGAAGAAATATGCTGGCAAATGGGCCGTCCCATACGTTCAGCCGCCGGAGAAGTCGCTGGGCTTGCGGAGCGCTCCCGTGCAATGATCAAGCTTGCAGAATCTGGACTTTCCCCGATCAAGCTTGAAGAAAAGGAGGGCTTTCAACGCTGGATACAACGAGAAGCCATTGGCGTGGTATTTGTTGTTGCTCCCTGGAACTACCCGTACCTAACGGCAATCAATGCAATACTTCCTGCAATATTAGCCGGGAATACAGTTGTATTAAAACATTCTGCCCAAACACCTCTTTGTGCCGAGCGACTGTATGAGGCGTTTACAGCGGCAGGATTACCAGAGGGGGTTTTTCAGTATCTCCACCTCTCCCACCAGGAAACAGAAAAAGTTATCCAGGATGAACGTATTAACCATATAGCCTTTACCGGTTCAGTATCGGGTGGTGAAATGGTGGAAAAAACAGCAGCTGGGCGCTTTATAGGTCTGGGCCTTGAACTTGGCGGAAAGGATCCTGCCTATGTCCGGGCTGATGCGGATCTGGCTCACGCAGTTGACACTACAATGGATGGCGCATTCTACAACTCCGGACAGTCATGCTGTGGTATTGAACGAATATATGTGCACGAATCCGTTTATGAAGCTTTCCTTCAACAGGCTGTGGCGTGGGTAAAAAATCTTACCCTTGGGCGTTCCGACAACCCGGAAACAACACTTGGCCCGGTTGTTCGTGCAAGTGCTGCTGATTTTGTGCGACAACAGACCCGGGAAGCTATCGATCAGGGAGCCATTGCTCATATCGATGAGCGTGATTTTCCGGAAGCTCAAGAGAAAGGAACCTATCTGGCACCGCAAATACTCAGTAATGTGAATCACAGTATGCGCCTGATGACAGAGGAGAGCTTTGGTCCGGTTGTCGGAGTCCAAAAGGTTACCTCCGATATAGAGGCGATTAACTTAATGAATGATAGTGACTATGGGCTCACTGCCTCCATTTTCACCACGGATATTGATCAGGGTATCGCCCTTGGGCAACAGGTGGAGACGGGAACGTTTTTTCTCAATCGTTGTGATTATCTCGACCCTGAGCTTGCCTGGACTGGTATAAAAAATTCTGGGCATGGCTGCACCCTCTCTATCTTAGGGTATGAAACCTTAACCAGACCCAAATCCTTCCATATAAAAATTGTATAATTCTATAAAATTATGAACTACACAGCCAATTGGAACTATCCTACAAATATCAAAGCAGGTGCCGGACGGATTTCTGAACTTTCAGGTCTCTGCAGATCCATGGGAATGAACTCCCCTCTCCTTATCACCGATCCGGGTCTCGCTACACTCGACATGGTTCAATCGACGGTGGAAAGCGTGAATGCCTTGGGACTGCAATGCGGAGTGTTTTCCGCCATTCAGGCAAACCCGAATGGACAGAACATCAGCGATGGCGTGGACTACTACCGCACCCATAATCACGATGGAATAATTGCCTTTGGTGGTGGATCCGCTCTTGATGCGGGTAAGGCTGTGGCCTTAATGGTCGGACAGAACAGACCCATTTGGGATTTTGAAGATATAGGGGATAATTGGTTACGGGTAAATCCTGATACCATGGCCCCGGTTGTCGCAGTACCGACAACAGCAGGCACAGGATCTGAGGTCGGTCGGGCTTCCGTTATTACAGACCAGGAAAATCATATTAAAAGAATCATATTTCACCCAGACATGCTTCCTGCGCAGGTTATTCTTGACCCGGAACTTACCGTTGGCCTGCCGCCAGCAATAACTGCCGCCACGGGAATTGATGCGCTTTCGCATAACCTAGAAGCACTCTGCTCACCATTTTACCACCCGATGGCCACGGGAATTGCCATTGAAGGTATCCGACTGATTCAGGAATTTCTTCCAAGAGCTTATGCAAATAGCGAAGATCTCGAAGCTCGAATGCAGATGCTGGTCTGTTCCAGTATGGGAGCTACTGCCTTTCAGAAAGGGCTTGGTGCCATGCATGCCCTGGCGCACCCATTAGGTGCACTATACGACGCTCACCACGGAACACTGAACGCAATTTTAATGCCCTATGTGTTACGGGCCAATCGGAGTAAAATTGAAGATCAGATTAAACGATTAACCAGTTATATGGGGCTTAAGGAACCTGGTTTTGATACCTTTATGGAATGGGTCCTTATGCTCAGAGAACAGCTGGGAATTCCACACACTCTTGCATTACTTGATATCGATGAAACACGGGCCGATACCATTGCGCAAATGGCAGTTGAAGATCCCTCCTCCGGTGGAAACCCGATCGGTTTCACTGTTCTTGAGTATAGGCAGATATTTTTAAATGCAGTGCAGGGAGTGTTGTGAAATATGAGGGTGGCAATCCTTCAATGTGACTCCGTTCTCGATAAATTTCAGCCCCAATTTGGAGATTATCCAGAGATGATTAGCGGCATGTTTGCGGACAGCAACGCATCACTTCTCTTTGACACCTTTGATTGCCGGCTGGATAAATTCCCGGATGATATCGATATCTATGACTTTTATATTACAACCGGCAGTAAATCCTCGGTCTATGATGATTCAGATTGGATTCGGCAAGTAATTACTTTTATAAAGAAGCTCAATCATCATAAAAAGAAGTTTATCGGTATCTGTTTTGGGCATCAGCTTATAGCCATGGCATGTAATGGAAAGGTTGAAAAATCAAATAAGGGCTGGGGGATAGGTGTTGCCGAAAATCATATTTTCAAAAAACCATCCGGGGTAAAAGAAACGCCTGTCACAATCAATATACTTGCTAGCCACCAGGATCAGATAATAAAGCTTCCCGAAGACACAACTGTTATTGCAGGAAATGCCTTTTGTCCTAATTTCATTGTACAGTGGGGAAACAATTTTCTCTCCATCCAGGGGCACCCTGAATGGAACAGAGAATATTCCCGTGCCCTGATAAATGACCGAAGGGCCTTAATTCCAGCAGGTCGTATTCAAAGTGGACTGGATTCTTTGCAAACGAAACCGGATAACACATTATTTGCTCGTTGGATTCTTGATTTTGTTCAACATGCGCAACGCTGATACCTGCCTTTATCAGGGCTCTCTTTCCCTTTTTGGGAAAAAATGGTAGAAGACGTTTCTAATTTTTTTTATACTCAAAATGTTTTTTTGAATCAGTCGAAAATGGAGTCAGTTATGAATAGGGATATATACCAGGAACCTCTTGTCAGCAGATACACAAGTCGTGAAATGCAGGAGTTGTTTTCCGAAAAAACAAAATTCACTAACTGGCGTAAATGCTGGCTGGCTTTAGCCGAAGCTCAATATGAACTCGGGCTGACAGATATTATCAACCAGGAAATGCTCGATGAGATGCGAGCGAATATTCATAATATCGATTATGAAATGGCTGCTGCAAAAGAGAAGGAAATTCGGCACGATGTAATGGCTCATGTCTTTGAGTTCGGCAGTAAATGCCCGAAGGCCGAAGGGATTATTCACCTCGGAGCTACCTCTCAATTTGTAGTCTGTAACACCGATCTGATGATTCAGAAACAGGCGCTTGATCTTATACGTAAAAGTATGCTCAAGGTTGTATCCAATCTTGCTAAATTCTGTCTTGAACACAAGGATCTTCCCACCCTTGGTTTTACCCATTATCAGCCTGCTCAGCCAACAACTGTTGGAAAAAGAAACACCCTTTATATTCAGGATCTGGTTATGGATCTTGAATATATTGATTCATTTTTTGACCAGATCAAGGCCAGAGGCGCCAAGGGCACCGTCGGTACCCAGGCCACCTTTATCGAACTCTTTCATGGAGATAATGAAAAAGTAAGACAACTTGATGTTCTTGTGTCTGAAAAACTTGGATTTGATAAGGTCTTTGCCGTAACTGGTCAGACCTATCCAAGAAAGCTTGATATGAAACTTGCTGAGACCCTTGCGGGTATCGGAGCTTCAGCGCATAAGTTTGCTGTGGATATGCGGCTTCTTTCCAACTTAAAAGTTCAGGAAGAGCCCTTTGCGAAAAAGCAGACCGGTTCTTCGGCAATGGCCTATAAACGAAACCCCATGCGTTCTGAACGTCTTACAGGACTTTCGAGAAAACTAATGGGGCTTCCGGCTGATTTTGCAGCCACCTTTGCAAATCAATGGTTTGAAAGAACGCTTGATGATTCTGCCATTCGTCGTATGGATATTCCACAGGCCTTTTTACTTACCGATGCCATACTCAAGCTATACGTGAACATCACAAGCAATATGGTTGTATTTCCGAAACAAATAGAGCGTCACCTTCGCATGGAACTGCCGTTTATGTCCACGGAAAAGATCCTCATGGAAGCTGTTGAAAAGGGTGAAAGCCGCCAGGAAATGCATGAAGTTGTCAAGGAGCACTCATTGGCTGCCGGAAAAGTAGTTAAAGAAGAGGGACTCGACAACGACCTGCTTGAACGGCTTGCAAAAGATGACCGTATCCCCTTCTCATTCGATGATCTTATGGCACTTGTTGGTGATTATACGCAATTCACAGGAAGAGCATCTGCGCAAACCGACGAATATATCAGGGAAGTTGTGGTTCCTCTGCTTGCTGCACGAGAGCATCAAATGGGTGAAGTTGACTCATCGCTTTCAGTGTAACAGCAGATATCAAGGTATCATTTGAGATGAAATTACAACCTCTGTATTTAAAGATAAACCCGGCAAGATACCATTTTCTGAAATTTATTCTCGAAGCATACGATGGGCTTTGCCTTCTCTCCACCGTCCCCGGAGAAAAAGGTTGTGTTTGTATTCGTTACCCTAAGGGGAGCAGTGTCACCCTCCATGCCCTGCTAGAGGATTTATCAAACTCCATAAAGCCCGAGATCCCGTTGTTACAGGAAAACTAAACTATTTAGATAGCCATGCATTCAAAATCTTTTTATATAAAAACATTCGGCTGTCAAATGAATCTTCGAGATTCTGAGATAATGGCCCAGCTACTCGGCGAGAACGGATATATCGAAACCATCGATTCCGATAGTGCCGACCTGATTATTTTAAACACGTGCTCGATACGTGCCAAGGCCGAACAAAAAGTAATGAGCCTTCTCGGGGTGTTACGTAAGCAAAAAAAACGTAATCCAAACCTGCAAATTTGCGTTGCCGGCTGCGTAGCACAACAGGAAGGAAAGCGTATTATAGAGCGCATGCCCCACGTTGATCTAGTCGTGGGAACCCAGAGTATCTACCAATTGGTTGAGCTGTTAGAAGAGAGTAAGGTCCAATCCGTGTCTACATCCCTTGAAGACAATTATAATATTCCGGCCTTTATACCTAATTTCAGGGAGAAGAAAGCCGATACCAATCCGGTAATTTTCAAGAAGTTTTTAACCATTATGCAGGGCTGCAACAATTACTGCACTTACTGTGTCGTGCCATACACGAGAGGCCGAGAAGTATCACGACAAGTCGACCACATCCTTGAAGAAGCTCATGCGTTAGTTGATGCTGGAGTAAAGGAGATCACCCTCCTTGGCCAAAATGTAAACTCCTACGGAAAGACCAATACAGTCCGTAATGATAATTTACCCTATGGCTTTAGCGATCTGCTTCGTGAGGTTGCATCCATACCCGGTCTTAAACAGCTTCGTTTTACCACGTCCAACCCAAAGGACCTCTCCGATGACCTGATGCGCTGTTTTGCAGAGGTGGACATTCTATGCCGTCATTTTCACCTGCCGGTACAATCGGGATCAAACAGAGTACTCTCTTTGATGAATCGTAAATACAGCCTAGAACTCTATCTTGAAAAAGTGGCTGCCCTGCGATCCTACTGTCCAGATATTGCAATCACCACCGATATGATTGTCGGTTTTCCAGGTGAAACAGATGAGGATTTTGAGGATACCATGTCTCTTTTAGAGGAGGTTCACTATCACGGATCATACTCCTTTAAATACTCGGATCGCCCCGGAACCCGTTCCGCAGATTTTAAAGATAAAATTGAGGAATCAGTTAAGGCAAAACGATTACTCAGGTTTCAAACCAGGCAAGATGAAATTTGTCTTGAGCATAACAAAAATTTGATGGGAAAAGAGCTTTCCATGATGGTGGAAAAAAACGATGGAAATGCAATTGTGGCACGGACAGGGACTAACCATCTTGTCCATATTGTAACTCCTGCTGCGCATTTGATTCCTGGTGATATCATTAAAGCTACAATCATCCATGCAGGTCACCACTCGTTACAGGGGCAGCTGGTATAGGTACGCTGCAGCCCTCGTTATACCAAAGAAAAATGGACGCATGGGACTGAACTATGGCCAAAACCCTTCGTGTGGTGTTTACATTCCCCGCAAGGCACCTGATCTCTGTCATCCCCACTGTTATATTGCTTGCCCTTCTCTGTGGCCGATTTTGTGATACATCCTTTTTAAAGGTATTTATTTTTCCCGTAGCAATGCTGACAATTTATCCGGCAATGATTGGGCTGCAACCACGGGAGTTGTTACGCTTTACAGATGTTCCCCTTACCCTGTTTAGCCTTCTGTTAAATTTCCTTGTCCTCCCTACCCTTGCTGTTCAAATTGGTACTGCATTCTTAGGTTCCCAGCCTGAACTCTATACAGGTCTTCTGCTTATCAGTGTGGTACCCGGAGGCAATATGGCAGTTGCTTTTACCATGTTATTTAAAGGGAACGTAAAAGCATCTCTAAAAATCAGTACGGGGAACCTTATACTTGGTTCCCTACTTGCTCCACTCTATCTTTACTATCTCGCTGGAACCCATATAGAAATCAATGTGATCCGCATAGCTGTCAGCATTGGTTTCGTGGTGCTTATTCCATTATGCCTTGGAGTGATTACCCATTCGGTTATTTTAAAGAGAATTGGTGAGAAACGATTTAAAGGGGAAATAAAACCATTGCTGCCGGCGGTGAGTGTATGGGGATTAATCTATCTTGTCTTTACAAGTGTGAGCATGAAGGCCCCCATGATTTTCAGCTATCCTGAACTTCTTATCCAGGCACTGGCAAGCCTTTTACTCTGGTATTGCAGTATATTAGTAATCTGTACCGTTGTCGCTCGATTGTTCCTGCAACGGCGAGAAGCAATAAGCCTTCTCTTGAATGTTGAACTGCGTAACCTCCCTATCTGCATAGGAATCGCGGTAACGGCTTTTCCTCCGCAGACTGCGATGATGGTTTCCCTGGCATTTCTTTTCCAACAGCAACTAGCTATCTGGTTTTTGAAAACCGATGGCAGATACAGCCTGCTCGAGAAACGATCCTCTTAAAATTTGCTGCAAAATAAAGTATCTATTCGGGCACCTGTACAACAAAGACAGGGATCGTTGTGCTTTTCAACAGGCTACGAACGGTTCCACGATGCACTGCGTCATGAAATTTACTATGCCCGTGACGACCAACAATAATTAGATCATATGAGTCATCTCTGGAAACGCGGATAATCTCCTCTACGGGATCACCGAGTTTAACCATGATATCATAATTAATAGTATCTTCTTCATTTGAAGGATCGCAAAGTTCTGCACAATAACGTCCTACACATTCTCCTACAATAACGGTATTATCCCTTTTACGACCAAGAAGAACCTCCTTTGCCTCTTCAAGGTCACGATCCTGTATTTCCTGCCAGAGATTTTTTGGCATATAACCGGCAAGTCGTTTATCAAGCTCCGGCTGTTCATCAACCACATGCATTACGGTAAGTTTGGCATCGTAGAGTTTACTGAGACTTGCAGCATAGGCAAAGGCATGGCGCCCTGTTTCTGAGAGATCTGTCGTATATAAGATACTTTTTACAGATACTGTTGGTACACTCATTTCTCGACTCCTCAAGGAAAATTATTAGTATGATTAACACTCTTGAGATTAGCAATATTTTCTCACAAAATGAAAGGAAAAAATTTCACTTCTTTATTTCCAATTTCTCTGTCTTACCAGTTGACCTGACACGCATCACAACTTATCCTTCATTTAGAGTTTGATTCCACACAAACTCATTCAACTTATCAATGAGATACAAACCATGTATTCATTGAACAACAAGCAAGGATTTTATTTATGCAATTTGGAAGCGATAACCAGGCCGGGGCATCGGAGCAAATACTTGAAACATTACTGAATGCCAATACAGGGTTCACCCATGGGTATGGCGATGATAATTGGTGCACAAAGGCGTCCGATGCAATCAGTAAATTCTTTAACTGTGAGGCGGAGATATTCTTTGTGGCAACAGGAACAGCTGCAAACTCACTCGCCCTCTCCTGTCTTATAGAGCCATGGGAAACAGTTCTATGCCATCACCATGCCCATATTCTTCTTGATGAATCTACTGCACCTGAGTTTTTTTCAGGAGGAAGTCGTCTTGTTCCTATATCACGAACAGCTGGGAAGCTTGAAGTAAAACATCTGGAGCAATTCTTCAAAGATGTTTCCCCTGAAATCCCACACACACCCTTGGTCAAGGCATTAAGTATCACCCAGACCAATGAGGCTGGCCAGGTCTATACGAGGAAAGAATTAACAGCACTCTGTTCCCTTGCCCATAAAAACAATCTCCATGTGCATATGGATGGAGCCAGGTTTGTAAATAGTGTGGCTGCTCTTGGATGTGAACCTGCTGATATTAGTTGGAAGGCAGGAGTTGATGTCTTAACGCTTGGGGCTACAAAATGCGGGGCACTTGCCGCAGAGGCCGTAATTTTCTTTAATAAGGATCTTGCTAAGAATTTCATTCACAAAAGAAAACGTTCAGGCCATCTTCTCTCTAAAGGGCGTCTCTTTGGGGCTCAATTTGTTGGCTGGTTACAGGATAATCATTGCCTGGATCTTGCAGAACATGCCAATACCAAAGCTCAGCAACTCACGAAGAGACTGGAATCATATCCTGGTATTCAATTGGTCTGGCCGTGTATGGCAAATGAAATTTTTATTACGATGCCAAAAAGGATGGCTGAAGTTCTTCAAGAGGAAGGTGCAGAATTTTACCAGTGGCCTGTAACTGCTCTTTCTCCAGGACTCAAGCTAAAAGATGAAGATGTATTTGTACGGTTGGTTGCTTCCTTTGTGACCAGTGATGAGCATATTACCGACTTTTGTGAGCACATTGATCGGTATTTCGCTGCTCCCCAGAGCTCAAACGCTTGATTTTTCCATGGAAATGTTTCTAAATAGATAATTAACTATCAGAGGAGCTTCCAGAGTTCACATCCATTCCAGGAAGAGCAAGATTAACTTTTTTTTCCTTGGGCTTCTTACCTGTGGCGTCAATTACACGACGGACAACTCTGGTGGACACGCGTTTTCCTTTAGCTGCTGGACCTTTAACAAGATATTCATCAAATAAAATTTCAACAACATTGGATTTAGCACGAGCCGATGGTACCAGGCTTGCCCGAGCCATTTTTTCTTCACCAAAGGAAAGCAGGAGAATCTTTGATCGTTTGTGATCAGCAAAAAGCTTGTATTCTTTATCCAGAATAAATTTGGGAGAAGCAAATCGTTTTACGTAGCAGAGGTTTTCAAGCCCTTCTCTGTACACCATGTTAAAAACCAGACCTTTTTTCATCTTTCCAATCCAGCGAATGTCGTGACCAATAAACAGCTTGTCGGTAACCTGAATGACCTTATACGCGCCAGTTTCATAAATAAGCAGTAATCTGTCATATTCGGAACAAGGAATGGAGAATTCCGGTTCTCCTCCACTCACTTTGATCTGGTGGCCAAGAAAGCCCTCTTCACGGTCATAACAGACAGTAAGATTTGACAATGCTACCCTGCGAATACTTACTTCCGTAAATTCCTGCAGTTCAGTGAGACGTGGATGTGATTCACCATATTTTGTCAGGATTTTATCAATATAGTTGATCGTGAAAACGACCATATCTTTCAAGTGAGTGACAATGGTTTTGATATCGGCACGAATGGATTTGATTTCCTTTTTCTGCTTGTTGATATCATAACGGGATATGCGTTTAATGCGAATTTCAAGAAGTCTTTCTATGTCTTCTATTACAACTGGACGTTTCAATTCTGCCGTAAAAGGTTCGAGCGCTTCATCAACTCCAGTGAGCACGGCCTTATAACTGGTTTTCTCTTCAATCGACTTGTAAATCCGTTCTTCAATAAATATCTGCTCAAGTAGACGTGCATGCAGCCTGTCTTCCAAACGGTTTTTGTCAATTTCAAGTTCGCGGGTTAAATCATCCTGCAGTTTTTCGGTATTGTGAATCAGTACTTCTTCCACCGTGGCAATTCGAGGAACACCGTTCTGTACAATTGTCAAATTTGGACTGATTGGGACTTCGCAATCGGTAAAGGCATAAAGCGCTTTAATTGTATCCTTGGCGTATGTTCCTCGAGCGAGCTTGATCTCAATTTCTACTTCTTCTGCGGTGTAATCGTTAATGGATATGATCTTGATCTTTCCAGCTTTAGCAGCCTTTTCTACAGAATCAATGAGTGATTCGGTGGTCGTAGTATGGGGGATTTCTTTAATCAGGATCGTCTTTTCGTTAGACTCTTCCATTCTGGCCCGGCAACGGATCTTGCCATTACCATGATTATATAAAGAGACATCGACAATTCCTCCCTTCGGGAAATCTGGAAAAAGGGAAAATTCCTCTCCCTGAAGGATTTGTTTCTGGGCATTCAACAGTTCACAAAAGTTATGAGGCATAATTTTTGTTGCCATTCCTACTGCAATACCTTCCGCACCCTGAAGCAGTAATAGTGGGATTTTACATGGAAGCGTTACCGGTTCCTGCATTCTGCCATCATAGGAATCTACAAATTCGGTAAGATCCTTGTTGAACATGATCTCTTTGGCAAGTGGCGACAAACGACATTCGATATAACGAGGGGCAGACGCTGAATCTCCAGTAAAGATATTGCCGTAATTCCCCTGGCGCTCGATAAGGAATCCCTTGTTGGCCAGATTGACAAGCGCTGCGAAAATTGATTGATCACCATGGGGGTGCAGCTTCATGGTGGCCCCGACAACGTTTGCCACTTTGTGAAACCGCCCATCATCCATATTATGGAGTGTTTGTAGAATACGGCGCTGAACGGGTTTTAGGCCATCATTAATATCAGGAATAGCACGCTCTTTGATCACATAAGAGGTGTATTCCAAAAAATTATATTCAAAAAGCTGACGTAGTTTACCGGGCTGTGATTCCACTTGTTTTCCTACAGAAGATTTTCCATAATATACGCTTTACGTTCCGGCGTGTTCTTTCCCATATAAAAAGAAAGCACTTCCGACATTTCACTGACAGATCCCATATCCACCTGTTTCAGAATAATTTCGGGACCGATAAACTGTTTAAACTCTTTTGGAGAGATTTCACCCAATCCCTTAAAACGGGTGGTTTCAACGGCTTTTTTAACTTTTCCTTTTCCCTGAAGTGTTCTGGTAACCTGATTCTTGGCCTTTTCTGTATAGCAGTAATGTGTTTCCTTTTTGTTTCGTACCCTGAATATTGGAGTCTCCAAGATATAGACGTGACCGAGTTTTACCAACGGCTCGAAATAGTGAAGAAAAAATGTAAGAAGAAGATTGCGGATATGCAGACCATCGACATCGGCATCGGTTGCCAGAATGACTTTATCGTAGCGCAGATCGGTAATAGATTCCTCAATATTTAAAGCACGCATCAGGGAATACATCTCTTCGTTCTTATAGAGAAGCGCGAGTTTTTGCCCAATCACATTCATAGGCTTTCCCTTTAGAGAAAAAACTGCCTGAACCAGAGGGTCTCGTGAAGAGACAATTGAGCCTGCAGCGGATTGTCCCTCTGTGATAAAGATCATGTTTTCATGACCTTTATCAGACGGTTTCTTTCGTGTAGGATGATGCTTGCAATCTTTTAACTGCGGGATCTTGAGAGCGACTTTCCTGGCCTTTGCCTTAGCTTCCTTACGAACACTTTGCAGCTCCTTACGTACCTTCTGATTTCGTTGAACTTTTTCAAGAAGCCTGTCTGCCAGAGCTGAATCTTTATACAGGGCACTGGAAACAGCATCTTTTACCTTTCCTACTATCCAGGCACGAATATCGGTGTTACCAAGTTTGTTTTTGGTCTGGGATTCAAAGACCGGTTCTACAATTTTCACGGAAAGTGTTCCAACAATACCGTCACGGACATCATTCCCGCTGAATTTCTTATTCGAAAACTCGTTAACACCCTTCAAAACACCTTCACGAAAGGCAGACAAATGGGTTCCGCCCTCACTGGTATACGTTCCGTTTACAAAACTATAGTAGGTGTCGCTGTAGCCCTCGCTGTGAGAAAAGGCAAATTCCAGAGTAGGATCCTGATAATAGAGCGGGTCGTAAATCCCCTGGCCGCCAAGCTCTTTGTCGAGCAGATCAAGAAGTCCGTTTTTGGATAAATAACAGGTTTTATCCAGATAAATTTTAAGTCCGGCATTAAGGTAAGCATAGCGCCAGAGACGTTTATCCACATATTCCTGATCGAAACGAAAATCAGCAAAGAGTTCAGCATCCGGGAGAAATTCAATCAAAGTCCCATTGGGTTCTTTGCTGTTCCCCTTTTCCTGATCATTCAAAATACCATTGGCAAAAGTTGCCGAGGCGAATTTTCCTTCACGAAAAGCAGTTACTTTAAAAAAGTCTGACATGGCATTAACCGCCTTTGTACCGACTCCATTTAAACCAACTGAGAATTGAAAAACATCCGTTGAATATTTTGCTCCTGTATTGATTCGTGATACACAATCCACAACTTTACCCAGTGGAATACCACGACCGAAATCACGAACATGAACCCGCCCCTCTTCAGAGATGGAGACATCCACTTTTTTTCCGGCTCCCATGATAAATTCATCAACCGAGTTGTCGATTACTTCTTTGAGCAGAATATAAATACCATCGTCCGGGTGAGTACCCGAGCCAAGGCGTCCAATATACATCCCTGGACGTTTGCGAATATGCTCGAGTGAACTGAGAGTTTTTACTTTACTTTCGTCGTAAACTGGTGGTTTTGTCGGCATGTTTTGAAGGCTGAAAGGGGTTTCTCTGATGGTTAGTATATCGAAGCCTTGCAATAGTATTTCATTTTACTATATTTCGCAAGAGATGGAACACGGCCTCGGGAACATAAGAATATCATTAATTATAGGTGAATGCATTGCTTCTCCAACCAACCCTGCTCAGTATTGCCGGTTCTGACCCGACGGGTGGTGCTGGAATTCAGGCTGATTTAAAAACCATCACTTCAATTGGTGTCTATGGCGCTGCTGCTATAACTTCCCTGACCGTGCAAAACTCTAAAGGTGTTCAGTCAATCAAGCCCCTTGATGTGGATTTTATCATAGCACAAATCAAGGCGGTACTTGAAGATCATAATGTTACACATATAAAAATTGGGATGACCGGAAATATAGCAATTATCAATTGCCTTTCCAAACTCCTTAAGTCATTTCCAGGTGTTGTTGTGTTTGACCCTGTTCTTGCCTCTACAACCGGTGATTCTCTTGCTAATACTGGTGCCCTTTCAGCACTTACAAAAAACCTTTTACCTCAGATATCATATCTTACTCCCAACACATCGGAATTAGAATTACTGACAGAACAATCTATCACAACAGCGAAGGAGGCCATTGAATGTGCTATGATCCTGTGTACCACCAATCCGCTGTTAAGAGGTGTTATTGTTAAGGGGGGCCACCTTAATGAAAGCGATGCTACTATCAAAGACTTCCTCGTCCGACCAGATGAGGAAGTAGAGAAATCCCAACGAAGACGTTTTCAGAACCCTCATCTTCACGGTACTGGATGTACTTATTCTTCAGCGTTTGCTTCCTATTTGTGTCTTGGCAATACGCCCGTAACAGCATTTCAGAAAGCCGGTGATTATATGAATACAGTTATATCTTCAGGAAACAACAAAACTGCCTCAACAAGCTGTAGTAATGGCCCTCTCCTCCATTATCTAACCTAAAGCATAGTGTGATTCTTTTATCTTATTGGTACCAATAAACCATACCAACAGGAGTTCACTCATTTTTCATCTATTAAAATGAAGAAAAAAAGATTGCCTTACTTTTAATTCCTATATATACCTATTCCATAATAATTAATATTAGTTGTTTACTATTCTATTTAATTCACAGCTAAAATTTAAATTTTCAACTCTCTTTCACTATTTTAAAGGAACTCAAATGAATTTTCCCTATAAAATAGCAAAAACCTACATAACTAAAAGCTAAAGGAGGCTAAAAACAAAAGAAACAGCACCTGATCGTTAGACACTGTTTATTTTTAATTTTAACTACTTATAAATGTTTATTTCTTAGGAGAATTGCTATGAATCTTGTTTCTAAAATTGCTGTTGGTTGCGGATTTGCCCTCGCTCTCACCTCTAGTCCATCATTTGCCGAGCAACAATTTGTTACCATTGGAACCGGCGGTGTAACCGGTGTATACTATCCCACTGGTGGCGCCATCTGTCGTCTTGTGAATAAAACCAGAAAAGAGCATGGAATTCGCTGCTCAGTGGAGAGTACAGGTGGTTCTGTATACAACCTGAACACCATTGCTGCTGGTGAGCTTGATATGGGTGTTGCCCAGTCTGACTGGCAGTATCATGCCTATAACGGTACTTCAAAGTTTGAGAAAAAAGGACCAAACAAGAAACTGCGTGCAGTCTTCTCTGTCCATCCTGAGCCTTTCACCGTTGTTGCCCGTGCCGATTCCGGTATTAAAGACTTTATGGATCTCAAAGGCAAACGTGTAAATATTGGCAATCCCGGTTCCGGACAGCGTGGAACCATGGAAGTACTTATGGGCGCAGTTGGTTGGACCAAGGACGATTTTAAACTTGCTTCTGAACTCAAATCTTCAGAGCAGTCTAAAGCACTTTGTGATAACAAAGTTGATGCCATGGTTTTCACCGTTGGTCATCCAAGTGGATCAATCAAAGAAGCAACCACTTCATGTGACGCAGTTATGGTTAGCGTAACAGGACCTGAAGTTGATAAACTCGTTGCCGACAACGACTACTATCGTACTGCTGTTATCCCCGGTGGAATGTATCGTGGAACCGATGCTGACACACCTACTTTTGGTGTTGGTGCAACTTTTGTATCTTCCACAGATGTACCTGAAGACGTTATTTATAATGTAGTTAAAGCGGTATTTGAGAACTTCGACCAGTTCCAAAAACTTCATCCTGCATTTAAAAATCTCAAGAAAGAGCAGATGATTAAAGATGGTCTTTCTGCTCCTCTGCATGATGGCGCTGTTAAGTACTACAAAGAAGCTGGCCTTATGTAATAAAACTGGCTGAAAAAAAGGCGTATCGTGTTTGCGATACGCCTTTTTAGTTTTACCCGTACTTCTTTGCATTACCCCCCATTTCCCCAAGTTATTACCAAACCCACACTTACTAATCCTTAATGAAGGAATCATCGCATGAGTGAAGCAGAACAAGTAGTCAAAACCGATGAAGAACTTCAGGAGATGATCGCAGAAACTGATTCCGGCGCCCGAAATCCAATCGGAGCTTTTCCGAAAAAGGTGCTTTTTTTCGTTCCTCTTTTCTGGACGCTTTTTCAGCTATGGTACGCATCTCCTCTTCCCTTTATATTTAATTTCTTTGTTATCAATGATACGGAGGCAAGGGCAATTCATTTGGCCTTTGCTGTTTTTCTCTCATACACAGCGTATCCCTCTTTTAAATCTTCTCCACGAGATTATATCCCCATTCAGGATTGGGTTCTTGGTGCGATAGCTGCCTTTTGTGCATCTTATCTATTCTTCTTCTACAACGCACTCGCCGATCGCCCTGGAGATCCCACCCAGATGGACATTATTGTGGCCGTTACCGGTATGATACTGCTGCTTGAAGCCACACGTCGTGCGTTAGGTCCACCACTGATGGTTGTTGCTACAATTTTTTGTATCTACACCTTTGGCGGTCAGTTTATGCCCGATGTTATTGCTCATAAAGGAGCAAGCCTTAATAAGGGAATGTCACATTACTGGCTCGGTACCGAAGGCGTCTTTGGTGTTGCCCTCGGTGTGTCAACCGGTATGGTTTTTATGTTTGTTCTGTTTGGTGCTCTTTTAGAGGCCGCAGGAGCTGGTAATTATTTTATTCGTACAGCATTTGCAGGCCTCGGACACCTTAAAGGTGGTCCTGCCAAAGCAGCAGTCGTGTCCTCAGGTCTTACCGGGTTGGTCTCTGGGTCTTCCATTGCCAATGTGGTCACAACCGGTACCTTCACCATTCCTCTAATGAAAAAAGTAGGTTTCAGCGCTGAGAAATCCGGTGCTATTGAAGTTGCCTGTTCCACTAACGGACAGCTAATGCCCCCTGTTATGGGTGCCGCAGCATTCCTGATGGTCGAGTATGTTGGTATTACCTATATTGAAGTTATTAAATGCGCTTTTCTACCAGCCATTATCTCCTATATTGCACTTGTTTATATAGTACATCTTGAAGCCTGTAAGATGGGTCTAGAGGGACTTAAAAAGAAGGTAACTCAAACACTTGCTCAAAAACTACTCTCCTTTGTATTTAGTTTCCTTTTTATGCTTGTTATGGCGGCTGTCACCTATTATGGCATTGGCTGGATAAAGACCGTTGCTGGTGATGCGACTATTTATATCGTATCTGCACTCCTTGCCGTATCGTATATTGGACTTATCAAATATGCCACTAAGGTCCCAGAACTTGAGCAAAGCCACAACATTAAAGAATTACCAGATCTTTGGATTACCGCTCAGGCTGGATTGTATTTTCTTCTCCCCATTGTTGTATTGATGTGGTGTCTGGTTGTTGAACGTCTCTCTCCTGCCCTTTCAGCATTTTGGGCAACGGTACTTCTAATTGTTATTGTTCTGTCCCAACGGCCCCTTAAAGGCTATTTCAGAAAGAGTCAAGAAGATGATTTTAGTTTTAAAAGTGGCTTCGATGATTTTATTAATGGGTTAGTTGCAGGAGCCAGAAATATGATTGGTATTGGTGTGGCAACAGCCGCAGCCGGTATTGTTGTTGGAACTATCACACTCACCGGAGTTGGTCTGGTTATGACCGAATTTGTAGAGTATATCTCTGGTGGTAATCTTATGCTGATCTTGGGTTTTACCGCCTTAATCAGTTTGATTCTTGGTATGGGGCTGCCAACAACGGCCAACTATATCGTTGTTTCCACTCTGATGGCTCCGGTAATTGTTGATCTTGGCGCCCAGAACGGTCTGATCGTTCCCCTGATTGCCGTACATCTCTTTGTCTTCTACTTCGGTATTCTTGCTGACGATACCCCGCCAGTTGGTCTTGCAGCATTTGCAGCAGCCGGGATTTCAGGAGGTGATCCGATCAAAACGGGTATACAGGGTTTCACCTACGATATCAGAACTGCCATCCTTCCTTTTATGTTTATTTTTAATACTCAGTTATTAATGATAGGTGTGGATAGCATTGGGGTTCTTGTTCTTGTTGTAGTAGCTTCCATTGCCGCTATGATGGCATTTGCTGCGGCAACTCAAGGGTTCTTCCTGGTTAAATCTCGTATCTGGGAAACCGTTGCACTCCTTTTGGTCACATTTTTGCTTTTCCGTCCAGGATTTGTCTGGGATAAATTTTTCCCACCACTCACTGATGAGTCCCCTACCCGAATGGAAACTCTGCTCACCGATATCAAACCAGGTGGCATGATGCGTGTAATGATCAAGGGTGAAAAAATGAACGGTGATGAATTTTCTAAAACCGTTATGCTTCCGGTTGGCGACCAGAACACCGGCAAAGAACGTCTTGAAGGCATTGGTATTGAAACCCGGACCGAAGAAGATAAAATATTTATCGACAACGTGGTTTTTGGTAGTGCTGCAGAAAAGGCAGGTATGGATTTTGATCAGGAAATCATAAAAATCCAAATGCCCACTGACAGACTTCCCAAACAAATCGTTTTCATACCAGCTGTTGCCTTATTTGCCCTGGTTTATTTCCTTCAAAGAAGACGTAGAGATAAGTATGGAATGTATGCTGCATAATTGATCAATATTAACACTACACTATAATTAAACAATCCTCACTGTATGCACATATACAGTGAGGACTAAATAGAAAGGTGGCTGAGGCTGCCTTTTGGAGAATATTATGTTTAAGAAAATCTTAGTTCCCATTGATGTTGATCGTCCCGTTGCTGCAAAAGCTGTTTACGATGGTGCCGCTGCAATAGCTAAACCCTTTGGTGCTGAAATTCGACTCATCAGTGTTATGCCTGGTTTTGGAATGCCGATTGTTGGATCTTTTATTTCTGAGAGAGTCCGTAAGGAAGCTCTCGAACATTTCAGAGATGAACTGGTTACATTTGTAAAAGAAAACTGTGACGGACCCGTCAAATTCCATATCCGTTCCGGCAAGCACTACGATGAAATTGTGAAGTTGGCTAAGAAGTGGGAAGCTGATCTGATAGTTGTCTATCACAATCGATATCGTGAAATCAATGAAGTTTTCAGTCATACCTGTGCCAAACATGTCTATAGGGATGCCCCCTGTTCAGTCTTACGATTAAGGAATATTCGGGAGCATATTGTGTAAAGTATTTGAATTGCAATGACCATTTGAATCAACTGGAGGTGAAGATGACCTTAAAAAAAGAAATTACTGAAAAGTTGTACTCTTCAACAGCTCTATCTATACGTGTATGTTTATTTCTTGGTGTTATTCTTTTATTGGCACCACTATCTGCAAATAGTTATGAACTCCTGATAGGTACTGGGGAAGCGGGAAGTTTCTCTCACTTCTCCGGACGGATGCTCTGCCGAACGATCAATAAAGAGGTTTCTGGAATAACCTGTGTTACTAAAGCTGCAGGTGATGAAATTGACAGTATGACCAACCTGCAAGGGGGATCCCTTGATCTTGCAATTATTCATTCAAATGTACTTGATGCTGCGGTCAACAAATCCGGGCAATTTCAATTTCTCGATATCAACTATGACAGTCTTGCTATTTTAACCCCTCTTTACGACAGGCCCATTGGGATTATAGTTCATTCCAATTCCGGTATTTCAACCCTGGATGACCTTAAAGGAACACGAATCAATGGCGGTGCCCCTGGCTCCATTGAACGTAGCGCCATGGACCTAATAATGAAGGCTAAGGGCTGGTCTGTAAACGATTTCACACGTTTTGAAGAGTTACCCACGTCTCACGGCCAGGGTAATATGGCTTTCTGTCAGGGAAATGTACAGGCAATGATTACAATCGGAGTGCAGCCATCTCGGTCCACACGGCGTCTGATTGAGGATTGCAAAGGAGTCGTTCTCGATATTGATGATGATGCTATTAATCGACTTGTCGATAGCCGTGCTGCTTGCTGGCATACAGAAATAAAAGTAGCTACCGATTCTATCCCTGCCAGAACATTTGGCAACCGGGCAATACTTGTTGCTTCAAGTGCAATTGATAAAGAAACTGGCTATGCGATTGTAAAAGCAATCTATAAAAACAAGGTACGATTACAAAAAAGCCATCCTGCCCTATCACTCTATCCAGTTCAGGAATCTTTAAAAGGAATTCAGGGCCTTCAACTTCATCAAGGTTCAGTAATGTTTTTTTCCGAGAATTAATAATCTCCACGTAACTCAAATGGGTTGGTGAATTGTACAATTCACCAACCCATTTATTGGTATATGCCTTTCAAACAAGAAATATTTTTCGCTTTTTCCTGGTTCGTTTAAGAGCTACGGCTGCTATTAAAATCTCACTTCAAAATGCCACGAAGGAGCGGATACGTAGCCATTATTTCTGTTATGATTCTTTCTGTGCTTAGGTTTGCACTGAATTATTCCCATTTGGCAAAAACTGGAGCGCGAGTCATAGGTGATAAACTTTTTCATCATTGCCTTTTTCCTTGGTGTAAAATATACGTTTGCTCCCTGTGCCCTATCTGGCCTTCGATTATCTCTCCATTGCCCTGATCTGTACCTGTTTGAGCGTTGCTGCTTCTCATCAAATACTGCAAGTGCAATAACTCCCAGACCAGCAGGTCCACCCCGGTTATCGCCATAAAAACGTTCTTTTGTATTAAAATAAAAACCCTTTCTATGGTGCCGTCCTTGTTGTACCCCTTCAAATTCCTGTATCTGATTTGGTTCTAAAACAGCCATACGTTCATGAAATTTCAGATCAGTTGGTCTTCCACTTAAAACATTTACGCCATCAACTGCAATCACTACTGCAACGCGACTGTTACCATAATTAGTGACTCGAATACGATACGGTTCATCATGTTTAACAATTAAAAATTTGTTATTCTGTTTTAATCCGCGAGAAGGTCCTCGTATTAAATCTAAATGGCCACGCCAATCAGATATAATTTCGATTCCGACATTATAGTTCCTCTGGTGTTTACCTGCGACAGAATAGTGAGGCATAGCCAATAAGGTCAGTATAGCGATAAATCCAAGTATTGATCGTAGGTTTGTCATAATGGGTACTCCTTCTTTGTTTAGAACGTATGCCTCCATTCCCAATGAATGAATGTTATCTTAAACGTAGAAGGAAAAACCAAAAAAAAGAAGCCGATATCGATCGATATCGGGTATGGACACTAACGATACAACGCCTTTTCAGGGAGTTACGAAAGTCGTATCCAACTAAAACAGCATTGAAAAGAAGACAACTTGGCCAGAGTAGCATAAATCAAGGAAGGAACTTACTATAAAGAAACAATGAATAATTGTTTGGTTTACTACTCTCAGCCAAGGAGAAGACTATCGTCTGCCAGTTCTTCATCGCGAACGCGATTAAACATTTCCAGTAGATGAGGGACGTCGAGTTTATCACGTTCATCTCCTGCAACATCAAGTATTATTTCACCCTGATGTAACATGATAGTACGATCGCCGCAGGCAAGGGCATCTTTCATGGAATGGGTTACCATCATCACGGTAAGGGAAAATTCCTGCACGATCTTATTGGTGAGTTCCAGAATAAAAGCAGCCATACGCGGATCAAGAGCGGCTGTGTGCTCATCAAGAAGCAAGAGGTGACTGTCGCTAAGTGTTGCCATGATCAAACTAACTGCCTGCCTTTGTCCACCGGAGAGGAGGCCAATGGAATCACCTAAACGATCCTCTAGACCAAGGCCAAGAATGGCAATTCGTTCCTTGAAGATATTCCTTCTATTTGAGGAAAGAGCAAGATGCCAACCTCGTTTTTTGCCACGACTGTAGGCAAGTGCCATGTTTTCTTCAATAGTGAGAGTCGCACAGGTTCCTGCAAGCGGATTTTGAAAAACTCTGGCAGCTAATCGTGCCCGTTTATGCACTGGCCATTTAGTAACAGTGACTTCACCAATCCCAACACTTCCACCTGATATTGGAGCTTCACCACTGACAGCCCCAAGAAGTGTCGATTTTCCAGCTCCGTTTGAACCTATAATAGTCAAAAACTGCCCTTCAGGAACAGTAAGCGACACGTTACGCAGGGCCTTGTTTTCCAGTATAGTACCGGCGTTAAAGGTGATATTTATATTTTCCAGAGTAATCATTTTCTGGCTTATCCCTTTGCTGTTTTAAGTCGAAATTTACCCTTCATCTTTGGGGCAATAAGAGCTATGGCCACAAGCGCTGCAGTAATAAGGTTCAAATCCGATGCCTGCATACCAAACATTCCACTGCTAAGGGCAAAGGCAACTGCAAGTCGATAAAGAATAGAACCCACAATAACGGCGACCACTGCAACCCAAATCCGAGTACCAGACATCAGCGTTTGTCCAAGTATCACCGCAGCAAGTCCTACAACTATTGTCCCAACACCTGACGTAACATCTGCAAAAGAATTACTTTGAGCAAAGAGAGCACCGGCAAAGCCAACAAAGCCATTGGAAAGTGCCAGACCAAAATAGGTAAAGAACCCAATGTTTCCACCCTGGGCAGCAACCATACGGTCATTTACTCCGGTCGCCCTGAGCCCTAGTCCAAAATCACTTGAGAGAAGACGTATAATAAAAAATGCGGATAGAGAGACGAGTAGAAAAACAACAGCAAGGTGAACATGTAACTGGTCAAAACCACTCTGTTCAAATGGAGTGAAAATTGTTGGTTCACCAAGGAGTGCTATATTGGGCCGACCCATAATTCTGATATTTACAGAAAAGGCGGCAATCATAGTAAGGATGGATGCGAGCAGATGCAGTATTCCACAGCGAACAGCAAGAAACGCTGTAACCAAACCACATAAAGATCCGGAAACAATCGCCAGAAGGGTTGCAAGCCAAGGATTAACTCCAGCAATAATCGCTGTGGCAGCGACGGCTCCGCCCATGGGAAAACTCCCATCAACGGTGAGATCAGGGAAATCGAGTATCCTGAAAGTAAGGTAGACTCCAAGAGCGACCAGGCCGTAGATTAGCCCGATTTCCAGGGTACCAAGAAATGCAAAGAGTGACATCTGGATTTAGCCTGTTCCGATTTATTTTTTGAGATTTGTTGCTCTTTGAAGCATTGATTCAGAAAGCGTAATACCAAGGCTCTCTGCTGCTTTTAGATTTAAAAAAAGATCAGAACCTTTAGCAAAAGAAACAGGAATCTCTGAGATAGCCTTTCCGTTCAAAACTGCTTCTACATAGTCAGCTGTCTGTAATCCTACTTGGTAGTAATCAAACCCTAAGGAAGCAACGGCACCGCTTTTAACAAACGAAGTGGAACCACCGACAACTGGAATTTTTGCTTGATTACAAACACCAACGAGTGCATCAATTGCACTGGCAATAGTGTTATCTACAGGAGCATAGATCACTTGAACTTTTGAAGCAATAATTCGTGCAGCACCCTGAACATCAGCACTTTTAAGTGCAGTAGCTTCAATAACTTTGAGATTTTTTTCTTTAGCCGCACTTTTTAATAATTCAATAGCTGATACGGCATTTGCTTCACCCGGGTTATAAACAACACCTATAGTTGTAAGCCCAGGAACAATCACCTGCATCAGTTCAACATGCTGGGCCACAGGAGCTAAGTCTGAAAGGCCAGTGACATTTCCTTCAGGCTTTTCAAGATTCTTAACAAGTTTAGCACCAAGTGGATCAGTCACCGCAGTGAAAATCACAGGAATAGTTTTGGTAGAAGCAACTAAAGCCTGCGCAGTCGGTGTGGCAATACCAACAAGAACATCAGGTTTGGCTCCAACAAATTGTTTGGCAATTTGTACAGCAATCGCTGGATTCCCCTGAGCAGTCTGGAAAGTAAATTCAAGATTTTTTCCCTCTTCAAATCCTTTTGCCTTCAAACCATCAAGAAGTCCCTGGCGCGTTGCATCCAGTGCAGGATGTTCAACAATCTGGGAGACTGCAACTTTATAGGTTTGGGCAAATACAGTAGCTGAACTGAATACAAGCAGAGCAACTGTAGAGAAGAGAGTTAAAGTTTTTAATCCTTTCATGGTTTCCTCACTAATAAATATAGAATTATTCAATAATATAGCGATGTCTAGGTCGTATTTGACTCCTACCACATCTTGTATTTCAGCAAAAAGAATAGATACTAGTCTTCTCAAGACATTTTGTCATCCGATACTCATGTACAATGTGTTTTTCAACAAAGGGTATGAAAAGCCCAAAAAATGTGATTAAGTATAATAATGTCCCACATTGTAGGGGGAAGAGCCAGGAGACAATGTCCACTGTGATTGATCCAAGAGGGAAGTATTTGTGGAAAGGCTTTCATCTCCTACAAGATAGTCGCTGCAGACGAAGCCGGGTGGAAAATGGTCCGGAAACATCTTGTTTGTCCCCCCCCCCGTCCGTTGAACTGAAAGGCAATTAGTTGCAACCTTATAAGAAATATACTTCTCCTCTAAGAGAGGGGCCAAAATAACAAATGGCTTCATCACGCAACAAAGTGTTCATCATCATCACCAACTGCTTGCTGGTGATATGTTTTTCCTTCCATTTGCCTGGACTAGCCGCATCTCAAGTTGATCAACCTGAGATGGTGGAAGTGAAAATAGGGGTGTTGGCAAAACGTGGCACAGCTTTTTGCAAAAAGCAATGGTCACCAACTATTACATATTTAAACGCCCAAATTCCTGGGTATTCATTTACACTTGTTCCCTTAGGTTTTGAAGAGATTTTACCGGCTGTGAACCACCAGGAGATAGACTTTATTCTTAGTAATTCAGCTATTTTTGCTGGCCTGGAGGTTGTCTATGGTGCCAGTTGTGTGGCAACCATGGTAAATTTGTTACGCCATCAGGAGGTAAACGCTTTTGGTGGTGTTATTTTTTACAAGGCTGGAAGAAAAGACATTCGTTTCCTTGATGACCTAAAGGGGAAAACCTTTATGGCTGTTAACCAAAGGTCTTTCGGGGGATGGCTCACAGCTCTGCGGGAATTGAAAACCCATGGCATTGATCCAGATAAAGCCTTCCGCACTCTGCAGTTTGCCGGCACCCATGATGCCGTAGTCAATGCCGTTTTGGCTGGCAAGGTCGATGCCGGCACTGTGCGAACTGACACTTTGGAGCGCATGGCATATGAAAACAAAATTTCCCTCTCCGACATAGAAGTTCTCCCCTTTGACCATGATAGCGATCTCCATTTTCATGCTGATCTCATAGAGCACACTGTGTATGAGAAATTCCCCAACCTGCGCTCCACCCATCTCTATCCGGAGTGGCCCTTTGCCAAGCTTAACCACACCCATCTTGATCTCGCCAAGGAGGTGGCAATGGCCCTTTACGCTATGCCACCGACAAGCGAGGCCGCTCAGACCGCTAATGTTGCTGGCTGGACCATTCCCCAGCAGTACCAGTCCGTGCGCGAATGCCTGCAAGATCTCCAGGTCTGGCCCTACGAGGATCTGGGGAAAATATACTTTGCAGATATTCTGAAAAAATATTGGCTTCTGCTCTTAACTCTCACCCTGGCGTTCATTGCGGCCATCTTCACCACCCTCTATGTCTCCAGGATCAACAGAGCCCTCACCCTTTCCAAGCAGCGATTGAAACGCTCGTATGATAAACAAGAGGCCAGTTTTGACAAGATTCTTGAAGAGTCCATTAATGAGCTTTATATTTTTGATGCGACCACCTTTAGTTTTTTACGGGTGAACCAGGGAGCCCAAAGAAATCTCGGCTATTCAAGCCAGGAGCTGAACCAGATAACCACTGTGGACATCAAGCCGGAGTTTAACCGTGAAGCTTATTTGGAAAAAATGCAGCCGCTCATTTCTGGACAAGAAAAATTTCTCGTTTTCGAGACAGTTCATCAGCGCAAGGATGGCACCACCTACCCGGTTGAAATTCATCTCCAACCTACGACTTATCATGGCGACAAAGTCTATGTTGCTATGAGTCTTGATATTACTGAACGAAAAATAGCTGAATCAGAAAAGAAAACTCTTGAAGAAAACCTCATACAAGCCCAGAAAATGGAGGCTATCGGTCTGATGGCTGGAGGAGTCGCCCACGACCTGAATAATATTCTCTCGGGTATTGTCGGGTATCCAGAATTGATACTCCTCGATTTACCTGCAGACCATACGCTTAGAAAACCAATCGAGGCTATTCAAGATTCTGGTTCAAGAGCTGCGGCCGTTGTCGCTGATTTACTCACTGTTGCCAGGGGGGCTTCCAGCACCAGAGAACTCCAGGATCTGAACTCTTTGGCCCAAGAGTATCTCAACTCTCCTGAATACAAAAAACTTATCTCCCTGCACCAACAGATAACATGTCAGCAGAAACTTACTGCTGCTCATCCCTCTATTCTGTGCTCTTCAGTTCATGTAAAAAAATGCCTTATGAACTTGGTAATAAATGCGAGCGAAGCGGTTGATGCGGGTGGGATGATCATCATTTCCACAAAAAACCAGACTATTACAAACGACGAAGCGACCAGATATCATATAGAACCCGGTGAATATGTTGTGCTTAACGTATCCGACAATGGCCACGGTATTAAATGTATAGATTTGGAGCGTATCTTTGAACCATTTTACACCAAAAAAGTGCTGGGAAGAAGCGGTACCGGTCTTGGATTGTCCATAGTATGGAACACCATGAGGGACCACAACGGAGTGGTATTAGTAGAAAGCGGTGTTCAGGGAACCAGTTTTCAACTTTTTTTCCCAATGAGCAATAAAAAGAAAATAACCAAAACCGACGTAACAGAAGAGATTACTGGCAATGGCGAACATATTCTGCTTGTAGATGATGAACCTCATTTACGGGACATCGGCTGTAAAATATTAGAGATTCTTGGCTACGTGGTTGATTCTGTTTCTTCGGGAGAATTAGCTGTGGAATTTGTGCAAAAAACCCGTGTTGACTTAATCGTGCTGGATATGTTGATGGAACCAGGTATAAACGGCCGTCATACTTATGAAAAAATAAAAATGATTTATCCAGACCAGAAAGCTATTATTGTAAGTGGGTTTTCTGAGAGTAATGATGTCAAGCAGGCTCTGCTACTTGGTGTTGACAGTTTTGTTAAAAAACCTTACACAATGAATCAACTCGGCCAAGCCGTTAAAAAGGTATTAGCCAAATAATGTGTTCAGGGCGTATATGTAACAAGTCCATTTTTTTATTGTTTCTGTAAACTCAGAATTACAGGTGGTTTGATCGTTGTAAGTGGTACAGTCTACGGTCACTTGTTAACCTGTCAAATTGTTAGCGTCGGTGAGACCACCATCTCATTATCCATATTTGCTGCTTATTGGGTAATGGTTAAAAAAACCTCTTTGTAAAATTTACGGTATCCCTCAAAGCTGCTTGGATCAAGCCACCTCTCGTAGGCCGCCCTGTATCTTTCGGTGCCGCGTTGTTCCAAAAGAACTTGATTAATGTTGTTGATTGCTGTTTTACCCCATTCGTTTTTGGAACAGGTCACATACCCCAGGTAGGCTTCGGGGTCACCTTGATTTTCCTCAATATTCAAAGTCATAATTTGATCTCTTATACCCAGTGTTTCAGCAAGATATATGGCTTCCTCCGGTGATCCTGGTAGTGCGTCAATTCTTCCAGCCATAAGCATCTTAAACAAACCACCTAGCAGGTCATCCCCTTCATATACGAAAACATTTTTGTCAGTGCCATAGTTATCTATGGTGTCATCAAATTCTGCCCCGAATGATCGATTGTTTATTCTGCCAATAACAAATTTATTGCTTTGCAGAATGCTTGTAAGGCTTACTGTTTTTGATCCGCCAAATGCCAAAAAGTTTTCCTTATTGATTATAAGAACAATTGGTAGAGAAAAGGTGCTGGGGACTGAAAAATAAACAAATTGTTCCCGCTCTTTAGTTTTGTACATGGAAGGGGCACAGAATTTTTCTCCTTGTTTCCATTGTTGATAATGTCTGGAAAGATTTGCTAGTGTTTTTGTATGATCATATTCCGGCAAATTTTCGATAAGAATGTTGTTAATGGTTTCCACATATCCCTGCCCTTTAAAGCCCCCCTCATGAATAAAAAATGGCGGCGTTGTGGATTCCATCCAACTAATGGAATCTTTTGTCCATGCCACTGATGGAAGCAGGCAGGTGACAGAAAACATGAAAATAAGGTTCATCCGACTAAAGCGTACTTCGTTTCATGAAGGGCCATTATTTTCAGC
>CAZUPS010000046.1:0-30948 GCA_964621915.1 uncultured Desulfocapsa sp. | reverse complement strand
TGGAACATTGGGCTTTGCAGGATTCCAGAATTAAAGTGAGTTTTCTTGAGAATAATCTTGGAATTTCCGGAGCAACGAATGCTGCTGCTAAATTAGCGACAGGAAGGTATCTCGGCTTTCTTGATAACGATGATGAACTTGTGAATGACTGTCTGTTTACTGTGGTGCAGAAGATTAATAGTGAAGGGGCAGAGCTGTACTATAGTGACGAGGACCTTATTGGAGAAGATGGCAGACAATTCAATGTGTTTAATAAACCGGATTTCAATAAGGAATTGCTGTTATCTCATAACTATGTAACCCATTTTGTGGTGACGGAGAAAAAGCTTTTTGAACAGGTGGGAGGCTTTGATCGGGAACTTGATGGCGCGCAGGATTTTGATATGTTTCTCAGGCTTTCAGAACGGGCAGAAACAATCGTTCATATCAAGGAGATATTGTATCATTGGAGAGCTTCAGAATCCTCCACATCCATTAATCATGAAGAAAAGCAGTATGCCAATGAGGCTGGGAGAAGGGCAGTCGCCAATGCGTTACTAAGGCGCGGAATTGGCGGTCAGGTCACACTGACCGACTGGAAGTTCTTTTACCGGATACAAAAAGATCTGCCCGAAACGCCTTCTGTTTCAATTATTGTTTTTTATCAGGTAGTTGGGGGTTTTAAAAGGTGGTTTTCCGCCCTGCTTGCAAGTACCGATTATTCTGATACGGAATTTATTATTGTTGTTGATAATAAACAACAACTTCTTTTGCTACAGCAATTATCAGATGATTTCGACCAGGAAATTCGTCTGCTTCTGATCCCGGATGAGGAAGGTTCAGCGACTCGTTATAATCGAGCGGTGATTGAAAGCCGGGGCCACTATACTGTTTTTCTGAACTCCTGTGTTCAACTGCAGGAGAGTGACTGGGTAGAAGCTATGCTTGAATACGCCATGGATACTAATAGTGGTGTTGTCGGTGGCCGCATTATGCCTTTTCAGGAGAATGAGTGTATTACAACTGTTCCTGATCTGAATCAGCAGGGGGATTTCTATTATGCAAAGTTTGTCCAACAGTGTTCCCAGCATATGAATGGACTGCAATGTGTTCAGAATGTTCGGGCACTTTCATGGGACCTGGCCATGGTGCAGCGAGATCGTTTTCTTGCTTTTGGTGGATTTCCTGAAAACTATCCCGGTAATCTTTTTGCCGACAGTGATCTCTGTTTTCAGATGTATAAACAGGGCAAAGAGAATGTGTATACTCCCTTGGTGCTTGGACAGTGGCTTCTTCCGGAAGAAGAGTTGCAGGAAGCGGTGGAATCGTCTTCTGGTACGGCAAAGAGTTTGTTCCAGGAAAGATGGTATCCTGTTTTGTTATCCGGTGATCCTTTTTATAATTTTGGCATACTTGATCAAAATGGTATACCACGGGATCTGTTTTTACGGTGGTATGCTGGAGAGGCGTCACAGTAAGGAGAAAACTTGTAGATTTGTCTCCATTGCGGTATTGTGCTCTTCTTTATTACTCGGTAACTATTCAGCTGCACCCCATCTTCGCCCATTTGGACCCTCTCGCATAGCATTAGTATGCTTTGAATGTCCAAAATGAACGAATATGAAGCACATCTGAACAGTTATACCTCAAGGGTACTTCCTTTGGGGCGCGTTCAGTGGTCTTCCAATTATCAGGCACTCGCTGAATAATAACGTTACTATTAAGGTAAATTACCCATTTAACTCCATTGGTTTTGTATGAATATTTCCGTTGTTATTCCTGCCTATAATCATGAAAAATTTATAGGTCCGGCAATAGACAGTGTCCTCAATCAAAGTTATCAGGATTTTGAACTGATTATCGTTGATGATGGGTCCACTGATAACACTGCCGATGTTATTAAGGGGTATAATGACAAGAGGATTCGCTACTTCTATCAGGAAAACCAGGACGCTTTTAATACCATAAATCGTGGTATGGGATTGGCAACCGGTGACTTTATTGCCATCTTGAACTCCGATGATATTTATAGCCTGGATCGCCTTCAGCGCCTGCTTGACGAGCAAAAACAGACGGGAGCACAGTGTCTCATCAGTGATGTTATTCCTATTTCTGATAATGGTGATGAGTTTGTTGATCCTGATTTCGGCTGGAATGTCTGGCACCAGAAAAACCGTGATTTTTTTAAAAAATCAGGAGATCTCTACAGCGCCTTTTTAAAGGGTAACTTTATGGTTACCACCTCCAATCTTTTTATGACAAAGGCCGCAGCTGAAAAGGTCGGCAAATTTTGTTCTCTTCGCTATCTCCACGATTATGATTTTATCTTTCGCATGATGCTGGCTTTTCCTGACCAAGTACACTACCTGGCTGATGAAAAACTCCTGTATTATCGTATCCACGATGGCAATACTCTTGGAGAGGCCGCCATCACAGGCAGAGAACAGGATCAAGATGTTATTCGGAAATATATGCTTGCCCGGATACCGGAGGAATTCAGACCCTACGCCGAGGCAGGTTCCGACCGACTTGTTGAACTGCAGCAGGAATTACATGATGTCCGGCAAACGCTTCTGGGTGGCGCAGAACCCAGTGTCAAAGAGTCCGGTTCCAAGTTTTATTCCGCTTTAAAGTATAAGATTGGAAAGAAACTCCGCTGATGAATATTCCAAAATATTATTCCCTTCCCGATCTCATCCGTAAAGGAAAAGAGATAGCAGCAACCGTTGATACGGTTACGTTTGACCTCTTTGATACTCTCCTTATTCGTCGTATCCATGATCCCGATCTGGTAAAACTTCCGGTGGCTCGTTTTATCTCGGATTTAGCTGTTGAAAAGGGGCTGAATTGGACTCCTGAAAAAGTACAGGATCTCAGAGATAGTATTGAAAAACGTCATCGTCAGGAAACCGGGGAAAAATTTGATGATCATGAGGCCTGCTATCCTCTGTATATGCAGGAGATGCTCTCGGCTATCTTTGCAGAAGAAAGCGATGATGCCTTTTTTGATAGAGTTGCAGATTATGAAGTGGCAATGGAAAATTCCATGCTGGTTCCCCGTGGTGAATTTATTGACTGGTTGAAAGAACTTCAACAGCAGGGAAAGAAGGTCCTTATTGTCTCTGATATTTATCTTCCCGCAATCTATTTAAAACGTTTTGTTGAGCATGCCGGTTTTCTTGATCTTGTGCTGGATGTGGTTTCCTCTGCTGATACATTTCTGGCCAAGGCTTCCGGGAAGGCCTTTCCGCTGATACAGGAAAAATATGACCTTGATCCCAAAAGCTGGCTGCACGTTGGCGATAATCCACACTCTGATGGATTGCGTCCGCTTGAGTTTGGTATTCAGGCTCTGGTGCTGCATGATGCCTCCGAAAAACGGCGTAAATCTGTTATTCGCCGTCTTGTAAATTATAGTGACGGCCGGCCGTTTTGGCGCGGCAGAGCGCTGCAACAGCTTATGCAGCCTCTTGAGTATGAGAATGTTGAGCGGGATACTCTTTATATTGAGGGCTATAGTTTTCTTGGTCCCATGATAGGAGCTTTTGTTCAGTCCATAGCTGAACGAAGCCTTGAGCTCAATATAGGAAAGGTGTTTTTTCTTTCACGGGAGGGCTGGACTTTTAAGAAATACTGGGAGCAAAGTGTCCCCCGCATCTTTCCCGGTAAACGCCTGCCTGAAACTGAATATCTCTATGTGAGCCGTATGGCTCTTGCCGGCGCGAGTTGTGCCTACAAAGGGCTTAGCCAGACTAGTGCTGATATTGTCTTTCTGCCATCTGGCAATTCTGATTTTCACGATGTCTGCCGTATTTTTTCTCTTGATCATGAACCCTTTGCTCCTCATCTGGCTCGTCATCAACTGACGGCTGAAACAGTTCTTAGTCATTTGCATGATGGGTATAAGCAGGAGAATCGGGTACGTTTTTCCGAGCTGATTGAAGATGATGCCTTTCAGGAAGAGGTTAAACGGCAGACGCGTCCTGCAAACGACGCTCTGCAACTCTATCTTGAAGATGCTGGTTTTTACGACCATCCTGATGTTGCACTTGTTGATATTGGTTGGCTGGGGACGATTCAGCGTTTTTTTTATGAGGCAATTTCCCATCGTCAGGATGCTCCAAGGTGTCATGGAATGCTCTTTGCTGCAACCAGGGGTATTCCTTTTCCCACCACTGTGGATAATCATATAGAGGGTGTTATTTATGATAAACACCGTTTTGATTTTGCTGCATCTTCCATATTGTATGCAAGAGATCTTTTTGAAGAGGCCTGCAGGGCGCCACATCCTACCCTGAACGGCTATGGTTTAAAGGATGATGGCGGCTATGAGTTGATTTTCCGTCAGAGCGATGATGATATCGGGCGTGCCGAGAAAGAACAGGATGAAAATTATGCTCCTTTGCAGCAGGGCGTTTTTGATTCTGCAAAACCCTATGCTGCAGCTTCAGCTTTACTTGGGTACTCCCTAAGTGATTATAAACCGTGGATTAATTATCTTCTGGTAAGTAAACTTGCTTTCCCAAAAACAAACGAAATTCTTGATATCAGGCATAAAGCCCACTTGGATGATTTTCACGGTGCTAAGAAAGTTGCAAAAGTACACTCAAAAGCACCTAAAAATCTGTGGAACCTTTCGTCTTTTTCGCTACGTTTCAGTCCACTTTTAAGACTCAGGATTTTTTTTCGTCATATGAAAGAGCGGTTAAATGAATAGGGAGAAGAGTCATGGCTAAAAAACTTATGAGCAAAGGCTTTGATAGTGTCTCAAGTCCAATGCATAGAGTGTTCAGACATTATCTCTTGAGTCGGATTATCCCAATGGGAGCCTACCAGCAGGGCGGCGGTATTAAATGTCTCCTTATTTTATCGGCAACCCACTATTTTGGTAGACCGATTTTCTGGTTTATCACTCGCTTTGAACCGCAGATGGCAAGGCTTTATAGAATTCGGGAAAAATTTTCTTCCTAACCTCCAGATCTGTTTTTTCTCACTACAACCAGTGACAAGCAATGAACTTTATTGATCTCTTCATTAAATGGAAGTTTCCTCTGTTTCTCGGGGTGCTTCTATCCGTGTTGTATCTGCATTTTTTTGAGAATCGTGCTGTTGTTGAGCTTGATATAACTGTTTCTCAAAAAACCTGGTTCACTCTTTATTGGGCTGAGAGTGATCAGAGTTACAGCAAGTGGAGAGAAGTGAAGGTTCGGGTGACTCCGGGACAGCAACAGTATCGTTTTTATGGAGTGGACCTTCGTAAGGTCGATAAATTGAGAGTTGATACCCATGACTTTATTGGTGAGGCTGTTCTCAAAAAGTTGGTGTTCAGCCAGAACGGTTTTCAGCCTTTAGTGTTTCAAACGGAACACGAATTTGCTTCTCTGGTACCTATGGAGCAGATTGAGCTCATTAAGAGTACAGACAATGGTTTGCAGATACAATCAACAGGAAGTGATCCACAACTTGAACTACTGATACAGTTAACAAAGGGAGAGTCGGGAAGTTTTGTTGTCTTTCTCTATCTTATTACGATCTTCTCCCTCATAATTCTGTTCTTTCTTTTTACAGAAAATTTTCGGGAAGAAAGGGATTTTATCCCGATTTTTTTTGCAGGAACATTTGCACTTATTATTGTTATGGCTGCTATCAGCAAAGAAAATGTGCATCCAGATGAATATGTGCATCTCTTTGCAGGAGAATATTACAGAACAAACTGGCTGCCCCCCGTAGTTGATGCACCGGAGATTCATCACACATACAGTGTTTATGGTGTGTCCCGCTTAAATAGTCGAGAAATTGCCTATCTCTTTACCGGGAAACTTGCAAACTTTGTTTCCTCATTTAAGGTGAGCGAACTGTTAAGTGTTCGCATGTTTAATGTCTTTCTCTTCGGTATGATATTGTTGTATCTGCTGAAGACCCCTGCGGCACGGTTTATGGCAGCCCCGCTTCTTATTTCACCGCAGTTTTGGTATATTTTCAGCTATTGCAACTCAGATGCTTTCGCTCTTGCGATCACCTTTCTTGTCAGTTGTCAGGCGGTATTGCCCCATTCCTTACTCAACTCTTATCTGCTTGCAGAACAGAAAAAGAAGAATCCGGCTGTTTTTGTTTTACTCTGTCTTTTGTGTACTCTGCTCTTTCTGTTAAAGAAAAATTATCTGTTTTTTATTGTTTTTCTGGCTGTCTATCAGGGCTGGCGTGCTTTCTTTCGTGTGGAGGAGGGAAAACGAAAAACATATTGTAAACGTCTGGCAGCAATCGTACTTGTCGCAATGAGCTTAATGGGCGTGCGGATAGGTGCTGATTATTATGTTAATGGAATGGACAGAACGGAAAGACTTGTTCAAATTCGTGAGAAACTTTCTACTCCACTCTATAAAGCGTCTACTCCTCTTGAACAGCAGCATTCTTTTCTTAACCGCAAAGCACGTGGCGACTCACTGGAAACCATAGTCGTTGTAGATCGTTGGTTTGAAAAAACCTACCGCAGTGCCTTTGGAATGTTTGGATATTTTACCGCTGTTTCAACGGATGCCTACTATAATGCGGTACGTTCTGCAGGAGTTGCGTTATTTGTACTGCTCTCTTTGGTCGTTGTCTTTCGAGGTGGCATAGCCGGCAATCTGCTCTATGTTCTCTTTCTTGGTTGCTCGGGCGTGCTGATTGGAGTCTCGTTATACCATTCCTGGACTGCTGACTATCAAACTCAAGGTAGATATGTTTTTCCTATTATTCCGATGGCTTGTGTGGTTTTGTACCACCTTCGTCATCGTCTGCGAGGCGCAGTGTTTAAACTATTACTGACAGCAATGTTTCTGTTGTCGGTCTATTCGTTTGTTTTTGTGGCTTTAAGTCAACTCCCGATGATATCGTAATGTGCGGTTGATATTGAAAGAAATCGTCGATGTAGGGCGTTGACCCAGGATTTGTGAAATGGTCTTTAGTTCAATAATTTTTCTCTTTCTTTTTCTCCCTGCCACACTTGTTCTCTATTATCTTGTAGGGAAATATTTCCGTAATTCATTACTTTTATTAGCAAGTCTTCTTTTTTACGCCTGGGGCGAACAATTCTACGTTTTTGTGATGCTTGCCTCAATTGGGTTGAACTATGTTTTTGGTCTTTTCCTCAGCAGGGTAACCGGAGTAAGACTACAGAAGATAGTCCTTGTCGCAGGTATTACTGCAAATCTTGGGATATTGTTTTTTTTCAAGTATGCTCATTTTGTTATAGAAAATATAAATACTCTTATGGCCGTTTCCGGTATCGGTGCCATAAGTATCCCTCCAGCTCATCTTCCCATAGGGATATCGTTTTTTACGTTTCAGGCACTGTCCTATATTATTGATGTGTATAAAAAGAGAACTACTGTACAGCGTAATGTCTTTTCGCTCGGGCTATATATTGCTTCTTTTCCACAGTTGATTGCAGGGCCTATCGTTCGCTATCATGATGTGGCGCGCCAGATTGTCAAAAGATCACACAGTTTTGAATTGTTTGCATCCGGAATAGAGCGATTTGTCTTCGGGCTCTCCAAAAAGGTTCTCATTGCAAACCCCATGGGTGCCATGGCCGATGCAATTTTTGCACTTGAAAGCTCATATCTATCTACAGGGACTGCCTGGCTGGGGATAGTATGTTATACCTTGCAAATATATTTTGATTTTTCAGGCTACTCGGATATGGCGATTGGCTTAGGAAGAATGTTTGGATTTCAATTTCTTGAGAATTTTAATTATCCATATGTTTCCAGGTCTGTTCAGGAGTTTTGGCGACGATGGCACATCTCCCTTTCCAATTGGTTCCGTGATTATCTGTACATTCCCCTCGGTGGAAACCGCCATGGTAACAGCCGGACAGCCATTAATTTACTTATCGTTTTTCTACTCTGCGGCCTTTGGCATGGTGCTAGTTGGAATTTTATTCTTTGGGGACTGGTTTATGGCTGTTTTCTGATTGCTGAACGAGGATGGTTTGGAAGGTTTATGGAATCTCTGCCCCCCTTGTTGCAGCACTTCTATGTTATCCTGGTGGTAATGAATGCCTGGGTGCTCTTTCGCGTCGAAACCCTTATTGATACAGGAAAGTACTTTGCTTCAATGTATGGGAATGCTGCTGCTGTTTCCATGCACCCGCTTATTGCGATTAAACTGGATCAGTTATTTATGGTGAGCCTGGCTGCCGCGATTCTTTTCTCGCTGCCGGTCTATCCGATGATTCGTGAGAAAATCACCACTTTGCAGAACGCTTATCGTGTGACTGGAGGATTTGTCTCCATTGCTAAGTTGAGTATTCTTGGAATGATGCTTCTCTTGTCCGTGGGGCAACTCGCGGTTGGTTCATATAATCCATTTATTTACTTCAGGTTTTGAATTTTTTGCCATGCATCGTCTTTTTCCAATCCTAACTGTTGCTTTATTTCTTATATTTCTGTGTACACCTCCGCTTATTACTCTGCTGACTCCTGATCAGGAAATATCAAAGACAGAAAAACGTAAGTTGGCTTCATTGCCAAATCTGGGAAGTACTTCTGATCAACTTGTGGAGTTTCCTGCGAAGTTTGAAGAGTACTATAATGATCATTTCGGATTGAGGAACCTGCTTGTTTTTTACCAACAGTTGTTTTCGTATAGAACCTTTCAGGTATCTTCCTCCCCTCTGGTTACCGTTGGTGAAGATAACTGGTTGTTCTTTAATGGGGAGAGGGCAATGGACGCCTATCTTGGGCTTACTCCGATCTCGCAGGGGCACCTTGAACTGTATCGCTGGGCTTTAATAGATCGCAGGAATTGGTTAGCTGAGAATGGGATTAGCTATATTTTTGTTCCCGTCCCTAATAAGGAGAGTGTCTACCCGGAACATCTTCCAAGGCGAATCAGAAAAAATGCTGGTATTTCCTTCTATGATCAGGTGATAGGCTACCTTAACACTCCTCCAGGTTTCCCCGAATATATAGATGTGAAAGAGACATTGCTTCATCAAAAAATTGATAATCGACTTTTTTTGAAAACAGATAGTCACTGGAATGTGGCGGGGGCATTTGCAGCCTATACAGATATTGGGACCATGGTTAAGGCACTGAATATCCCGATGCGTTTGCTGCAGGAAGAAGACATTGACTGGGAAGCAGTATCTTTCTCAGGGGATTTGGCAACTCTGCTCCATCTTCACGATATTCTCACTGAAACTGCCCCTGAGATCAAAGGTATTCCATCCTGTACCAAATCTCTAGCCAGTGTAAAGGATAGCAAGCCGCTTGGTACACCACCATTTAGAACATTCAGTAATGATCCACGGAAATTTACAAGAGTTCAGGAGTGTACTGAAAACAAAACAAGTGCTCTTGTTATTTATGATTCATTTGGTGAATTTCTTCGACCATTCTTGAATGCTTCTTTTGGAACGGTCTACTATTCGAATCGTGATTTTAATCAGATAAAGGATTTTGTTGAAGCTGTTCAGCCCGATGTTATTATCGATCAACGAGTAGAGAGGAATTTATCGAATGCGATGCTCTCGGATCTGGGAATAGAAAATGAAACGGTTAGTAGGCATTTCCCTCAAGCCGAGCATACGCTTCTTCAGATAGATAGCGGTAGTAATGCTGAAGAGTTTGGTGTTTCAGCAGGTGCGGTGGTTCAGTTGGTGAAGGATGGTTTGCAGATTCGTTCCGCGACCCAGTTTCCTGCACTGGGCCTTCGGTATGATTCCGGAGAGAGTGGTGGGGCAGTTATGGTGCGGGTGCGTTTAAGCAGTAAACAGGATACTCAATGTTTACTCTACTATACAACTAAAGATAATCCTGAATTTATTCCTATGCATACCCGTACGTTTGAAGTTAAAAAAGGATATAATGAATTTTATTTTCGCCTCCCTGGTACAGGAGGGGAGAGGAAACTGCAATTTCATCCGGGAACCATCGCGGGTGAGTACCTTTTACACTCATTTGTAATTAAAAAGCAGTAGCAAGTCACTCATACCTCTTGAAAAACGTTTTTCTTATTGGCAAATAGTGATGGATTTGTCAAAGAAAGAAATAGTTGTTGACCGTTGGTTTGAAAAAACTTATCGTAGTGCCTTTTGTATCAATAGAGTGGAGTTTTCCTGTCTTTTCATGGGGTGTGGTGTAGTATAGCATTCGCTGTTGTCCGAGATGTGGTGTAGAGATACTGTAAAAACTGATGTGTCCTGATTTCAGTACATTGCAGGCATCAATCTTTGCAGGTAGATAAAGACTGAACCCATTTTGTCGTATATTTTTAAAAAATAATGATCGTATGTAAATAGATCGGAGGATTGGATGTCGGAACTTTCTGGAAGCAACAAAATGTCATATAGAATACTTGGCTATATTTCCCTAATAGCCCTGTCTACACTTTTTTATGAACTCTCCCTGATTCGAATCCTCGATATCCTCTGGTATCCGCACTTTGCCTATATGGTTATTACTCTTGCCCTGCTGGGCTTTGGTATCTCAGGTGTTGTGACATCGGTGCTTGCTGAAAACAAAAGACTTTTCTCAAATTCAACGCTGGTTTTTTTAACTATAGCGCTGTCTCTTAGTTACGGTGGCATGTTTTTCTTCTTAAACCGGTTCCACGTTGATTTTGATACCTTCAGTAGTGTGGCCTATCTGGGAGCAAAAGTGCTTCTGGTTTTTTCCGGGCTTGTGCTGCCCTTTTTTCTCGGTGGTTTGATTCTCTCCATTCTGTTTACCAAACATGCTGACAAATTTGGTAAGCTCTATTTCTGGGATCTGGTCGGAGCCTCCATTGGTTGTTTGCTGGTTCCACTGTTAATTCCATCCGTTGGTGGCCCTGGAATGCTCTTTATTGCATCGAGCATGGCTATGATTGCCTTGTGTCTGGTGAGTCGCTCCAAAGTTGTGGTTACTCTTGCTCTGATATGCGCTTTTGGGCTATCCGGATTTCTAATTTCCAGAGGGGATGACTACCTGGAAATAAACTATCATATGGATAAGCGTGGATTTAGAACGTTGCAGGGTGGTAAGATTCTAACCAAATGGGATAGAATTTCTCGTATTGATCTTATCCAATACCGTAAAGAGTATGTCTGGATTGCCTACGATGGTGGTACTCAGACCAGTTACTTTTACACCTTTGATGGTGATTATGAAAAGTTGCGCAAATCCTTGCCTGAAGGTGCAATAGAGCAATTTTGGGATAAATTTGTTTTTGCTTCTCACTGGTTAAAAGAAGGAACTGCTCCCGAGGTTTTAATTATTGGGGCAGCGGGCGGCCAGGAAACAAAAGGTGCCCTTGCTTTTGGTGCCAAGCATGTCGATGCTGTTGAAATGGTTGGCTCTGTTATTGAACTTGGTAAATCGAAATGGGCTGTGGAACCCTATGGTAATAGCAGGGTAAATGCAGTGCGTGGTGAAGGACGAAGTTTCCTCCGTTCAAGTAATAAGAAGTATGATATTATTCAGATGATGTCCAATCATACTACCTCCAGTATTGCTTCCGGCTCAGGAGCCGTATCCCCGAATTATCTTCAGACAACGGATGCATATAAAGAATATTTTTCACATTTATCTGAAAATGGTGTCCTTCATATTAATCATCATATCTATCCCAAGATGGCACTCACCGCGGCGCGTGCCTGGAAGGAGTCCGGAAGGACAGATTTTGAAAAACATGTTCTCATCTACTATGTGAATAAATGGTACAATCTTCCGACATTTCTTGTGAAAATGCAGCCATGGACACAGGAGGAAGTTGACAAGGTTCATACATTAATGGATGGTGACGGCTTTGTTCGAGTCCATAATCCTTTGGATCCTGAAAATTCAAAACTGGATAAAGACTTTTTTACCGGGGTTCTTTCCAAAGAACTGGAAGCATCCATTCCCTATCGAATCGATGTTCCTACCGATGATAAACCATTTTTTAATCATATGAGGAAACGTCTCAAACCTGTTTCTTTCGATGAGCCTTATGTGGATACTTCCATAAAGGTTCTTTTAAATGATTCCATCAAGCATGGTCTGCCAATGGACGTTATCCATTTGGTTGTCTCGGCAGGATCGGCACTTTTTATTGCCATCGTCTGTCTCTTTGGGCCCTTGTTATTTTCCAAAGTAGGCCGTACTCCATGGCAAGGAAAGACAGCTTTTATCTCTTATTTTGCCTGTCTTGGTGGCGCATTTATTGCGATAGAGCTGATCTTTGTACAGCTTTTCCATAAACTTGTTGGTTTTCCACTCTATACATATGTAACAGTAGTTTTCGCCTTCCTTCTTTCAGCAGGAGTCGGAAGCTATGTGACTGATATTACAAAGCTGCACACCAGGAAATTAGCTAGATTTATTCCATATATCGCTATCCCGGTCTATGGTACCTGTCTGCTGCTCTTTAAAGAACCGCTTCTCGATTATTTCCTGCAATGGTCTTCTTTTATGCGAATGGGAGCAGCATTTATCATGATTGCCCCACTTGGGTTTTTTATGGGTATGCCTTTTGCCATTGGAATTGCCGGTTCTCATACAAAGGGAAAGGGTGCTGTTGGCTGGGCCTGGGCAATAAATGGTCTGTTTACAGTTCTTGGCGGTGTTTGTAGTATTGTCCTTGCAATTTATGTAGGTTTCTTTAATACCTTGATGATTGCATTTGCAATATATATTCTTGCTGGAATATTGCTAACACGATTTTCGAAGGTATAGGATATACGGTAACTGAAAGAGAGTATTTTAAGCCTAAAGCTTGCGACTGTTGGAATAGGAAATAACTATGGAAAATTATAATATTAAAAAAAGGGTGCTGGTTACCGGTGGAGCCGGATTTCTTGGCTCCCATCTCTGTGAAACATTACTCGACCAGGGAGCGGAAGTTCTCTGTCTTGATAATTATTTTACCGGGACAAAAAGTAATATTAAAAGGCTTTTTGATAATCCATCCTTTGAGTTGCTGCGGCACGATGTCACCTTTCCGCTCTATGTGGAAGTGGATGAAATTTATAATCTTGCCTGTCCTGCCTCTCCAATTCACTATCAACATGACCCCGTACAGACTACCAAAACATCTGTCCATGGTGCCATAAATATGCTTGGTTTGGCTAAACGTGTCAGGGCTAAGATATTCCAGGCTTCAACCAGTGAAGTGTATGGTGACCCAACTGTTCATCCGCAGGTGGAGAGTTATTGGGGGAATGTGAATCCTATTGGTATCCGGTCCTGTTATGATGAAGGAAAACGCTGCGCTGAGACCCTGTTTTTTGACTATCACCGACAGCATAATCTTCGCATTAAGGTAGGGCGGCTCTTTAATACCTATGGGCCTCGTATGCATCCAAATGATGGACGAGTTGTCTCCAATTTTATTGTTCAGGCATTACAGGGGATTCCGATTACTGTTTATGGGGATGGGTCGCAAACACGATCGTTTTGCTACGTCGATGACCTGATTCGCCTGATGGTATTATTTATGGAAAGCGGTGATGATTTGACAGGACCCATGAATATGGGGAATCCCAATGAATTTACCATCCTTGAACTTGCCGAACATGTAACTGAAATGATAGGTTCTTCATCGGAGATTGTTTTTAAGGATTTACCTGGTGATGATCCCAAACAACGCTGTGCCGATATCTCGATTGCACGAGAAAAACTTGGCTGGGAGCCCACAACTCAGTTGAAAGAAGGGCTTCGCCATACAATTGATTATTTTGATAACCTACTCTCAGAGCAGAATGGGTAGTGCAACTCGGCTGAAACACTCAACCATGTAGTGCACCTTTTATGTCAATATTTATTGATGGTCATGTTCATATCCATCCTCAGTTTTCCTTAGACCATTTTTTTGCTGCGGCCTTTGATAATTTTTCTAAAGCAGCTGCAAAGAGTAGTGTCCCGGGGAATCCCCTTAATTTTCTTGCTCTGACTGAAGGGAGGGGGAGTGATGTCTTTTCCCAACTCTATCAAAACGATATTTCTCTTAACGATTCCTTTGAGCTTCAAAAAACAGAAGAAAAAGTCAGTCTCCTTGTACGTAGAGGGGAACAGACGATTATCCTTATTGCTGGAAGGCAACTGGTGAGTCGAGAGAACATTGAATTGCTCTCCCTTTTTAGTTCGGTTAATGTTGAAGATAAGAGTCTTTCGCTTTTCGATTTAGCCCAAACGGTTACTGCAAACAATGGCCTTGCTGTTGTTCCATGGGGAGTTGGAAAGTGGTTTGGAGCTAGGGGAAAGGTAGTAGCTGAACTATTAAACTCCAACCACCCATTCCCGCTGTTTTATGGAGATAACGGCAATCGTCCTCTGTTGTGGCCTGAACCTAATTTACTGAGTCGGGTAAAAGGTATCGGGAACTCTCTTTTATCTGGGAGTGATCCCTTGCCACTGGTATCTCATTGCCTTCGTCCGGCATCCTTTGGCTCCCTTCTTCGTCACCATGGGGAACTATCTCTGGAATTCCCGGCAGCATCCCTTAAACAGCTTCTTACTCCTTCGGATCCTGGCACCCTCCAGCTTGAATCGTTCGGGCAAAGGATCGGATCTCTACAATTTCTTCGTGACCAGCTGCGTATAAATCTTCGCAACCGCTTACCCGTTTCCTCTTCTTCCGGAAGGTAAACCCTTATGAAACGCACTCTTTCGGTCAATGATAAGGATCACATCGATCTTCTCATCGTGGGTGGTGGTATCTATGGGGCTGCCATGGCCTACTATGCTACCCTGAATAACCTTAAGGTTGCTCTGATTGAAAAAGATGATTTTTGTTCCCATACATCAGCAAATTCTCAAAAAGTGATCCATGGCGGGCTTCGTTACCTTCAATCACTTGATATAAAACGTGTTCTTGAATCAATCCGTGAACGACAACGATTTTACACGTTGTTTTCACATATTGTGCAGCCTCTTCCCTGTGTTTTACCCGTTTCCGGGTGGGGAATGAAGTCGCGGGAGGCAATGGGTGCGGCCTTTTATCTGTATAGATTCTTTCAGAAATTTGTGTGTCGAAATGAGTTTTCTGCCCATCTCAATAAAAATCCCCGGTTACTGTCCGTTAAGGAAATACTTAGGATGTTTCCTCATCTCAATGTTGAAAATCTTCGTGGTGGTGCGCTCTGGTATGATGGCTTATGTGTAGAACCGGAACGGGTGGTTCTAGGACTGCTGAAACGTGCCGCAGAGAGAGGGGCAGCTGTGGCCAATTATGCCAAGCTAACGGGTATTGAACGGGACGAGAACGGAATACTGTCAGCTACAGTAAGCAACAAAATAACTGAAGAGATATCCATACTAAAGACCAGAAAAATAGCTCTCTGCACCGGTCCCTGGCTGAAGGACAAATTTGAACTTGATGCCCTCCCTGAAGAGTTAGAGTCATTAGCACTTATTTCCGGAGTCAATATAATTACGGAGCCAATAACCGATAGTGGGACATCAATCGCTTTAAAACCTCGTAAACCTGAAAAGGGAGGACTGATGTTTGTACTTCCCTGGAAAGAGTATTCCATTGCCGGAACTGTCTGGGAGGAGGGAGGAGGTACGCCGAATCGTTCTTCGGCCAGAAGAGAAACAACAGATCAGTTAAACGGGGCAGTGCAAAGAAGCTATCCTAAATCAAAAAAAGGAAGTTCATTACTTCTGAAAAGTCATTTTGGGTATGTACCGGGAAGTCGTGATACAACAAAGAAGCCTGCTGACCGCGTTTTGCCACACTACAGATTTATCGACAGGGAGAAAGAACAAAACGGCGATATATTACAAATTGTTGGTGTTAAATTTACCACGGTATTTGATGTAACGTTAAAGGCCTTGGCCGAATTGTTTCCCGGGCATCAGTTTAGAGAAACAGTTACTGAAGCTGAACTGCCCGTTGGGAGCTCTCATGTTTCAATTGAAAACCATTTGAAATCATTGGAAAAGAATTATGGGGCAAGGGTCTCAGCTGATATACTAAAAACGCTTTTTGGAATACTGGGCTTTGAATTGTCACGAATTCTTGACGAGTATGTTTTTTGTACTATACCGGGAAAGGACGAGAGTATTTCGTATGATACTGTTTTAAAAGGATTGAGCCGTTTTTTTATTGAAGAGGAAATGGTAGTATCTCTTGTTGACTTGATTCAGCGTCGTTTGTTTCCGGATATGGAAGGCTTGCTTGCAGAGCATGATCTGAATATAATTGCTGCTGAAATGGCACTGCTGCTGAACTGGTCATCCTCCGATATTGAAGTGGAAATTGAAAAGGTAAGGCAAATTACGCAATTTTCATAGTGTTTTTGTTCGCGTTGGCAAACAATATTAATTGAAATGGAGTGCAGGTAAATGTCTGAAATATTAGTAGTGGGCGGTGCTGGATATATTGGCTCGCACATGTGCAAGTATCTTAATGGAAAAGGCCTGAAACCCGTTGTACTTGATAATCTAAGCCTTGGACATAAGGAATCGGTGCAGTGGGGGCCACTCTATACCGGAGAGCTTGATGACCAGAAACTGCTGTCTGATATTTTCGCTCGCCATGATATTAAAGCCGTAATGCATTTTGCCGCATTTTGTTATGTGGGGGAATCTGTTACTGAGCCACTGAAATATTATCAGAATAATATTGCAGCAACTCTGGGGCTTCTTTCTTCAATGCTTGATCATGGGATTGATAAAATGATTTTTTCATCATCCTGTGCAACCTATGGTGAACCCGAAAGGTTGCCAATTAGTGAGGGCCAAACTCAGCAACCCATTAATCCCTATGGCCGAACAAAACTGATGATGGAAAATATCCTGGATGATCTTGACCATGCAAATGGGCTCAGATCAGTCTGTCTCAGATATTTTAATGCAGCAGGTGCCGATCCGGAGGGAGAACTTGGCGAAGATCATGACCCGGAAACACATCTTATCCCGCTGGTACTGAATGCTGCTCTTGGTCGTCTCAAAAAGCTCACCATCTTTGGCAAGGATTATCCCACTGAAGATGGAACTTGTATCAGGGATTATATTCATATCAATGATCTTGCCCAGGCGCATTATCTTGCATTATTGCATCTGTTGGATGGCGGCAAAAGCAAAAAATATAACCTTGGGAACGGGAACGGCTACTCCATACTGGATGTAATTAATACTGCGAGTACGATCAGTGGAAAGGATATTGCGTATACCTTTGCAGAGCGAAGAGCCGGCGATCCTGCCGTGCTGGTTGGCTCTGCTGAGAAAGCAATTCGTGAATTGAACTGGAAACCTGAGTTTAATACTTTGGAGACCATTCTTCAAACCGCTTGGGATTGGCATTCCGCTAACCCGGAAGGGTATGGGAGTAAATCAAGTAAATGAAAGTACTGTTACTGGCCCCCCAGCCATTCTTTATAAACAGGGGTACACCCATTGACGTGCTGCTTGTTTTGCGAACTCTGTCCGAACGAAATGATATGGCGGTCGATGCCGTTGTGTACCCAGAAGGTGAAGATGTGGTCCTTCCTCATGTGACCTTGTACCGTGTTCCTGTTTTTATGAACAGTGGTGGAACACGACCCGGCTTTTCATTAAAGAAACTCTGGATTGATTTCTTTATGCTTATCTTTACCTGGAAAATGGTTCATCATAATAGGTACGATATTCTACATGCTGGAGAGGAAACAGTCTTTATCGCCATGCTGATGAAGCTTTTCTATAAAATTCCCTATGTGTACGATATCGATTCTTCCAATGCTCAACAGCTCGTTGAAAAATGCAGCTTCCTGAAGTGTTTTGCCCCGGTATTTAACTTTTTTGAAAGACGTGCCATGCGTGGGGCTCTTGCCAATGCACCGGTATGTCATGCTCTGGCCGAGCTCTGTGAGAAAAATGGATCGAATAAGACCGTAACGCTACATGATATCTCTCAGCTGGAGAATCCTGATTTACAGAAAACCGGATCATTAACCAAAGAAATCGGGGTGGATGGTCTAATTCTGCTCTATTGCGGGAACCTGGAAACCTATCAGGGTGTTGACCTGCTGGTTGAAAGCTTCCCCTATGTGACGGCTAAAAATGATAACGTGCAACTGGTTATTATCGGTGGAATCCCTGAAGATATCACGTATTACAAGAAAAAGGCTGCTGATCTTGGCGTTGAAAAAAGGATACATTTTCTTGGCCCCAGACCTTTTGCGGATCTTGATAAATATCTTGCTGAAGCTGATATGCTTGCAGCACCGAGAACTAAGGGTGTTAATACGCCCATGAAAATTTTTCCCTATATGCATTCGGGGAAACCTGTAATACTCACTAAGCTCTACACCCATACCCAGATTGTGACATCTGAGCAGGCCTATCTTGCCGATGCAACCCCTGAACTGTTTGGGCTGGGAATACTGGAACTTGCTGGAAATGCTGAACTTCGAGAGCGTTTGGGCAAGAACGGCAGAGCGTTTGTTGAAAAAGATCATGTATATTCGGCCCATAAACGTCGGGTTGATGAGTTGTATGACTGGATAGAAACTGAGATTAATACAAACTAATTGAAAATATAATTATGACAGATAAAAAAATCCCTGCTGGCAGTCATGTACTGGTGACAGGTGCAACTGGTTACACCGGGATTGTTCTGGTGAAAAGACTCCTTGAAGCTGGAACAAAGGTTCGGGCCATAGCCCGCGATAGTTCCGACCTCTCTCCATTTAAAGATATGGACGTGGAATGGATTCGTGGTGAAATATTTGATGAGGAGACAATTCATACCGCCATGGATGGAATTCAGTATGTCTTTCATGTAGCTGCGGCATTCAGAGAGGCCAAAAGTACTGAGCAGGACTATTGGAATGTTCATGTTGGAAGCACTCAGCTCTTATGTGCAGAAGCATTACAACAACCGGATTTTAAATGCTTTGTTCATGTATCCACCATGGGAGTTCATGGACATATTGTAAATCCTCCAGGCGATGAGAATTCGGCATTTGCCCCGGGCGATGGTTACCAGCGGACCAAGGCTGAGGCTGACAAATGGATCACTGAATTTGGTCCGAAGAACAATCTTCCCTATACCATTATCAGGCCATGCGCCATATATGGACCGGGGGAAAGACGTTTATTGAAACTCTTTAAAATGGCCAATAAGTCCTACTTCCCGATTTTAGGAAAAGGAAAGTGCTGGTATCACCTCGTCCATGTGGAAGATCTGGTGGGGGGGATGATGCGAGCGGCAGTGGAAGAGAAAGCGCTTGGCGAAGCCTTTATTGTTGGAGCGAATGAACCGATCCAGCTTGAAGATATGGCTGCTATTATTGCAAAAGTTTATGATCATACATTGCGGGTAATACGTTTGCCCATTGGCCCGTTTTTTCTTATGGGAGATGTATGTGAGATACTTTGTAAACCTTTTAAGATAGAACCTCCCATCTACAGACGTCGAGTTGCATTTTATTCAAAGGACCGGAATTTCAGTACTCAAAAAATGCGTGATGTTCTTGGATACCAGCCGATCTATGACAATGAGGCTGGAATTATCGAGTCAGCTAAATGGTACAGGGATCATGACTGGCTCTAAGGATATAGCTAAGGAAAATCTTTCTCAGGAGTTGCATGGGAAATCAGGTGGGGCCCTTGGTGCCTATCGTGGCAAAGTTCTTGGTAGTGGTGCAGGTTTTCTGCAGTTAGTACGTTTTGAACTTGCGGCCCTGTTTTGTCAGAATCTTGGCGGTGGCCTTGGCTATCTTGTCAGGAAAAAGATGCTGGCCCCACTGTTTCAGAGTTGCGGGAAAAGCCTGATTCTTGGAAAAGGTATTGTTTTACGTAAACCCGGACATATCGCTATTGGGAATAATGTAGCCATTGATGATTACGTTATGCTTGATGGCTGCTGTGAAGGGGCGCCCGCCATACGTATTGCTGATAATGCTATTATCAGCAAGGGATGTGTGATTCAAGCTAAGACCGGTGCCCTTGATATCGGTGTTAACTGTGATATCGGAGCACATACTGTTATTTCAAGTATCAGTGGTATTACTTTAGCAGCCTCTGTTTTGATTGCCGGGAATTGCTATATCGGTGGTGCCAGATATCATCTTGAAGACCTAAATCTTCCTATTATGGACCAGGGTATTTATTCCCGTGGCCCTGTATCAATTGGCGAGGGCACCTGGATAGGTGCTTCGGCCACTATTCTTGATGGGGTAACCATTGGAAGGGGCTGTGTGATCGGTGCCGGTTCTCTGGTGACCTCTGGTATTCCGGATTATGGTGTGGCCGTGGGCGTGCCGGCAAGGGTTGTACGAACCAGAAACGAATAAACCGATTTTCACTTTACAGCTGAATATATCGTACTTATCTATTGGGTTGGAGAAATGATTATGAGCTATATGCGACTTCTGAATATTATTTGTGTGTTACCGATTGTGTTGTTCAGCCTGGTGTCCTGCGCTGATAAAACAGCAAATTTACGGCCCATGAATATTGTTTGTCTTGGGGATTCCATCACTTATGGATATAAACTAAATGATTCCGTACGACAGAGTTATCCGGCTCAACTCGAAAACCTTTCCCATGGAAAGTGGAAAGTTCTCAATAGTGGTGTGAATGGTGCAACTGTTGTAAAAAAAGGTGATATCCCAATCTGGACCCAACCTGCATATACGCGTGCCCTTGCCTCCAGTCCGGATGTTGTTGTACTTATGCTTGGAACGAATGATATAAAAGATTCAAACTGGCGTTATAATGATCAGTTTGTCGCAGATTATGTTGCATTGGTCAAGGTCTTAGAGGAACTTCCTTCTCATCCGAAGGTTATCTCCTGTTCTGTTCCTCCAATTTTAATTGATTACCCCAATGGCCTTACCGGCAAGCGGCAAAGAGAAATAAATACAATGGTGAAAGACGCAGTGCTTAAAACCACTATTGATACACTGGATATCTACACAGCAATGGCTTCGAAACAGTCCCTTTTTAGCGACGGCATTCATCCGAATGCACGTGGTGCCAAAGAACTTGCTGAGTTAGTGTTTGATAAAATCCAGAATCCGTGACGATAATAACACAAAAGGACCTATGAAAAAAATCTCTCAAATACCATGGACAAACAGATTCCTTATTTTGTTTTCTGTTCTATTTGTTTCAGCCTGTAATAATCCAGCACCCAGTGATGCCGACCCGCTTGAAAAATTCGCAGGAGCACATACTCGTGTTGTCTGGGTCCAGGAACAGGGAACTGGTGCTGATACCTACGGTTTTGGCGAAAATTTCAAACTTATGGGCTACGACTCCCGGGATGGGAAGAAGGAGCGGGCTCTCCTTGATACAACGCAGAATTTTTATAAGCCGATTATCACTCCGGATGGAAAGAAAGTAGTTGTCTCCAGCCGTAGCCGTCATGAGATTTATCTTGTTGATTTTAAGAAAGGAAAAAAGAAAACCCTTGGAAAAGGTGTTGCTGTTGATGTCTGGCAGGATCCCGTTACTCAAAAGACATGGGTATATGCTCTAGCCGGCGATGGCCCTGAAAATAAATACTTTACCACTCGTCCTCTTATTCGATTTCCCATTAACAAACCCAAAAAAAGTGAGCCCGTCTGGAATAAAACCCACCTCTCCTGGAGTAATTTTGATATGTCCCGGGATGGAAAATTTGCAGGTGGACTGTTCCCCTGGCCCCATGCCGGTATTTTGCTTTTTGAACAGGATACCTGGAAACAATATGGAAAAGGATGCTGGACAGCGTTAAGCCCTGATAACAGTGCCATTCTCTGGGTGTTTGATGGATTGCATCGCAATTTGAATTTTGTGAACCCTTTTACAGCCCAATTCTGGACCACCAATATTAATAAGGCAGAAGGGGTAAATGGTTTTGAAGTGTACCATCCACGCTGGAGTAATCATGTTCGCTATCTGACCATGACCGGGCCCTACGTTGAAGGAGATGGCGGTAATAAGATTACTGCTGGTGGTCAGAAGGTAGAAATTTATCTGGGTCGCTTCAGTCCTGATTTGAGGAAGGTTGAAGAGTGGTTTCAGGTGACCCGCAATGATCGTGCTGATTTCTATCCCGATGTGTGGATAGCAAATGGGAGTGAAAGTAACTTTTTAACAGCAGAAACCAAGGTTTTACCGGCAGCGGAAGAGAACATAGATCTTGAGTGGCCAGGGAACAGAGAGCAACTGGTATTTTTGTGGAAGGATGTTATGGCGGAAAACAAGGTGAGCGACAAAAGTCTTGTGGGCTTTAACCAGTTTCGTGTCACTCCGAAGCAGCGTGCCCGCTTTAACAGATACCTGGAGATGGATCTGAACCGTTCCGGGTTTGAGGCATCTTTGCCGCAAGGGAAGGTGCCAGCACTCCTGCAGAAAAAAAATGGAATGGGACTGGAGCTGCTTTATACTCCTGATGCAACAGGGAAAAAAGATAAAGGATATGTGCTGCGTCTCCAGAATACAGAAAACGACGATTTTCTGCGTTTAGTACAGGAGGGGACCGGGTTGCAACTTGAGATCCTTTCAGCAAAGAAAACAGTCGGTACCATAACGATAGCAGATGCACTGCAGGCAGCTCGTCCGGAACATCTCTTTATAACGGTTCAGGAAAAACAGCTAGCCCTCTACGCCAATGGTCGTCTGTTGAAGAACGTATCAATTGCTCAAAACCCGATTGTATCAATTCAGGATTTAAATATCCTTGTTGGGAATATACAAGAGAGTGGCCTGAATGGTGCCCTGTCCCATATAGCTGTCTATGCAGGTGTCAGCACCGAGTTTGATATTACCAGAAAAGCTCAACTGGTGACTGGAGACCTTGAGGCTCGCAAGGAAGTTGAGACTATTCATTTTAGTGGTGAACTTGTTGAGGTGTCCGCAATTCCGGCACCAAACTCTTTAGGTGCATACAGCCGGGCATTGGTTGTAAATCGCTTTCGCGTAGCTGATGTAAGCAAAGGGGTGTATACGGAGAAAGATATACTTGTCGCTCAGTGGGCGGTGCTTGATCGTACTGTTCTTTCTGAGACAAAGGAGTTTAGTGTTGGCAGAAAATTTGAACTGAAAGTTGAAAAATTCGATGACCATCCTGAACTTGAGGGTGAAAGACTTATGATGGATATGTTTGATCCCGATCTGGAAATGTATTATCAGGTCGGTTCCTGATTTTTTGCCTCCTGGCTTTTAAATAATGGTTTTTTCTTCCCATCTTTTTCTGTTTTATTTTCTTCCTCTGAGTCTTGGCCTCTACTATTTGATGCCGATTCGCGGCAGAAATCTGCTGCTTACCCTTCTTAGTTATCTGTTTTACGGCTGGTCTAATCCACTTTTTACTCTGCTGATGTTTTTTTCCACCGTGGTGGATTATATTTGCGGCTGGGTTATTGGTGGAACCAGACCCATTAGCAATCTTCAAAAGAGAAAAATTGCTCTTTTTATTTCCATTGCAACGAATCTCAGCCTCCTGGGCATTTTTAAATACAGCTCTTTTGCCCTTGAAAATTACAACCTGCTTCTCGGTGCTTCAGGGCTAGACGGGTTGGGAATAGAAAGTGGCTTTCGTTTTATCCTGCCCCTTGGCATTAGTTTCTATACTTTCCAGTCAATGAGCTATTCCATCGATGTGTATCGTGGAGAGGCAAAGTATCAGAAGAACTTTATTGATTTTGCCTGCTATGTTTCGATGTTTCCTCAACTTGTTGCCGGTCCTATTATCCGGTTTCAGGAAGTTGCTAATCAGCTGGCGGTGCGTACGCATACCATGGAGAAATTCTCCCGTGGTGTGGCATTCTTTTGTCTTGGGATGGCTAAGAAAGTTTTACTGGCCAATGGTTGCGGAAAGATAGCCGATGTAACCTTTGCCGCAGGGTCGATGCACTGGATTGACGCATGGTATGGCGCTGTTGCCTACGCTTTTCAAATCTATTTTGATTTTAGCGGATATTCCGATATGGCAATCGGTCTTGGATTAATGTTTGGCTTTGTTTTTCCTAAGAACTTCAGCTCTCCCTATAAAGCTGCCTCCATTACAGAATTCTGGCGTCGCTGGCATATTTCTCTTTCAACCTGGCTGCGTGAATATCTCTATATCCCTCTTGGGGGAAATCGTAAAGGACGAGGACGTACTGCAGTAAATCTTCTAATTGTTATGTTCCTTGGTGGGCTCTGGCACGGGGCTTCATGGAACTTTATCATATGGGGGCTGCTCCATGGTGCTTTACTTGGATTTGAGCGGAGTCAGAAACGGCGTTCAGTATACTTCAAACTGCAAAGACCTCTGCGCATAGCTATGACCTTTGTGCTTGTTGTGATTGCCTGGGTCTTTTTTCGGGCGGAAACGCTGCCCGGAGCATTGACGTATCTTGGCTCCATGTTTGGAATCACATCTGTGCCTGGAACGTCACTTCTTATTGGCGGAATTGTCTACCAGCCCTATTTTCTTTTAGTGATGGCACTTTCTTCACTGGTGGTATGGCGGGCACCGCAAAGCTGGGATTGGACAAGAGAGCTTACACCTGTCAAGTCAGTGATTATTGCAATGCTGATGCTGCTGTCGGTTAGTCTTTTAACCCTGCAGTCCTATAATCCTTTTATTTATTTTAACTTTTAGTGATGAATAATAAACTTAACAGAGAAGAACTTGCGGCTCTCGAGGTTGGGCATACCACTGTATCCAAGCCGTTAGCAGGGGCGATTATATTCTGTTTTCTTATTCTCATTATTTCTATTCCTGTGCTGCAGCTGGTGCTTGATTACGGAAAATCCGATCAGCAAAATCTCTTTTCTTCAATACGTATGCTGATAAGTGGGCAAGCGTCTGGCACCGGGGAACCTCAATCGTTTGTTTCAGCCATTACCCAAAAAAACAACCGACTACTCGAAGGGATGGAGGATTTTGAAAAGCAGCTTGAGGAGAGCAGCTTTTTACGAAACAGACTCCTGGCTCCAGGGCAGCGAATATTACTCAGTCTTGGATACGGAAATGAAAAGGTGTATCCTGGTGATGAGTCATGGTTGTTTTACAGGCCTGATATGGATTATCTTATGGGGCCTGCATTTCTTGATAAAGCACGCTTAGACCAGAGACGTGAAGGTGGCAAACTCTGGGAGAATCCGGTTCAGCCAGATCCTGTTGTGGCTATTGTCGATTTTAACAGGCAGCTAGCCCAGCGTGGTATACAGCTAATACTTGTACCCACCCCGATCAAGGCAAGCCTGCTTCCTGAGCATTTTAACTCGGGTTCGTATCAGGTGCCGCTGCAGAATAAGTCCTGGAATGATTTTGTTGCGATAATGGAAGAGACCGGGATCCCACTCTTTGATCCGGCTCCGATTTTGGCTGACTACCAAAAAGCAAAGGCAGAACCTGGCTATTTACAAACAGACACACACTGGCGTGCCGATGCAATGGAGCATATTGCAGGTAAACTCAGTGACTTTATTCAGGAGGAAACATCTTTACCTCCGGTGAAAAGTACTCTTAAACGTCAGCAGCAAAGTATAACGAATAGCGGGGATATAGACGCCATGCTTTTGCTGCCGGAAGAATGGGATATGTATCCTCAGGAAAAAACAGATATCCATCCCGTAGTAACGGCTGGCAACGAGATGTGGCAGGCTGCACCCGATGCTGATATCCTTCTTCTTGGCGATTCATTTTCAAATATCTACTCTCTGGCCGGTATGGGCTGGGGGGAAGGTGCAGGATTTGGGGAGCAGCTGAGTTTTTCTCTTAATCGTCCCGTTGATCTTATGCTGCAAAATGATTCGGGTTCCTTTGCAACGCGTGAACTTCTTGCAAGGGAGCTTGCTCGCGGCAGAGACCGACTGGCTGGAAAAAAAGTAGTTATCTGGCAATTTGCAACTCGTGAACTCTCCTCCGGGGACTGGAGAGAAATTTCAATGGAGTTAAAAGAAAAACTGCAGAGTGATTTCTATACGCCTTTAGCCGGAGAATCAAAAGATGTCAGTGCCACCGTTGTTGCTCTTTCAAGATCACCGGTACCCGGTTCTGTTCCCTATAAGGATAATATAGTAACCTTGCTTCTTGATGATATTCGTGACAGTGTCACCGGAGAAGTCTATGGGCAGGCACTGGTTTATGCCTGGGGAATGAAAGAGAACGTCCTTCTGCCCTTTGCAAGGCTGCGGATTGGAGAACAGATTACACTTAAACTTGTTGACTGGGATATGGTTCAGGGGCAATACTCCTCCTATCGCAGATCGACACTTGATGATGAAATGCTTGAACTTGAATTACCTGTATGGGGGGAAATGCTGCCATGAGAATGATTTCGATTATGTTTGTTTTTGTTTTATTGCTTGGTGTTGGATCAAATAGTGAAGCTGGATCAGCACGGGAACAGATAGCAACTATTGCGACAACAGCTGATGATAATGGTGTGGTACAGGGAAAAGAGGGTTGGCTTTTCTTAAAAGATGAACTGGAGCATCTGGGAAGTAAATCATTTTATGGGCCGGGTGTCCTTGAATCTACAAAAGCTGCAAAACAGGAATTTGCTGACCCGCTTCCTGCAATAATTGATTTTAATAATCAATTGAAAGATCGTGGTATTGAACTTGTCTTTGCCCCAATTCCTCCAAAGGCGTTAATCTATCCAGATAAACTTTTAGGTGCATTAAGTCCTGAGATGGTAACGGAGCTTGCGCGTCCTTATACGGAACTGTATGCAAAACTTTCTGAACAGGGAGTAACTGTTCTTGATTTGATTCCCATTTTCCAGGAAGGAAGTGCGGAAAAGCAGCTCTATTGTAAAACAGACACGCATTTTTCAGGGGCAGGTCTTGCGAAGGTTAGTGAAGAGTTTGGAGCAATTATCAAAGCAAGTGAGTGGTTTAATGGGGTGGAAAAGAAAAACTATTCGGAACAGGAAAGAAGCGTTGCCATTCATGGTGATCTTGCTGTAATGGAAAAATCAGATAGTAAAGAAGACATTCCGCTTCTGTTTATAAGTGACAGTGCGACCGGAAAGGTGGAATTGCCCAATCCGGAAAGTCCCGTCCTGCTCCTTGGTGACAGCCATACCCTTGTTTTTTCCGTTGGCGGTGATCTCCATAGTAGCGGCGCTGGTCTTTTTGATCAGCTCAATGCAAATCTTGGTTTTGCGGTGGATCTTCTTGGTGTTCGAGGCTCGGGGGCTACTCCCAGTAGGATTAAATTATACCAACGTTCTCGGAAGGATAGCTCTTTTCTTAAAAAGAAAAAGATAGTCATTTGGTGTCTTAGTGCAAGAGAACTTACGGGAAGTGGTGGCTGGAGAAAAATTCCTGTTGCAAAAAAATAACATCGCACTATGGTCGATCCTCACAACTATTACTAAGAGGGGCTAATTATCTGCAATTTGAGCTATTGTTCCTCATAATTGATTTTTTTGGGGAGAAAAATTGCAAATGAATACGAAAAAGATAGTATCTCATGGCCTGGTTTTATTATTTGCCGTCATTTTTGCTCTATTACCTGTTCAGGTAGCACTCTGTCAGGCGACGGAGGCAACTGTTGTAACGCTGCCAGTCGAGGGTAGCATTGGGATTGAAGATACTGAGAAAAAGAATGCAGTACGTACCTCTAAGGATGCATTTGAGGAAACAGAAGAATCTGCGGATGACGAAGAGTCGTCAATATCCACTGGAATGTGGATTGGAATCGGTGCTGGTGCTGTTATTGTGGCTGGAGTTGCAATTGCTGCAGGTGGTGGTGGCGGTGGCGGAAGTGATGATTCTCCAGATCCGACTATTCCACCAACAGCAGACTCGTTAGTTGCTGCCTGGCAAGTCACCGGAAGACAACCCGGAAGCGGCCTGACATACAGCGGTACCTATCATCTCTATCAGGGAGGATCCCTTGGATATGATCTGAATGTGAGCAATGGTCAGCATCTTGCCGGTGGTGGTTCCTGGAGGATCAATGGCTACCAGTTACAGATGCATACGGATCATGGTTCGCTTTATAGCGGTTCGTTTGTTCCCGGTAATTATAATGTTATCCATCTGAATTCGAATACTGGATGGGATATAACACTTACCAGATAATACCAGTGGTTTTAACAGCTGTGTTCGATTCTTCTGCCGTCCGTAATCAATGGTTTGATAGAAATCCGGATACAGAGTAGAAATAGAAAGCAAGGAAGCAGGCAATGATGCTGTTCCTTGCTTTTTGTGTTTGTAGCGAATTAAAAAAGTTATTTTTTTGAATAACTATCCAGCCTTTACTGCTAAGCTTTCAGCAATACAAATGAAACGACTAGGATATTTTCTACGGTTACTGATTACAGCAGGTTTACTACTGTATGTTTTACAAAAAGTTGGCGTTTTTGACGTTGAAAAGCGAGCTGAACTTTTTGTGCTCCTGCGTTCTGTCAGTATCCCTCTTCTTCTGCTTTCTTTTTTTGTTTCCTTTCTTTTGAATGTATCAAGTGCTTATAAGTGGTATTTGCTTCTGCGTTCAAGAGGCGTTGCTGTCAGTTTCTTTAAGGCTTGGGCTCTTTATATGATCGGCATCTTCTTTAGTCTCTTTCTGCCCACCAGTATGGGGGGAGATCTGATTCGGATCCATGAGCTTGGAAAAATGACCGGGAAACGGGCAGAGGCTGCTGCATCCGTATTTATTGAACGTTTTTCCGGGATGGTGATTCTTTTTCTACTGACGATTATTGCCCTGTTTATGCAAAGGCAGCTTCTTTCGGTTGCCTGGATGAGTATCAGCCTGTTTATTGCAGTGACAGCAAGTCTTGGGCTGATCTGGGTTATTGTAGATGAAAGACCCTATCGCTTTATTACCAATGTACTCAAAAATCGCGCAGGGTTTCTTGATAAAATTATCAAGAAGCTTGATAAAGTACACGGTGCAGTCCTGGAATACAGGGATGATAAAAAAGCACTTGGAGTTGCCCTGTTAAACACATTTATTTTTTATTTTCTTGCTGTTTTGAACGTGTATGTAACGGCACTCGCTTTTAGTGCCGAGGTTCGGTTCAGTGAACTTCTGGTAGCCGTGCCCCTTATTATGTTTATTATGAATCTGCCGATATCCATTGGCGGGATAGGACTGATGGAGTTTGCCTTTATTTTTATTTTTGATATTTCCGGTTACAGCAGTGCACTTGCCCTGTCAACGGCGCTTCTTATGCGCTTTAAATCATTTTTTGACGCTGGGATTGGAGGGCTGCTTTATCCTGTGATATCAGGAAAATCACTTGCTGAACTGGACAGTGGTTTTGAAGAAAAGGATTCTCCAAAGTGAGAGACTTCCGGCATATGTCCAGGTTTTTGTCTTGTGTTTTTATTTCTCTTTGTTTTGGACTAATTTTTGGTGAGACCTCATATGGAGGAGAGAATGGTTCTGTTGCACCCGTGGAGGAAGAGCGCGTTTATACTCTTACTCAGGTAATAGAACGGGCGCGCTATGCAAACAGGTATCTACTCCAGAATGCATTGCTTGTGCAGAGTAATCGCTACTCTTTGCAGCGTGCAGAGTCTGAGTTTGATTGGAAAGTTCGTCCCGTTGCTAATCTTGGGCTGTCTAAAAGTGATAATAGTACCGAGCAGGCAAGTGGCGTGTCGGGCAAGATCTCCAAAAAAAGCAGTAGTGGGATAGAGACTGCTCTTTTACCATCCGTTGCCTATGTGAACAAGGAGGGGACCTCATCGGGAGTTGGGGTCTCACTCTCTATTCCTCTTTTTCGGGGTTTTGGAAAAGAGTATAATTATGATGCTATTTATTCGGCTGATTTTGCACTGGAAGCTAGTATTAGAAATGTCTATCTTGTAGAAGTTGAGAAGATTCTTGAAACCGTCGCTCTTGCCTATGAAATTCTGAGACAGCAGACACTGGTTGACTTTTACAGCAAACAAAACCAACGGTTACAGAGGCATGTTGTAACTATACAACTGCAGGAAAAGAGTGGTCTGGGAAGTCAGATTGATACATATCGGGCGCAGATTCGTCAAAAGGATGTGCAGAGTCAGTTGGCTGACGCCAGGCAACAGTTTCAAGGATCACTCGATCGCCTAAAAGTTCTTCTTGCCCTGGCCATAGAATTTCCGTTAAAAATTGAAATTCCTCTCTCCTTTGTACCAACAACGATAGAAGAGCAGGAAGCAGTCCGGATTGCACTGGAGAATCGCCTTGAAATAGAACAGAGTGTCGCAGATCTTTCCGAGGCCAGACGAAAGTCAAGGATGGCAGAAAAACAGATTTTACCGGATCTCAATTTTGTTGCAAGTTATAGAAAAAACACTTTCCTTCAAGGGCTGGATGCGACGGAATCCTATTACGGAGATTATTGGAGTATCGGGTTTACCAGTGATACCGATCTTGCCAGAAGTTCTGAGAAAGCGTCTTTTCAACAGAGTTTACTGACGGTTCGTCGAATGAAACTGCAGCAGGAAAATCAGAGGGACATTATTCGAACAGAAGTTAAAAGTCGTTTAGATGCTCTCGCAAATAGGGCTCAGAATATTCATCTGCGTAAGGAGCAAATCGTTCAGGCCACAGGAAAAAGAAGACTTGCAGAGATTAAATTTTCTCATGGTATGGGAAGCAATTTTGATTTTATTGAATCCGAAACGGAATTGCTGCATGCCAAGGTAAATCTGTTAAGCAGTAAAATCAGCTATATCGTCGGACAATACAGGTTACGGGCCACGCTTGGAACATTGATTACCAATGAATAACAATAAAAAATATATATTTTTGGTTTCTCTTTGCCTGCTTGTTGTAGCCTGGGGCCTGACTTTCCCCAGGAATAATGCTGTATCTGCAGATGATGGAGAACTACTTAGCGTTGTGGTGCAGCGTGGTGATCTCGAAGTTGCTATTCACACCGTAGGGGTTATTGATGCAGCGCAATCTCATATGGTGTCTTCTAATATCCGTGGGAATAAAGGGAAAATAATTTCTCTTGTTGGAGATGGTAGCTGGGTCGAAAAAGGAGATGTCTTAGTACGACTCGACCCCTCACCATTTGAAAAAGAGGTGCATCGTCTCCAGGGAAAAGTGGTTCATCCGACTGAAGCGTACTTTTGAAATAAGTTTTGCAAAAAAAGT
>CAZUPS010000045.1:0-32004 GCA_964621915.1 uncultured Desulfocapsa sp. | reverse complement strand
TACCATTGATCATAGGTATCCACCACGCAGGAACTGTATGAAAATGGGGAAGGCAAGGACGATAAAGGTAGTTGGAAAGATAAAAATCACCAGGGGTCCGACAAGTTTAACCGGGGCTTCCATAGCCTTTTTTTCAGCCCGCTGAAAGCGCTCAGCCCGTCGTTGTTCAGCCTGAATCCGTAATACATTAGACATGCTGGATCCCATCTTTTCTGCCTGGACAACGGCATTAACAAAACTGAATATCTCCTGAATTTCCAGTCGCTTGGCCATTCGCTGCAAAGCCCTGGTACGATTGACGCCGGAACGGATGTCACGAAGGACAATGCCGAATTCTATCACCAGTGGCCCCTTGGGGCCCTTTTTCCTTGCCTGTTCAATAGCTCCGGAAAAATTGAGTCCAGCCTCAACGGCCATGGTGATAAAGTCGAGATAGGCCGGCAGGGTTCGTAAAATTTCATCCACCTGTGTTTTTCTGATGTCACGTATCCATATGTCTGGATAGAAAAATCCGCACAGGGGCAAAATAAGGAAGAGGAGTGGATTCCATTCACCAAGGATGCTTAGCAACAAAAATCCAAATATGAGGGCAAACGATGCCGAGAGTATGCGAAGGGCAATGAATTCCTCGGCTATCATCATATAGGAGACACCGTTGCGTCGCAACCGTTTCTCAACACTGTCAAGATAGGCAAACGGAATCAGGGAACAACCGTAATAGGCAAGAATGCGTGTCAGGGGCCAAATAAACTCTAAAATAAATGGAAGTGGATCCATAAACTCTCGGTCTTCTTCAGGCACTGATTTGCTCAACTGCACGACTGCCAGGAAAGTAAAAAAGACGGCTGCAGATGCGCAGAATCCCAGTTGCATGTCAATAAAGTTTTCGCTCATCATCACACATCTATATTTGTTATTTTTCTGATTGCGACAAATCCCAGAAGCTGCATACAAAAGATCATCCCCAACACTGCCCATCCTATTTTAGTGGTAAACATCTGGCCCATGGCATCCGGTTCCAGTTTAAGCAGGGCAAGCATCAAAAAGAGCGGCAGGGAACTCATTACTATCCCCTGCAGCTTTCCCTGGGAGGTCAGACTTTCTATCTTCCCCTCCATAACCAGCTTCTTCCGCAGTGTATCTGCAAGAGATTCAAGTGTTTCCGCTAGATTACCACCAATCTCACGGGAAATACGTACTGCAGAGAGGGCCATGGAGAGGTCTTCCAGCGGCACCCTGCGTTCCAGGTTCTGCAGCGCCGTTTCCATATCCACCCCAAGTTTTCGTTCACGAAGATAGAGACTGAACTCCTGGGAAAGAGGGGGAGAACTCTCCTTGACCAGTGAATCGAGGGCAATGGGGAGACTGGCACCCGATCTTATCGAACCGGAAATCATGAGCAGGGCATCTGGAAGCTGCTGTTCAAATTTCTTCAACCGTTTTTTTATGAGTCTGTTTAAGACAAGATAGGGCGAAAACAGGATAGCAAAGAAAGAAAAAATGCCTATGAAGAAATCGCCCGATAGTGCTCCAAAAAGGACAGGGACAACAAGAAGTGCGCCAATATAATAATAAAAATATCTTGAGATATCAATAAACAGAAACAATTCTGAAAACTTGCTTGTTGTCATCTCTGTGACTGTATCCTTGTAGGTGCCCAATTTTTCATGCATGCGCTGAAAAAATAGCCAGGCAAAGATACCGGTGGCAATCGAGGCCAGAAGTGAGATGATTATATTCACAATCATACTATTACTCAAAAATTGTCATATCTACAGGCAGCCCTTGTTCTTTCAGCTGTTCATAAAATTGCGGAATCCGCCCTGTTGCCTTAAATTCTCCGAGAACATTGCCCTCTGCATCAATTCCCTGCTGTTTAAAGACAAAGATATCCTGCATCTGGACCACACCAGCCTCCATTCCGGTTATTTCACTGATATGGGTGATTTTACGGGTCCCATCGGAGAATCGCGACTGTTGGACAATAACATGTACTGCAGATGCAACCTGCTCCCGGATAGCCCTTTCCGGAAGTTCCATACCCGCCATCATCACCATCACTTCAAGGCGGGAGATAAGATCCCGTGGACTGTTGGCATGAACCGTTGTCAGTGAACCGTCATGACCTGTGTTCATGGCCTGCAGCATATCCAGGGTCTCTTCTCCTCGACACTCACCAACAACAATACGATCAGGGCGCATCCGCAGACAATTTTTCACCAGGTCGCGGATAACAATGGCACCCTTTCCCTCCATATTTGGGGGCCTGGCCTCAAGGGAGACCACATGGGGCTGGTTTAGCTTTAACTCGGCCGAATCTTCCACAGAAATAATTCGTTCACTATGGGGGATAAAGTTGGAAAGCACATTGAGAAAGGTGGTTTTACCACTGCCGGTTCCCCCGGAAATAATAATATTTTTTCGATTGTGGACAGCGGCATGTAAAAAATCCACCATGCGAGGAGAAATCGAACCAAAGCCAATAAAATCATCGGTGGTCAGCTTCTTTCTCGAGAACTTCCTGATCGTGAGACAGGGACCATGAATTGCCAGTGGCGGAATAATGGCATTCACTCGGGAGCCATCCTTCAATCTGCCGTCAACCATGGGTGAGCTTTCATCGATCCGCCTGCCTAGAGGTGAGACGATACGTTCAATAACGGAGAGGACAGCATTGTCGCTTGAAAAGGTGACATTCGATTTATGCAACTTTCCCCTGGTCTCATAATAAATATCATCATAACGGTTCACCATGATCTCGGTGATGGCGTCATTTGCCAGAAAATCCTCCAGGGGGCCAAGTCCAATGGCCTCGTCAATAACCTCCTTGGCAAGTTTGCTGCGGTCAAGCTCAGGGGGGAAATCCCTGTCCATCTTCCCTATAATTTCGTTGACCAGCGCCTTGACGGTTCCAGTCAGTTGTTCATCGTTCATGGATTCAACATCTGTCCGTCGAAGATCCATGGCCCCCATGAGTTTTTCATGGATGCGCTTATGCCATATAAAGCGGTGCTCATCCCTTACCGGCTCAACAAATTCATCGGCAGAGTTCTGGCGGACACCAAAATTTGTGCGCAGGGAATGCCCGGGGTCTTCTTTTTCCTCTTCCTGCACCGGTTCTGAAACGACTTCCTGTGTCTCCTCTTTCAGTACGGCAACTGGAGCGGAATCGACTGGCTGCTGTTGTTTTTCTGACAGAATGCTGAGACGGTATGCACCAACAGCGACAACATCTGTCTCCAGCAACGGCCCATAGGTCGTCACCTTGTCACCGTTGACCTTGGTACCAATACCGGAGGAAAAATCAGTGACATAGATGCCATCCCCTTTCTCATCCACCTTGACATGGGTCCCAGCGATACGCCATCCTTTGAGCTGAACAACATTTTTCCCTGAACGACCGATGGTGCAGTTTCTCACAGTACAGTGGATGGTTTCGAGCTCAGCACCCTTATCGTCATGTATTATAATATTAAACATTTACCATGTTCTTCCTAGGAGGCTGTCCGAGAAAGCCCTTTCGGACAAGCTCGTGGGAGCCTGCCTGAAAATAGACATTTTGGTTAGTCTCAAAACCCCCAACTGAAAATTAATCAAGGAACTCTTTCCCTTTGACAATTTCATCAAATTCTTTCTGTATCCTTTCAGCCTGTTCCTGTCTCTTAGTATTCAGAGGAGAAGAGGCGTCGTACACATGTGGAGTAACAAAAATAACCAGTTCACTTCGTTCATTCTGAAAGTCCTGTGACCGGAACAAGGGGCCAAGAACAGGGACATCCCCCAGCCATTTCACCTTATCGTTATTATTGTGGGCTGAATTCTGCACCAGACCTGCGATGACCAGTGTCTCGCCTCCCCTCATACTGACGTCGGTCGTGGTGTTTCTGGTCAAGAGCCCCACGTAATCACCAAAACTATGCGCATAATCAATATTGGATATCTCTGTCTCTATGTGGGCGAGGATATTATTCTTATCATCCACCAGGGGCTCAACCTTGAGGACTATACCGTACTTTTTAAACTCGACATTCACCTGCCCTGTAATGGAGGTGGTTGCAATAGGGAATTCTCCACCGGCATGAAATTCAGCAGTACCACCTGAACGAGTGCTGAGTTGGGGTTCGGCCAGGATCACCCCATCCCCGTTTTGCAGGGAGAGATTAATAACGGAACCAATTCCGGTGGCAATACCAAAATACCCCCTGGTTCTGGACAGACTTGCACCTCCTGGTGCAGTCAAAACCTTGGATTGACCGTCTACATTCAGCAGGGTACCACCATCCCCTGAAGTCTCCAAACCAAACTCAAAAGAAGGTCCTACAAGTCCCTGCTTAGCCAACCCCCAGTCAATTCCAAGTTTCTGGGTAATATTTTTGCTTAGTTCCATGATCTTGACCTTCATATAGATCATCTTTCCGGCAACTGCACCATGGACCCTGGTCAGATCCATGATCATGGAGGTCCCGTCAGGATTTAGATACCTCTCTCCGACAACCTTTATAATGGCTGAATATTCAATACTTATCTCTCCTGTAAGAACGATATTACCACCCACTTCGCGTACACCAAGGTCTGGTATTTCTTCCAACAGCAGGGAAATTTCAGAACGGACATCACGTGTTGTGACAAGATCCAGCACCTCATCATATATCTTCAGGATACGGTCATATTGCGATTTATCCTTCTGGTGTACCTTCCCTCTCACCACGGTCAGTTCCCCGACCCGCACCGCTGAAACACCCTGAAACCCTCTGAGCAACGTGACAAGCTCCTGGTAATCATCAAAGACCTTTTTCTTGTCGACAACGATGTCAAAGTCTTTTTCACTGCCGTCCTGCAGCCAGATATGCATGGTGGTCACACCCACGGCATCAGCGAGCAGCACCAGTTGTCCCTGGGACAGGATGGAGTTGCTTGCAACCTTGGGATTTCCTATGGCCACGCGTTCAATCTTATCAATCTCGAGAACCTGAATTTCGCCAAGAAACATGGTAAGGGTTTCTCGAGCCCGTAATTCCAACGGAGCCAGGAGAATACACAAAAGGGTACAAAACAACGTGATTGTCAGGCTGACATGATCAAGTAAGACTGTGTTCTTTCTGCCGAATAAAGTCATTGTTCCTATCCGAATAAAATAGAATCTGATAAAGCTGTCCTTTTAAAGCAATTTATTTTTTCTGGACACTCTCTGTTTTCCTTTCATCGATCTGTACCGTGAAAGATTTAGCAGCGCCGTCACTTGTACCGCCAACGATGTACTCTACTTCATAGGGGACATACTGGCTTACTGCCTGCTGTGTTTTCTGGTGTATAGTCTTGGCAAGTTCCGGGTCATACTGGGCCGTCACTCCGGCAAGAAGTTCGTCCCTGCCTGCCCCGGTTCTGGCAATTTCACTGCGTTTAACAATATCTGCGGCTGTGAGCAAATTGCCGTCTTTGTCACGAAGCTTTCCATCCTTATCCATATGGACGCCCGGTAAAACAGTACCGTCCTTGGTGCGCACAGTTCCATCCTTGGCAACAGTGACCAGATCCTTTGCCGTATAGACCTTGCCGTTCTTATCAGTTACTGTACCGTTCTTATTTGGTTTATAGCCGTCCTCGGCCATCATCACATCTGCAGCACTCATCTTTTTCCCGTCCGCGGAGTAGAGTTGGCCATCCTTCCCCAGGGTAACCCCCTGCAACACCTTCCCATCCTTGCTGCGAACCAGGCCATCCGGCCCAATGCTAACCAAATCTCTGGCATTGACCGGTTTTCCATCAGCAGTCAGCAGGCGGCCATTTTTGCCAATCATCATGGCGGCCCTCTGACCAGTTTTCAAATGAACCTTACCATCTTTATCGACACTGATTTCACCTGCATTTATCACTCTGCCGTCTTTGGTCCTGACCCTGCCGTCCTTGCCTACCGTTACACCACTGAGGATGTTTCCGTCCGGGGTAATCACATGTCCGTCCTTGTCTACCAGGAAACCTCCCTTGGTAGTTGTATATCCGTTACTGTCAAGAACAGTGCCGTCCTTGTCAACCAGGGTCCCGTTCTTACCGGCAACCAGGCTTGCCGTATCCACCAGCTTGCCATCCTTGGTTCGGATCAGTCCGTCAGGGCCGACAATCAAATTACGTCCCGAAAGTACAGTCCCGTCTTTGGTGACCAGTAGTCCCTCTTTATTCAGGTGCAGACCAGGGGTCTTGATCAGCACACCATCTCTGGTGACCAGCTGACCTTTTTTATTGAGATGTATTCCACTCAATTCCTTATTATGGGCTTTATTGATACTCGCCTCCAGCATCTCACTGGAATGGGCAAGGAGGTCGGCAATGGTAACCTTGTTGAAGAGAACCCCACCGGTGTCATTGGTATTGCGGAGGGTGGCATAGAGACTGCCTCGGGATTCAGCTATTGCCACCAGGGCAGCCTCCTTGGGAGTTACCTCCAGCGTCAGGGTATTATAGGCACGACGGCGGTCTCCAACAGCCATGTTCTTAAATTCATCTTCATTGGGACGTGCGGAAATCTTATCGGTGGCTAGGATCAACACATCTTCCAAAACAGGGAGAATGACATCGCCAGAATGAGCCCCGGAAAGGGCGCGGATACTATCCGACGAAACCCTGGTGAAGAGATCAATAAAGTTACCAGGCCGGATCATGCCGGAGATGGAATTTATTTCGTCCACCTGTATTGTGACGGCGCGATGTCCGAGGTGGATGGTTCCTGCAAAATCCTTGGAAATATTCAGGTCAATAAAATCCTGGGAAAGCATCTTTCCCCTCTGCAGAGGCTTTATCAGTATGGCACCCTGGATAGAATTAAACTGCTGCGGAGTAAAAATATCACTGTTCACATAGGCCTTTGGAACCTGGCGCATCGACATAGTGGCCGTGTTAACCACAGTACCGATGGGTAGATCCCTCTTGGCAACAACCACGTGGGCCATCTCTTTTTGAGGTGGGGTCAGACGTGCCTTTAGCCGGGTCTCAAGAACCTTGAGATAGATCATGGTTCCGAGTCCAGCCAGCAACGCAAAAATTAACGCCACGATAAACAGCTTCCTTGTCTTATTTTTTACTTCCTTTTGTTCGGTATCGACCATGGCTAAAAGATATTTCCCTCTGTTAAGAATTGAAATCGCGACTCTTCACGATACCTTATACAATTGTCCATTACAAATGCATTGACTGGGGAGCTGGTAAATAAATCAGTTAAAAAAGGTTCTTTATTGATTGTAAAAATTTCTTCAGCTCATCCTTACTGGGCGGTGCCCCCCCCTTTATTGTTTTTATCATCCGGTATACCTCCTGCATAACCAAATCGAGCTTACCGACAAAGGTGTTGATTCTGTCAATATCGCCCTTCACTTCGTCGTCAAAGTGTTTACTAGGAGGATCGGAGATGGAGACCCCGAATGCATAGCTCTTGTACTTGTACTGCATGGTAAGACTGAAGGTCTTATAAATTGAAGGGGCAGCGAGCAGGAAAGCTATCAGGGCGGAAGTCACAACCAGGTACTCAACCGCACTCTGCCCACTCCTGTCGCCCAGCCGGGAAAACAGCTTCCTGTCATGTAAAAGATTCTGCATGGACCTCCTCCTATCTTTGCTCAACGATGTTCATAACCACATGGCTTACACCGCCCTTTTCACTAATCACCAGATGCGTTTCCTGGCCAGCTTTCTTGAAGACCAGTACAAAGGCCCCTCTGGAATCCGTATCAACCAGTGTCCCCCAGTCGCGATCCAGATAATAATTTCGATAGAATACGCTATTACTGGCAGCAGAGTACTTATTTATCAGAAGCAGGGTACGCCCCTTTTTCCCTGAATCAAAACTGGTCGAATCATTGATCACTCTGCTACCGGACATCTTGGGGATGCTTGCTACGCGATCCTCTTTCTTCTCTATCTCTTTTAGATCAGCAACGGCAAGATAGCCTTTTATGCCGAAACCGTTATTCTTCTGAACCTGGACCGTATAAAGATACCCATCCTCCAGCCGGGAGATCACATGCCAGGAAGCAACATTTGCCTCTCGATACCCGGACCTACCGTTACTTCCATCATTCCATTGCTGCCGATAAAACTGCAGCAGTTCCTCCACCCCCCTGTAGGATTCAAAATAGTCCACCGTGGAGGGAATCCCGTTGACGATCATTTTTTCAGCAACCTCTGTCCTGTCCAGCCATTTAGGAACAGGAAACGGTTGACTGCCAGCCAGGGCCTGACTGGAGCAAAAAAAAAAGATCCCCACCAGGAGCACGATCAAGGGCGACGTACTGCTCCTCCGCAAGATTCTGGCCGGAACAGAGGGGCAGGTGCAGCAATCACTCATAGTAGAATAGCCCCGATTCATTGAGGACCTCCTTCTCGTTTCCTTCCAGGTGCTCATAGGGAATCAGATCGTCTTCGACATACCCGAAATCCGGCAGCGATGGCAGCTGCACCACCAGGCCGGGTACGAGGGAGGTCAACGCATTAAGCCCGGCAATAACCCCGTTAAAGGTATCTGTTAATGGCTTCAGGGCCGCAGTTAATACCAGTCCTCTGCTTTCAGCGGTGGCATTTTCAGTACTCCCTGCATTCCAGCCGTTGGTGAGCACGGAGGCCTTGGCAGTTATCTCCATGGGCTTGGCGATGCTGCTTGGTTTCACTTCAGAAAGGGAGTACTGGGGAAGGATATCATCTATGGAACGTACACTTACCTTTACATTGGATGTGTAATAGCCCTTGGTGTAAATGGCATCGAATTTCGCGTCAACATGGATGAATTCCATGATATCGCCAAAGATCGCCACCACAAACTTGACCACATCAAGCACACCGTCCAGCACCCCTGCCAAGCCGTCAGGGGTCTTGTTTTCCTTGATTTCACCGCCGATGATCTCCGATGAAGTAAAGAGGGAATTCCCCCTGTGGTCAGACCAGAGCGGGTTTACTTTAAACTGTGCCTGAGGACTGCCGTAACTCTCTGCGTTCGGATCACTGAAGAAATAGCCGAGACCCTTTTTTCGTACATCTGCATAGGCCAGTCGTCCTGAACTCTGATTTGCTTTGATATCGTTTTTGATATCCTCATGGGGACCTGTCCAGACGGTATACTCCCAGGCCTCAAAACGTGCCTGCTGGATGGCAGCATGCTTGATATCGATATAGTTGCCCAACAGAGGTATAATGATAAAGAGAGGGACAAGTAGAAAGACGGCGGCCACGATAAACTCCGTCGCCGCCTGGCCCCGTTGATCCATGGCCAATATGCTCTTTTTTCCGGGTCGCATCACTAGAAGAGGTCCAATATTTTTTTCAGGTCTTTTCCAAGGGTATCAAGTCCATCTATTACCGATTTCTTTTCGCCTTTTGTCGCCCATATCTTCTTATGCTGGACGGCTATGGCCAGGAAACGTTCCCAGTCACTAGTCTTGGCCAATCTCGCCTGCCAGAACGGACTGAACACATTTGGGTTTTCTTGCTTTTTGTCACGCCGCAGGAAATAATTCAGATCCAGGGGCCGGTTAAAGTAGAGTTCTGCTTTGGCAATGGCCCCGACACGATCGATATCGGGGTTTTCTTCCAGGAGATCCAGGTTACCAGAGAATTGGGGCCCCGTCTTGTTGATATCATCAAATTTTCTGATCACGCCAACGAGAAAAAAAGGGGCTGTCCAGGGAAAGGCCTCCAGCCTCTTCTTCTCCGCTACCGCATCCGCCATATCCCTGTAGGGACGAAGCCCGCCATAACTCTCCATGACGTTTTCTTCCATTTCAGTTGCAGCCCCCTCCCAGGCAGTCCAGCGGTCAAAGGGATATCCTGCACTGCCATATGTCTTGGGATCGCCGTAGTAGCCGAGAGTTGGCGGCATATCGAGGACAGTGAGCATATTTCCAAGCCCCTCACCATCTTCAGAACCGCCGGATTTGCCGGTGGCCTGGTATCCTCCACCTCCAATAGGTGCGCCGACCCCAATCTTATGACTGCCAAAGGTAAACACTGTTTCCAGAAGAGATGTATCCACGGCTGACCAGACATAGTTATTATTCTTGTAACGCAGTTCAGACCCTCCGTTACTGTCCAGGCCCATAAAGAAACCGAGTTCCCCCAGGTGGATCGGGCCCAGACTGAGATCTTTATCAAAGCCAAAGCCAAATTTCCAGTCCCGGTTGCCAAACTTAAATGGCAGGTTGAAGATATTCTTGTCCCAGACGGGGGGACCACCACTGCTGAATGGGTCCCGTGCCTCCCTGATGGTTGCGGCCATTCGCTGCATCCCTTCGTTTTCTTCCTTCTCCCCGCCTCCCTCTTTCTTTTCCTCTTCTTCCTCCTTTTTCTCTTCTTCCACCTGCCTTTCCCGCTCATTCTTAAGCTGTTTCTTATGCTCGGCAAGAGAGGCTTGATCCTTTTTCAGTTTTGCCTGGTGGTCCTGCTGCTTTTTCCTGTCTGTTTTGAGTGCTGCCTGATCCCTGGCCTGCAGAGGCAGGTAATGAGTGTTCATCCTATCCTCACAGGCATCGTAATTTTCTTTATTTTCCTGACTCTTATCCTTTTCCCACGTCTTCTTCAGTCTTGCGCATTTCTTTACTTCTTGTGCCAGTTTCACTCCGTCAAGTGCCGCTTTCTTCAGATCACCCTTAACCTTTTTTTTATCCGCCTTAATCAGCGTCGCGTCCTTATCGATCGCTTCCTGATCTTTTTGGACCAGCCTCTGATACTTGGTCAACAGCTCCTGATCTTTCTCTTCCTCCTCTTTTTCCTTTTCGGTTTTCTTCTTTTTCTTCTTCTGCGTTGCAGGAGTGTAACGCTTTGTGTAGCCGTTAAAATCAGGCAGATCCCCTAAGAAGGTGGGAATATTGGCAAGGCCGACATAGGAGGGAATATGTCCAACCAAAGCGAGAATGCCAAGATCGGAAAGATGGGCGCCTGGCTTATTGGGGGCGAACATGTTCAACGGCGTAAATTTACTGGTCCCCGGTACATTGTCTTCCAGGCACTGAAAGATATTAGTGGTCACCAGGATAATCGTTGCCCAGTGATAAATTTCCTGAGTCCAGCTGTAAACAAAATTGATAGAAGACATACCGAAGATGACGGGTGAGAGTACGGCCTGCATAACCTTTTCGGCTTCTTCCCCAACTTCTGTGATAGTAGAGCCAATTTCCTCCAGAGTCCCAACAATCTCAGTGATAACCCCCTCGATCACTTCACCGGCCACGGGAATTAAAAGAAATATAGCTCCAATCCCTTCCAGTATCGCGGCATAGCCATCGATGTATTCGCCAGTGGATTTCAACTCATCGACAAAGGAGAGCAATCCCACCATCTGTCCTATGGCCACTTCATTGGCTACCATGGCACGATTGGTATAGGCGGTAAAATTGAGAGACCGCGCCTCCAGAGTGGCAGCACCAAAGGCTGCGGCATCAGCAGCGTTCTGCAGCTGCATTTTCTCACTGGTGAGGCGACCAGATTGATAGAGAAAGATTCCACAGAGGAGGACAACACCAATCAGGGCCAAGACAAAGACAGATGCCTGGCCCGTTTGTTTATTGGATGTTATGAACAGCACTCTCACCTGATGGGGGTAAAATGAGTGGAAGAAGTTTTTCCCCTGATAGGGGAAGGACAAAAGGGATACCTTTTACTTCTTGCCGCTCCCCTCTACATAGTTACTCAGGTTTTTTTCGGTGGCCGCATCTGTTGCCGCAGCCTCAGCAGCAGTTCCAGCCGCTGTCACTGCTGTCTGTGCAGCGGTCTCGTCACCTGACATTGCTTCTGCCATACCGGCAGTCTGGTTGCGCACCGTTTTACCGAAATAGGTAAAGGCGGCAATGGCAGCTACGGCGATTACGGCGACGATAATAATATACTCAGTCATTCCCTGACCCGATTGATTCCTAAACAATTTCATACTATTTCCTCCAAGGGTGCTAATAATAAAGGATGCATTCTTTCTTTACTCTTTTGTATTGTCATATTTGAGTGATATCATACTTGAATGATAATATAAAATTAAAAATATCTTTTACTACATTGCAGCACCACGTATCTTTCCAATCATTGCGATCTCTCTTTCAGGCGATATTTCTCTTGAAATACTGGCATTTTTCACTGTATTGCTCTCCCCTTCTTTATTCTCAAAATGATGATCAATCAAAAAATGCTTATAGAAATTCGAACAGATGCAGTAGGTAACCGACATGAAATTATTTCTCAGGCTGCACACCCATTCCCCTCTCCTCCCTCCTTGTACTTATACTCAAAACTGTGATACCATTTTTGAATACTGTTCTTTGAAAGAAGAGTAAGTGAGCAAACAGAGCATAGACATTAAGAGACCAATAGAAAATCCAAACTGCCCCGTGGAGCCAGATCATGCCAAATGAACAACGGAAACATCCCAGAAGTCCTGCCAGTGGAAGTCTGCAAATAAGGACTGCTCTTACGGGTGCGACCTATACGGTATCAGTGAATAATGTCAGTAAGGGAGGTGCTTTTATTCATACCTCGCAGTTACCGGTTCCAGGTGAAACCGTTCACTTTGAAATTTTAGATGAGTACGGTCTGCCGCTTACAGTCGGGGACGGTGAGGTCGTTCGAATTGCAGAGATAATGGTTGATAATCCAGCTGGTTTTGCCATCCGATTTAATAGTGAACTTGAGCAGGCAATGCTAGACTATCTCTGTGCTGTACGTATTGAAAAAACAGCATAAGCCCACAACAACGGAATACCCATCCCGCACCATAGCTCTACACCGTCTACAGTAAATCAATCTTATCTTTTCCAAGTGGGCTGGAAAATTTCACATGAACACTATAATCATTTTCCAGATGAAACTGGATTTTGACGACCCTGCCAACGGCCATAAATTCGACAGGACTAGCCTTCTTTCCGACAGAAAAAAGCATCTGTAATGGTTTAGCCAAAAGGGTTCTGGCTGTCTCTTTTTTAGAGGATTTAATATAAAAACAGGTGCCGCCTCGTGAAATATCTGCAACCGCAGCCTTAAACTGTTTCCCGGTTTTCTTCATGGCAGGGTCCAAAATATCAGCCTGTACCAGTCCCGTAATTTTCAAGCGCAGAAAGCGGCTCTTCTCCTGACGTTTTTGTTCAAAAGCCTCTGCATAATGATTGTTTACCCGACAGTACGATTCGAGTTTTGCGTATAATCCGGGAACCGTCTCCTCCCATTCTCTCATGCTCTCTTTTTTGAGCATTCTTACAACAAGTTCGGAACGAGCCACAACAGAAGACGTACAAACAGTCATTCCAAAAAAAGTATCTTCACCAACAAAACCACCCTTGCCCACCTGGAGCACAAGATTATGTATTTTTTCTTTGGTGAAGATTGCTGAAAGATGCCCATTCTCAATAAAAAAAAGGGTGTCGTTTAACCTTCCCTGCCTGATCAGAACATCATTTTGAGGATATGTCTTTTTTTCAAGAGCATAAAAGAAAGCACCTTTTTCCACTGAGGAAAGAGAATCATACAGCTCACCCCACACCCTTAGATGTTCTTTATCAATCCCTGCAAGCTTTGCATCCTCAATAAGCTCTGCTGAAGCAACAATCTCATTTAAAGGCAGGATTGCACTATCACTATTCAACAAGACCTCTCGAAGTGACTCGGCGGTGGCAATGTCACCAGCTGCCACACACTGTTTAATCCTGTTAAACAGCTCCTGTGTATCCACCTCAGTTTTTTTTCCAGCTCCTTTTCGAACAACTGTGCTCATAACTATCCTCCTGTCGTAGTAATTCCAGAAAACAATAGCTAGGAAAAGAGATGCAAATGCCATGCCCATAGCCAAATTTCAGGGAAGCAAAATATGATAAGAAACCGGAAACTTACACGAGGCAGAAAGAGGATAGAAAAAAAGACATGCCGATAACGCAACTACCTTACAATAATGAATTACAGCCGGACATTTTCAAGTGAGATTTTCTGGAGGGTGTTCCGCAGCAAGCCAGCGGCTTCCATACGTACTTCGATGAATTTCTCAGAGTTGTTCTTCTTCTGCAATGCTGCAAAAAAACGATCCCAGACAGCTCGTTCCTGTCTGTTCCAATCCGATGTGTAGCCGGATCTTGCCGGAAGATCCTGATCACTTGCAACCTGCAAAGTGTAATCTCTGCGGCCATGGGCCCAATTAATGATATGACTAAAAAACAAAAATTGTCGATCAAGCAGAACATACAGCAGCTGAATATTCTGCACCGGTCCTACCTGCACCTGCTGGGCATCAAGGCGCATACCAAGAAGATGCCTGCCGGATAAAAACTCTTTTCCTTTAAGCGCCGTCCCTGCCGCACCAACAAGTCCACCAATAGTGGAGAAAATGCCAAAGGAAAGACCGGCTGCGGCAATGTCAACACCAGCCCCTACGGCTGCGCCACTTAACGCTCCTGCCATAATCAACTGCGAAGAGTTCAGTCCCAGGAATTCCCAGGTCTTCTCTGCAAACAAATCCTCCTGCAATATGGAGTGAGGTGGCAATTCCAGGTTGAAGATATTGTGCTTATAGAGTGCCCGCATCCGTTTCTGGCATTTTCCTTCCTGCTTACGAAGAAAATGTTCATATTTCTTATGCAGTTTTTTCTTAACAGCTTTTTCGTCAACGCCTGCTTGCAAAGGAATCACATGACTGTACAAAAGCCCTTCTTCAACAAGACCAAGGAGCAACTCAACCACCTGAGCAGTACGCTGTTGCCAATCGTCTTTAAAGGCAGCAATTACCTGATCGAGTACCGACTGAAGATTCTGATCAATTGCCTTCAGACTTTCGAGCAGCGCAATACGCTCCCCGTAGGTTGCCTGACAGGAATTAAAGAGCCGAACGGAGTTAAAATGCTTTCTGAATTCCGATTGCCATTTACCTAGCCACCCACTCTCCTCATCCTTACAATTAATAATCGCCATACGGGGACAACCAGTAAGCCGGAGAATCTCCATCTCCGCCTTATCCATATTGCGAAGAGGCCTGGATCCATCCACAACAAAAATAATCCCGGCTCCACGTAGCAGAGGCTGGAGAAGCTTACAATCATCCTCAAAATCAGGATCGTTTTTGTGAGCGGCGATAAAATCTGCTATCAGCGTCTCATCGTCTCCCTGGTACTCCTGCATCCACTGCAATGTTTTTCGCGGATTCTGAAATCCTGGTGTATCAGTAAATCTGATTATTTCCCTACCATCGATACTTACGGGAAAGATCTGACAGTCTCTGGTTTCCCCGGGCATCGGACTGATGCGTACGGAATCATCCTCGGCAAGCGTAGACAAGACCGAAGATTTGCCTTCATTTGGATGGCCAACTACTGCAAATTCAGGAGTTTTTGTTTTCCTATCCACCATCAGCCTGTCACCAAAGGACTTACCTGCAGACAGGGATCGCTCAGGGTAGCAGTTTTCAACTGCCAGACGTGAAGATCATTTCCTGTTACTCGGGTAAAAATGGAGTCCGGAGTCGGTTTCCCGATCAGGGCAACGACAATAACCGTTTCCTCTCCACATTGGAGCCGAAGCTCCCGCAAAAAACGCAGCATTTCCTGAATGGGCGGCTGCCATGCCTCCTGTATAACCAATATTGGCGGGCAGCTCATATCTGCTTCCCGTTGCAGCTGAGAATAGATCAAGCTGGTGTCCCCATACTCCTCATCAAGCCGTAAACTTCTGGCAACAGTGTAGCCAAATGCTTGTTGACAGAGTTCAGCCAGCCGCCCTGGCTCACAATCATCAAAGAGTTCATCGGGAATAAGAACAAGCAACTTTCCATTCACTGCCAGGGGATGTTCTGTTTCTTCTACTTCTGTTTTTGTGGTTGTTGGCGCGTCACAAACTACATTTATTTGTGGACGAGTCTCAAGCCTTGGAGACAGAAGGCGATGAAGTAGCTGATTGTGATCAGGGCGATGAAATGAGACCCTGCCAAGTGCACGTTTTCGCCCAAAAGAGCCAAGCACAAAAAGAGCCATTCGAGGCAAAAGACAGTAGCAGCAGATGGCAAAACAAAGAAAAGGCCACCAGGATGTAAGATCACTGCTGACCAGATGATAGAAGCCATCTTTTAACACCATTTTACTTCCTTCAATCTGACTGACATCCGGATACCCGGCTGTTCCTGATAACCAGGACCATGGCAGGGCAACCCATTGTACAAGTTGCGCCACAAACCCGGAGGAAAGCTGGATAGTGGATTGCCAGCCAAAGGCCATATCAGAACTTGCCACCTTTACCAGCAGTACCCCAAGAACACCGAAGTTAAAAGCGATACCAAACAGCTGGAAGAGCAGGAACAGGGGCCAGGCAAACAAGGCGCCATAGCCTTTGCCACGGGTACGAACAGCAGCAAAAGCCGCTGCAAAATGGGAACGGCGGCTACTCTCCATAGCCCCAAGTCCATAACGCCTGATTTTAAAAAGAAAGCTGTTAAGCCCTTTATTTACAAGAGAAAGCAGAAGTGAAGAACGCAGATCACGACCACGGATTCTGCGATACCCCCAGAAAAACAGGAGAAAGAAAAGAAAACAGAGCTGCAAGCCGACAAATACAAGAAGAAAGAGAGAAACATTTACTGGCTGTTCCCCTGAATAGCTAAGAAACGACCACGCAAACACTGCACCCGATGCCATGGCCAGAAAAGAAAAGAAAGACCAGAAAAGACCATACAACTCATACCACATCCTCCCTGGCAACAGCGCCTCCCCTTCCTGTTCCTGACGCTCAAGACTCCGGCGTTCCTGCAGCCAGCGGAAGATCAGCCGTTCACGATCAGCTTGTTCAGTTGACCCGTCAGCAGCTATCGTATCAAGATAGAGATTACGATCCCGGTCACGCAGCGCAGCACTTCCCTGCTCTTCTTCCAGCTGTCTATCCTGAATGAAAAAGTATTCGAGATCCAGAAAATCGGGGATACGCCACAGAGCCTTCATAACAGCAGTTCAGAGTTATACGCAAAAAAGGTTTCTTTCATGGTAACTATTCAACTGCCCCTCCCCTCATCCGAACAGTTTCAGTTCAGTATTTTGCAAACTATCAGGTTTTCGCTGAATAATTACCTTTCTTGTAGTAAATGATGCACAATACCAGCTTTCAATATTTTTTAAAGATAGTTTACTATGGATTTGAATTGTGCAAACAACGAGTAACTGGCGGGCAAACCTCCTTCTTCTTCTAACAGCCATAATATGGGGCTTTTCTTTTGTTGCCCAGCGCCAGGGAATGGAGCATGTCTCCCCCTTCACCTTTAACGGTATCCGCTTTGCAATAGGAGCCATCTCTCTTCTTCCGGTTATATTTATCAGCGGGAAAAGAAAAAAAATACTTACCAGAACGCCACTGTTCTCCAAAGCAACAATTATAGGAGGGCTCGGCCTTGGTGTTGCACTTTTTCTCGGTGCTTCCCTACAGCAAATTGGAATAGTAGAAACAACCGCCGGAAAGGCAGGTTTTATCACAGGGCTCTATGTTATTATCGTTCCTTTACTCGGTCTTTTGTGGAAACAAAGCACTGGAAGCGGTACCTGGCTGGGGGCACTTCTTGCGGTTACCGGCATGTATTTTCTAAGTGTCACCGATGACCTCACTATTTCAAGAGGTGATCTGCTGGTTCTTTGCAGTGCCCTTTTCTGGGCACTTCATGTTCAGTTAGTCTCCAGGTTGTGTCAAAAATATGATGCCCTCCATCTCTCTTTCTATCAATTTGTTTTCTGCGCACTCTTTAGTGCTCTGGCTGCCATTCAATGGGAAACCATTACTCTTGCCGGAATTCAGGGAGCGATGCTTCCCATTCTCTACACGGGCTTCTTTTCGGTAGGAATTGCCTATACGCTCCAGGTTATTGCTCAGACAAAGGCTCACCCAGCCCATGCAGCCATTATTCTCAGCCTTGAATCTGTCTTTGCAGTCCTTGGCGGCTATCTTTTGCTCGGAGAACTGCTCACCATGCGAGGAGTCTTTGGCTGCTGTCTGATGCTTGCTGGAATGCTGCTGTCACAACTGCTCACTAAGAATACTCTTTTAAAAATCAGACGAGGCCTGCGATGCTCCAGAAAAGTATTGAACTAACCGTACTCTGCGAAAACAGTGTTGCAGGCCCCTTTGGCCTTACCGGTGAACATGGCTGGTCCGTTGGCCTGACAACATCATCAACACAGCTTCTTTTTGATACGGGGCAAGGACAGGGCATACTGAACAACAGTAAGCTTTTAAACTTTGATCTCAAAAAAACCGCTGCAATCGTTCTCAGCCACGGTCATTATGATCACTGTTCCGGCTTAGCCCCGGTTCTGCCATTAACAGGAGAAACCGATGTTTATCTTCACGAGCAGGGATTTGGCAGACGTTGCCACAGATACAAGGGACTGGTTAGAGATATTGGAATTCGTGAGTCCCAGAGCAGCCTTGAAGCCCTTGGTGCACATTTTATATTCAACAAAGACTTTACTGAGATTGCAGATGGAATCTATCTGAGCGGCGAGATTCCGCGCCTCACGTCCTTCGAGCAGACAGATCCAAGACTGGTACGGGAAAATAGTGCGATGGAACTCTTTCCTGACCCGCTTACAGATGACCAGACACTGATTATCGACAGTGAAGAGGGACTGATCCTTATCCTTGGTTGTGCCCATGCAGGATTGATTAATATTCTGCACTGGATCCAGAAACAGCTTCCGGGAAGACGAATCCACACAATTATTGGCGGTACTCATCTTGGGTTTGCAAGCGATGAACAGTTTAATGCAACGGTGGATGCCCTGCACAGTTTTGATATCAAGTGCCTTGCCGCCAGCCACTGTACGGGACTTGATCGAGGCGCAGACCTGGCCCGGGAATTTGGCAGCATCTTCCGCTTTGCTCCGGTGGGCACCAGAATACATTTCCCCTGATTATGTTCGAAATCCACGAATCTCAAAAAGCATTCTGCAGCAACTGCAATTCCATCCACACAATTCCCCGCACTCCTTCAATTGAGGCCGCAAAGGAACTGATGGCCAATATGGACAGAGAAGTCAATACGGATTATCTCTATGGCGAAGCACGAGGAAAAATGTTTGGAGTGCTTGTCTGCAAAGCTCCCGATGGCGCAACAGAAACCCTGAAAGCTTTTTCAGGACAGTATAACGGTCAATGGGAACTCAAAGGCTGGGTACCACCTCTTTTCGATGTACAACAGTTCCATCGTCTTCACGATCCCGTGGAAAAAAAGATCAAAGCTCTTGGCAGAGAGGCCGCGGAGACTGCAGATGAAAATTCAGTTCAGCAAATACTTGAGCAACGCAAGCAGCTCTCTAGGAAACTGATGAAGGATATTCATGCACTCTACACACTTCATAATTACCGAGCTGAGCAGTGCTCGCTTGCTGCGTTATTTCCTGATAATCGTGGAATCCCAACGGGCACCGGAGACTGCTGCGCCCCCAAATTACTGAATTACGCAGCACTCCACAATCTTCAGCCATTGGGACTTGCAGAATTTTACTGGGGAAAAACAAACCGATCAGCCAGCAGGCATGAAGGACAATTCTATCCTGCCTGCACAAATAAATGCGCCCCTATTCTGGGCTTTCTGCTCTGCGGACTACAAGATTAAAAACTTCAGATCACGCAATTTCTCAACCGGACCCTCCTGATTTTTTACAATTTATAAAAAAAATATCGAAACAGAAAGAATGATAAAACTGCTACAATTTCAAATACAACGACATGCAACACAGACAAAAACACCCGCATCAACACGAGGCAAGTATTTGTTATGATTTGGTATTTCATTGATAATGACAAGAAACTAATATATTGTAATTCTTGTCATTACTTTTTTTGCCCGAAAATTTTATCGGTACATTAAAACGAAGTATTGAATCACTTTATAAAAAATTTCTATTACTCTTAACCATTAGCAAAGAGGATTTCCCCATGAAACATACCGTAAAAATACTTGCTCTATTTATCATCGTTGGTCTTGCAGGATGTGCCAGCAATAAGGACCTGGATGCAGTTAAGCTGCTTGCCCAACAGGCAAATGCCACAGCTGAAGAAGCCCTTAAAACAGCTCGCAACGCAGAAAATACAGCTCAGGAAGCCAATACCATGTCCAACAGCACGGCAAATGCTTTGGAACGTATGGCTCAGGACAAAAAACAGGTCCGCAAATAATCAGACCTTTGGGAGGTCTGCCCCGATGTATTCGGGGCAGGCTTGACAAATGGGCATTGCCTTGTCGGCACTATGACTTTATCGTTATTTTTCAGTCAATTACTCCTTGCCAAACACCCATTCGTCAAGCCTGACCCCGCTCTTATGCATCTCCCTGCTTTTGTGGAAACAGGGAGAGGGATTGGTTTAAACGCTTATTCTTCGGCGGGAAGCAGGTAGTCTTTGATTTTGTTATACAGGGTTTCGGAAAGGGGCTCATTGTTAATAAATGAAGCAGCTTCTTCACCTGTCAGGGTCTCTTTGATCTCAAGGGGGAGCGATCTGAGAATTGCTACACGTTCGGGATCAGGGTTTTTGATGATGGTTTTATTTTCCATGTTTCTCTCTGAGTTTGTAGGAGTAGTTATTATTTCCTTTAATGGTAGTGACTTTTTTTAGATTGTCCAGAAAAATGCTTGATTTGTTCCTTTTCTTAGTGAAAAATCAGTTGTAAACTAGTTGTGTTGTAGCGGGGTCAGGCCTGACAAATGGGCATTGCCTTGTTGGTACTATGACTTTATCGTTATTTTTCAGTCAATTACTTCTTGCCAAACACCCATTCGTCAAGCCTGACCCCGCTCTCGGTGAAGATCGTTTTGCGGAAGAGGCCTTCCGTTGTGCCTTGCAAAAGTATTCTCGCAAGATCTCCCTTGAGCAGGTACTCCTGAATGTGTGCCAGGAATATGGTATGGAATTAGACGAATTATCATCTGGAAGCAGGCAGAAGCGGATAACAGAACCCCGTTCTGTTGCGGCGTTGCTCGTTCGGGATCTAGACCATATCAGCTTGACGGAGTTGAGTCTCCTGTTGAAACGAGACCTCTCTGGATTAAGTCAGGCAGCTTCACGGCTAGATGAAAGGATGAAAAAAGATATGGAATTGACCGAAAGGGTCGATAAAATTAAAGAGCGGGTGAGGTGACACCCATTTGTCAAGCCTGCCCCCGGTGTTTTCCGGTGTTTCGAGAATACCCCTTTCCACTGAAAGACAATCAAACAATCCACATCACTGCAAGTATTGGAGTAGCCTGTTTTCCTGAACACCATAAATCCTGGGAAGGGCTTATAGGAACTGCAGATTCAGCCATGTATGCCGCAAAACAAGCTGGCCGGAATCAGGTAAAGACGGCCTGATCAAAAAAATGTCGTTCATCATTTTCAGCACCCCGCACCTGGTTCCTTGACAAAACATATTTTTTTCACATAGGGTTAAAGAAGGAAGATTTATAATCGTGATCTATTTCAGAAGCTGCATCTAAGCTATCTGGGCACTCGTTTTTTCCCGAGTACAGTCCTGCATTTCCATGAGACGATATCTCAACCATATCAATCAGATAAATGAAGGGAGCCAATGAATCCGGAACAAAGAAACCATAAACGTTTTGCTGTTGCCAAAGAAACCCGCGCCCCTGCCTATGATAAAGTTGCCAAGGTAGTGGGCATCAGTAAGGGTGGCCTCGCCTTAGTCTTTCTTGACAAGACAACGAGCAATATGACAGGTGAACTCTCCCTTGATCTCCTCTGCCATGAAAAAGGACTCGATGCCAGACAAATACCCGGAAAAATAGTCTGGAATAAAGAAGTCTCTTTCTCAGCAATCCCCGGAATGGTCTACAAAAAAGTAGGCGTACAGTTTGGCAAGCTTTCAGTAACACAGCAGAGGCTATTGGACAATTTACTCATTAATCACAAGACACTGCCAGTTTAGACAAATTTTATTTCATTATGCAGACTCCCAACATCAAACGTTCTCTTAACAACCTGGTTTGCTTTATCCTGACCAGTTTTATTGTACTTTTTCTCCTACTGCCCACTCAAAGCTTCGCTAAACAGTTAAAGGTGGGAGTATACAGTAATAAGCCGCTTGTTTTCCAGGATGAACAGGGAGAGTTTCAGGGCCTCACCATTGATGTACTCCGTTCCATTGCTACAAAAGAAGGCTGGGATCTGAAATTTATATCCGGCACCTGGCCCGAATGTTTACAACGACTTGAAAATGGAGAGATTGATCTTCAGGTTGCCATTGCATACTCCTCGGTTCGAGCCCAACTGTTCAGTTTCCCAAAACAAACCCTGATCACAAACTGGGGACGACTATATCGAAACCCTGATATCTCCGCAGAGTCCCTCCTTGACCTCGATGGCAAGACCATTGCCCTGCTTGAAAAAGATATTCATGCCAAGGTCTTTTCCGACCTTATGGAAAAATTCAGCAAGAATGTCACATCCGTATACTTACAAAGTTACGACGAAATACTGTAACAGGTCGAAAACGGCACAGTGGATCTCGGTGTGATCAATCGTATGTACGCCATGCAGAATGCGCATCTTTTTGATGTCCAGGCAACACCGATGATTTTAAACCCCATAGAGGTTCGTTACGCGGCACCAAAGGGGAAAAGTTCAGACATCCTCGCTAGCATAGACCGCCACCTCGGCCTTCTCCGTGAAAACAAAAACTCTGTTTACTACAAGTCTCTTGAAAAGTGGTTCGGTCAGGAAGGTCATCCAAATCTGCTTCCACAATGGATTGCGCCCACATTACTCGCCGGTGGAGTACTCCTGATCATCATTTTTTTCATTTCCCTGATACTCAAAAAAAGAATATCGATTAAAACAAGGGATCTGCAGATCATCTTTGACTCCTCCCCGGCTGCTATTTTTATTCATGACAAAAATGGCACCATTATTGACCTGAATCGGACTATGCTTGAGATGTTCAAGGTAAATAAAAGGGAAGCCCTCGCGTTATCCATCGCAGATTTGTCCTCCCCCAACAATCCTCTGGGTACTCTGCCTGCACTCTGGGAAAAGGTCTGCGCTGGAAACCCGCAGCAATTTGAATGGATTGCCCGTCGCCGCGGGGACAATTCCACCTTTCCCGTCCAGGTGAACCTGAAAAAAATCATCTATGATAACCGGGAGGTCATTTACGCAACGGCATTCAACATCACGGACCTCAAGGAAACGGAGGAAAAATTAGCCGCTGAGCAGGAAAGACTTGCTGTGACTCTGCGCTCCATCGGTGATGGAGTGATTGCAACCGATACGGTGGGAAACATTGTTTTTTTGAACAAGATTGCAGAAGATTTGACCGGTTGGAAGAATAAAGAAGCACGGGGCAGACCCTCTTCAGAGATCTTCAACATCATCAATGAGAAAACCGGGGAAAAATGTGTCAGCCCGGTGCAGCGGGTATTGGAGCTTGGAAGAATCGTGGGGCTTGCCAATCACACAGCACTCATTGCCAGGGACGGAACTCTAAGAAGCATAGCAGACAGCGGTGCTCCCATTCGGGACAGGGAAAGCAAAGTAATTGGGGTTGTCCTGGTTTTCCGTGATGTCAGTAATGAACAAAAGATGGAAGAAGAATTACTTAAAATAAAAAAACTGGAATCAATTGGGGTCCTTGCCGGAGGGATCGCCCACGATTTCAATAACATTCTCGCCGCGATCTTAGGAAATATTGAACTCACCTCCTTTCGAATTGATAAAGAAGACACCAAAACCATTACCCTGCTCAACGATGCAAAAAAAGCTACCAGGAGAGCTACAAAATTAACCCAACAACTGCTGACATTTGCAAAGGGTGGAGATCCGGTTAGAGAGATGAAGAGTTAGTAAAAACAAAAAAGACATTAGAGGAGCAAAGTTACATTCTCCAAGAAAGAGTTGATGATCTCACTCGTGCGGAGAAGAAAATAGGTGAGGATAAAGAGAAATTACGCCGATTTGAATGTATTGTTGCCAATTCGAGTGACTTTATGGCCCTCCTCGATAAAAATTTTGTTTATCTTGCTGTTAATGATACCTATGCCAGGGCCTCCGGCAAATCAAAAGATGAGTTGGTTGGACTAACGATCGCGGATGTTCTAGGCCCCAAGATTTTTCAAAGTGTTATCAAGTCACATGCTGAAAAATGCTTATTAGGCGAAGCCGTTTATTATGAGGAATGGTTCGAGTTTAAAAAACTTGGCAGGGTGTACATGGGGGTTGCCTATAACCCATATATGGGGAAAGACGGCCGGATAGAAGGTTTTACTGTTGTTTCGAGAGATATTACCCAAAGACAGCAGATTGAAGAAGCCTTATTGGCAAGTGAAAAACGCTTTAAAGATCTTGCTCAAAACTCAACAGACTGGATTTGGGAATTTGATGAAAATGAAATTTTCACCTATGCGAGTCCACGTGTTAAAGACCTGTTAGGATATACGCCCAAAGAAATTCTAGGGGAATCTGCTTTTTCCCCTATGTCTTCTCGGGAAGGTGAAAAAGTCCTCAATGAATTTCTTATTTTTAAAAAGGCCAGAAAACCATTTTCCTCTCTAATAAATATTAACCATCGTAAAGACGGTGTAGGAATTATTCTGGAATCAAGTGGTGTGCCGTTTTTTGACAAAGCTGGTGAGTTTCGTGCAAGAGCGGGGTCAGGCTTGACGAATGGGTGTTTGGCAAGAAGTAATTGACTGAAAAATAACGACAAAGTCATAGTGCCAACAAGGCAAGGCCCATTTGTCAAGCCTGCCTCTCACGCCATTTTTTTTGCCATGGTTCTTATACAGCAGAAACTATGGCCTCACCCAGTTCTTTCAAGTCAAAAGGTTTTGCAATAGCAGCACAGAACCCATGTCTCTTGTAATCCGCCATGACTGGATCGTTAGAATATCCTGAGGCAACGATAATTTTCCCTTTCAACAGACTATCCTGGCCATAGCAATCCTATTTGACTTACCTTTAGTATTTTGTATACTTAAAACACTATCAGCCGTATTGCGGACGAGACTTAGAAAGAGAACCTCAATTTTCCAGGGTTCCAACACTACAGCACCAGCAAACAGTCCAAAGGAAACCTTCCCATGAAACTCCATTCACATTATCTGGTTCTTTTCTTATTTCCCTTTGTTTGCCTGTCTTTTTTCACTTCCTGCAATCAGCAGCAGCCCCCGATAAAAATTGGCTTAGCTATTAATCTCAGTGGCCGTGGAGGAGAGGCCGGCGAACATATCCGAGATGGGGCACTTCTTGCCATCGAAGATGTCAACAACTCTGGGGGAATTAATGGTCGCCTTCTTGAACTGCTTATTCGCGATGACCAGAACAGCGACGAAGGTATCAGAAAAGCAGACGAATCCCTTATAAATGAAGGCGTGGTCGCGATTATCGGTCACAGTTATTCATCCAACACAGTCAAGGCGCATCCTTTTGTTACTTCTCGTAACACCCTACTTATCACCGCCTATACCGGCTCCACTCAGCTAAGTGGCCAAGATGATTTTTTTCTTCGCACCTCCGTTGACTGCTCCCTTTTTGGGCAAAAAACTGCCATCCTCCTGAAACAAAAAGGGGTGCAATCCCTGGCATTCCTCAAAGACATGACAAATGCTGCATTTGTTGAGGATTATGCAAATCGTGTCCAGGAACATTTTTCCGGCGCGGTTACGGAGGTGGAATTCAGCTCCCGCGAACATGCAGACTGGGAACGGATAATTCATGAACTTCTTGAGCCACAGCCGGATGCCATCGTCCTCCTTACCGAGGCCAGCATGAGCGGAGTGGCCCTGCAAAAGATCGCTGCCAGAAATTTCACCGGAACACGTATCGCCACTCTCTGGGCCCAAACCCCGGGACTGATGCGTCACGCTGGAAACAGCGCTGAAGGCTTGAGCATCATAAGCTTTATCGACCCTGACAATACGCGTCCCGCCTATATGAAATTTGCACAGAGAATTGAAGTAAAATTTCACAAAAAAGCAACAGCCAGATCCACCAGAGCCTATGAGATGGTCACAATTTTGGCCGACGCCCTCAAACGGTGCCCTGATATAAATAGTAGCGAGTTAAAGAAAGCATTGTTAGCCAGAGAATATGACACTCTTATGGGCCATGTGAAATTTGACCCATATGGTGACGTGATCAGACCAGTGTATGAAGTTATCGTGCGCGAGCAACAGTTTCACAATAACGGAGAAATCTAGGTGGCACCCCAAACTCTGCGCAAAAAAATCAATCTGATTCTCTCCTTTGTTGCGATTGCTGTTTTCGTGACAGTTTCCGTGTTAACTGGATTCAGTGAATATCAGGAAATCCTGGCTGAATATTCCTCAGCCATGCGAGCCAGGATCAATGTGGCTCGCACACTCACCAAAGATGTTCTTTTTCATACCGATACCATGGTACAGAAGGTTTTACGCTCTCATCCGGATGATCCGGAAGAGTTGTTCTCCCAACTGGCCACATCTCGTTATTTTGAATTCCATGGTGACAGCTTTTACGTCCTTGACTCTCAAGGAAAGGTTATTGTGATCTCCGAGCCACATAGTGGATATACCGGACTTGACTTCTCCTCCATGATTTCTGCGGAATCAGCATCTACGAAAAAGGTACAACATCATTACCAGTCGCTGTTAACGAACCGTTCCGTTGTAACCATCCAGTACCCCCTCGACAATGGTTATCTGTTGGTGGTGGAGCGTAGCCTGGCAAATATCACCCCGGTCATAGCCAGTTTTGAAGATGGTAAGCTGTATGATGGGGAGCTTTTCTTTGTCCTGTCGACCAATGGTCGAACAATTTATCATCCAAACCATTCCCTGATGGAGACCCGCCACAACCTGGCGTTTGACTTAAAGGATATTACTGAAGCCAATGACGCTGGATTTTTTTCTTTTATCTATCAGGACCAAAAGTTTATCGCCCTTAATGAACGCTTCACTGAACCGGACAACTGGATAATGTATTACTGCATTCCCAGCACGGTACTGAATGGAGCAATTCAAAAATTCCTCATGAGTCAACTGCTGTTTCTACTCTGTATTTTTGCTTTACTCTTCTTTGTTTTTCGAATTGTTTTTAACAGGTTTTTCTCACATCCGGTAAACAGTATTGTTGATGCCCTTGGACAGTCTGGACAGGGCAATACACTCAACCTGTCTTCTGAGATGTCAGGAGGTATCGTAGAGTTCCAGACCATTATAGAAGCGATCAATTCCAGAGACGAAGAAATATCCAATACTGCCATACGATTCAAGACCCTGCTCGACAGCCTGGATGCAGTTGTTTATGTGGCCGATATGGAAACCTATGAGCTTATTTTTCTGAATAGTTATGGACGGCAAGTTTTTGGTGATGCTATCGGCAAAAAATGCTACCTGGCCTTGCAACAGGGGCAAGATGGTCCTTGCGAGTTCTGTACCAATCATCTGCTGGTAGGTGGAGAAGGTGAAGCAACGGGCGTCCATGTCTGGGAATTCCAAAACACCTCAACCGGCCAGTGGTTCGAATGCCGGGATCAGGCTGTTCGCTGGACAGACGGCAGGCTCGTGCGTATGGAAATCGCCACTGACATCAGTAATAGTAAAAATGCCGAAAACGCACTTCAGGCTGAAAAAGAGCGATTAAGTGTGACTCTGCGCTCCATTGGGGATGGTGTTATCACAACAGACATCGAAGGAAAAGTTGTCTTTTTGAACAAGGTCGCGGAAGAACTTAGCGGCTGGACTAATGAAGAGGCACAGGGTGAACTATCCACAAAAGTTTTTAATATTATTAATGAAAAAACCGGACAGAGATGTGTCAGTCCGGTACAGCGGGTGATAGAGCTTGGAAGAATCATAGGTCTTGCCAATCACACAGCCCTTATTGCAAAAGATGGCACTGTGCGATCCATTGCCGACAGCGGTGCACCAATCAGAAATAGTGAAAGTAATATCATAGGGGTTGTCCTTGTCTTCCGTGATGTCACACAGGAAAAAAAGATGGAGGAAGAGCTGCTCAAGACCAGGAAACTGGAATCCATCGGGGTGCTTGCCGGTGGCATAGCGCATGATTTCAATAATATTCTCTCTGCTATTCTTGGCAATATCGAACTGGCAAGCTATCGGATTGCACAAGAAGATTCCAGAACAGCGTCTCTGCTTTCCGATGCTGAGAAGGCTACAAAAAGGGCTGCAAAGCTTACGGATCAGTTACTCACTTTTTCAAAAGGTGGTGAGCCGGTCCGGGAGATAACATCTCTTCCTGAGTTTATTCCCGAATCCGCAGATTTTGTTCTCCATGGCAGCCAGATTGTCTGCAGCTACAGTTTCCCGGAAAATCTATGGATGGTTGACGTGGATAGTGGTCAAATTGGTCAAGTTATTCAAAATATAATTATAAATGCTAACCATGCCATGCCCGAAGGTGGGGTCATAGCGATCAAATGCAGCAACGTTAAAGATGCCACTGCCGAGGCACTCCTCAGTGCGAATAATGGGGATTATGTTTGCATTACCATTCAGGATACAGGCGTCGGCATTCCCAAAGAAATCATAAGCAAAATATTTGACCCCTATTTCACTACAAAACAGGAAGGCAGCGGGCTCGGCCTGGCAATTTGTCACTCAATCATCAATAAACATGATGGATATCTCACTGTTCACTCCATCACCGGCAAGGGAACAACGTTCACACTGTACCTGCCTGCTGTTCGTTCTCAAGGCAACGATGACAATGTTGCAGAAAAGCCAAAAAGTTCCCCGGCAACGAAAGCAGCCAGAATTATGGTCATGGATGATGAAGAGATGCTGCGAGATGTGGCTGTTGCACAACTTGCCGTCCTTGGTCATGAGGCAATTCCGGTGATGGACGGGGCCCAGGCGCTCAACAAATACCAGGAGCTGCAGGACAGTGGCACCCCTGTTGATCTCGTAATCCTGGATTTAACAATCCCAGGCGGCATGGGAGGACAGGAAACAGCAGAAAAACTCTTACAGATAGACCCCGATGCAAAAATCATTGTTGCAAGTGGGTATTCCAATGATCCGGTAATGGCTAACTATAAGGAACATGGGTTCCTTGCGGCTATTGCCAAACCCTTTGATCTGAAACAATTGAGTAATGTCATAGCTTCAATTCTCAGCTGAGACAGGTACACCTTTCAGCAAATGTGTTTCTCCCCGAAGATGTTCGGCAAGGCCGCTATGCCGTTCAATTTTTCCGGCCACTGCCATATCAAAAACAGCGCGGGAACTTTTCACCTTCACCCTGTTCCTTGCTCGCGTGACCGCGGTATACAGTAGCTCCCTGGTCACAACGGCTGTACCCCGGTCGGGAAGAACCACCAGCACCTCCCCAATCTCCGCCCCCTGACTCTTATGAATGATGAGTGCATAGACAGTTTCACAGCTTCCAAGTCTACCGGGCAATATTCCTTGCAACACGCCATAGTGATAAGAATTCGCTTTCCATTAGGAAAGTACCAAGGGGAAAAACAAGCCTTCACCCACTCAAATAGCACTCCAAAATGAACTAAAGACAACACTACCAAGTGGTTTTTGTGGTCTTCCACCTCCACAAGCTCCCGCAGAGTGGATGGCAACAACACAAGCTACAATATTCCATTAGATTATTGTATTTCCACAGAGTTCCTCCCACTGCCTGCCACAACGCACAAAAGTGTCCCTTCAGATCATCACCGGCATCAATCGCTGCCGTAAACCGGCTCATCATAACCGGGCCAGCCGTCGTCGACGGGTTCATACTGTTTCTCTTGTCCGGGGTGAGTTGAGGATACTTTTAACTTACCAGGCCGAGAAGGTGAGCCGCGAATATTGTTTACAGGCCATAGCTTCAAGTGGGTCAGGATTTTGCGGACCACCTTCCGTTCGACTATAAAGCTGATTATCTTCATTTCCGCCTGACAATGCGGACAGATCAGCGGTTCAGTCTGTCCCCTATTTCTTTTGTTTGTGCCAATACTGTTTTGTCTTCATCATCTCCTCCTCCCCAAATCAAAGCATGACAAGCCTGCCAACCAAAACTAAACCGTTACCCTATTCAGCTAATAGTCCTATGGTGTCTATGTTGTTGTAGCCCCGGGCTTGTTTGGTATCGAGCACCAGCCGCACAGTGGCTATATCTACCGGATCCTTGAGGCGTATAACGCTCACCCGGCTTTCCTTGATCGGCTTCATGGTGCCGGACCAAAGCCGGGTCTTCTTCATGGGACCCATTACAGTCTTGGACTCATCCATGCTGTAGTAGTTGTCTATGGCGTCCACCGCCACTATTGCGCCAGGGTTGAAGGTCTCCACGATGACGATGGCCTTGGCCTTTACCGGTTGCAGCCAGTTATCGTGGCCCTTACGGTTCCAGGTGCCAATGACGAACTCCTCGCCCTCATCGGGGTCCTGAGGCTCCCAGATCCGGGTGTGGGTTCTTTTGTGGTCGGGGTAGACGTTGGGTCCATAGCCGTCACAGAGCTGCCGCCAGGTATCGCTCTTGGCGTTACCCCTGATATCACCGGCACGGCCCACGTGGCTGCCGTCGGCGGTGTTCATGCACCAGACTATGTTGTTATCCTCGGCGTCCAGACGGGCCTGATCCCATTCTTCCAGAGTGGCGCCCTCAATTGCAGCGTCCACGGTGAGTTCGCGGGCTTCCTTGACGTGACCAACTTCACCGACCTTTATCATTATCATGATACCAGCCACCACCAGTACCAGCAGGACCGCCACTCCCACCAGCAGCCAGCGCTTCATGCGTTCCTTCAGGGGGAGAGGCTCCTTGGGGAACTGCTCTTCAGTGTGCTCTTTCTGCTGGGACTTTTTGTTTTTCTTTTTGGACATTTGCGTACCTCCGTTGAGGGAAATTATGCGGTTACGGACTTGCTCCAGTCAATGCCCCCCACTGCGTGCATGATCAAATCAATCAGGGTCTTGAGCAAGAGGAATACAAACAACGCCATGGCCGACTCCAGGCCATAAATGGCAGCTATAAATATCACCAGGTGCATTGGCACCACCCTGGCATAGGGCAAAAAACACATGCTGCCAATTCCTGGTGTCGAAGCGGCGTCCTGGCGCAAATGCTGGCGATAAGAAGCAGCATGGTTGATTCCGAACAATAGCACGCCCACCATGGCCCCGAGCACCACCTCCATGGGTATCTCACCCAAAAAAGACAACAGAAAGAGCAGGTAAACCAGGTGAAAGAAACCAAAATGCATGGCAAAGAAATTGGTCATCCAGCGCTTGATCGCTGGCGTAGGCTCTTCGATGCGTTTACCATTGATCTTGAGCCCGGTCACCGAAAATTGCTTGAGACGCCTAATGCGCAGCCAGTTGAAGACGCCGATGATCACGCTCTGGCACCAGTAGACCCACATGAGCGGAGCCAGGCTCCAGCCCTGGGCCAGGGCCATGACCATGGTGGCCAGGTTGGCGGCCAGTAGCCACAGTATACCGGGGCCCACCTCACGAATGAGTTCGTGCAACTCCTGGCGGGTTTTAGGATGCATATCTTGGGCCATAGGCTATTTTTATCTATGGAGGTATATGGCAGTTGGAATAACTTCTGTTCAATAGTCAGTATCATTTACCCTCTAGCTTATGTCACAATGATAAACTAGGGGTAAATGATACTGACTATTGGGGCTGGCTTATGTTTTGATATTGATAGAGGAGTTTCCCAAAGACTTTTATTTTACTCGATCATAATCAGCGACCCACTGGATCTTCAGAGTCTCACCTTCCATTGCCGCAATGCCACCAGATTTTTCTCCACCTGACTCAAATTTAAGATAATTTCCATCCAGTGTCCATTTCCCTTCACTGGCCTTGCCTGCGTAATTAACAAAATGCCCAGTACCATCTACTTTGAGGTCTAAACTTACGAAAACCGCCTTCTTTTTTTCAGTATGCCATTTGCCAGGAAGAGTCTCTGTATCCAAAGCGTAAACAATAGTAGAACTAACAAACAGAAAAAATACGGAAAACAACACATAAATCAGTGCACTTCTCTTCATCATAATCTCCTTAATTAAGTACATACAATAAAAAG
>CAZUPS010000044.1:0-32518 GCA_964621915.1 uncultured Desulfocapsa sp. | reverse complement strand
AGAGAATCCACTTAAAAACAGAAGATACTGTTCAAACAAAGGGAACCACTTCTCTTTACCCTGACCACCTATCTTGGGAAATGTCCGGAATGTAATGGGGTGCATGCTGTTGCACCGATGAATCCTGTTGCTGAGAATGTTCAGTTTGCTGGTGTCGATTTTACACTTGAGTAACACATTTTGGCATTGCAACAGCTCCTTATCTGCCTCGTTTCAGTAAATTTACTGTTATTACGATGTATAGAGGTCTCAACTTCGGCTAGACAGAACCAAAGTTGAGGTCTAACTTAAGGTTTTAACTTATTTTCAAAGAGTTATCTTAGAACTTTGATGAAGGTAAACACATAAACGGATTCAGAAATCGTTGTGTTATTCATCGTTTTACCTATAAACTTTTTAGGACAGGGGCAAGTGTATCTCGATCACCAGGCCGCCTGTCGTTCCATTTCGTGCTACTATATCACCGCCATGCATCACAATGGCCTGTTTTGCAATAGCCAGCCCTATTCCAGTTCCGCCACTGTCACGATCCCGTGCTTCTGCTACCCGAAAAAAGGGCGTGAATATCTTCTCAAGATACTCCTGCGGAACACCGGTGCCATGATCTTCTACGACAATTGTCACATTTTCGGTGCCCTTTAACAGAGTGATCTCTACACCAGTTCTTTCTGCTGTATAACGCAGGCCATTGCGAATGACATTTTCCAGGGCCCGTCCGAGCATCTCCATGGATCCGGGTATGGTGACTTCGTCAAGATTTTGTATTGTTATGTCCCGATTCTGATTGGCAGTTTCAAATTTGGCATCGTGTACAATATTGCTTAGGAGCTCATGGAGTCTCACCGGTTCTTTTCGGGTGGTATCTACCTTGGTTTCAAGTCTGGTGAGAAGCAGAAGCTGATTGATGAGTTCATCGAGGCGGCCGGATTCTTTTTCAATTCGTGCAAGATAGGGTTCCGCGTCGCTGAAGCGTTGTCTGGCCAGTTCCACGGCAAGATTCTGTCTGGTTAGCGGAGAGCGTAGTTCGTGGGAGACATCGCGCAATAAGCGTTTTTGAGATTGGAGAAGGGATTCGGTCCGTTCAGCCATTGTATTAAAATCACGACCCAAATCTGAAATTTCATCTCTTCTGCGCCTGAAGGAATCCACCCGGGCTGAGAAATCACCCTTGCTCATCTGCTGTGTTGCCTTGCGGAGGTCACGAATTGGAGCAGTTAACGAACGGGCTAACAGATAACAGCCGGCTCCGGCAACAAAGATAACAACAATAAACGGTAAGCCAAAGCGATGGCGGAAAAAAAGAATTCTTTGCCAGCCTCTGTTTTTGGAATCGTTCACAAAGACGAGAGGTCGTACTATTCTGGCTGTGCTGCCGATAAGAGTAATATCCTGATCGAGAGGAAGGGCAACAATGATTTCCGTTTCGGACACGTTGTGCTGAGTATTCCTGGTTTGTCGGGATGTTGCAGCAAGATCTGTTGCTCCTGGCGGCAGTTCCCGATCTGGGAAGTGACTATTATCTGCCTGCAATAAAAAGATTTGACTATGATGCTGTTTCTCAACTTCCTGTAAATAGGAAACGACCGCTTCCCGACCGTCATCTTCAAATATTTTTACAGCCGCAAGCCCCGTGATAGAAAGAGAATGGGTTAGAGCTTGAATCTGATTGTGCTCCACTCGTTTTTTCAGTTCACCGTAGGGGCCTATTTGTGCCCAATAGGAGATCATCACCGTGGTAAAACTGGCAAGCAGAGTGATAAGTAGAAAGCTTAGGAAAATCTTACAGAAAAGACTGCGCATAATCATGATTCCTGATTGTCCAGAGTGTAGAGATAGCCAATACTTCGTATGGTTTTAATTCGCTCCCGGTTCTTTATGCTGTGGCCCAATTTTTTACGCAAACTGCTGACATGGACATCTATACTGCGATCAAAGATTTCCAGGGTACGATTTAACACCTTTTCTGTTAGCTCTTCACGTGTCATCACCTGGCCGGCTTTATGCAATAGTTCATAGAGAAGTGAAAACTCAGCAGCGGTAAGTTTGATAACGTTGTTATTTTGTTTGACGCTTCTTGATCCCATATCAAGCATGATATCATCATGTTCAATTCGTAACGGACTGTCTGACGCTTTTGCTCCTTCCGGCTGGGTTCGGCGCCAGATGGCTTGAATCCTTGCCACCAGCTCACGAGGGTTAAAGGGTTTGGGCAGGTAGTCATCCGCTCCCATTTCGAGCCCGACAATACGGTCAATATCTTCCCCTCTTGCAGTAAGCATCATCACCGGAACCTGGGATGATATTCTCAAGTTTCGCAGGAGTTCAAAACCGGTCATACCCGGAAGCATTACATCGAGGACCACCAGGCAGTGTTCGCCGGATAAGGCACGCTTTAGACCACCATGCGGTTCGTTCACAGTTTCTACGCTGAATCCTTCCGGTTCCAGGAATTCAACTAATAACTCACAGAGTTCTCTGTCATCATCAATTACTAAAATTTTTTTCATGTCGCGTCCTCTGAAGATCTGTGCAGTTCGGCTTCTTCAGGCATAGTACCGTAGTTTGATCTGTTCTTATAACAGCTTTACACAACTTTACACAACTTGACCGGAGCTTAACAGCAATCGGGAAGAGGGTGGGGTACGGTATTCAAAATCATAAGGGGAAACCTATCAGTCAAGCCCTTTTGTACAACCACTTTTTAAAAAGAGATCACTATGACATTAAATAAACTTCCCCTTCTTCTCCTTCTTTCTACATGCGTTTTTCTCACCGGATGTGATGAGGTTGAAATGCAGAGCCAATGGACTGAGCCTGTTGCGTTTGACGAGAATGAGTTGATCTGGCCCGAGGTACCTCAATATTTTGATGAAGATTCAAGACTCCGCGTGTCCTTGATGAATGATGATCGTTACCTCTACATTCAATTGTTGACGCGAAGCCAGATGAGCAAGATGCTTTTTTTACGGGCCGGGTTCACGTTATGGCTTGATGATACCGGAAATACCGAAAAACGATTTGGTTTGCTGTTTCCACTTCCCAGACAAAAACAGATTCCGGGAAGCATGTCGGACCACAGATCGAGAAACAGTATGGAGGATATGCTCGAAGACAGCCAGTACAGCATGGCCATACTGAAGGGGGCGGAGGCCACAACCCGTCAAACCCTGTCCATGAGCAAGGCGGCAGAAATGGGAATATATGCCCGACTTGGAATACAACGAGGGTATCTGGTGTATGAGCTGAAAGTTCCTCTTACGGGCTCGGCAGATGGAAATATTATTGGGGTTGGATTTGAGTCGGGGGAGATGGAAAGACCCGCATCTAGAGGTTCTTCCGGAGGCGGTCGAGGAGGAAAAGGCGGTGGTGGCAAAGGAGGAGGAAAAAAGATGGGTGGTCAGAAGGGAGGGCCTGGTGAAAAGGCTCCCCAGCCGATTGAAATATGGGCCAGAGTGCACCTTGCAGAACATGGGCCGTCGATGGTTGAGACTGAGGGAAACCGAACAGGAGGAAATTTGTAATTATCAAGCAGGAGGGAGGAAAAAGTATGAACTCACTTGTTGATGTCATAGCAATTATAGCTCTGACTGTATCAATTATGACTGGCAATGGGGCATGGATTCGATGACGAAGCGTTTCGTCGTAAGCAGTCCCAAATTAATATATTTAAAAAACTTAGCAGAGGACCAAACAATGAAAAAAATCGTAATAGCTGTAGCAACCCTGACCGCACTTACTGCTCCTGTGAGCTTATTGGCTGCCGATGATTCCTTTTATCTTAAGGTGAATATGGGTTTAGGCATGGCCATGGATAATGATCTGGATAATGTGTTTAATAGTGGTGACACAGCGAAAATGACATATGACAATGGCTTTGCAGGTTCTCTTGCTGCAGGCTATGATTTTGCGAATCCATTGCGCGTGGAAATGGAGATTTTCAGACAGAAGAATGATCTTGAAATCACATCTTACCGTAATGTGACTGGCAGCTTTAATGATGGTGACCTGAAAAAGCATGCCTTGATGTTCAACGGTTTCTATGACGTGGATACAGGGTCTGCATGGACACCATTTGTTGGTGTTGGAATGGGTTGGGCCAGACTTGATATCAATGATCCCGGCTTCAATGACTCCGATAGTGATGATGTCTTTGCATACCAGTTAATGGGAGGCGTTTCCTATGCATTCAATGAACAGTGGTCCGTTGATGCCCAGTATCGTTTTATGGGAACCAGTGACGCCACCATTGATAACGCTGATTTTGATGCAAATAGCAATGATTTGATGGTTGGCGTTCGGTTTAGCTTCTGAGAGAAGGTGGACAGGAAATAAAAATAGAGCCCTGGAGAGTGATTCTTCAGGGCTTTTTTTGTGGGTACACAAAATATTTAAAACCGAAATTTTCTGCTTAGGTTCGTAAGAACACGAAAAATAATTTGACACATAGGCAAGAAAGAACTATTTTTCATTTTAGAAGTTAAACGAACGTTTGATTATTAAGGGAACTGATGTGAAAAATAGTGATAAAAAACAACATACGGTTGAATCAAGAGAGCGAATTCTTCAGGCGGCAATTATGTTATTTTCCCGTCACGGCTATGCAGAGACCGGGATGCGAGAACTGGTTGCCGAGGCAGATGTGAATCTCTCCATGGTAAATTATTTTTTTGGCAGCAAGAAGGGTTTGCTGAAAGAGATTCTCGATACCTTCTTTTCCGGTTACCTGGTGATTGCAATGGATACGTTGGTTGTTGGTGGAACTTTGCAGCAAAGGTTGGAGCAGTTCATTGTCAGGGCTGTTCGCTATTTCGATATGAACCGGGACGCATTGGTGATTGGCATTAGTGAACTGCCGCATGATGACCCTGAAATACTGGAATATAAAGCTGGCTGGGCCCGGCAGATGGTTGAAATTGTAAACCGGGAAATCTGCCAGCCCCTTGCGGCAAAAAATGGCCAAGTTATTCCTCCAACGTGTTTAGCGCCCATGTTGACCACTCTTATGGCATCTCGCTTTCTCTTTGCTCCGATTATGGAAAAGGTGGCTGAGGGCAGTTCAAAAGCTGTCAGCACCGAAGATTACACAAAGATGATAGTAGGGGTGCTCATGCAGGGAATCGTTCAACCGGTCTCACTGACTGGGAAGATTTAAAAAAATACAAGATATGGATCTATTTATGAAAAAAAGACTACTGTTCGTCAGCTTGATGGCCAATATTTTGGTGTTTCTTCCCGGAATGAGTAGTGGCTTAAGCCTCGATGAGGCTGTGGCCCTGGCGCTTGAAAACAATCCGGGCCTGCAAAAACAGCAGATGAATCGAGCCCTGAGTGAGGAGGGCTTAAGCGGGAAAAAAGCACAGAATTTTGGCAAGATTGATCTGGTGGCCTCCTATGGGCATTACAATCTGCCGCGGACCCTGGTTCCATTGACTCCGGCCTCTATCTTTCTTGATCCCACCGCTGTTCCTACTACGGAGGATCTCTTTACCACCGGGATTATGTATGAGGTGGCGCTTTTTACCGGGTTTTCTCAGCAGCATTCCGTGGGGATTGCTGCCATTGAAAAGGAAATGGCCACTGCTGCGATTAAATTAAGCCGGGAGCAGCTTGTTTACAATGTGAAGACACTGTATGTGAACATTCTCTCCCTTACTGCTCAGGAAGAGGCCCAGAAGGAATACCTTACGGCATTGCAAAATCTCTACGATGACATTGTCCTTGAAATTAAACTTGGAAAAAAAGCGAGAGTGGAACAGCTAAAAGCCGCAGCCGACAAAGAAAATGCAAGAGTGAAGGTACGGCAAATCAATGGTAATACCAGAATACTCAAAGCCAGTCTTGCCGCTCTGTTGAACACTGAGACGATTACTGATCTGGAGGAGTTTTCCTTGGAGATGCCAGTCTCCGGGAGTGGCACAACATATAATACGAATATTCAGGAGCTTGATCGGTATCGTTCCGTACTCCTTGATGTGGAAAAAAAGGATATTCTGGTTGAGAAAAGTAGTGCCGGTTATTATCCCCAGGTCGTTTTTAATGGTTTTTACGGACAAAATTTTGGGCCTAATGACAGTTCCAATGCAAATGAAGGAGACTGGAATAATAAAGAAACCTGGCAGGCGGCTGTAAATTTAAAATGGACTCTTTTTGATTTCGGGAGCCGCAGCACATCGAAACAGATGGCGGTTATCCAGAAACAGCAAAGCCGTCGGGACAAGGTAACAACGGAACTTGAACTCAAGAGATCATTAAGTGAAGCGGTGACAAAAATTGAACTGGCACTCGATAATTATTATTCCGCCGAGGCCGAGCGTGCTTTGACCCTGGAAACGGAGAGTATTGAGCAGACCCGTTTTGAAAAAGGGGCAGCTGATCTTAATGATCTGCTCTATGCCAAGGCACGTAATCAGCTGGCTTTGAGTCGTTCTATTACTGCCCGATATAGTTATCAGAGTGGTCGTTTTTATCTCGATTATCTGCTGGAAAATGGAGAAAATAAGTGAAGAAAATTATAGTGTTTTTATTGATTGTTGCCATGCTTGGCGGTGCCGCAATCCTTTTGAAAAAACGGAAACAGAGTGTGAAGGATGCTCCGGTTCCAACCCCTGTGAGTCATCAGGTAAAAGTTGTTGAAGCGAGCAATGCGAGTCTGGAGCAGACCAGGCCGTTTCTGGCACAACTGCTGTCGGAAGAGAGTGCCGCAATTTCTTCTAAACTGAGTGGCCAGATTAAAAAAGTGCTGGTTACAGAAAACCAACAGGTAAAAGAAGGGGAACTGCTGCTGCAAATTGATGATCTGGAGATGGTTGCAAGTATCAAGTCTCTGCAGGTGAGCCTTGGGGCTCAGAAAAAAGATGTGCACTATGCAAAAAGTCTTCATGATCGAAACAGGTCTCTCTTTGATGTTGGGGGGCTGGCTCGTGAAAAATTTGAAGCATCTGAAGTTGCCTATGTAACGAAACAGGCAGCTTTGGAAGCCACCCGGCAGAAGATTGTCGGGCTTGAAATTCAATTGAGTTATCTCAATATAAAAGCTCCTTTTGACGGAATAATCGGTACCATTTTTTCCCGTAAAGGGGATCTTGCCAGTCCCGGCAAACCACTACTCTCCATAAATGCACCGGGACAGAAACTGACATTTAGTTATGTGCCTGGGAATGTAGCAATTGAAACTGGACAGGAGGTATTTTTGACGGGGCGAAAAATTGGTCAGATCAGGAATATTTATAGCGATGCTGTTAATGGGCTTACCGTGGCAGAAGTTGCCGTTGAGAGTCCTGTGGAGCTGCCAAATAACAGTTATCTCACTATTGATTTGCTCATCTTTGCAGGCAGTGGCTGTCGAGTTCCCATTGATGCACTTGTTCAGAGAAAAGAGGGCGCCCAGGTGATGCTGTTTGCGGATGGCACGTTTTCTCCTCTTGAGGTAAAGATCAGTGCCAGCAATAAAGATTACGCGCTTATCAATCCATGTCCCACTTCACCCATAGCCGTTGCGGCAGAGGCAAAGTTAAGTCAGTTGCCAGGTTTTTCCCGGGTCCGGATCAACAGGAGTGATGCCCATGAAGAGTAGTTTTATAGAGCGGCTTCTGGCACGGCCCTATTTTATCTATTCCTTTCTGGTTCTCTTTATTTTCCTGGGTATTGTGGGCTACCAGAAGGTTCCTCGTAAGCTTTTTCCGGAGTCCAACTATCCGGAAATTGCCGTGGTTATTATTCAACCCGGTGGCTCCGCCAAGACATTGGCTGCCAATGTTGCCGTTCCTGTGGAAGAGGAACTGTACAGTCTTGGTATGGTTCGCCGGGTCTTTTCGACCACCATCGATGAAGTCTCTGTTATCCGGGCCGAGTTTGAGTACAGCAAGGCTCTTGATATGGCAGCAAGTGATGTCACAAATGCCATCAACAAGATCCGCTCGAGCCTGCCGCTTGATATTCAGGAGCCACAGGTCCATAAAATTTCTGCCGCCACTGCTCCCATTGTGGTGATCGGTATCAGTTCCGATATTCTTCCGCTTCCAGATATTCGGCAACTGGCTGAAACCGGGCTGCGTCATGAACTGCTTAAAATTGCAGGTGTTGCCAATGTTGATATCTTTGGCAGCTATAAAAAAGAGATGCAGATCATAATCGATAAGGCGCGGTTGGATCAGTATGGTCTGGGGTTGGGCACCGTTCTGGCTGTTTTGCAAAGCAATAATAAAGATTACGCCATTGGGTTTATTTCCAACGATACAAGTCGTTATCTCTTAAAATCTCCTGGCAAGGAAGAGACGGTACAGGGGCTTCGTGATTTGTCTTTGACCGCAAATGTTCGTTTGGGTGATGTGAGCACGATCTATTTTGGCCATTATGAAAATAGTTCCGGCTACTATGGCAATGGCCAGGAATCCATAGCTATTTCTGTGCAGCGTGGGCTTGATGCCGATGTGCTTGGTACCGTGAGTCGGGTGGAGGAAAAGCTTGAGGAAATAAAGAGAGAATATCCGAAGCTTCGCTTTGAGATCACCGATACCCAGAAGGATACGATTGTCCAGAGTACAGAGAATATGTTTGAGTCTCTGCGGGACGCTATCATAATGTCCACTATTGTGGTCTTCTTCTTTCTTGCAAGTTTTCGTCAGGTTCTTGTAGTTCTTATCACTATTCCGGTGGTTTATTCGACGACTATTGCCCTGATGTGGATTGTGGGTATTGAGTTTAATGTGGTGACCCTGACCGGTATTATTCTGGCCCTTGGTCTGCTCCTTGATGATACCGTTGTGGTTATGGAGAATATTGAGCGTCACTATAAAGAAGGAGGAGCTGATATTAAAAAATCAGTTCTCACCGGCACCAGGGAGATTATGTTTGCCGATCTTTCCGGAACGATCACCACCATGATCGCTCTTTCTCCCATCCTCTTTGTCGGTGGCTATCCTCAGACCATATTTCGTCCTCTGGTGAGCACGCTGCTTCTGGCTCTTACGGCCTCCTATGTTATCTCCATTACGGCAGTTCCCCTGCTCTCCATGAGGATACTGACCATAGAGTGGCCCTGGTTGATGCGTCTTGAGGGTTTTTTCAATCGTATTACAGGGTTTGTTATTGATCAGGTGCAAACTTTCTTTGCTGTAGCAGTCAGTTTGGCTCTGCGAAGCAAGCTGGTAGCTAGTATTTATTTTGTCTGTCTGATTGCACTTTTTGTTGTGAGTGTACGGGGAGTGATGCCCACCGTGGGTCAGGAACTGATGCCTCCCATGGATACCGGTGGGGTGAAGATTACGATTATTACGGATCCGAACCTTCCCATTGAAGCCAGCCAGCGGATTGTCGAACAGGTAAATAGCATCCTTGATGAAAATGGGCCACTGCTGCGCCTCTCTTCAGCCATTGGCAGTGAACCGGGAGTGTTGAGTATCGGCAGTGGGAGTGGTACGGATCATATTGCCATTACCGCCACCTATGTGAATCGATATGAGCGGGAAGATACCATATGGGAGATTGAACATCGATTACGCCCTCTCCTTGCAGAGATTGATAATATCAAGAGTCTTGAAGTGGTGGATTATGGAGCAACAGCCATGGCCAGTATCCGGGCAAGTCTCGATGTGACTCTTTCCAGTTCAAGCTTTGCAGATCTTTCAAAGGCCGGTGATATGGTGGAACAGGCCCTCTACAAAACAAAGGGGCTCGTTTCCGTTGCCAGAACCTGGCACAATGATAAGTCTGTCTATAATCTTGAAATTGATCAGGCCAGGGCAGCTTTATATGGCCTCCAGAGTGGTGATATTGCAAAACAGCTACAGACTGTTTTGCGAGGAGCCGTGGTTGCTTCGTTTCCGCTGCAGAACAGTGTGGATTTTGGTGTTCGTGTCTGGTTGCCAGAAGAACAACGCGACAGTGTGGATATCCTGCAAGCCACCCTGCTTGACTCCCCCAAGGGAAAAATTCCCTTGGCTGCCATCGCCTCTTTAACACGGACACTTGAGCCGGGAATTATCACGAGAGAGGGCTTGAATTACACCCTTAATGTGTACGGATCCAGAGAAAAGGCTGCTATTTCTCATATTATGGCTGATTTTGAAAAGGCTTTTGAAGGGTCGATACTGCCTGCTTCAGTGACCATGGAGCAGAGTGGCGATATTAAACAGTTTAAAAGTTCGGCCGGACGAATGGGCGGAGCCATCGGTTTTGCAGTGATCCTTATCTTTTTCACTCTGATTGCTCTTTTTGATAGTGTGAAGGTGGCCATTATGATTGTTCTTTCCATTCCACTGACCATTATCGGAGCCTCCTGGACAAATCTTATTCTTGATTATCATGTCTCCATGCCGGCTATGATGGGTTTTATCCTGCTCTCCGGTATTATTGTGAATAATGCCATTCTCCTTATCCATTTTGCTCAGGAAAAGGTGGAGGAGGGAATGACAACCGAAGAGGCCATGCTCGAATCGATTCATATTCGTACCAGACCGGTACTGATGACAGCTTTTGCCGTGGCTGCCGGAATGCTTCCCGTTGCACTCGGTTCGGCCATTGGCCTGGAACGGCTGGCTCCTCTTGGCGCTGTTGCCATTGGTGGTCTTATTGTCGGAACTTTTTTGACATTGCTCTTTATCCCCCTTATCTTCATTATGATGACTAAGGGGAACGAGCGACAGGCAGCATAAAAAATTTATTAACACGGATAGTGCAGAATGTTTTTTATAGATAAACCATATATCTCAGATTTTTTTAAAGAAACCGTCAGGGATCATGGAATTCCGGTAGTTGCAACGGAGACAGCGAAACAGATCGAATTGTTTAGTGGCACGAAAATGATCAGTGAGGAACGGGCTATCGAAATGGCTCGAACTCAGGACGATCTGGCAATCTACACAACATCTGAAAATGCTATCGGCTGGCTGGCAAAGCATTTACCCTTTAGTGAGCTTCCTGAAAAGATAGAATTATTTAAGGATAAAGTGAAGTTTCGGGCAATGACCCGGTCGATCTTTCCGGATCTCTATTTCAGAGAAGTGCGCGTGGACGATTTACGGGAACTTCAGTTGGATACCATTCCGTTTCCATTTATTATCAAACCAAGCGTCGGTTTTTTCAGTATGGGCGTATATAAGGTGGCCGGTCCGGAGGAATGGCAGGAGACCGTAGAATCAATTTATACGGAGATAGATGCAATCAAGGGCTTGTATCCGGGTGAGGTGCTCGATACCAGTTCATTTATTATCGAACAGTGTATTAACGGGGAAGAGTTTGCCATCGATGCCTACTACAATAAAGATGGTGGCTCCGTTATATTGAGTGTTTTCCGTCATACCTTTTCATCCGACACCGACGTCAGTGACAGAGTTTACACGACATCAAAAGAGATTGTTGAAGAGAACCTCGAGGAGTTCACTGCATTTGTAGAAAAGATTGGTGTGTTGGCGGGTGTCAGGAATTTCCCGGTTCATATTGAACTGAGACGGGAAGAGGATGGAACACTCCTGCCAATTGAAGTGAATCCCATGCGCTTTGGCGGCTGGTGTACTACCGCCGATATGACGTGTTGTGCCTATGGTTTTAATCCCTATCTCTATTACTACTCGCAGCAACAACCGGATTGGCCGCAGCTGCTGCAGGGTAAAGAGGGGAAACTTTTCAGCATTATTGTACTGGATAATTCAACGGGAAAAGAGGGATGCGAGATTGTCTCTTTTGATTATGAAAAGCTGCTTGCAGGTTTTGAAAAGGTACTGGAACTCAGAAAAATAGACTATAGCAGCTACCCCGTGTTTGGGTTTGTGTTTGTGGAAACACGCGAGGAAAATTTCGCTGAACTGAAAACTATTCTGGATTCAGATTTAAGCGAATTTGTATGAATTGATTAGTGGCGGGCAGGAGGAAGCCTTCACTGCAGGTATCACCGGCAATGAAGGCAAATTTGAAAAATACTTACCTGCTGAGCAGATTGAAATTAGAGGAATCGAGGTAAGTGAGAGTGGTGTCTTCAATGGCGCAGTACTTACAGAAGAGATACCTCGCCAGATGTTAGATCATAAAAAGCAGGGACAATTTTCACCTTACCTTCTTTAACTAAATTGGCCATAATCGGTTGGGACGTTTGCATTTGTTCCGCCGTCATTCTTGCCACTTCCCGTGCGGCATTATCTGTTAGATCGCCTTCCTGGCCTTTAACCTTGTCTATCGCTGGTTGAATGGCTGGAGCTAAGGAGGCAATATGCCCTTCTAATTCTACCCCACTTGCCACTGCACCAATGGCTCCACAGCTGGTATGACCCAAGACTACGATGAGTGGGGTATTTAAATGCAGGGCCGTATACTCTAAGCTTCCTAAGATCTGATCATTTAAAATATTTCCTGCCACCCGAACTACAAAGAGATCTCCCAGGCCCTGGTCAAAGAGGACTTCAGGTGGAACCCTTGAATCAGCACAGGCCAAGACAGCGGCAAAGGGCGCCTGACCATCCCCAAGGGCGATACGGCGATCACTATCCTGATTGGGATGGGTGAGAGAGGTGTCGACAAAGCGCTTATTGCCTTCCAGAAGTTGTTTTAAGGCTAGATCCGGGCTGGGCATGATTGAGTCGGTCATTGGTTTCTCCGTGACGATATATTGGCAGTGGTTAGTTTAAAAAATTGTACTTCCGTTACAATTTGCAACATTTGTATATGTTCATAGCGCTCTTTTCGAGAAAGTCAAGGGATTTAAATGGGCCGTGGTTGGAAGTTCGATAGCTATCTTCTTGAGTTATCGATACTGTTGAGTGTTTGTGGAATTCACAACTTAAAGGAAAGAAGGGAGTTGAGGTGAGGCGGGGTGAAGAAGAACAATGAAGCCGACCAGGGGCAGGCATGACAGGCATCACGGAAAATATCCGGTCGACTTCAGAAAAAGAGAGGATGTGCAGCCAGTCACCGATGCCTTAGATTTTGCTATTCAGGCCTGCGAAGCGTTCTTGTCTTTCGCAAACAGACCTGAATAGTAAAGGATGAGGTGTTGGGCTGTTTAATATGCTACTTAAAGTAATTTAGCAGGGCATGCAGGGTAGTCAGAGGGTGCGGTGGACAGCCTGGTATATAGAGGTCCACTGGAATCAGCTTGTTCAGATCCCCGACAATCTCATCACTGCCGTAGAACGGCCCGCCGGAGATGGCACAGGCGCCGCTGGCAATAACTACCTTAGGGCTTGGGATAGCCTCCCATGTGGTGATGGTGGCCTGGCGCATATTTACCGAGATTGGCCCAGTAACATGGATACCATCAGCGTGGCGGGGGGAGGCGACAAACTGGATGCCAAACCGTTGTAAATCAAAGAACGGTGTGTTCAAAACATTGGTGTCTGCCTCACAGGCATTGCAGCCTGCCGCTGAGATCTGGCGTAGTTGCAGGGAGCGGCCAAAGAGTTTTTTGAAATGCTTTTTGGAATGCTCCGCCAGGGCAGGGAGATCGCCATGGGTGAAGAGATCTTCCCGGTTGGAGGTCCCCATTTCAAAATTTGTGCTGAACTTTACAAATTGACCCTCTGAGAGAGTTTCGCATAATCCGCAGAAAACGCAGCTACCAAGGTCAATCTGTTTTGTTTCAGTGTTAATGCAGTCCTGCGGGCAGGCATCGGCACACCGTTTTACAAGGCTGTCCTCACAGTGATTGTTTACCTTTGGAAGGCCACGGAACCGTTTGTAGAGTTCAATGGGTTCTTTAGGGTATTTGGATGTCCGATACCCCTGTTCTATCCTGTTTTTTATTACTTTTAGCATGAAAACACCTATTTATATATCGAATCCGCAGTAAGAGAGGTTAAAGCTCTTATTGCATAGTGGAAAATCTGAAATACCAGTGTCACGAAGGGATAGAGCCAAACCGGTCCAGTTATGGAAGGATGGATCTTTTACCTTGTAGCGCTGGATATCGCCATTGCCATCGGTGAGGAGACAATGGGAAACTTCACCTCGCCACGCTTCGTTGATGGAGACAACAAAGGAATTTGGAGCGAGCTTCACTTCCTGAGGTATATAGCTTGCAGCTTCTTCGCTTCTTTCCAACAGGGTGTTGATTAGCGATGTGGAGTGCATCACTTCCTCACGCCGTACCGTACCTCTGGAGCAGACATCGCCGTCGGTTCGTTCGTTGCGATTGGCAGAAAGGTCTCCATAACATTCGGTGGGGAATGTTACCCTGGCATCATACGGCAGTCCGCTGGCCCTGCCGGCATACCCGACCAGTCCAATCTTTTCGGCATTCTCATGACTGACAGTTCCGGTATGTTCGAAACGACTCAGCACGCTCGGAGCCGAGAAAATCAGATCGTTGACATTTTCAACTTCTGGTGTCAGCTCGGCGAGTTTATCACGCAGCAGTTGTTTCTGCTCATCACCCATAACGTGGGTGACACCTCCAGGTCTCACCAGACCACGGCCAAAACGGTTCCCGCCCAGAATCTGGCTGAGATTAAGATACTCTCCCCTGATCCTGCCAAAAAAGGCAGCCGGCGGATTAAAGGCCACGTCAAGGCTTAAAGCACCAAGGTCACCGATATGATTGGCGATACGTTCCATTTCCAGAGCGATGGTGCGGACAATTGAGGCACCTTCATCAACTTTGAGATCGGCTAAGGCCTCAATGGCCTGGGACTGACAGAGACTATGGCCGATGGTGGTATCACCGGCAATGGTTTCGGCAATGATCGGTAGCCGTTTGAAAGGTACGGTTTGCAGCAGTTTTTCAACCCCGCGATGCTGATAGCCAAGTTGGATTTCCAGGTGGAAAACGCGTTCTCCGCAGCATTGAAAACGAAAATGTCCTGGTTCAATGATACCGGCATGAACTGGCCCCACTGCTACTTCATGAACGGACTCGCCGTCCACGCTGAAGTAGGGGTAGTTGCCGGGAATGTCTACGCTGTAATCATTGCCAAAGACATCGGGTTTTCCGGTATAGTTTTTATGATAACGAACCATTTTCAGCCATGGATGACCTTCAGCTTTGAGACCGTATTGCTCGCCAATTTCCCGCTCAAACATATGGAATTTTTCAGATTCCGCTGTAAGGGCAGGAAAGCTGTCTTCGGGCATGTCACAACTTGCAACAAACAGCTTATCGGTTCGCATGACGGCCAGCATTTTCATACTCCCCTCTTCTTCGTAGGCAAAGTATTGCACGACCTGGGCGCCATCTTTGGCAAGGGCAAGCATTTCGTTGCGAAACTGAAAAAAGGGCAGATGGGGTATATTGGCCCGGTCGAGCCGTTCATTATTCTGTATTTGGAGTAGATTAACCATTGACTCCACCTCCGATTGTGGCAATTGCCGCAAGAATTGTTTGGTAAATACTGTCCGGCAACCAGATACAAAGGGTGATTGATGCTGCAAGCAGGGCAAAGGACGGTAGGGTTCTGGCCCAGTTTTCTTTAACCAGTATTTCCGGATTATCACAGGGAGCAAAACACATCTTGGTTACCAAACGTGACGCTCCGGCAAAGATAAGAATGAGCGCCAGAATAAAGATACTGACACTGATTCCTCTACCTTGCTGAATGGCACCAATGATAATCAGCAATTCACTGATAAATATTCCAAAAGGCGGAAACCCTGAGATACCGGCAAATCCGGCAAAAAAGGCAGTGAAGGTTTTTGGAAAGAGCTTGGCCATATTACCAGTCTTGTCAACAAGCTTACTGCCGTAGCCCAGTAAAACATTACCAGCTGACAGAAAGAGAGAAGATTTGATCAAAGAGTGGTGGATAAGATGGAGCATGGCACCGTAGGTTGCCAGGCCGCCGATACCGACACCAAAAGCGATAATGCCCATGTTTTCAATACTGGAATAGGCCAGCATTCGTTTGTAGCCAGTTTGATAGAAAATGAAAATAGCCGCAATAAGCATGGAGAGCAGCCCAAAACCGATGAGAATGTTGCCGGAAAAATCACCAAGACCTGCCCGGTAGAGTAACTGATGGCTGCGATAGACTCCGAAGAAAGCACAGTTTAGCAGGGCACCGGATAAAAGAGCCGAAGCTGGACTTGGAGCCTCACTGTGTGCATCCGGCAGCCAGGTATGCATGGGGGCAAGGCCCATTTTGGTCCCGTAGCCAATAACGAGAAAGATAAATCCGGCCTTCAGCCAGACTGGGTCGAGCTTATCTGCGACAGCACCAAGTGAACTAAAAGTGATAGGTACATGGATACCGCCAAGGTTCATGGACATGACCACAAAAAAACATCCAAGCAATGCCAGGGCAATACCCACGGAGCAGATCATTACATATTTCCAGGTGGCTTCAAGGGCCGTCTTGGAGCGATGCAGAAAAATCAGCGGTGCACTCATCAGAGTGGTGGCTTCAATGGCAATCCACAGGACGATCAGGTGGTCGGCCAGGGTCACCATGGTCATGGTGGATAAAAAGAACAGGGTGCAAGCGGTATAAATCGGTTCACTGGAGATTTCTGTTTCACTCATATACGAAACGGCGTAGATGGAGATAAACAGAAAAATAAATGAGGTGACCAGGAGGATAAGCATACCCTCGTTGCTTACGGTAAAATATTGGGGTAAGGCTGGGCTGATTTTACCCAGCCAGCCCAGAACAGTTAACAGCAGATGTAACAGTGCAGTCAGCACTAGAATACCGCGTCCCAGCCGTACCGGTAGGAAGATTGCAGTAATCCCGGTAAGAAAAGGGATAAGCATTGTAAATTCTAACATGGAATACCTTTTTATCTTAATTGTCTTTTAATTGACCAAGCAGAGCCGTATCAACATCATTATAGGAAGAATTGATATTATGAAGAACAATACCCATAATCATAATTCCCACCAGTAAATCCAATAACACTCCAAATTCAACCACATACATGGTGTGTGTCTCTTTAGCCAGGGCAGTACCGATAAGGTAAATGCCATTTTCCATCATCAGGTAACCAATAACCTGGGTAATTGCCTTACGGCGGCTCATAAGAAGGAAAAGCCCGGCTGCCAAAGTAGTAATGGCGCTGATCAAAAGCAGCTCATTTTGCATTGGCAGGGAGATGTGCAGACGATCAGCAATAAAGGCCCCGATCAGGATGAAAAACAGTCCGGCAAAAAGAGATGCGTGGTAGCCTATGATTGGTTCCACTTCCCGTTGGATTTTGATCTTTTTGACTGCTGCATACATGAGTATCGGAATAACCAAACCTTTGATTATCAGCATTATCAGTAAGAGAAAAATAGAATTGGTATTCTCTAATAAGCCTTCATGGTGTTCCAGGAAAAGCGGTGTCAGAGAGACGACAATGCCTTGAAATGCCATAATCTTTACCAGGGACATGAGCCGGTTGGACCCAAGAGACAATAGGACCGACAAGACTGTTAATGACAGCAAGACATCTGATATATGGTTTATTGAGAAGAGAGCGTTCGATGGTTGAATCATTGCAGAACCCCCATGGTTAGGATCGTAACAAAAAATACCAGAATAAATGGTGTAAGGATAAACTTGGGAACGACGTTCATTTTATATCTGGCAGTGATTGATTCCACGACGCCAATACTAATATAGATAAAAAGTACCACGGCGTAAAAAAGCATGCCGTTGACGAAAGTATTGTCGGAATGGAAGGGGTCAATAAGTCTGGCAAGAAAGCCGGAATAAAAGAGTAGCTTAAAGTATGCCCCAAGTTCAATAAGAGCCAGATCAGGTCCACTGTGGTCAAGGATCATTACCTCGTGGATCATGGTAAGCTCAAGGTGGGTGGCCGGGTCATCCACAGGAACCCGTGAATTCTCGGTGAGCATAACAATATAGAGTCCTGCCACAACCAGAATAAGTAGTGCCCCATATTCACCCATGAGGCTGATAACATGTTCCCCTGAAAAGAATTCATTAAAACTCAAACTTCCGGTTAATTTAAAAAAGAGAATAAGAATGCCAAAGATGGTCATTTCAGCCAGGGTGGAGAAAAAGGCCTCACGGGCAGCCCCCATTCCTTCAAATGGGGAGGCAGTATCGAGAGCAGCTAAAATGGTGAAAAAACGGCCAAGCCCCATAAGGTAAAAGAGGATAAGCACATCGCCATGGAAGGAGAAGAGCGGGGCAATTTCGGCCATTGGGAAATAGGCAAGCATCATCAAACTGGTGCAAAACCCTACCACTGGTCCCTGTTTAAAAACAAAGCTGGTACTGGTTGAATAGACAGAACCCTTTTTAAAGAGTTTGATCATAGTATAATAATTGATAAGCAGGGGCGGCCCCTGCTTGCCGGCAAAATAGGCCTTGGTCTTCTGGATTACCGCTGGCAGAAGTGGCGCTATCAAGACGGCAAAGCAAAATGATAGTATCGATTCCATTGTTAATTCCTTCGTTATTTCAAGTGTAAATTATAGTAATTATTCAGCAAGTGCATCAATTTAACCCTGGCGCTGAACTGTAACTGTTTAAGTTACAAATTATAAAAAGAGGAGCAGGACAATAATTGCTACAATGATATAGCCAATATAGAGCTGAATATGGCCATGTTGAATCCATTTCAGCTTATTAACCAGGTTCAGCAGCGGTGTGGTTAAATATCGTTGATAACTCGTCTCAGCAATGTCATCCACCGTACTCTCCCAGGTGGTCGTGCCTGGAAAGATTTTTTTGATTCCTGTGTAGACATTTTTTATCGGGACAAAGGGGTTGAAAAACTCAACCATCTCATAGGCATAAGATGTACCTGTGTATTGCATACGAACCGTTGGCTGGGTAAATCCACAGCCCCAGGTTCCACCACTGCCGATCTCTTTTTTGGCATAAAGCATCTTGCGAAAAATGGAGACGATAAAGAAGAGGCCAATAAAGATTGCAGCTGTCTTAGAGAGTTGGCGGATAATGGTGAGGAAGGCCCCGGTGTCAAAGCTGCTTACCATGCTCACATCCTTGATGCCACTAAAGGCAAGGCGGATAAATGGCTCCGGAAAAACACCAATAACCAGACAGCTTACGGCCATGATTCCCATAACGGCTCCCATGGTGAAACCAGACTCGGAGGCCGCAGCCGCCTTTTCAGTTCTTGGTTCACCTAAGAATGCTAGGCCGACAACCTTGGTAAAACAGGCCGTGGCCATTCCGCCGATTACTGCCAGAGAGATAATGGCTAATATGGTTAGAATATAAGGAAATTTGTTACAGGTTAAACCTTGAAAGGCCCCGTAATAAATAAGGAATTCCCCGATAAAGCCACTAAACGGCGGTAGTCCGGAGATAGCAACGGAACCGGCGAGAAAGGTACGGCCAGTAACAGGCATCCGTTTCATTAAGCCACCTAGTTCCTCAATATTCTTGGTTTTGGCCTTATGAAGTACTGAGCCTGCGCCCATAAATAGGAGTGATTTGAAGATGGAATGATTAAAGATATGCATAAAGGACCCGGCAAAACCAAAGAAGGCCATGGCCTGATTTTGTTCGGAAACACCTACCATACCAATGCCCATGCCGATGAGAATAATACCGATATTTTCCACCGAGCTATAGGCCAAAAGCTGTTTGATATCCTGCTTGGCAAGGGCATAGACAACGCCAAGAATACCAGTCACCATGCCGGTGATAAGAACGATTTGGCCGATAAGGGCGGTTGTTGGCTCAAGGAGGAGATATATTCGAAAGATTCCGTAAATCCCCATCTTGATCATCACCCCTGACATGATGGCAGAGACATGACTTGGTGCTGCGGGATGGGCTTTTGGCAGCCAGATATGGATGGGGAAAATACCGGCCTTTGAACCAAAACCGAGGAAGGCCAGGATAAAGATAAACAGTTTAGCCTGTTCGGGTACAGAAGAAAAGCTGTTGAAATCAAAACTGCCGGAATGGCTGTGAATTAATGCAAAGGCAGCAAAGAGGAACATGGCTCCTCCCTGGGCAAAGAGAAAGTAGAGGTAACCCGCCTTACGATTGCCATAACTTTCATAGTCATACATAACCAGAAAGAAGGAAGAGAGGCTCATCAGTTCCCAGGCCAGCAAAAAGGTGATCATATTTGCAGACATGACAACCAGTGCCATGGAGGCGATAAGGATACTGAAGAAAAGATAATTTACTCCAGCCCGCAACCGTTTTTGTTTATTTTCCAGATAATGGAAGCTGTAAATCAGGGTTAGCGGGGGAATGAGAAAAATTGGTACCAGGAAGAAAAGAGACACACTGTCAAGAGAAAAGGCCAGGGTAAACGTGTGCAGCCAGTTATAGCTGGCTGTTGCCGCTGTGCCCTGTAGCAGTTTCGGTAAAGTATAATACAAGCCAATACCGCAACCCGCTGAAGTGGTGGCAATGGCCACCACCTTCATCAGCGTGAATTGCCGGTACAATAGCAGTCCTGCTATCCCGCCGGCAAGAATTACGGTTATTGACACAAACAAAGTGTCCATTCATTCTCCTCCTGAAAAATTGAAATATGCTGACGCAGTGGGAGTAGTGGAATCCACTGCGTCAATTGGTATGTGGGGTTACAATAAATTATTTTGGTGAGCGGATATCAAAACGAGGTGCTGCCAGCATTCTACCGATTTGTTCCTTTAAGTCTGCCTGTTCTGGATTCACGCTTTCCTGGGCCATTATCAGCTCAAACAGACGATCCTGCTCAACGGGATGCTCGTATTCGACAGGTGTTCCGTCTTTTAATTGAATATGGGCAGCCCATGGTACGAAATAGGTCGTTGCCGGATGATCTTTGTGCTCTGAGATATCGATATTAAGACCGGCAATATAGAACAGGTTTTTTCCGGCATATTCACCCCCGCGACGCATGGAATTCATGGTACGGACAAATTCCAGTTGAATGTTTATTTTGGCCGATCGCAGGGCCGGATTTGGTGACGTGACGACGGATGGCATAAATTCAATCAGATTTTTCTCGAGCAGAATTGATTCCCCCGTTTCGTGAAATTCCTGTCTGAAGTAAAAGAGATCGGAGGTGAGGTGTTCTCCAATTTTCTCGCCGTCATCTGGTTTCCACTCATAGCCTGTAGCATCCATTTTATTCTGGAATTTTTCCGATACTTCGTGGGTCTGACCGGTACTGATCGCAGCCATGGGGACGATCTTCCCGTCAGCATTTTTTTTGACAATATTTTCTAGATTGAGCACCAGACCATCTTGAACCGGATGGATGTCAAAATCTATAAATAGATTTTTTACTGTTATCAGGTGATTGCCCTCGTTGTCACGATGGAGAAAGATACGTTCTCTGGCAGTCTTGTATTGTTCAAGATACGGGGTGATCACATGGGTGATTTTACCGCAGGAGGGAGAAATACAAGTCCCTTCCATTTTCGGCCGGGTGCAGGTTCCGTAGGATCCGGTGTGGGGATCGTATCCCACATGACTTGCTTGCACGATAACAGAATCTTCGCCATGGTGGGCATGTGGTCCGTGGCGATCGGTTGCTACAATTCCACCAACACGGCCATGGTTGAAGGGGAATGTGTTGAAATGTTTGGTTAGCAAAATAATTGGCCAACCTTGATTTTCATCTGAGCAGAAGGCGCGGGAGGGCATTATCATCCCTTTTCTAAAGCCAAGAGAAATACAAAAGTTGTATAATTTGGGTACAAATTCTGGATACGGAATGGCCAACCCGTCGATGTTAAAAGGAGCAAGTTTACGAATAATATGAGCTTGGTCATAGGGAGTATTCATGATTTTTTCCTAATATGTAGAGGGAAATGGTTAGTGTACTTCCGGATTCTCAACGGTGAGGCCAAACCAGTAGGCTTCGCTGCTTGACGGTGAGGAAGATTTGAATTCCACATAATTATCCCGCCGGTTCATCATAAAGTTCTGCCAGTTCAAGGCCTCTTCGCGAGTCTTGAAGGGGCCAGCTTCGGTGGATGTACCCAAATCGCTATATTGGGTAGATAATGTATCTTTAGTTGTTTTCAAATCCTGGGTAATACTGATGAGAATTTTCATGTCTAACCTCTCAAATTTTTTTAATCCACTGGGCTGTTTGTATACAGCACAACGGGGCAATTTAATAATTGCGTTATTTCTTGAAATTTTTTCTGGCGAATACCTTTCTTGCGAGGAAGTCCTTCGCCCTTGAGGCATAAAACAACGCAGAGGATATTTCGCCTGTTTTTGGCATAGTCAACCGTTTCAGTAGTTAATCCTCTGTCATTTAAAAGCTGGATGTAAGCCACAGGTTCGTCAGGTTCAAGCGTGGCTATAAGTTCTTTAAAGCTTCGGGCGCCCTTCTTGGGTTCCTCTTTCAACAGATGCAGAACCTCCAGAGAGGCATCCATTCTCTTGCAGAGATTAATGCCATGGAGAAGTATTTCTGCACTCAAGAGTGAAGAGTTGACCACCAGGAGCACCTTTTTGTTTCGTATTGTCTTTTGCTGCACGTGTCCTTCCAGGAGTGAGTTCTTTGCAAGCGATGGGTGTCTGCTATTAAGCATGTGCTTAAGCATATTCCATGCCATTAACTGGAAAACCTTCAACTATAGATAGTTAGGCTATTTTTTGTGAATCGGGCCAAAGGCATGTTTGTTGCACAATGCAACGCTTTCTGGGCGAATATCCATTTTCCCTTAAATACAGTGAGTCAACGTTACAGTTGCATCACCGAACACGTTGTTGCAAAATGAAACGTATACTTGTAGGGTGGAAGGCTTTTATAGATGCGTTTGGTGGTAAAGGGCTTACTTTTGAGGAGAGATGCTATGCAGCAGCTCGGTGGTATCCGCAGCAAAATAACTTTTTGGTTTTATCTGCTGCTGGCTTTTATGGTCGGCAGCTCGGTCATCACCTACGGGATTGTTCGGGTGGTGGAAGAGAAACATTTTACCATTGAAAAAGCGGATGTGTTTTTAGAAGATGTTCTTGAAGTACGACGGATGGAGAAGAACTTTCTACTTTATCGTGACAGTGTGTCCATGAAACATTGGTCGGAGTATCTCGACGCAGTAACTCATCACCTCCTTGTAAATAAGGAACTTTTTGTCAAACTCAGCTCTTCTCCGGAGATTAGTGAAGTCCAATCGGCCCTTGACACCTATAACGTAACTTTTGCTCAGTTCCAAAACCCCAGAGCAGACGCAGAGTTGATTGCGGCCAAAATTCGTGAGCAGGGAAAGCGTCTCACGACACTGACTGAAGAACTTATTATCAAGGAACATCGAACCATCCATCGCCTTTTGGCTTTGATCAAAAATGGCCTGTTGTTAGGGCTGCCCATTCTCGTCCTTATTTTTAGTGCAGGCGCCGCTTTACTCGGCAAGGGAATTGTCTTATCTCTGAAGCAGCTGGAGCAATATGCTGCTACTATTGCCGAAGGAAATTTCGTGGAATTACCCATTGTCGGCTCAAACCAGGAGATTAATAATTTGATTAATGCTTTTAATCGAATGAGCCGGGAACTCAAAATTCGTCAGCAGCAACTGGTTCAATCTGAAAAACTTGCCTCTCTTGGCACCATGCTGGCTGGTGTGGCCCATGAGTTTAACAATCCTCTTTCAAATATATCTAGTTCAGCACAAATTCTGGACGAGGAGCTCAATGGGAAAGATGACGTCTTTGCACGTGAATTGATCGAGCAGATAAGTTCAGAGACCAACCGCGCTGCAGCAATTGTCCACACCTTATTGTCATTGGCCCGGGAAGAGAAATTCCAAAGGAATCATCACCTGCTCAGGCCTCTCTTGCAGGAGATATTGGATCTGCTGCGAGGGCAGGTTGCAAAAAATATAGATATTCAATTGGCAGTTTCTACTGAAATTAAGATTTTTGCTGATAAACAAAAAATGCAGCAGGTGTTTATAAATCTCCTGAGAAACAGTTTTGATGCGCTAAACGGCGAGGGAGTTATCACAATCAAGGCCTGGCAAAACCAAGAAAGTGTGAAAATTACCATCAGTGATAATGGTCCAGGTATCCCCAAAAAGATGCAGGAAAAGATTTTCGATCCTTTTTTTACCACCAAGGATACAGGTCAGGGCTCGGGGCTTGGTCTATTCATTGTCCACGATATTATCGTCCAGCATGGTGGCCAAATTACCATTGAGAATATGAGCAGGAGAACACTCTTTACCATTGTTCTGCCTGCCGGGGAGATTTCCTGATGTTGCAAAATGATATTTTAGTTGTTGACGATGAGGCAGTGGCCTTAAAAAATCTCTGTTATATTTTAAAAAAAGAAGGTTACCGGGTAGTAGCGGCCAAGAGTGGCAAACAGGCCTTGAGCTATTTGGACAAACAGGAGTTTGCCCTTGTTTTGACTGATCTCAAAATGCCTCAGGTTGATGGAATGCAGGTTCTAAAACGGGTTAAAACCCTGTACCCGCACACCGAGGTTATTATGATCACCGGATTTTCCACTGTTGATTCTGCGGTGGAAACGCTGAAAGCCGGGGCCTATCATTATATTGCCAAACCTTTTAAGCTTGACGAAGTGCGCAAGGTGGTGCTTGAGGCCACCCAGAAGTTCCAGCTTCTTAATGAGGTTGAAGAGTTACGCAGAGAGGTCGGCTCTCAGGAGCCCCAGTTACAGATCGTCACTCATAACCGGGAAATGAAGGGGCTTCTTGAGATTGCCAAACAGATAGCCGCTACCGATACCAACGTTGTTATCAGCGGCGAGTCAGGCACCGGAAAAGAACTCCTGGCAAAGTATATTCATACATCCAGCCTTCGCCATGGTGAGATAATGCTGTCGATAAACTGCGGGGCCTTCAGTGAGGAACTGTTGACCAATGAGCTTTTCGGTCACAGTCAGGGCGCCTTTACCGGTGCTGACCAGGACAAGAAGGGCTTGGTGGAGATGGCTGATGGCGGTACGCTTTTTCTTGATGAAATTACAGAGATGTCCTTGTCCATGCAAGTCAAATTCCTGAGAGTTCTGCAGGAACAGGAAGTGATGCGAGTTGGCGGAACGAAGCCGGTCAAGGTGAATGTTCGCCTTGTTGCGGCGACCAACAGAGATCTTGAAAAGGAGGTGAAATCCGGTAATTTCAGGCAGGATCTTTTTTACCGGATCAATGTTGTTTCTTTAAAAATCCCACCTCTTTCTGAACGAAAAGATGATATTCCGCTTCTTGTTCAATTTTTTCTGGATAAATATAATGCTTCAATGAAAAAGGAAGTCACCGAGGTCAGCCAGGATGTGCTCGATACTCTGCAGCACTATGATTTTCCCGGAAATGTTCGTGAGCTTGAAAATATTGTTGAACGCGGGGTCGCCCTTGCAAGTGGCACCACTCTTGGCTTGGCACAAATACCTGATGACCTCCGTAGTCTGGACATCCAGACTTTTAGGAAAAGTGCTGGTAAATATGCCAGCATGGAAGAGGTGGAAAAATCGTATATTGAATGGATTCTTAAGGAAACAGACTTTAACAAGACTAAAGCAGCCAAAGCCCTTGGTATTGACCGCGTTTCACTCTGGCGAAAGATTAAGAAACTGGGCTTAGAATAAGTTTAAACAAACTCTATTTCAGTCTATTGACACTAAAGGTGTTTTGGCGTATTTTTAAAACATTAGAAGGGTTTTGATAATCACCTGGTATCTTGGATCAATGTCTGTTTTGAAAACGTGGGTACTGCTATCTATGGTGGTTTTGCTGTGGTCATGGGCAACTTTTCTTCACTCAGACAGACGGTACAGAGGCCAAAGAATTGTACTGAAAAATACTGACGAGCACCGATGCTGCCCGGTTTCACAGGAGATTCACTAATGACCATTATGCAGGCGATCATTCTTGGCATTGTCCAGGGGCTGACTGAGTTTATTCCAGTTTCCAGTTCCGGGCATCTGGTGCTGGTCCCCCATCTTTTAGGATGGGAGTTTGATCATTCCCGGGCATTTATTTTTGATGTTCTGGTCCAGTGGGGAACTCTTTTCGCTGTTTTTATCTATTATCGTAAGGATCTTACTGATATTGCAGTAGACTTTGTTAGGACTCTGCTTCAGGGGAAGCCCTTTGCAACGGAAAATTCACGTATGGGATGGTATTTGATTCTGGCAACCATACCCGCAGTTATTGTCGGTCTTTTATGCAAGGATTTGATCGCCTCAGCCTTCGCAAGTCCTAAAATTACAGGGCTCTTTCTGCTTTTCACCGCACTTTTGTTAATTGTCGCAGAGGTTTCTGGAAAGCGGAATCGCAACGGTAAAGAGATCACCTGGTTTGATGCTCTGTGGGTTGGCTGCTCTCAGGTTCTGGCCCTGCTTCCCGGAGTATCTCGCTCAGGTGCTACCATTGCTGGCGGTATGACCAGAAACCTTGACCGTTCTTCTGCTGCGCGATTTTCTTTTCTGATGTCGGTGCCCGTTATGCTTGGTGCGGGAGTGCTTGCCTTTAAAGATCTTTTTGCACTGGAGACGATGGACAATTTTCTTCTCCCCCTCTGTGTTGGATTCTTTGCTGCCCTGTTTTCAGGGTATCTGGCTATTCGCTGGTTAATTGCATATTTAAGTAAACATTCTTTGTATGTTTTTGCCGGCTACTGTTCCCTTGCGGGATGTTTGATACTGTTCTTTTAGCCAATCTGTGTGGATAAATGCTTTCTGTCTCAGGATTAACCAAGGGTTTTGATAAACAGCCTGTCTTCTCCGGATTTGATCTCACTGTAACCCAAAATCGTTTTGCCGTGCTTCTCGGTCCATCCGGTTGTGGTAAAAGTACTTTTTTTGACGTTCTTACCGGGGTAACTGCGGCTGAGAGTGGTCGCATACGTTGGCAGAAAAAAGAGGTCACTCATCTTGGAAATTCGGCGGCCTATATGCACCAGAAGGATTTGCTGCTGCCCTGGTTTTCCCTGCTCGAGAACAGCATGTTGCCTGCAAGAACCGGAAGGGATGATCTGGTAAGGGCCAGAACGCGTGCCATGCAACTTTTTTCCCGACTTGGCCTGGTTGGATATGAAAACCATTTGCCACACCAGGTATCCGGCGGAATGCGGCAGCGTTGCGCTCTGGTGCGGACGCTGATGTTTAACAGAGACCTGGTCCTGCTCGATGAGCCGCTTTCGGCACTCGATGCGATTACCAGAAAAAGTCTTCAGTCGCTGTTGCTTCTGTTGCAGAGTGAGTATAATAGAACGCTGGTTATGATTACCCACGATGTGGATGAGGCGCTACTCCTGGCCGATGACCTGTATCTGTTAAGTGCAAAACCCATGCGGATTATCGAAAAAATTGTGCTGGCTGCTGAGAAGCCCAGGCGATTTGATAACCCTGAACTGCTGGCCATGAAAAATATGATTATGCAGAAACTGGAAGGGGATATTGATCATGTCCCGGTCTAATCTTCTGGCTCTTGCATTATTGCTTTTGCTTTTCAGTCTGTGGGAAATGGCCTGTAGAATCTTTGCAATTCCAATTTTTATCCTGCCGCCTCCTTCAATTATTGCAACTACTGCCGTCCTGCAAGCTCCTGTTATATTGCCCCATGCTTTTACAACCGGGTTGGAAATTGTCTGTGGCATCGGCCTGGCTCTTGCTGTGGCAATCCCTCTGGCCATTGGCATGTTTGCCTGGCCCTGGCTGGAAAAAGCGCTTTCTCCCTTCCTGGTGGCCTCTCAGGCCATACCGGTTTTTGCTTTAGCACCTCTGCTGGTGGTGTGGTTGGGGTATGGGATTGCGGGGAAGATCTTAATGGCTGCAATTATAATTTTTTTCCCCATCACCGTCAGCCTTCTCGAAGGGTTTAAAGGCTGTGATCGTGAGTTTCGCGTCCTGTTTCGATTGATGGGCGGTGGGTTTTGGCAGACAATGCGCCTGCTATACTGGCCATGGGCTTTGCCGCACTTTTTTGCCGGTCTTCGGGTGGGAGTGACGGTGGCAACGATTGGCGCGGTCATTGGCGAGTGGGTTGGTGCCCAAAGAGGGCTTGGGTTTTTGATGATTCAGGCCAATGCCCGGCTGAAGGTGGATCTGGTCTTTGCTGTTATTCTGTGGCTGTCCCTTATGGGACTGCTTCTCTGGTATGGTGTTGGCTGGCTTGAAAAGAAGAGTATTTACTGGAAAAATAATCAACAAATCTTAGAGTAGGATACCCTGTTATGAAAAAACAACTATCTGCAATTCTTGTCGTTTACGCATTTCTTTTTTACGCAGGTTCCGCCTCGGCCGAAAAGCTGAGTCTGATGCTGGATTGGTTTCCAAATATTGACCATCTCCCCATCTATGTGGCCCAGGAGAGAGGCCTATTCAAGGAGAAGGGGCTGGAAGTGGAGATTATTTCTCCCTCTGAGACGGCCGATGGTTTAAAACTTGTCGCATCTGGAAATGTGGATGTTGCAGTCTCCTACGAGCCGCAGACAATTATTGCGGCTTCTGCAGGTCTTAATGTGAAAGTTGTGGGAAGGCTTGTGGAGCACCCTCTGGCCACTCTTCTTTTTCTCAAAAGTGAGAAGATAAAAAGTCCCAAAGATCTGGAAGGGAAAAAGATCGGGTACACGGTTCCTGGCCTTATGGATGTTATGCTTAAGGCATTTATGTCCATTAACGGGGTGGAGAACTATGAGGCTATCAATGTGGGCTTTACCATTGTTCCCGCATTGGTTGCCGGTAACGTGGACGCAGTCATGGGTCCCTTTAAGACCTATGAAACTGTGACAATGTCTCATCAGGCTCTTGAGGCAGATTACTTTGAATTAGAAAAATGGGGAATTCCGGATTATGAAGAATTGATCTTTGTTTGTGGTGCCAAGACGCTTACTGAGAAGGAAGAGAGTATCAAAGGCTTTATTGAGGCAGTGGAGGCAGCAACTGCTTTTATGCGAAAAAATCCGGAGGAGGCACTGAAAATTTATCTTGCGGCCCTGCCTGAGGCTGATTCCCGTGTTGAAACCGATGCCTTTCATCTGACTCTTCCTTTTTATGCGGCTCCCGGGGGATCGAATGCTGAGGCCTGGCAGCGTTTTGCTGATTTTTCTTTGAAGCATGGCCTGATTGAAAAACCGGTTACTGCAACGGATCTGATTCATATCTGGTAGAAGGAAACAGGCTATGAAAAACTATTACAGGGCATTGGCCATCGCAGGATCCGACAGTGGTGGTGGAGCAGGGATACAAGCTGATCTGAAAACATTTTCAGCGCTTGGCTGCTATGGAATGACGGTGATAACAGCTTTGACTGCCCAGAATACAGTAAGTGTGACGGGCATTCAAGCGGTTCCCCCAGATTTTATTGCTCTGCAGATGGATGCGGTTATGACCGATATCGGCGCTGATGCTGTGAAGATAGGGATGCTTCATTCTCCAGAGGTTATCGGAACCGTGGCGAAGTGTCTGCAGCAGTATGAGTGTGAGGCTCTCGTTCTTGATCCGGTTATGGTGACCAGGAATGGCGATAAACTCCTTCAGGATGATGCCGTAGAAGCTCTGAAAGAGCATCTTTTTCCAATGGCTGCTGTGATTACTCCTAACCTTGCTGAAGCCTCCATTCTGCTAGGCAAAGATGTCACCGATCGCTCACAAATGGGGGATGCCTGCCGGGATCTGGCGCTTCTTGGTTGTGACCGGGTCTTTCTGAAAGGAGGTGCTCTTGGGGGGAGTCTCAGTGTGGATTATCTTTTTGATAATCTGAATGGGGAGTTCCTGGAACTTGAAAGTCCTCGGGTGGATACTCGCAATAGTCATGGAACAGGATGCACTGTTTCTTCAGCGATTACAGCTTTCCTGGCTAAGGGAATGGATTTGTCAGCTGCCGTACGAGAGGCCAAGAGCTATATTAACGGGGCACTGCAAGGTGGAGCCGAAATGAAGATAGGCAATGGTCATGGGCCTGTACATCATTTTCATAACTGGTGGAATGTTTGAAAATATGGTAATAAGGTAAAAATAAGACTTGGGGGTGCCGGAAGTTTTGGCTGAGAGTAAACCCCTTGAACCTGACACTTGTAATCAAGTCGTAGGGAAAGTTTCTGGAATTGTAACAACTCCTTTTGTGCGTAATCCTGCACGTCTTTCCCTTTTTTTTGTCAAAATTTATTGAATAATTAGCGCTGTATATTTGCAGTTGTTAATCCATTTTGAATCAAAAAAGGAACTCCATGAATAAAGCAGAAAAACTCCCCAGCTCGAAAACTATTACCCGTACACCATTTGCTAACTCAAAAAAGATTTATGTTGCTGGAAAATTTCATGACATCAAGGTAGCAATGCGCGAAATCAGTGTGGAAGATGCAGCAATTAAGGGGCCTGGAGGATGCGGGTCTGTGGTAACCGTATATGACACCAGTGGTCCTTATTCCGATCCTGATATAAAACTTGATGTACGTAAAGGTCTGCCCAAATTGCGTGAAAAATGGATTATGGATCGAGGTGACGTGGAGCAACTCGATGATTTGAGCTCCACTTTTGGCAAGGAGCGGCTCTATAATTCGGATTTGGATCATCTGCGTTTTCAAGAGATAAAAAAACCCCTTAGAGCCAAAGCCGGAAAGAATGTCTCCCAGCTCTATTATGCCCGTCAGGGTATTATTACTCCGGAAATGGAGTATGTCGCCATTCGTGAAAATCAGCGTATTGATGAGTTACAGGAAGAGTTGTCTCAGCATCCGGGGCAGAGTTTTGGGGCCAATACACCAACAAGTCATATTACACCTGAATTTGTCCGTGATGAAATTGCACTTCGAAGAGCAGTACTGCCCTGCAGTATTAATCATCCGGAAGCTGAACCCATGATAATCGGGCGGAACTTTCTGGTGAAGATCAATGCCAATATTGGAAATTCTGCGATAACCTCATCCATTGAGGAAGAAGTTGAAAAAATGGTCTGGGCTACTCGTTGGGGAGCTGATACGGTGATGGATCTTTCCACTGGAAAGAATATCCATGAAACCCGGGAGTGGATTTTGCGCAACTCGCCTGTTCCGATTGGTACCGTTCCTATCTATCAAGCCCTGGAAAAAGTTGATGGCATGGCTGAAGAACTCACCTGGGAGATATTTAAGGATACCCTGGTCGAGCAGTGTGAGCAGGGGGTGAGCTATTTTACTATTCATGCTGGATTGCGACTTCATCACGTTCCCATGACCGCAAAACGCACCACTGGAATAGTGAGTCGCGGCGGGAGTATTATGGCCAAATGGTGCCTAGCCCATCATACAGAAAGTTTTCTATACACCCATTTTGAAGAAACCTGTGAGCTACTGAAACAGTATGATGTTGGCTTTTCACTTGGGGATGGTCTCCGACCCGGTTGCCTGCAGGATGCTAACGATGAAGCACAGTTTGGTGAGTTGGGTACATTGGGTGAACTGACTGATCTTGCATGGAAGCATGATGTGCAGACCTTTATTGAAGGTCCCGGTCATGTTCCCATGCATATGATTAAGGAGAATATGGAGAGACAGCTTGAAGCCTGTGGTGAGGCACCTTTCTATACTCTTGGACCTCTTGTCACGGATATAGCCCCAGGCTACGACCATATCACCAGTGCTATTGGAGCCGCCATGATTGGTTGGTATGGGACAGCAATGCTCTGCTATGTAACTCCTAAAGAGCACCTAGGTCTGCCCGATCGTGAAGATGTTCGTGAAGGTGTGGTTACCTTTAAACTTGCAGCGCATGCCGCAGATCTGGCAAAGGGCCATCCTGGAGTGCAGTATCGTGATAATGCACTATCCAGGGCACGTTTTGAGTTTCGCTGGCAGGATCATTTTAACCTATCACTTGATCCTGAAAAGGCCGTGGAGTTTCATGATAAAACCCTACCCCATTCCAATGCCAAAGTGGCTCATTTTTGTTCCATGTGCGGCCCTAAATTTTGCTCCATGAAAATTTCCCATGAAGTACGGGCCTATGCAAAGTCGCTTGAGGTGGGTGATGATGAGGCAATGGCTGCAGGTATGAAGGAGAAGGCTGAGGAGTTTACGGAGTCAGGGTGCCAGATGTATCAGAAGAGATAAGCCCTGTTCTTTCGCCTCTTGATGGAGCGTTATGGATTTTTCATAATGCTTCAGAAACAGGGGCAGGAGTTCCGGGTCGAAATGACTTGGTATTACCCGTCCGTCTCCGTGGCTGAAAACCAGAGGAGATGGATTAACGGTGATGTACAGTAGAAAGATGATTGTTAAGTATTTAATAAAATTGAAGACCTTATCATTGTCAGCCTTAACAGAGGTTGATCATTTTTTGCCAAGTATTTCTCTTACGGCATCGATAAGTTCATCGCCTTGAATCGGTTTTACCACATATTTACTGATCCCCATCTCCAGTGCATCTTCCTTGGTTACCAAGTCGCTGTGGCCGGTGGACATGATAACAGGCATGTCAGATTTTATTTTATGCACTTCTCTGGTCAAGTTCCACACCGCTCATCTTCGGCATGGTCTGATCCGTAATAAGCAGATCAAACTGTTCCGGGTGGGCACGTATTTTCTCCAGAGCTTCTTCGCTGTCAGTTGTGGTGGTGACTGTGTACCCGTCATACTCCAGGCGTCTTTTGTTTACCCGGACAAGCAGTTCTTCGTCATCAACAATAAGAATTCGCCCACTGCCCTTGGGTAATGGTGCTTCATTTTTTTGGTTCATCCGACTGAAGCGTACTTTTGAAATAAGTTTTGCAAAAAAA
>CAZUPS010000043.1:0-34050 GCA_964621915.1 uncultured Desulfocapsa sp. | reverse complement strand
AACAAGCAGTTGGAGCCCCCATCGAAGAATTGCTGGCAATAGACACACAGCTCCCGGGCAAAGGCATTATCCCATTGGAGGAGATGGCTCGTATTATTGACATTGCCAACAACAATAAAATCATAAGTCTCTGCAGTTACAAACGATCAACGAGCTACATTGAAGATAAGGAACTTCAAGTTATCAATACTTTAATTGATGATAGTCTCATTAATCGTCTTCTAGCCTACGACGGATATAGTCCTGCAATGCGTGAGATTTTTCCCAGCAATTTGTTTCGGGCTGAGCTACTGAAAGCAATCAGATATCCTGAAATCAGTCATCGTAAGTTTTGTACCGATGAATATCTTGGTCTAAAGCGACAGGAGAACAGGGTGTTTATTGGCCTGCCGCTCCATAAAAAGAAAATGATTGACCATACCCAACTCTGTAAATTCCGCTCAGGTCTATCTTTTGTTCAGCAAATCAATTTTGTTGTCATAGAGTCAGCCGAAGCACGATTAATGATGGACACCTTTTCACGCTATTTGATGTTTCCTGCAGGCGGTGAAGAAACAATTCTTCGGCTTCGCCTCAGAACCAGTAGGTTTTTAAGGCATTAGGGGAGCTCTGGCTTAGAAAAGAGCAAACCCATAGCAATAACCATGCCGCTTTCGGCGATGCCACTTTAGGCAACAGGCTGGTTTGACAGCGTTTTTCAATGTTCACGTTCTTTGATGGAAAAAGTACCATTCCATCACATTCTGTGATCAAAAAACGAACATTTTACATCATTTATTGTGGCCACACTCAATAGAGGAGAGGAGAATCCCCATGCCGAAACCAAGTAATGCCATTTGCAAAAGCAGTACAGGAAAACCGACAATCCACAATTTAGGAACAATTGGTGTTCCCTGCGTCATGAAATAGAAATAAAGAATCTACCCAAAAAGGGGTGGTATTGAGTTTACCCCTAAAAGGGGATAAGAATGCCTCTTGCCCTCAAAGGGGGCGAGGTATTGTTCCCTTTGTTATTTAAAATAAACACTGTTGCCTACTTTCTGTTTGACGTTCTTTAGCTTCTTGATATTTCACATAACGAGCTATCTTGTCTACATCTAGACCAACAGTGTCAACACAGTAACCTTTAGCCCAAAAATGATTCCCCCAATAGGGCTTTTCCTTCAGCTTTCAGAATTTATTGAACACCCGAATCGCTGTTCGACCTTTCACGATCCCAAGGTAATCAGAAATAGATAACTTTGGTGGAACCATTGCTATCAGGTGAATATGCTCTCTTTGAATATTCAACTCCACGACCTCACATTTCTTCTGTTCACTAAAGGTGTGGATGCAGTTATGAAACTTCTTCTTTGACTTCTCCTTCAAGTATTTTCAAACGATACTTGGGGGTCCAAAACTATATGGTACTGGCAATGCCAGAGTGTATGTGATAATTTCTTAAATCGGCTCATGATTTGCTCCTGATTGTTGTGGGGACAACACATCTTGGAGCTTATTATGAGCTATATTTCCACAAAAAAATAAAACCCCAGAAAAAGGACAACTTGAATACCAAGCTGTAACAAGGAAGAAACAATTATTGAGAGCGGTACTGTGAGCCTTGGAAAATAAACCTTGCCCAAAATTCCCGCATTACTGTTAAAGGTATCCGATATTCTCCCCAGACAAGTTGCCAGACAAATAAATCAGAAAAGGTGGCAGATTTCCAGAATTTTACATTTTATTGAAAGTTAAAAAAGAGCAACACACACACTCCTCAGAAATGCAACCATTGAACTCTCCACACAAACCTGAAAAGTCCGAACTTTGACCACAAAGGACAAGTATGGTACAGTAGACCAACTGTGATTTTTTATAGGGAGGCAAAAAATGATTGTAAATATTTCCGAAGCTAAAGCAAATTTATCAAAACTGGTTAACATGGTCTACCATGGTGAAAAGGTAGTTATCGCAAAAAATAATCTTCCGCTAGTAGATCTTGTCATCCATCGACCTGATAAAAAAAGAAAGCTGGGTCTACTTACCGGAAAATTTAAAGTACCAGAAGATATTATGGAAGAAGATGCAGAATTAAATGAGATGTTTTATGGAAATGAGGGACAATGAAAATTATCATTGATACTCATATTTTTCTCTGGTCTCTTGCAGAACCATCCAAGATTGCAGAACACAAACTGAGAGAATTGGAATCGCCGACCAACATCATTTACGTCAGTTCAATCACCATTGCTGAAATCATGATAAAGGCTTCTATAGGAACGCTACAAATAGATTTTGACCCTTTGGATCTTGCCAAACAAAGTGGTTTTGAACTTCTTGATTTTTGCGGTAATGATGCCTTGCTATTGAAGGATCTACCATTTCACCATCGAGATCCTTTTGACCGTATGCTCATTTCCCAGAGCCTTGCCACTAAACATCCACTCATGACAGATGATCGTAAGATTAAACTGTACGAATGCAAAGTTATTTAACGATCCAGCCAATACCCCGTACTCATATACAATTTCAGCTATTTCTATTAAAAAGGACGCTGCATATTTGAAGCAATTACCTCAGAAACAGCTGCAAATCCAGTATGTTTCTCTGCTAATTCAGATAAAAGCGGTAATACGCGATCTCTTGCAACGTGTACTTCATCAACTGCCTGATCAATCATTGAATTTTTCAAAGCGCAATGCTGTTTTGCAAACTTCTGGAGTACTTTCCATTTTGGCCAGCGTTTCGAACCGGTAAGACTGAGGGCCATAGTATCATTTCGGATATATGGAACGGTACTGACAATATCAAACACAGGGGCAAGTTTTCGCTCCGTTTCAGGTATTTCTCCTAACGAATACTTTTCCAGGTTACGATAAATCACACCACTATTTTTTAAATGTGCATCACCATTTCTAACAAAAACATTTACCAAGGTGGTTTTGAAGAAATCATAGAGCGCCTGTGGTTGGCACATTGGAGATACATATTGACGGATAGTATTGGCACACGATTCCAAACTGGCATCATACTTCTCTTTTGTTCCTTTTCCCTGCAAGACACAAAAATCTTCGAAACCTAGTGATACGCCATTCTTATCAAGATCAAACCTTTTGCTAATTAAGAGTTTAGCATTGTCACTTAAATAATATTCAGGCAACTGCAGGCCAGCATAGCGTGCGAAAGTTAAGCATACATATTCATTACATCCTAATTCAGGATATTCACTTCCCCAACTCTTCACAATATAGGATTGCAGCGGAAGACTGACTTGTGATTGTATACCGGTTACGTTATCTTCGGTCATACCCAACAATACTTTGGGTTGCACACCTGCCACCCCTGAACGTGTAGCAAAACGATTTAAAAGCTGTTCAAATAAACTTGCATCATTACTCCTTAAAAGTGATTTTAAATCAGGTAACTCATCTTTTGGCTCTGGGAGTTGTTGCCCTGCAAGAGTATACGCCAAACGACCAATCTGGTTCGACCCCAAAATTGCAAGCATTGTAAGGTCATCACTTCCATACCGCTTAGCAGTTGCCCGTTCAATTGCCTGTCGCAAAACACCTTCAGGAAGATTCATCTGGAAAATTGGATGTAAGACAGGACTGGAATAACTTTCGATGCGCAAGGGCATGGTTAAAGAGAGTGCTTCAACGGCATCCTGATGATAGCTAAACAGATATTTGTCGGCAGTTTGGGCCACCCGACCAGCAACTCTATTATTTATATATAAATCTACATCAGCCATTATGACTAGCCACTAAAAGATGATTTCATTGACTGCAACTGATCCAATGTCGGTAAGCCGGCATCTGAGACAGATAATCGTTTACCTAATAATTGGAGGACACGCTGAACCTTTCGAACCCCAATGTCTGAGTAATCATTACGCTCCAGGGCACCAATAGTGGTTCGGTCAAGACAGGCAAAATCAGCCAATTTCTGCTGACTCCATCCGTTTTCTTTTCGTAGTTCCCTTATCAGTTCACTTATATAATTCAAATCATCCATATTCCACGCCACCACCTGACAATCCTCTATATAAAGCACAGCACTATAGATGATTATATTCATCATAATTAGCACAGTCAAGACAAATGACAAATATACACATCACCCAAGCAGAAAAACAGAGGTTAAGGAAGCTTAATTCTCTTTGATTAAATCTGTGAGGACTCTTAAGGTTTGAACTGCAGACTTCTGCCAGCTAAAAGATGATGCCCAGGAAAGAGCTTCTTGCTGCTTCTCTTGTCTTTGTATCGTATCCCAGCTAAGAACATCCTGAATAGCATATGCAAATGCCCTTGAATTGCTTTCTTCTGCATACACGGCACTAGCACCACCGACCTCGGGCAAAGAAGCCATTCTATTTGTAATAACAGGCGTTCCAGATAGCATTGCCTCAAGAACCGGCAAGCCAAAGCCCTCATATTCAGATGGGAGGACAAATACATCTGCTCCCTGATACACAGCTATCAACTCAGAAAAATCAAGATGATCCAAACGATAAACACGCTCCCTACAATCCAAGCCATCAAGAGTTTGCTGAACACGCTCCTCGCCTCTGCGTGCCTTACCAACAAGGATCAGGTCATGAGGGATTTTCTCTGCTATTTCTCCAAAAGCCTCTATCAAAACATGTACGTTTTTATGTGGGTAAGTATGGGCGACACAAAGGATATAGGGATTTGAGGTATAGGTCTGAACAGGATTTGGTGTTTTTGAAACAACTGCAAAAACCGGGTCCACCCCTTCAAGAATAGCAAATACCTTTTCTTCTGGTGCAAAATCAAACTTCAAAATTTCCTTTTTAGAAAACTCTGATACAGCAATCACAGCATCACACACACGGCAGGCAGAAGAGACCAGAAAATCAAGCGCATTTCGCTCCAGAAATCTCAAATCATCCGGATGCGTTTTGTACTGCAGGTCATGAATAGTAACAACTTGAGGGCAGGAACAACGTATCGGCGCTGTATATCCAGGAGACCAGAGGACATCGATACAGTTTTTTCGAACATATCGAGGAAGCAACAACTGTTCTGCTACAATTCGAACGGGACGATTCCCCGCCTTAAACGGTAACTGAATATATTCTATATTGGATATATTTTTGAGATCCGATCGAAAGACGCCTTCATTGTCTCTGGTGGTAAAGAGTACAAAAGTGTTTTCCGGCGATACAGCAACCATTTCAACAAGATTCTGCCTTAAATACACCTCGGTACCGCCAACATCACCGGGCACAAGAAACAAAGTATTAATTCCAATTCGCATAATTACCTATTTCTGAGCATTCCTGGCTCTCTGCCAGGACATCAGTGAATAGGCACCAACAATTCCCCAGCGAACAAGAAAGTGCATAAGTGTTTGCGGACTGACAGCTCCGCCATCAGCCTTTGCAGCCAGATATTCTTCTTCAAACTGCACCCTAAAATTCTGGCCGCTGATAGAACTCTCATGCCATCGAAATGCTGCAAGGGAACTTCCCTTAACACGAGTGGTCGAGCCTGAATGCCATAGTCGTAGGATATATTCATAATCCCAGGCTGCTACCATATTTTCTCTCAGCAAGCCCGCCTCTTCCACTGCAAATCGTTTAAAAAACAGCGATGGTTGGGAAAGATAATTTATGCACTGGTAGGTAAAGCGGGACGAAAGAGGAAAAAAAAGTTCCTTAAATCCGGTAATACTACTTCTGATTTCATTGTTTTGTTCATCAATAATACTGCAGCCACCAAAACACATTGCGGCACTCTCTGAACTCTCAAAAGATTTCTGAACACGAGCCAAGGTTCCTGGAAAATACAAATCATCGGAATTCAGCCAGGAAATAACATCCCCTGTAGCCAGGCGAAATCCCTTATTGAGAGCATTGGCTGGGCCGGTATCCTTCTCAATAATACAGCGATCTATAGAATCTCTATAACGGTCAAGAATATTCAACGATCCATCTGTACTGCCACCATCAACCACGATATACTCAAGATCAACATCCTTTTTCTGATCCAAAATGCTTCGAATGGTCTTTTCAAGGTAAAGAGCGCCATTAAAATTGGGGGTTATAACAGAAAAACGCATAGCTAATTATCAATTGCCTTTGAATGAGTTAAACGATGCCAATCAAGTAATAAAAGCGGTAGTAAAAAGTAACCACCAAGCAGAACAAAATAATAATATCGCCAGTTCACTGTTCCCACAAACAGTAGCAAGGCCAGCACTTGTATAAGAACAACTGAGGAAAATATAGCAGAAAGAGGAAACCAGCGGCACAAAAGAATGCTCAATGGAAATAAATAGAGCAGTAAGAATGGATTCCAGCTCAGATAGACCCATGGATACTCATAGGATTTTTCATAGAGCATCAGTGCAGAATCACGTAATTGTGGAAAAGGATGAGTATCACGAGATATGTATTTATGGCTGTCACTCCACTCCGACTGCTTGAGAAAGGTATAAGCATAACGATCACCAAGAAAATAATGCCATAAGTCACTCTGGGTTTTATTTTTTTTCAAATCCAGTAAACGTGGATACTGTCCTATGCTTTGCTTCACTCTGGACACAGCGGACTCCTTTGTAAGCTGCTGCAGGTAGGAGTTGCTTAAATCATGAAAATAGGAAGCACTCTTTAGCGATTTTGGAGGAAATATAACTAGCAGTGTAATACAAGCCACAACAAGGACACAACTAGCTATAGTTGTAAAAGAAAGACGAACGAAGCGAAGCGCAAAAAAGATTAACGGTATGGCAAAAAGATAAACTAACCCATTGTGTCTAAATAGAATCAGGGCCAGAAACAGCAATAGTAGAATAGTTTTTTGCTGTAATGTAAAACGAAAGCGATTTTCTTCACTTTTTTGAAGATAGAAATATGGTAGAGCCAGACTCCAAAAAACAACCAGCAATGCAAAAGGAATATCCTTCCAGAGAGTTACACTGTAAAGCCCAACCGGCATGGCTAGAAGTAGTAAGCAATAACATGGTAATAACAGAAGTAAAGAAATCCCCTGTCGGTAACAGTAGAAAAAAGTTGAAGCAATCAGGAAAGCCAGAAGCAGAATCTGCGACAGGGGAACCACTGCACTGTTATTCCAAAGGTGGAGTAAGAACATATACCACAGAACATTCACAGCAGGGTGATCATTGATCATCACATCGGGAAGCCAGGCTGCACGCCAAATATTTAGTGAATCAACGGACATTACTCCCGGCCAGAATGCTAGTAACCACACTCCATACGTCAGCACAGCTCCTAGAAAGAATAACCAGAAGATTCTCAACTGCGCACCGAAAAAGAATCGCCAAACTCCTCCATAGCGAGCAACAGTAAGCAATAATGAATACGCCCCCCAAGCGGCTAAGAACGCAAAAACAATCTGAAAGAGTATTCTATTGGCGTGAACATATTGCTTAAGGTGTAAGGTCGGAGCAACAAACTGAAACCGCCCTGAATCTGAATCAGCAGATAGAGCCAGGTCAACAGTTCGTCCATTTTTTGTTTGCAGATAAACAGAAGAAAGAGAAACTCCTGGTGGAACTTTGATTTGCAATAGATCAACTTCGTACCGTGGCATGGCAAAAGAGACAGAGAAATTGCCCTTTTCGTCAAGAAACCAGAAATTAAGTTTAGCCATTGGAATCGCCCAATTTCCACGATACAGATCATGACTGGTCTCATGGCCGTTAATGGAGATGTGGGCAATTCCAGCTCGAGCATTGGCATTTAGGAGGAAATAAACTCGTTCTTTAGCTGAAACTTTAAGAGAAATTTTTGAACCAGCCGATTCAAACAACCAGCCGATTCTAGGAACATGGCGAACGGCTTCCAGAGAACTTTGGGGAATAGAAAGGCCTTTATCATCAATTCGTATTTCACTGAGTACAATACGACTGTTTTTTGAGGCAGGGTTTTTAGATTGGCCTCCTTTCAAAAGAATAAGATGTTCTTTAATACCCCCACCGCGCGATGGAAGAAATTGAAATTGCTCCTGTTCATAAGCATTAAAACCTGCTCCCGAGTCCCATTGTACATCAACAAAAGTATTGGTATTCTCGGCTTGTCCTTTAATAATGAGGCGCGCTGGCTCATACCATTCCGTCCCAAAAACAAAATAGAGAAGGAAAACAATAAAAAAGCCAACGAGAGTAAGAATATTTGAATTCTTCACAAAAAAAGACACCATACCCCGATCCCAGTTCGGTCGATCAGGCAAGTCATTATGCAGTTTACTACTGCGAGGTATTGTATTGAATCCTTATCTTTTATTTGCAATCCAACACAGTCAAAACGTTTCTATTCCAATGCATTACAAATTTATTTTACTTAATAACTTCCCAACAACCTTTTTTGATTTTGACATGATACCCAAACCATCCCCAGAACGCGAAACTGACAGATAGGAATTAATGAACTGTCGAACTCCACATTCCTGAAGTTTAACTGTAATCCGGAGTTTATCGCCAACGCTCCCTTCTTTCATAGACGGTAAATGTAATAAAGGATCGTCCCCATAAGACATATAAACAGCCCGGTCTCGGATTGCCAATCTTCGCATAGTGCCAGCCACATATAATAAATCAAACTGTTCCGGCGATTCAAAAGCCATTACCACAGCCCCTGTTCGTTGGTTCGTCACCACAATAGAATCTATAATGACAATACCAAATCGCACACTGGGATCTACCCTCAGCCAAAAAGGAAACCCGGTAACTTCAACGTCTAACGAGCGTTCAACCAGCTCACCGCTTTTGTAATGTGCCCAGCAAAACTGCTCGGCATCAAGTCCATCTTTTTCAGCCCAGTAATAAAGCTGAATAAAATTATCGTCACCGACTTCTTCCGTCTGCTCAATACCTTCCCGCAACTGGAATCGTTCAATTTCTCTGACTTTTAGACTGTTATTCTTCCTTACGACTAATTCTTCTATATGTTTCGTCAAATAGTTACTGCCTACAGGTGCCTGCTGGTGGATTTGTTTTAAAGTCTCTTCAAATAATAATGACGCTTTATCCCAACCAGGCCAGGAATCTGCCGTATTACAAGCCCCTGCCTTCAAACGCTCCAGTTTCTGAGGATCCCTTTGCAACTGTTTAAGATAGTCAACAATTTGCTGATCATTATCCCTTTCAACTACATAACTATTCTTCTCATGGACAATATACTCATCATGCCCTGTCACATTGTAGATAATTGCGGTTCCACCACAGTGAAACATTTCAAGGGGTGGACCAAACATTCCTTCGATATAACTCAGCTTGACCAGAACATCACAAGATCGATAAATTTCAGGTGTTTCATGTATCGGAACCCTGGAAAAAACTCTATCCACTCCGGGAAAAGATTCAACATCAGAAGACGTTAACAACCAAATCTCATCAACCCCTGCTTGACAGCAAATATCAATGGATTTAGGAACATTTTTGTAGAAAACATCAACAGGACCTTCAACAAGTACACGTAATTTTCCCTCTATACGTGTAGAAACAGTGGGCCCATTTTTTTGATAAATATCTTTACGAACACCATTCCGTACAAGAAAGGCATCCCTGTTATAATTATCGTACAAATAAGTCTTTATCCACTCAGCCTCAGTAATCACCGGTAAATTCAATGAATACGTTGACTCACAGTAATCTTTCCATATATCCAGAATTCGCAGTTCATGATCTGTCGGATCTTCCTCTTCAAAAAAACGACTTTCGATAGATTGTACAAAGTAAACAAAATGAGAAGCGTTGAGCTGCTGAAGCAAAAAAGGACTCTGCCACCAGGTTGCAAGCACAATATCGAATTGTTCATGAGATGCCTCTTCAAGTGTCAACCATTCTAACTCAGAAGCTCCTGGATGCCAGGCATGTCTCAAAGGATCAATGACCCCTTCAGTTATCAAGGTGACACGATGCCCAAGTTTTTGTAGCCGGGAACCATGTTCAAAAATAACATACGTTCCCCCATTAATGTCAGGAGACCCAAGAAGAAAGGCTATCTTTAAAAAGGATTGTTTCATTAATTACCTACAAGGAGGTGACAGAAATTGTTTCCATTTCTAACATGGTTCGCAATTCAGACATGTTGTAACTGGTATTCCTTTCTAATTTTTCTTTAAAAAAATATCTATCCTTATTACCCGTAATAATGCATAAGCCATCTCCGGCTATTGGCGTACCTTCATCTGTGGAAAGCCTATCGTCTATTACCTTGATATATTGGCATTCACCAACCATCAAATATTTAATGGTCGATTCCATTTGCCCTAAATGCTTATCGAGTCCATTGTTAAAACCAAATAATAGTGCAGTCTCAAACCCACTAGTGAGCTCAATAAAAATTGGAACCTTATACTCTTTTCTGTCGATTAATATTTTTTTTGCGGCAATATCAACTGATATTGATTTTCTAATTCTGGGTTGGCCCCAAAACTTTAATATTTCAGATTTCCAAGGATAGAGTCTACTTTGAATATAAGCTCTTTCCTTTTGCGTTGATTCGTCATTCTTCTCTATTAAATCACGGCCTAGACCGATTTGCCCTGAGTAACCGAGAAATGGCAAAAGAGTAGGTCCAATATCATATGCTGTGCCTCTGGTAGTAATTTCTTCAACATTATCCACACCTGGCTCAATAATCATAAAGATATTTTTCCGCCCACTTCTTGCCTTCTTCAAAAGATCTGCTGCTGGTGCATCATTCCAATTAAGATGATCAGAGGCTAAGACAATCACAGTCTGTGAAGCATAAGGAGATTCTACAATTTTATTAATAAACTCATTTATCAAATAATCTGCACATACAATAGAGTTCAAATGCTTACTCGAGCCATCTTTGTACGAGAGATCATCGCATGATTTTGAAGAATACCCGGGTGAATGGGTATCAACCGTTAGCATAACCAAACCAAATTTTTCATCTTTTTCCGACAATTCCAAAAACCGTTTATAAGTAATATCAAACAATGAGTCATCGTAAAGCCCCCAAAAATTGAGATATTCCTGGTCCTCAAGTAAAGGAATGAGTTCATTCTTACCAAATACACCATCAAAACCATGACTTTTGAAAAAACGTCCTTTTCCTGTAAACTCTAAGCTGGCACCACCGTAGTACGTTAAGTAATATCCTTCATCTTTAAGCATATCTCCAAGGCAGGTTGCATTCGGCAGGAATTCTTTACTTCCTTGATTTAAAATTGAAATATTTGGCAAAAAAAGTGGTAAACCGCACATACTGGCAGATATCGCCCACACAGTGCCACCTGTGCCAGGTGCCATATGCATATTACTAAAATTTAGACTCTTTTTTCCAACTGCCTTTAACCTTGGAACAAGATCAGGGAATACATCTTCATTAAAAAATGCTTGCTCGAGGCTTTCAGCATAGATAAAAACAAGATTTTTATGTTCTTTAGAAATAGACTGCAATAGTGGGTTTTTATAATACTTGTAAAATTCGGCAACTGTGGAATCACTAGATGCTCTTGAAGGAATAAATGTTCCCACTGGTAAATTGTAAATATTTATCAATGCAGGATTTACAACCACAGCAACAAACAATAAAACATAAGCCAAAAGACCTTTTAACAATCCTCCACTCTTCTTTTTGGCTTGAGTTTTAAAAACAAACAGAGCCAACAGAATAAGACTAATCAGTAAAACGCCAGATGTAATAGCTACTAGTGGTTTATACGCCCCAAATGCCGCCCCTTTCAGGCCGAATTTCAACTGTATAATTGTAGCCTGATCGATGCCATTACCAGTGAAATAATCCGCTACTTTATACGTTGCAAATAGGATAATATACAAAAAAGTAACTACACTAAAACATATCTTATTCACTTTTCCGGTACCGTATCTATAAAAAACTATACATCCGGTCAGTAAAAGTGCCCCCGATAACAACAGTGAATAACTATTGGGTATTTGGGAGAGTAATGCAGTCATATCAAGATTGTTTTCCACCACCGTAAAACTGTTTTCGCAATCTCTTTCGTCCATCAAGATGACGGTAGAAATCAAGCCCCAAACGTCGGAGAATTATTGGGGGCCAAAAACCTGATTCTAAAATCGAAGGATCCCTAAGAACATTCCGCAAATTCTTAAGTCGTTGTATCGGCGAAAGCCTGTCACCTGCCAAAAAGTTCGTGTATTCAAAAATACCAAAATTTTCCAGATGATACAGCTGTTCAAAAAAGTCGACTTCTATTTTTAAAGGGGTAAACACCATGCGGGCATGCTGACATGCAAACCAGGAAAAATCGGGAGCAGTACATCCGGACAGAATATAGTTTTTATTCATCAGAGTTACGGCACTTAAACTTGCCTTTTGTAATGGCTCAATCCGCTCCTTATACAACTTCCTCTCTTCAGGGAAATCCAGCGTAGTCACACAAATTTCTTCATCACGAACAAAAAATGATTTCTGCACAGTACGTTGATGTCCGTTAGGTAACTGTTCATACTGTTCTCTCGTAAAATAACCGTCAGCACTCCCATGGGATGCACCAAGAATCATTTCAAACAGAGAACGATTATTATTGTATACATGGAAAAATGGTGTCGATTGAGGGCTATCATCAAACACCAGCCCTTTTTTACAATTATTTTCTGTCAGTTCCGTAGCAATAAGAGATCCAATAAAAAAGCCTTGTAACGCAACCTTCTCTTCCAAAATATGATATACATTATCCTGAATACTTCCTTTCCAACCAACATCAACAATGGTCAATCCATTCTCAACATAATCCACACCAAAGGATTCCAAATAATGTATAAAATTTGATCGTTGCTGTTCACGGAGTCTTTCATATTCATTTCGAAATTGTTCAGATTGAATAAGAATTTTAAATTCAGAACTACTTTGCAGATCTGCTACCCTCAGTTGAAAATCAAGCTCCAGTTCCAAGCATAATTCGCCGGCAACAGATTCTTCAAGATTGAGACTTAACAGGAAATCACGTAATGAAATATCCCTGTAATGCAAAAACAGACGCGAGAAGTCTTCCTGCTCAAGAGGACGCAAAGACGCTAGAAAGGTCGCCTTTCGAGACACCAAAAGGTAATGACTCTTTACCCTGGCATTTCCATATATTTCATCCTGCAGCCGGTCAAATATTCTTTTTAAATGTTCTCCCTCTTTAGAAAAAAAGAAGACATCGTGAATATTTCTTTCAATCAGTTCCTCGAATAACCGTTTCGTGAAAAGCCACAAAGTTGTAGCCATTTCCGGGAACACGCCTTGTGTCGGGATTGCAGCAGCAAACCGATTTTCACGAAATTTTGTGTCAGTAAGAGTTTCAGCGTTCCAGCCACTATAATATTTCTGGCGTTCCGGATTGCTTAGATGAATTGCACGCACACCTTGTTCTTTAGCCATGGCAATATCAGCATGCGGATTATCGCCTATCATTGTGACCTGCCGAGGGTGACAATTCAGATCATCGCATACTTTCGTATACATCCTACCAGAACCTTTAGCTATCCGGTGATCTGAAGAGATATAAACATGATCGAACAGATTGTATAAATCAAAATAGCGCAATAGCTTTTCAAAATGGCTGCCGGGAAGATAGAAATCTGAAATCAAAACTGTTGTAACATTCTGCTCTTTTAAACTCTTTAATAATTGAATACTTTCGGTGCAAGGACACTGCACAGCCAGTTCAACAGCCGTTTCAATATCCAGAATACTTTTTGTGAAATTATCCTCAGAAATAAACTCCAGTGCACTGACATTGTTTGATTGCAAGACTTGATAATATTGCGGGGCAAAATCAGTCAGGTAAAATTCTAATTCCCCACCTTTTTCCACACTCTGCTGGCATAACTCTTTTTCAAGTGCCTGACGAATTGAATAAAGTTCTTCTGCAGGTATAGAACTATTGAGCAACTGGGCATGTAACCGGGCGGCTAGCTGCTTCGTAAACTCAGGCTGAATATCACGAACAATGAGCGTATCAAAATAGTCAAAACAGTATACCTGCCCAGGATCTGAACCCTTTTTCCCAAGCAAATATTCACATACTGTATCTGGTGAAGTATGTCCTATTATCCAACTCTCCATCAATCTGTACTGCTCTTGGTATCAACATCCATTATAGTGATTTGCTCGACAGGATTATTGAACATTCCATGCACAGCTATACCGGGAGTGACAGCAGCGATAGAAACAATATCATGAGCCCAGCATTGAACAGCATGACTTAATGGATGCGTCCCCTCTCCAATACCCACAGTAATTGTGTAATTATCAGGATAGACTTGGGGCCAGATAAAATGATACTCAACAACAGAGTATCCTGCCGTCAGTGAAAGGCTCGAGATATCAAGACACAAGCTATTTTCACCAAAAATTGCATTACCAATCCTGTCTTTAACCGTATAGCCAAATATAAGTTGATCTTTTATTTTCTTACTGTGGACCAAAAGGCGGAGTGTAACTTTTTCTCCTTCCTGGATATTTGCTACGGGAAATCCACTTTTAGTCACTGATACCCTGATAATAGCAACTTCACCGGCTCCGCCACGATCCTCTGCCCTGACATTCAACCATGACCCAAAATCCGGTATCAGAGAAGTTACATTTTGAATTACTTCTTCAGGTAACAGCTTTTCACGATCTTCAGAATCAGGTAGTGGAGATTGTTGACTATGGATAAGTTTTGTATACCTTGTGACACCTTCCGGGGGAAGTCCCTCATAAACTACTTTTCCATGATCCAAGACTAAAACACGATTACACATATTACTAACTGCGTGCATATCATGGCTCACCAAAATAATAGTGCACCCCTGCATCATCTTTTTCATATGCTCCATGCATTTCTGCTGAAAAAAGATATCTCCCACTGCCAAAGCTTCGTCAATGATAAGTATTTCAGGCTCAACACTAATGGCGGTAGCAAATGCCAGTCGTATATACATCCCGCTGGAATACATTTTTACCGGCCTATCAATGAATTCTCCTATATCAGCAAAATCAACGATCTGTCCAAAATGAGAATCTGTTTCTTGTCTACTGAGTCCAAGAATAGCTGTACTTAAATACACATTATCACGACCAGTGAATTCAGGATTAAAGCCAGCACCAAGTTCCAAAAGTGCTGAGATTCTTCCATTGACTTGCACAGCCCCTCCTGTTGCTTGTAAATTACCACATATTACTTGCAGCAGTGTCGACTTACCTGATCCATTTCTCCCTATGATTCCAATTGATTCACCACGATGTACCGTGAAATCAACATCTGTAAGGGCATCAAAAGCTGTATGATACTTGCGTCCAAAGGGATGAAAACTCTCAAGAACACGGTGGATAGGACGCTTGTATAGATAATACTGTTTTGACAAATGAGAAACCGATATCGCTGTGTCATTCATAGCATTACCTTTTTTACAGTACATCGGAAAACTGTGGTTTCAGTCGTTTAAAAATAAGGGCTCCAGCAATCAATAATATGCCCGCCACTAACCAAAAATAGCACGTATATAAGGGATGATGCCAAAATGGGACAAAGGAGATAAAAGAATCTCGGTACCCCTGAATAATATAGTAAACCGGATTAAGCTTAAGAAACCATTGAGTTTTTTCAGACATCATCTGGATGTCCCAAAAAATGGGTGTCACCCAAAATCCAACCTGAAGGGCAACGGTAACTAATTGTCCGATATCACGGAGAAAAACATTTAAAGCTGACGTTGCCCAGGATATCCCGAGTGCCAAAACTATTAAGCAGGCAAGATAGTAAAATACCTGAAAAAACATCAGCGAAAAAGGTTGTTGTTGAAAAACAAGGAGAAAAATCAATACAGCAAGAAAAACTGTATGCGTAACCAAGGCTGCCAGAATTTTTACAATTGGAAGTATCTGTGGAAAAAAAATGGTTCGTTTAACAAGGTGTGCATTCGCAACCACTAATCCAGTCGAACCACTGATAATTTCAGAAAAAAAATACCAGGGAGCAAGTCCTGCTGTCAGCCAAACCACAAATGGAACATCGTTCATAGGCTTGGCTTTAAAGCCTATGCTAAATACAAACCAGAATACACTTATCATAACGACGGGATGAATAATTGTCCATAAAATCCCCAATGACGAGCCTACATATTGTGCCTTTACGTCCCTTGCTGCCATGGAGCCAATCAAACCTCGTCTGGCCCATATCAAATGGAACAATGCTGTAACTTTTTTTAGCATCACAATAACAATTTAACCATAGATCCTTTTTCCAGAAGAAACTCTGCCATATACGAACCACTTAATCCAATTATTCTGGTAATAAAGGCTAATATCATCTATTAATCCTCTACTAATTGCGTCTCAAAAAACCGCCATCTGCTTCGCTGTTGCAAATCATGAAATTGAGTTGATAATTGCATTTAGCCCATGACGTTTACCAAAAAAAACAGTGTTACGCAAGCTAGCCAGTGGTTGCTTTTTTACCAACTCATCACGTCTTTACCATCCAAGCTGCACGCAATTCTTCGCTGGTAGCATGCCCCGTTAGGCTGCATTTTTCCTCAAAGCCGTTGATAGCCACTTTTTCCCCGGGATCATTTACACGTTTTTTTCCATATCGAACAACAAGCCCAGCTGCTTCTGAAAGTGTTTTATCCTTCTCGTCACAAGATAAAAGACGGGATTTAGCATTGCGTAATAAAGCAGTCGGCCCGGGCCGATCAGGCATGTGCAACAAAATATCCTCTTCTTCGACCAACCCGGTCAATTTGTCGTTCTCCTGTTCATTACGACCAAGAATCAACCAAAATCCATCGGGTAAAATAAACTGTCGACCAAGCAATAAAAAACGAACATCAGTTATGGTAATCTCACTAGCCTTAATAACAAACTTACCACTATATATTTTTTCTATTCTGGTGCTAAGAATTGGATCGGCAAGAATGCAACCACCCGCAGGTGCCGGAAAGTCCGTTACACCATAATCAGCAGCAAGCTGTATCTGTTTTGATCGTCCACGGCCGCTAAAATTAAGCAGCTTCTCCCGATCAATCCAACCCTCTGTTTCTGGAATTGTCGGATCCATAAGCTGTGCAGAAAGCGGACGCAACAATAGTCCGTCATTATCTGAATCACGCTCAATAACCCTTAAAGTATCACGACGCTGGGACATGGGGCGCTGTCCAAGAACTTCTCCACTTATCAGAAAAGATGCCCCATATTCTTTCATCAACTCTTTTGCACGACTACACATTAAAATCTTGCAATCAACGCAGGGATTGAAGTTTTTGCCAAAGCCATGTGACGGATTATGTAGTAAATCAAGATAATTATGGCTAATATCACGGAGAACGACTTCAATTCCATACTTCTCCATCATCTCCTGCGAGTATTTTTCAGGATCGGCGAGCAATTCATAATCAAAAAAAGGTGTCACAAACTTTACCGCAACTACTCGAACACCTAGAGATGCCACCAGTTTAGTAGCAAGGATGGAATCCAAGCCGCCTGAAAAAAGGGAAAGTGCTGTTATCTGTTCTTTCATATTGCCACCATTCCTTTTGCCAGCAGTTCTTCTGCCCAGGCTCGTGTTTGATCGGACACAGACTCTCCAGCAAGCATCCTACTCACTTCATCCACACGCTGCGAAGGAGAAAGAAGATTAATGCCCGATTGGGTACGACCATCTTCCACACCTTTTTCCACAAGAAAATGGCTATTTCCCCGAGCGGCAATCTGTGGCAAATGGGTAATACAAAAAACCTGATGATGAGTTGATAATTCCTGAATTTTTCGGGCAACAGCCTCTGCCGCCTCTCCACCAATTCCTGCATCCACTTCATCAAAAATGACTGTTTCCACCATATCCTTCCTTGCCAGCAAACATTTAAAGGCCAACATAAGACGGGAAAGCTCGCCACCAGATGCCACTTTCACAAGGGGACGCACAGGCTCTCCTGGATTTGCCGAGAAAAAGAACTCCACTTTATCCCAGCCACCACGTCGCAAATCATCCACACTTTCATCGTGTTCCTGGAAGTGCACCTCCAGGCCGGATTGATTAAATGCAAGGGATGCTAGCTCATTACCCATGGATTGTTCAAGTATTGTCGCTGTTTTTTTTCTTTTTTTGGTTAGAGTTCCAGCTACATGGCAGAGCTTTTTTTCAAGTGCAAGTACCTCAGCCTCGGCTTCCGCCATTGCCCTGTCCAGATTTTTTATCTGTTGCAGTTCCGCCTCAGCATCTTCTGCAAACTGAATCACAGTTTCAAGCGTATTTCCATATTTTCGTTTCAGGCCCTGCAATTCATTTAAGCGTTCATTTACAGCATCGAGTCGAAATGGGTCATTTGTCAAAGAGTTTCTATATTCACGGAGCTTTACCACCAAATCTTCTGCCTGATAACTAAACCCTGCAAGCTCCGTTGCCAACTCTTTGGCATTACTATCAAGTTCAGCGACCTGACTCATATCCATACGAATCTGAATCAGACCATCGAGCAGGGAATATTCCAACAATTTATGCGATTTCGTACTGGTCTTGATCAAGGTGTCAGCACTTTTCAACCGTTTCTTTTCTTCACTCAGATCTTCATCTTCCCCTGGAACCGGTTCCACATCCTGAATTTCCTTGAGCTGATGCTTCAAAAAATCTTTGCGCTGTTCCTTTTCCTGTTCCTGTTGTTGCAGTTGTTGCAACTCCTCACGTTTTTTTTGCCACCTGCCAAAAACCTCATCAAACTCTTTACGAAGAGCCCAAGTTTCTCCCATGGTATCAAGAAAGTCCAGATGAAACCATGGTTGCAGAAGCTGTTGATGATCGTGCTGGCTGGCGACATTCAGCAGGTTAACTGCTAGTTCCGAAGCCATTTTTGAGGTAGCAGGAGAGCCATTAATATACATTCGACTTCTCCCCTTGTTATTCACCACTCGCTTCATAACAAGGGCTTCTTCACAATCTATCCCCTGTTTAACAACTATTTCCTGCAGCGGATTGTTCTCGGGAGATATCTCGAAAAGAGCCTCCACCGTACACTGTTCTGCTCCACTTCGAATCCAGTCAGCAGATGCCCTGCCACCGGTAAGCAGATGGATGGCACGAAGCATGATTGATTTACCGGCACCGGTTTCACCGGTCATTACGACCAAACCATTACTGCCAGCGCCACATAAATCAAGATGAAGACTCTCGATCAGAGCAAGGTTATCTATTTTTAATTCACAGAGCATTTTTATTTTTTACACATATACACGGTTCAATCACTATCAAACTTGACGATGTCAACAAACAAGGGTATTTTAATAGAACTTTTACTAGGTTTCCAACGGCTACCCAAATCGAATTCTAAGAGATAAATCGACTATGCCTAACCAGACAGTTTCTCTCAGTGCCAGCCTGGAAGATTATATTGAAGCAATATATCATATCATCACCAAAAAGCAGGTTGCCAGAAGTAAAGATATTGCAACCAGCCTCAGTGTCAGCAGAGCGTCAGTAACAGAGGCCCTTCGTACTCTTTCCAAGAAAAGCCTTATTCATTACGCCCCTTACGAGCCCATCACTCTCACTCCCCTCGGTAAAAAAACGGCAGAAGATGTTATTTTCCGCCACAATGCCTTAAAACGCTTTTTTATCGAAGTACTCGCCATTGATCAAAAAACTGCAGAGGATGGTGCCTGCAAAGTAGAACATGCAGCGCCACCCGAAGTCATTCAACGAATGATTTCCTTTATTGATTTCCTGCAAATATGTCCAAGAGGCGGAGATGACCTGCTTCAGGGGTTTGCTGATTACTGTAAAAGCGGGGCCAAAAGAAACAACTGCGATGAATGTGTCTCGTCTTGTAATTTACAAACTAAAAAACAATAACTCCCTGCCAGTATCAACCTTGAATCAACCCTGCAACTTCACCTTCTTCAGGGAAGCGATTCAGTGTTTTCTTGGAAAACACACAATTACCATCAACAACAATTTCAAAGACACCGCCATCTGAAGCGATCAACTCAACATCAGCGCCAAACGTTTTATTCAACTCCCCTTCCAACCTGGAAGCACGGGGCTTATAATTTCATTTAGTGCAATATTCTATGGAAATTATCACCAACATTCTCCTGTATCAATGGATAGTATACAATCAAAAATTTCGCAGATTCTAACACACTCTCATGGGAAAAAAACCATTATTCACAGGACTAGCACGTCTAAACGTGCTTTTTCCATTTAGTCTGGTATAATATTTTCTTTCGGCCTGAATGTCTCGGCCTTTTTACTTTTAAATTATTGTTTTTATCCCCCCAACAAACAGCAATGCAGGCATCGAGTTCACATAGCAGCCTTCTCCCCACGCTCGACCGCTTGAACAGAGCGGAGAAGGAAAGACTCTCTCCTGCGGCAACCTGTTCAGTGGAAGCCATACGGCGCAAAACAGAGGATCGCACTGGCTACCGTCAGGCCTTTAGTCTCGATGCTGATCGTATCATTCATTCCCGTGCCTACACTCGCTATATTGACAAGACACAAGTATTTTGCCTGGTCTCAAACGACCATATTACCCACCGGGTGCTCCACGTTCAGCTCGTATCACGAATAGCCAGGACCATCGGCCGTTTCCTGGAACTGAATGAAGACTTGATCGAAGCAATCGCCCTTGGCCACGATATTGGCCACGCCCCCTTTGGCCATGATGGAGAAAATTTTCTGGCAGAACTCTGCATCGAACACGACCTTCCACCTTTTCAGCATAATATTCAATCTGTTCGATTCCTCAACCATCTTGAGCGGAAGGGACGGGGATGGAACCTCACCCTACAAACCCTGGATGGCATCCTTTGTCATGATGGGGAAATCCATGCAAACCGTATAACACCAGGCCCTGCAAAAGATTTCTCATCCTTTGACAAGGAGATTGACAAAAAGAAATCAGACCCAAAATACAAACTCGCCCCCATGACACTCGAAGGGTGTGTGGTACGTATGGCTGATACGGTTGCCTATATAGGAAGAGATATAGAGGACGCCATCCTGCTAAAGCTTATTCGACGCAGCGATATCCCTAAATTATGCAGTGAACAGCTAGGTACCAGCAATGGAGAAATTGTCTACACCCTGGTGACTGACCTTATAAGCAATAGTTTTATCCCCGCCGACAACAATAGGGAAAAAGGCTATATCGGATTTTCCAACAAAATTTCCGACCTCCTTAAGGAACTAAAATCGTTCAACTACAAAAACATCTACCTTCACCCCAAAACAAAAACAAACCTACCCCTTGTCCAAAATTGTTACCGAACACTCTTTACCCATTACCTTGAACAACTGAAAAATGGACAGACTGCCAAGTCGATAGATATCATGACCGACATGGACGCACCCTACCTGGCGTCACATACTCCCGCAGCCATGGCTTGCGACTATATAGCTGGAATGACAGATGATTTCTTCCTTAAACAGGCTGCACTGGTAGGCTGCAAGGTGCCTAAAAAACAATGAAAGCAAATCTTCGAAAATTCATGCCCGGCGAAAATACCGGAATGATGATTATTGCCTCTGTTATCGGCCTGTTGGCTGGTCTTTGCAATATCGTTTTTCGAACTATTGTTCACTGGGTAGATGCTCTATTTATGGGGGGCGGTAAGGAATTGCTTGGCATAGAACAGGGCGGATGGCACCTGTTGCTGCTACCTCTTATCCCCATGGCCGGTATGGTTCTTTTGATCCCCATTTCACTACTTTTCCCAGGAGAAGTAAACGGTTATGGCTTCACGAAATTTCTGCGTAAAGTAAACCTTGAAGGCGGTTATATTAAGGGACGAACCATTGTTCTTAAAATTGTCACCACTGCCCTCACCATAGGAACAGGAAACTCCGCCGGTGTTGAGGGCCCAATTGCTGCCATTGGCGGCGCAGCAGGATCTCAGGTAGGGCAATTCTTCAGAGTATCCGGAAGCAGGATGAAGGTTTATATTGCCGCAGGTGCCGCAGGTGGTATTGCTGGTATGTTTAATGCCCCCATTGCCGGAATATTTTTTGCTTCGGAGATTGTTCTTCTTGGAAGCTTTGAAATCTCCTCCTTTGCTGCTCTTGTTATTGCGTCCGCTATTTCCACCGTTGTTACCAGGGCATATTATGGTGAAATTCCCGCATTCCCTATTCCTCACTATGTTATGGTAAATCCCTTTGTGGAAATACCGCTCTACATTCTGCTTGCTATTATAATAGGATTAATCGCCGTCTTTTACATTCGTGTTTTTTACTGGGTCCGTGATAAATACGAAGCATTACCTATCCACCCACAGATCAAGCCCATCACTGGTGCCTTTTTCATTGGATGCATGGCGATGGCCTATCCTCAGATCATGGGAGATGGATATCATTTTATAGAAAGCGTACTCAATGGTGAAGGGGCTATATCCATTCTTTTTATTCTTGTTTTTATGAAGATTTTTGCAACTTCCATCACCCTTGGATCCGGCGGCGCAGGTGGAGTCTTTGCGCCATCTCTTTTTATCGGGGCCATGATCGGTGGATGTTTTGGGCACGTTGCAAACCTGATCCTTCCATCTTTGACTGCAGATCCAGGTGCTTACGCAACCGTTGGAATTGGGGCCTTTCTTGCCGCTGCCACCCACGCCCCCATGACTGCCATCTTTCTTCTTTTTGAGATGACAGGAAATTATCTTATTATTATCCCCATCATGATAACTTCGATTATCGGTGTTATGGTTTCCAAAAAGTTTAACCACGACTCTATCGATACAGTTGATTTTACTCGGGAAGGTATTGACATCCATGAAGGAAGAGAGGCGGCAATCATGAAGTCCGTCCGAGTTGGTAAAGCAATCACTGAAGATGTTGATTTTATTTCAGAGCGTGCAAACATTAACCACCTTCTGGAAATATTCCGAATGGCAAAGAGCAGCTTTTACTTTCCTGTTGTTGATGATTCCGGCAGAATGACCGGTATTATTTCCATGCAGGATGTAAAGAATATTTTGCACAGAGCCGAAGAAGAGCGCGTCTGCTACCTGGTAGGTGGTATCTGCAGTAGAGATGTTATTATGCTGACACCGGATGACTCCCTCTACACCGCCATGCAGCTCTTCGACGTCAAAGGAATTGAAGAAATTCCGGTTGTGGAAGATCTTGAAAATAAATGGGTTGTGGGAATGCTGAAACGCCGTGATGTGATTGCCGCCTACAACCATGAAGTGTTAAAGAAAGGAATTGCAGAAAAAGCAGAAACTATTCGGATTACCTGCGGCGGGTAGAAATTGACAATCCCGTCAGAGTAGATTACTTATTTCAGACCATATTTGCAAAATCTTTGTAAGTAGTTACATGCACCCGTAGCTCAGCTGGATAGAGCACCAGGCTTCGAACCTGGGTGTCGCCCGTTCGAATCGGGCCGGGTGTACCATACAGCCGTTTTGATTTGGTAGAGGTTTTGAACCACAACCAAACCAAAAACGTAATTAACGTATGCTTACTGTTCTAGAAACAGCATCCTTCCAGCCATTGTACTTTCTGATCCGTAGTTCTTCATCCAAAGCTGGAAAAAAGCGTTTATCATGTTGCCAGCTGGTGCTAAAGTCTTCAGGTTTTGGAAAAACTCCCTCATAAAGTCCAGCAAGATATGCTGCTCCCACTGCTGTTGTTTCAAGTACTTTTGGCCGATCCACCGGAGCGTCGAGGATGTCGGCCAGAAATTGCATGGTGTAGTTAGATGCTACCATACCGCCATCCACGCGCAAGACAGTGTCTCCATGCCCGGTTACGTCGCCACGCATTGCATCGAGAAGATCCCGTGTTTGATAACAGACGGATTCAAGAGCTGCCCGTGAAAGCTCCGCAGGGCCTGTTGCTCTTGTGATCCCAAAAATTGCTCCCCGGGCATCAGGGTCCCAGTGTGGTGCTCCAAGCCCTGTAAAAGCAGGAACAAGAAAGACATCCTGATTAACATCTGCCTGTCGTGCAAGCTCACCAATATCCGAAGCAGTTTCAATGAGTCCCATTGCATCCCGCAGCCATTGAACAGCTGCCCCTGCAACAAAGATAGATCCTTCAAGAGCGTAGGTAGTAACCCCATTCAATCTGTAACCGATGGTTGTGAGTAATTTATTACTTGATACAACGGCCTCCTGGCCAGTATTAAGAACCACAAAACAGCCAGTACCGTATGTTGATTTAATCATTCCGGGTTCAAAACATGCCTGCCCAATAAGTGCTGCCTGCTGATCACCCGCTATGCCTCGTATTGGAATTTCGGATCCAAAAAGAGAGCTGTCACACACACCAAAGTCGGCAGATGAATCTTTTACTTCAGGCAGAATGGCTTCCGGGATATCAAGAAGCTGCAGAATGTCCTTATCCCAAATATTGTCGTGGATATTATAGAGCATGGTGCGGGAGGCATTTGTAGCATCAGTTGCATGTTCTTTACCACCACTCAAGCGCCAGAGAAGGAATGTATCTATGGTTCCAAACAGAAGTTTACCTTGCTGCGCCTTTTCCTTTGCACCCTCCACATGATCGAGTATCCATCTGATTTTTGTTCCTGAGAAATAGGAATCAAGAAGAAGACCCGTCTTAGAGGTGATCATCTGGTCATGCCCATCTGTACTTAATTCTTTGCAAAAGTCGGCGGTTCTGCGATCCTGCCATACAATGGCTTTGTGAATTGCTTTGCCTGTCTCTTTATCCCAGACGATGGTTGTTTCTCTCTGGTTGGTGATGCCAATGGCAGCAATATCAGAGGCAGACAGATCGGCTTTTTCCAGAGCCTGTTTACAGGTAGCAAGAGTTGTGGACCAGATTTCCTCCGGATCATGTTCCACCCAGCCAGAACGAGGAAAAAATTGTTCAAATTCCTGTTGGGCCTGTGCAACTATTTCAAGTTGATCATTAAAAATAATCGCTCGACTGGAGGTAGTCCCTTGATCAATTGCGAGTATATACGCGGGCATTGTGATTTCTCCTTGAGTAAAGACTCCGCCAACTGGTGTATAAACTGGTGGGTTCTATTGTTGAAAGAGGTGCAAAACTGCAAAGAATAAAAACAGGTTGCGATGGGAATCGTCAACCTGTTTTTATTGGGATCCTACATAACCACTGCAAAGAACTGAAGTGGTCACCTATTGTGCGGCTACTTATTTCTTCGCAGCAGCCCAGCTTTTGACAAGTTCGTCATAGTCAACGGTCACACCCTGAGGTTTCTCGTTGGCAAGTTTTGGTTTAGGAGAACCGGGAAGGTTCAACCAGTAAGATGCATCCTGTTTCTTATTCAGCTTCGGTCCACACTCACCCTGAACATTTGCACGTTCAAGACGCTGCAGAATCTTATCCTGTTGTTGAGCAAGGCTATCCATGGCTCCCTGTGGAGTTTTGTCGCCAGTTACTGCATCTGCAACATTCTGCCACCAGAGTTGTGCCAGTTTTGGATAATCAGGAACGTTGGTTCCAGTTGGTGTCCACTGAACACGGGCAGGGCTGCGATAGAATTCAATCAAGCCACCAAGTTCCGGAGCACGTTTGGTAAAGGATTCATCCCAAAGATCGCTTTCACGAATTGGGGTGAGACCAACATGCGTTTTCTTCAAACTAACGGTTTTGGAGATAACAAACTGTGCATAAAGCCAGGCAGCTTTACGACGATCAACCGGAGTTGATTTCATCAAGGTCCATGATCCGGCATCCTGATACCCAAGCTTCATACCTTCCTGCCAGTAAGGGCCATGAGGGGATGGTGCCATACGCCATTTAGGCATATTGTTTTCATCAACAACCGCGATACCGGGTTTTACCATATCGGCGGTGAACGCTGTATACCAGAAAATCTGCTGAGCAATGCCACCCTGAGCAGGAACAGGTCCAGCTTCGGAGAATGTCATACCAGCAGCCTCTGGTGGCGCATATTTTTTCATCCAGTCAATATATTTTGTAAGAGCATAAACAGCAGCAGGGCCATTTGTTGCACCACCACGCTCAACTGAGGAACCAACAGGATTACACCCTTCAACTCTAATCCCCCATTCATCAACGGGAAGTCCGTTTGGAATACCCTTATCTCCGGCTCCTGCCATTGATAACCAGGCATCGGTGAAACGCCAGCCAAGGGATGGATCTTTTTTACCGTAATCCATATGGCCATAGACACGTTTGCCGTCAATCTCTTTCACTTTATTAGAAAAGAAATCAGCAATATCTTCGTAGGCAGACCAGTTTACAGGAACACCAAGCTCATAGCCGTAGATCTCTTTAAACTGTTTCTTCAGTTCAGGACGTTTAAACCAATCATAGCGAAACCAGTAAAGGTTGGCAAACTGCTGATCAGGGATCTGATACAGTTCTCCACTGGGGCTTGTGGTAAAAGAAAGTCCAATAAAATCATCTAAATCAAGTCCTGGATTTGTTACATCCTGGCCATCACCTGCCATCCAATCGGTAAGAGAAACCGCCTGCTGATATCTGAAATGTGTTCCGATCAGATCAGAATCATTAATATAGGCATCATAGATGTTCTTATTGGACTGCATTTGAGTCTGCAGTTTTTCAATAACATCACCTTCACCAATAAGATCATGATTAACCTTGATTCCGGTAATCTCAGTAAATGCTTTCGCAAGGGTTTTAGACTCATACTCATGGGTGGTAATTGTTTCAGAAACAACATTGATTTCCATACCCTTGAATGGTTCAGCTGCCTTGATAAACCATTCCATCTCTGCCATCTGTTCGGACTGGGAAAGAGTGGAAGGCTGAAATTCAGCATCAACCCACTTTTTTGCCTCAGGAGTCCCTGCCTGTGCAGATAAAGGACCTGCCAGCAGAGCCACCATGGCTGCTGCTGTAACAAATTTTTTAATCATAGATCTTCTCCTTTATTTGTTTACGTCTTCCCTGCCATTCTGGATTATTATGGCAGAACAATAAAACATTACACCCATATAAATACGCAAATCGCATAAATACAGGCAACAACCAGTGCCCACCACAAACTCAGACTGAAAAAAGCCAGCCAGAAAATATGTATAAAGGCAGAACCAAGCAGAGAAATAAAAAGCCGATCTCCCCGGGTGGTTTCAAATCGTAGTATGCCAAGCCTTGGCGCTCCGCCTGGAATCTTTATCTCCCAGACTGTCATGCTTATAAGTAGACAGAGAATAATAATAAAAAAGGTGGCGGTTGGTTTAGTCCATGCCATCCAGCTGAGATCCATCTTTTCCTCTCCTATACACGTCCAAGGGCAAAACCCTTGGCTATATGATTACGTACAAACCAGATAACCAGAGCACCTGGAAGAATGGTCAAAATACCGGCTGCTGCAAGCACTCCCCAGTCAAGCCCTGAGGCTGAAACGGTGCGCGTCATGATAGCGGAAATCGGTTTTGCATTCACTGCTGTCAGGGTTCGTGCCAGCAGCAGTTCCACCCAGGAAAACATAAAGCAGAAGAAGGCGGTAACTCCGATGCCCGATGCAATATTCGGGATAAATATTTTGACAAAAAACCGAGGCCATGAATAGCCGTCAACAAATGCTGTTTCATCAATCTCTTTGGGGATTCCAGACATAAAACCTTCAAGTATCCACACTGAAAGAGGGATGTTAAAGAGACAGTGAGCCAGAGCCACCGCGATATGGGTATCAAAGAGCCCGATGGATGAGTAAAGTTGAAAGAAAGGCAATGCAAAAACAGCGGGTGGTGCCATACGGTTGGTGAGCAGCCAGAAAAACAGATGTTTATCACCAACGAAACTGTAGCGTGAAAAAGCATAGGCAGCGGGTAACGCGCAGCTCACTGATATAACAACATTCATCGACACATAAATCATCGAGTTGATGTAACCTGAATACCAGGATGGATCAGTGAAAATAACCCGATAATTATCAAAGGTAAGATTCTGCGGCCAGAGACTGAAAACGGAGAGTATCTCCGAATTTGTTTTCAGACTCATATTCAACAACCAGTAAATCGGAAGAAGTAGAAAGAAGATATAAACCGTTGGTACCATCCATTTCCAGCGCATATCAGGAACCTCCATTTGAGCTTTCTTCACCGATATTGCTCATTACTGTAAAGAAAACCCAGGAAAGAAGAAGTATTACGAGAAAATAGATAAGTGACATTGCCGCAGCCGGACCAAGATCAAACTGGCCGATTGCCATTTTTACAAGGTCAATGGACATAAAGGTGGTAGAATTTCCAGGGCCGCCACCGGTAATTACAAAGGGCTCTGTGTAGATCATAAAGCTGTCCATAAAGCGCAGAAGGACGGCTATCAGCAATACTCGCTGCATTTTTGGCAGCTGAATATATCTAAAAACAGCAATACGTGAGGCACCATCGATCTTGGCTGCCTGATAATAGGCATCAGGAATTGAACAGAGCCCGGCGTAACAGAGCAGTACCACAAGACTGGTCCAGTGCCAGACATCCATAACGATAATCGTAAGCCAGGCGGCGACCGGATCCTGGGTATAATTGTAATCAATTCCCATTGCCGCAAGAGTGTGACCAAGCAGACCAATATCCACGCGGCCAAATATCTGCCAGATAGTACCAACCACATTCCATGGAATAAGCAGTGGCAGAGCCATACTGATAAGACAGACCGGAACACCCCATCCTTTTTTAGGCATGGCCAGAGCAATCACGATACCAAGAGGAATTTCAATGGCAAGAATAATTGCAGAAAAACTTATCTGTCTAAAAAAGGCATCGTGAAAGCGCTCTGAATGGATAAGATCTCTAAACCAATCCATTCCAACCCAGAAGAACTGATTATTACCAAAAGTATCCTGCACCGAATAATTGACCACGGTCAGCAGAGGAATAATGGCACTGAAAGCCACCACCAGAAAGACCGGCAATACCATAAACCATGCCTTTTGATTGACCTGTTTTGCAATCACTTTCGTTCTCCTGAAATGAGATGGTCATTAACATACATATGGGTGTGATCGATATCGAAAATAAGTGAGCACATACCCCCTGTCATCTCGGAAAGATCCGAGGCAACAATGTTAAACTCCCGCTCTTTTATGGCAACACGGACGATTTTATGCCGACCGATGTCATCAACCCTGATAATTTTAACCGGTAAACCGTTTGTGTCAGGAGGCGCCAGAGTCAAATGTTCGGGACGTATGCCAACTTCTATCTTGGCAGATGGGTCAACAGTTTCGTAAGTACTGTTAAGGACAAGCTCGTGACCTTCAACAAGAATGCGATCTTTTTGTAACTCACAGGGGCAAACATTCATCCCGGGAGAACCGATGAAATACCCAACAAAGGTATGTTCCGGCTTTTCAAAAAGTGCCTCCGGAGTACCCACCTGCACAATTGAACCCTCATACATAACGATAACTTCATCTGCAAAGGTGAGCGCTTCTGTCTGATCGTGGGTGACATAGATCATGGTGAAGCCAAATTTCTTGTGGAGAAACTTCAATTGGGAGCGCAATTCCCATTTGAGCTGTGGATCTATCACAGTCAGCGGCTCATCAAAAAGGATTGCGTTAACGCTTTTACGGATAAGCCCACGACCAAGGGAAATCTTCTGTTTAGAATCTGCGGTGAGATGCTGCGCCTTAGTGTAGAGATCTTTTTCAAGGCCAAGAATTCCCGCAAGTTCAATGACTCTAGGTTCTATTTCCTTTCCGCTCCTGCCTCTGTTTTTCAGTGGAAAAGCCAGATTTTGAAAAACTGTCATTGTATCGTAAATAACTGGAAACTGAAAAATCTGGGCAATATTACGCTCTTCTGTCGGCTGATTTGTAATATCTCTATCATCAAAACGAACCTCTCCTCTAGTTGGATGGAGAAGCCCTGAGATGATATTGAGTAAAGTGGTCTTTCCACAGCCGGAGGGGCCAAGCAGAGCATACGCACCACCATCACGCCAGGTAAGATTTAACTTTTTCAGGGCAAAATCTTCAGGATTATCCGACTCTCCTGTATATGAATGAGCGATATCTTTTAAAGTAATATTGGCCATGAGTTAACTCCTGCTAAACATCCGCTATTGTTTCCGGTGTGACAACCAACTGCTCATTTCTATCAAAAACATAGAATTTCGAAGGATCAAGAAACACCTCAATCGTTTCATTTATGTCAAGGTTATGAATGCCTCTGGCAAGCACAACCCACCGCATTCCGACAACATCGATATGGATAAAAGATTCAGAACCGGTGATTTCCGCGACCACCACCTTCGCCTTGACACTTATTGCAGAATCAAACTTCCGCCTCAAACAGAGATGATGTGGCCTGAAAGCGATAGTATAGTCATCGTCAGGCAGATCTGGAAGACTTCCAAGAAGAGGAATTTCAACATGACTCTTATAGAGCATCCTATTATTAAACTTAGTAACAGGAAGAGTGTTCAACGGTGGATCTGAAAGTGTCCGGGCAGTGATAAGATTTGCCGGTTTACTAAACACATCAATGGTTGGACCAAACTGAGTGACTCTTCCTTCATGCAGTGAGACGGTATTACCGCCTAAAAGCAGAGCCTCCGAAGGTTCTGTTGTTGCATAAACAAAAACTGCCCCGGTTTCTGCAAATATACGTGGAAGTTCTTCCCGTAATTCTTCTCTTAATTTGTAATCGAGATTGGCAAGTGGCTCATCAAGAAGTACCAGTTCAGCACCTTTGATAAGTGCTCTGGCCAGGGCAGTACGCTGTTGCTGACCACCCGAGAGTTCCTGAGGTTTGCGTTGCAGCAGGTTGTCAAGTTTGAGAAGATTTGAAACTTTAGCTACTTTTTCAGCAATAATATCTTTAGAGGCCTTAGCGATGCGAAGAGGAGAGGCAATATTCTCATAAACAGTTAAGTTGGGATAATTAATGAATTGCTGGTAAACCATTGCCACATTGCGCTTCTGCACCGCAACGCCGGTGACATCATCTCCTCTGACATATATTTTTCCGGATGTTGGCTGGTCAAGGCCTGCCATTAAACGCATTAGAGATGTTTTCCCAGACAGGGTTGCTCCCAAAAGAATATTCAGAGTCCCTGCTTCAAAGGCAAGCGATACGTCGGTGATATGAAACTCCTCACCAACCTTTGTTGATACGTTGCGTAACTCTAGCTGCATCTACTATTCCTCAGCCTTTAGTGAAGATGAATTGTTTCGTTGCATCAATTTTTGATGTATATATTCTTCCAGTCGTGCGACCTCGTCAGCGTTCAGAAAGAGCCCTGTTTTGGTACGTCTCCAAAGGACATCTTCCGCTGTTTGTGCCCATTCGTTAGCAACAAGATAATCTACTTCAAAACCGTATAACTGTTGACCGAAATGGGTTCCGAATTGTTCTTCTGTCTGGATTTCTTTGCTCATTTCATGAGCACACGTTCCATAGGTTCTGATAAGTCGGGTTGCGTGTTCTTCTAGAATAACCGGACAGGATATTCTTAATTTCTGAACTTCTTCCTTAAAATACGCAGGAGAAAAATCCCCGCCGGGAAGATTCGCTGTTTCTGTCCACGGACTCTGCATTTGCGGCAGAAAGACACTAAGCTTTTTCAATACAGATTCTGCGAGTTTCCTGTAAGTGGTTATCTTACCACCATAAATAGAAAGCAGCGGTGCATCTTCTTCCCCGGTATCGAGTGTGAGCACGTAATCGCGGGTTGCAGCCTTGGCATCACTTTTGCCATCATCAAAAAGAGGCCTGATTCCAGAGTAGCTATAAACCACGTCTTCAGGACAAATCTGGGTGGTAAAATATTCATTGGCTGCATTGCAGAGATAGTTAATTTCCTCTGAATTAATCTCCACCTCATCCGGTTTGCCCTGAAAATCCACATCGGTAGTCCCAATAAGAGTAAAATCATCCTGAAAAGGAATTGCAAAGATGATACGACCATCACCATTTTGAAAAATATAGGCCCGTTTATGATCGAAAAGCTTATCAACTATTATATGGCTCCCCTTCACCATACGAATATGTTGAGCTGTTTCGGTATGTGTTATGTGCGGAAGAAGCGTATCAAGCCAGGGACCACTTGCATTAACAAGCACTTTGGCCTGTATACTGCTCTCAGTACCACTGTTTTTATCCAGCAAATTCAAGGTCCAGATGCCCTTATCTCTTTTGGCTGAGATAAGCTCAGTTCTCACTCGTATGTCAGCGCCCTTGTCAGCAGCGTCTTGAGCATTAAGCACAACCAGACGACTATCCATCACCCAGCAATCAGAGTATTCAAAACCTTTCTTAAAATCTCCCTTGAGCGGCGTCCCTGCTTCATCAGTCCCGAGATCAACACTGCTTGTACCTGGAAGTAGTTTTCTACCACCAATATGATCATACAAAAATAATCCGAGACGGATTAACCAGGCAGGACGCAGGCCTTTATGGTGCGGAAGTATAAAACGAAGAGGCCATATGATGTGAGGAGCAGCGTTAAGAAGCACCTCTCGTTCGCGAAGCGCTTCCCTGACCAGACGAAATTCGTAATATTCAAGATAACGCAAGCCACCATGAATCAACTTGGTACTTGCTGATGAAGTGCCATTGGCGAGATCATTCTGTTCACAGAGGAAAACCGACAAGCCACGCCCAGCGGCGTCACGAGCGATACCGCAACCGTTTATACCACCACCAATTATGGCCAGATCAAAAACAGGAGAATCCATAATCGTTCCCTTCCTGAAAGCCATTGCCTTCATGAAAATGTTTCACATTGCCACAAACACCCTTTCACATACCACAACAATTACGTGTAACCGAAAACAAACACCTATTCAAGTGAAATCAAATATCCTTGCTATTTTCCCTCCCATCAAAACGTATCAATTACGGACTATCACTATTCGAATCCCATGCTCCTGGCAGATTTGTTGGAATTTCTGAGGCGGCTCAGCATCAATCACCATGGTATCAATCTCTGAAATATGACCAATACGAACCGGTGCATTGCGTTCAAACTTCATTATATCCGCCACCAGAATCACATGTCGGGCGTTATTAATAATTGCTTTGGCAACGCGAACTTCCCTAAAATCATAATCCAGCAAAGAGCCGTCTTCATCAATGGCGGAAACGCCGATAACGGCATAATCAACCTTGAACTGATTAATAAAATCGACTGCAGCACCACCTACGATCCCACCATCCGAGCGGCGTACCTGGCCACCGGCTATTATCAACTCCACCCCCATAAAATCCTTCATAATATCAACAGCATTGACATTATTAGAAATCACCAGCAGCCCCCGATGATCCTTAAGGGCATGAGCGACCTGTTCAGTGGTTGTTCCAATATTAATAAGCAGCGAGCTGTTGTCAGGAATCAGCTCAGCACCATATTTACCAATTGCTTTCTTAGCAGTAGGTGCGAGTAAACGCCTTGCCTCATAGCTTACATTTTCAATACCAGAGCCAACAATGGCACCTCCGTGAACTCTTTGCAGGAGCTGTCTTTCACAGAGAAGGTTAAGATCTTTTCGGATGGTTTGGGAGGAAACATTGAAGGTGGCAGATAAATCTTCTACATCAACTCTGCCATTCTTACCAGCAAGGGCAAGAATCTTGTTTTGCCGAGGGGATAAGGTATCCATAGGGCTAGACCTGTATGGTTAGGGTTGGCCTGCTTATGATTAAATTCTATTATCCAACGAAGTTTCGATAATGTCAATTTGTATTTCACATGAAACACAAGTCACACCAAAAGAGAAATGTAACATTCTGGTTATTATCAAACACCAAATAGAAAAATTGCGTCGGGGCCGCCCAGAAAATACAGAATTCTGAACAAAATAAAATTTTCTTCGATGAATCTCCGATTTCCCAAAACAGTAGCTGTCGCTGAAGCCTTGAATTACATGATATAAATATACCTTTTGGGACACCCCACCCATCTGTTTCCACAAAACTACGAAAACCATTTTTTAGTGTTCGGCACACAATAACTATCCACCAGCGTAAATAATTACTCGCAAACCATCAAAACATTTTAACATTATATTCAGGCCACTTACACGCACAACGATCAAACAACATAACTTCTGGCACGCCACATGCAACACTAAAAGCAACTAAACGAACAAAAGGTTCGAACAAACAATCCACCACAGGAGATCATCATGGCTGCTATCACAATTAACGACTTG
>CAZUPS010000042.1:0-34932 GCA_964621915.1 uncultured Desulfocapsa sp. | reverse complement strand
AATATTCGACGCTGTTTAATGCTGTAGGTGGGTCATTATTGCACGCTGATCAACAGCGGAGTATCATCTCGCCAAGTCCACGGGAACCACTGTGTACCAGTAGGCAGAGTCGGTCTTTACTTAATCCCATCGTTTTAAGGATAGTAGTGTTTTTCACGGCAACAATGCTTTGGAACTCGACAAAACGATTACCTCCCCCCAAGCTGCCAAGAGCGAGTGGTGAAAGGGATGAATCAAGGCCATGATCTTCAAGCATACCTATAGCTTTCTCCGTCTCCCAACCTGTTTCAAGACCTTGTAGTCGTTTTGCAAGCTTCTCTGCCTTCGTTTTACGGCTTTTCAGGCTAGTGTTAAACAAAGCCATACCGCATCCAATATCATTACCGATGAGATAGGGATAAATTATGTCTTTGCTGGCAAATACCGCACCTATGGGATGTCCTTTACCTGGATGGAGATCGGGTAACCCAACGGCACGCACCATACCGGGCAAAGCAGCAGTTTGTTCAAGTTGCCTAATGGCTTCTCCTTCGAGCCAATTCTTGCCTGAGCTTATGATTGTGATATTATCTTTCATTTTTTAGCCCTTTATAGCTGGTGTCTTATACGGAAGCTGTTCGACAAGAATGTCCACAAGGTCTTGCTGGTTATCCATGACCACATGAATATCTTTGTAAGCCTCTTTGGCTTCATCTATTACAAAGCGGGAAGTATCACATTTAAGGCCCAAATTCTTCATAGTTTCTACACACTCATCAATGTTCAAGACATGTTTTGCCATAGTTCTGGACATCTTCCGCCCAGCTCCATGGGAACATGATTGATAACTTTCCTGGTTCACTGGGTGGACATCAGGCATCAACGACAAATGGGACGCAATTGGCATCGCATTTGCCAAAATTTCAGCTTGCTCCAAGGCAGAATCTTCAATGTCATCTGCCCATATTTGATGGGAACTTTGGCCGTATTAATAATTTTCTTTATCGTCATGACAACATCTCCATTAGGTCATAAAACAACCTGACCTGTTACAATCTTTTTTGCCTGTTGCTATATGTATTTCGAGACAAATGCTCAATGAATATTCCTGATAAAAGTCAACTGGTCCTGAGCACCATTTGCTAAAGTTATAAGAAGCTGAAAGCTTTCATCAGGGTCGATGATTTTCTGAATTGACCAAACTTTTTCTATCTCATCTTTAACAACGGTTATAACAACGACATCATTTGTCAAATCGACCTGATTAATAGTCACTGGAAAAGCAGCATCGTCAAATTGTATCTTCTGATTCAAAGAATCCTCAAAAGCAATCGTCACGATTGTTCCATCTGAAGCTTTCCAAACACCGCTAACATCCGAAAGCAAACTATTGTCATCTAAAGTGACAGAGTTAGAAAATTGCCCCACGACAATCAACACTGAAATCACGAATAAAAGCCCAAGAGTGACATTTCTTCTCAGAGACGGCACAACTTGAGGAACATCAATTGCTTTTTGTTTAAGTTTTTTCCTGTTAATCAAATAAAGAGGGAAGACAACAATCCACAACAGGCAGGTTCCTATTGTCCACACCCCAGCAGAATTATTCAACAAGCCTTTTTCTGTAGAGTTCTTACCGATATGGTTACGGGTGCAATCCCAATAGACAAAAAAAGTGCTCAGAACAATGATTAGATTAATGAATTCCATGTGTTTTCCTTTTGTTGTGTCACTTCATTTTGAAATGACTGGTTCATGTTCGTCGTAAGGTACTTGGCGGTTTCGGTGTATCAGTTCTAAAATTTCATTTTCAAGTGCGAAGGAACAATTTCCACTCAATGTAGGGTGAGATTTCTTCATACAAACCCTATTGGCTTGTGGTGGTTCTGTTTTCGTTTAATATTCGATTCATCCCAAAGGGCTTGTAACAAAACATTGTGATTCATCTCAATGGCTGGATAGAACCGGTACCGTTCACAAACCGTTTTAAAGTCTCCTGGAGAAAGGTTTGGGATTGTTTTCAAACTGTTTAGTTGGGAACTACTCAGAACGACATTGACAAGAGAAGACAACAGCTTGTCATAAAAAGTAACATTGCCATCAGGAGTAAGATCTTCAAAAAGCAGTTTGTGGTTGAAGCGCCTGATCGAAGCAGAATCAAGCTCTTGAAACCGGTTTGTTGTACAGATCAAAATTCCTCTAAAATGTTCCATCTGAGTTAAGAACTCGTTGGTGCTACTCACCTCCCAAGAGTTCTTGGCCTTTTCCCGGCTGTACAGTAAAGAATCGGCTTCATCTATTATCAATATTGCATTTTCCCGCTCTGCTTCCTGGAAAGCCTTCTTGATATTTTTTTCGCTTTCTCCAACATATTTATCTTGGAGATCACTGACTCGTTTACGAATCACTTCTTTATCAAGACGATGAGCAATATACTTGGCCAACTCACTTTTTCCGGTTCCAGGATGGCCATAGAATAGGAGATTCATGGCAAGGGATTCGCTGAGATTTGTATCTAAGAATTCAGAAAATTTCACAAGCTGTTCTATAACAATTTCGACATTCGCCCTAACATTAAGCCCATCCAGGCTATAGGTCTTGGCTATATTTTCTTTGCTCACTGGCACGTCACCGTCATTCATTAATGCTAAATGAGCATCCAATGAAAGTTGCACCGCACGATGAATAGTTTTTTTATTCTTGGGAGTTATTTCAGAAGATTTCTTAATTGCAAGATCGACTACACCTGCATTGAGTTTGTATTTGCCTGCAAAACTTTTAATATCTGTATGGGTAAAGAATCTCTTCATTTTATTCTTTCGAAGGATTCTTTCCCATAGCTGAACCCTTTGCCGTCGATTGAAAGGCTTGAAATGAACACTATATGCAAACCTCCTGATCACAGAGTGCTCGATATCCTCAATGCGATTTACAACCCATACAATTTTAACCCCTGGCTTTTCCATGAGTCGGTTCAACCACCCTTTATCCTGAGTTTCGCCACGGGAAAACCATGAATCTTGTGTATTGAGTAGATTGTCAGCGTCATCAACCACAATGACTCTCTCGCTGGTTGAACCGGTCATGTTCATGCAGGCAACAATGGCTGACCTTCTATTTTTGCCATCGTTGCCTATCCCCTGTAATATCTTGAAAGCATGGGGTGTATGATGTGTCGCCAGTGCCTCTGCAAAACTACTTTTTCCAGTACCAGGAGCACCATAAAGGAGTATATGTGTTGAATTTTCAGTAGGGGCCTGTAACAGGCTAAGCAGGTGATTTATATCTTTGGTGTGTACTAGTTGGTAACCTAACGGCAAGATATCGCCTGTGATTTTACAATATAAATTCTTCTTCTGCATAGAACTGGAAGAGTGTTCGAAGAACTCCATAAACTCATCGGTTAGACACAAATAGCTCTTGTCGTGTTTCATCATTCTTTGTGTAGCAAGTGTGCCTGACAACACGCTCTTCAACTGAGACATAGATATTGAAAGTACCAGGCAAAGATATTTTTTACGCATTATGGAATGGATCTCTAAGCAGTCGACAAAATAAGATTCAGCTTTTGAAGAGACTGAATGCAAAAACAGCAAACTATAAACAATTTTTTCATTCTCATTCAGGCAAAACATTTTCGCCATTGAGTTGATATGTCTCTCAATATCTGAAAGTCCACCATATTGTAAAGATGAGTACCGTCCCTGTAGAAGTCCAACCGTTTCCTTTATGAACAATGATTGCTCGTTCTTCCTGAGTTGCGAAAAATAACGAGTATAGAGCCTTGCCACATCATCAAGATCTTCAGCCTCTTGCCGATCTGCAAGAAAAATCTCTTTCGCAGACGACTCAGCCAGGTGGTTTGTCACATGCCGACTGAGCAATTGCTCTTTAGGGCCAAGAACAAGACAAATGAAATCAAACGTATCATAATCACCAAAAGGCTTAGCTTGAAGCAACCTGTTCAGATACATTATGCTTTTCCTGACAATCCATTTCCCATTTTTATCCAGAGCATTTTCGGCCATTACAAATGGAAATGTGCGAGCTCTACTCTTCTTGGATCCGATTTTTTTCATAGTTAATATCCCTTGTTTTATTCTAAAAATCATTTTACCATGGGTCCATTCCACATTACGGAACGATCGGATTCATTTATTTAAAAAGGTGACTTATGCCAACTCCTATCAATCCTCATCTCAGTTATGGTCAAAAATTAATCAGCCTTTTTGCCAGGTTGTTATTCTCTAAGAAGGAATACTCACTCATCGACTTAGCCAGAATTTTGGATTGTTCGAAACAGACGGTTATGAGGCTTATTGAAGATATCCAGCTTTCTTATGGAGTGGAGATTGAAGATCATCTTGAAGGAAAACGAAAGTATTACCGAATGAAACAAGTGGTTGGAGTCAAGCCAGTACTGCAACTTAGCAAGAGTGAACTGATGACATTGCAAATGTGCATGTCATTTACTGAACATTTACTGGGAGACAAACTATTTACTGAGGCGGTAGATGTACTGGAGAACAGTCAGCTCCTACTAACTGGTAAACAAGGAGAATTTTCCGATTGCTTTGCTAATTTCCATGCTGGCCATATTGATTACACGCCCCATCAAGAGACCATTCGCACTCTTATAGAGGCTATGGAGAAAAGGAAAATTTGCGAACTGACTTACCAGAAGATAACCGCCGATGAAGCAAAAGTTCTTTCCATTGAACCACTCAAGATTTTTTCCCATCAAGACACGATCTATCTTCACGTCAGGCGAAGAAACGCTTCTGACAAAATGCACTATTTTTTGTTAGCTCTCCATCGTATTCAATCAATTAAGGTCACTGCTCAAGACTATAATATCCCAGAGGACTATAATTTTGATCAATTCTTCAATCAGAATTTTGGGGTTATAAAACAAGAACCTTTTCCTGTTACAATTGAATTCAAAGAATTTGCCGCAGCTTATGTGGCTGAACGAACATGGAATTCTGAGACAAGAAAAGAATGGATGGATGATGACACTCTCATTCTGAGTTTTGAGGTATCATCTGAGTTTGAGTTGATTGGCTGGGTGTTATCCTGGGCTGGCAGGGCAAAAGTATTAGAACCTGAATGGCTTGTGAATGAAATACAGAACACTATCCGAGATATGGCCAAGGTCACGTAAATCGTTTTTCTCCTCCTTGAACCCTACTGAGAAATTCTCTGAACTATTTATCCAAAAGAGGGCTCCTTTCGAGATAATCAGAGGCATCCTCAATTTTCGATAGACAAAGACTATCTTCACACATGATAAATGTTACCTCATTCCCAAAATTCGTTTCTTTATACTTATCTTTAACCACTTTTCTCATTATATCATCCCCCTAAAGATGCCGAAAAAGCCGTTGTCCCCAGGTCGTTTTGGCGTGACCAGAAAGCCTCAGAATCGAGAATCCATTCCCAATGCTGCGATTAACGTCAAAAATCTTCCTTAGGTTTCCTCAGGTAAGTTGGGATCGCCAACTGTTCGTCACTCAATTCAGAATTTTTATCTTTTGAATTGGCTTCCTGGTTGAAGGGCCTGCTAACAAAATCAGACGTGGGTAAAACTTTATGGGTGGGAACGGGGTCAACTGAAGCCGTCCGCATTTCTTTATTGGCGCACTCTTTTTGCCTGTTCTTTTTTTGAGAAAAACTAGAATTATTATTATCCTGTTGAGGTAATTTTTCGACTCCAGTAGCAATCACAGTAACCCGAAACTCATCTCCAAGTGATTCGTCAATAACCGCTCCAATCACTACAAATATTTTCTTACTATCAACTTTCTCTCTGATAAATACTGAAGCCTCCATAAACTCGACCATCGTTAGACTTTCTTCTGTGGCTGCAATATTTATCAAAAGGCCACAAGCGGCATTGGCCACATCATGTTCCAGCAGTTCTGTATTAATGGCATTTTCTGCAGCCTCCATTGCTCGATTTTCTCCAACAGCGCTTCCAAAACCTATCACCGCCGTCCCTGTATCTCTCATCACTGCTTTTAAGTCTGCAAAATCAACACTTATATAACCTGGAAAATTGATCAAATCGGTAATACCTTTTACAGCATGATAAAGGACTGTGTCTGCTAACCAAAACATATCATAAAGTGTACTTTTCTTTTCCATCAAGGCGAGGAGACTATCGTTGGGCACAGAAATAATAGCATCAGTATATTTACGAAGCTCCTCCCATCCTTGCTGAGCATTTTGCATACGCACTGCTCCTTCAAAAGAAAAAGGTTTGGTTACAACTGCCGCGGTTAATGCACCAAGTTCTTTTGCTACCCTTGCCACCACGGGAGCAGCACCTGAACCTGTTCCACCACCAAGACCTGCAGTCACAAAAACCAAATCACTTCCCTTCAACGTCTTCCTAAGATCTTCTATGGATTCAAGTGCTGCTTCCATTCCTTTCACAGGGTCTCCACCTGTGCCCAACCCTTTGGTAACATTTGCTCCCAATTTCATAGGTATTGTTGCGAGAGATTTATTTAATGATTGCATATCAGTATCTGCAGTGATCAGTTCTACTCCTCGGAGATTATTGCTAACCATGCGATCAATGGAATTGCCTCCTCCTCCCCCCACACCGACTACTTTTACGACCGTATTGCTCTCTACTATTTCTGCCAGCCGAAATGTCATAAGAAACCTCCTTAGTATTCGTATTAGGTATATTGGCTAACTGCGAAAGACTTCTTCAATCTACAGAAAGAATAGTCGACTATTTTACCACACGACCATTCCACATTGCGGAACAAAGGAGGATTTCTCGTTATAATACACAATACGTCCCTCCAATTTGCCATTAGAGGCTACAATTAAACGTTTGCAATAATTGCGATAGCACTATTTATTATTATTCATTATGATTAATTTGCAATCACTAGCAAAGGAGATGGAAAATGACACAAGCAAAAACGAGGGTACTTACAGCACATGTACCGATTCCATTAGCAGAGAGAGTTGATAAAGTGGCGTCCCGCCTCGAACGTTCCCGTGGATGGATCATGAAACAGGCACTATCTGCCTGGGTCGAGCAGGAAGAAGAACGCAACCGCCTGACGCAAGAAGCACTTGCTGATGTAGATGCTGGGAAAGTTGTTGAACATCAGGCAGTATTGGCGTGGGCAGAAAGCCTCAGCACGGATAATCCGTTACCAATACCGCGTTGATGAAGCTGAAATGGACTAGCAAAGCACTCTCTGACCTAGCAAGACTGTTTGAGTTTTTGGCTCAGGTAAATCAACAGGCAGCAGCACATGTTGTGCAAACGTTGACCGCTGCACCAAACATCTTATTGAGCAATCCACGAATTGGTGAGCAACTTTTTGAGTTTCAGCCACGTGAAGTAAGGCGGATCATCGTCAGTCAATATGAAATACGTTATGAAATTCAAGAATCAACTATTTATGTGTTGCGGCTTTGGCATACACGGGAGGAAAGGTAACTCTAAATAGCATTTTTTGTTACCTATTTATGTATTTTCATAACTATACGCACAAGCACTTCACACTTTACCTTATGATTCAAGCATGTTGCAGAGACAGCCTTGACATACGCATAAGTATATCGTTATGATTATATATTGATTGGTATTTGCAGAGGACTTTAGATTGTGATGCGGTAAGACTCAGGGGAGGTATGTTGACTTTGGTTGATGAAAAATTTGTTACGTATATTGTGCGGAAGCCTTCACAGTAGGTCTATTAAGTGTTGGTGATAATAGAAATTTCATATTTTCGATGTGGCAATTTCAATTCAACATACCCCAGATATGACCCGACAATCTCAATGAAAAACACCGCAGGTGATGTGTTGCGGTAGCTGGGGGAGAAAATCCCCCGCTTACCTTGGACTTACCGGATTGATGGAAGCAATAGAGGCAGTCTCCAAATACTTTGAGACATCCTACCATTATAATGACCTGGAAGTACTACGAAATTCATCAACAAAGGAAACTATAGAGTCCTGAAAATGTGTATGGTATTCCTTAGCTTTACATTTTTCTGGAACAACAAAAAAGAAGACTGTGAAAGGAACAGTTTTTCCCATTATTTCAATTTGCTGTGTGATAGAAGTATTTCCATTAAAAGCTGTTTTGTGTTTCCATTTTTCTTTGCTTATTGGATAAATAAAACCAGCTTGTTTGATAGTAGCATCATTGCCATACTGCCCAATGTATGTATGAAGTTGGAAGATATCTTCTCTTTTTACTCCATGGCTAAAGTCATAAGCTTTATATTTCACATCAAATACAGAAACGCCGTCATCTGATTCTATTACTATATCTGGTTCTATTTTTCGTTTATACCCATCTAACGCACAGGTATGAATCACTTTCCGTTCTCCAAACTTTCTTTGAAGCGGAAAGCCATTTCTGATAAATATTTTACGGATAAAATACTCAAAGAGCATTGATATATCAAAGAGAAAAGCATTGGCATCAGAGTTGTTTCCAAAGTTACTAAATTCATCCCTCAAAATCATCTTTGATAGATCAATTACAGGATTATAATCAGCATAAAAAGGATTTGTAAAATAATTGATACTTTTGAGTTCAGAGAGCTTGAGTCTCTCACCATTAGTAGCAGTAATGAATGCTTGCTTGATAGTATGCAGGTCGTGACTGAATGAGTGACCCTTTACTTTCTGAATGGCTTCAGTGATAAGACGAACAGCAGGTATATTATAGCTGTGTTCTCTATAGTTACATCTATATTTTCCTTGATTTCGATTGATATAATAATTTACAGGGTCAATTGTCCCTCTTACCTTGGTGAGAACTTCATTATGTGATTTATAAACCTTGGGAAGACCTAAGCGATATGCTTTTTTGAGCTTAATCTTCCAAAGATAGATAAGAAGCCACTCATAGCCATTGTCATTTTTATCACCACCATATTCTTCAATCTCAACAAAACCATCAGCATCAGCTATTATTTCTTTGAGGAAGGCATCACCAAAGCGAGAGGAAATTTTCAGGTCGTAATCACCATCTCTGATATAGCCAATAAGGTTACCGGTAGTAAGGTTAAAATTACGGCAATCAATACCTGCTATCTGGATAAAATCATCATCACTATTGTGCTCATACTCTTTATCATTAAATAGGACTACAGCTTTGTCTCGCTTCTCTAAGAGAACTCTATTTATGGCTCTTCCTGTGGTATTTAAAAAGTTCCATATTTTCTTTTCGTCATTCCACGGTTTATTATGACAACCTTTTTGCAGAGAATCTAGGTGGACAGATTCAATGAGCCTATGATTGGTAAAAACACCATCGTCTGCCCGATAGACCTGATTATCTACCAGAGTATTATCTTTGAGAATATAAAAGAGCCATTTCCCCATAGCTATAGTCCAAAAGCAGAAGAGAATTTTTTCAGTAATTCATCTTCTCTTCCCGTTCCACGAAGATACTCCTCAAGTAATGACTGGAGACTATCGCCCCAAACAAGTTTTTTGACTTCTGTCAGTGAGATATCTTTGGAGTATGGAAGTTTCCAGAGATAAGCATGACCAATGCAGTAATCTTTTCCTAAGAGAGGTTCTGAAGTAATCTGCTTATTGAGTTCTTTAAGTGCTTTGGATAAACCAATCCAGTTCTTATTATGCTCTTCAAGATGATAATATAGAAGGTCATAACTTGGAAGCACCTCCTCCCAGCGAAATCTTCTTCTTAAAGCAAAGTCAAAACTCTCTACACTTCGGTCAATTGTATTCATTGTGGCTAAGATATAGAGGTTATGAGGTACAAAAAATTGATACCCCTCACCAAGCTTAATCATACCTGTTATCTCATCATTTAGGTGGGCATATTGAGTTTTTATTGTCTTACCTCGATACTCTAAACAGTACATAAGTTCACCAAAGACACGGCTTAGTTCAGCTCTATTAATCTCATCAATTATCAAAAAGTGAGGAGGAAGGACATCAACAAGAGGGGTGGAATTATAAACCTCACCAAGATCAAAGATGTAGCTCCAGTACTCCCCAGACAGTTGATTTTCAAGAGCTTTCACCTCTGAAACAGTAAGCTTTACAACATCTTTTCCAAGGTTTGCAATATCTACCTCCCAGTAACCAGCTTTCATACAAAAAGATTTGAAGAGCCCATTATGAAGTGTCAGGTTCCCCTCTTTTGTTGGTCTGAGCCCTTCAAAGAAGTCTTCATAGGAATATGATGGATGGAACTGAATCACTTCGTTCATAACTTCATATGTAAAGTTCTCATTAGGAGCAAAACGACTCTTCCAAATATCAAACTGAAGTCTTGCTGTTTGATTAGCAATAAATGTTTTTCCCGTTCCAGGGGCTCCATATTTCACAATCTGCTTTTTAAGTGAAAATGGATTTGATAGATTTTCAAACATTTTCCAAATAAAGATATTTATCCAAAATGGGTCATCTTCAACATCTTTAATTGCTTCCCTAACCTCCTGGACTACATAGATATTTCTATTATACCAATCCTGTTCACCGGTGTAGTTAGGTATCAGTTTCTCTTTTTGGAGCCAGTGGAAGACTTGATTAAACTTACTTTCATCTACAGCACTGGAGACATTTGTTGTACAGGCAGCGGTCGCTCTGTTAGTAAGAACAGGTCTATTCTTATCAGTTAATTCATTCCATTTATTTCTGAGAGCGTTGTGGGTTTCATTATTTGGATCCATAATAAGCTGAGATACAATCTCTACAAATTTATCATCCTCAACTAAAGCTTTAAAATCCGAGCCCTTAACCACTGACTGACCGTTACTGGCAACACCATTTCCACCGTTAAAAAAGAGTTTCCGTAAAAAATCATTCTCTGGTATTCCACCAATCTCTTTAACTCTCTCAACTTCTTCTACAAAACCTTTATAGGCATTATACCAGCCCATCTGTTCGTATTTGCTGTTACCAACCAAATATGTGTAAATATTTGTAAGATTACTAACCATTATACAACTCCTTCTTGAATGTTTACTGAAACGTCATCTATATTTCAGGACCGAGAACTCGATATCTGAAATAAAATACTCACTTTGAATTTGATATGGTTGAAAAATTGTTTTCTCTGGCAACCAACTGCTGAAATTCTCGATCTGGCTTGTTGTATTTGGAAAAATAGACATCCATGATTCCTTTAAGAATCTGAAAGGAATTAACCCACGCCCTTGCTTCATATTTGTTATTGATGGCGTTAGGCAAATCAGGCAAAGGAGCCTCAACTTTATTGTACTTGTAGTCGAAAAAGATACTGTAGAATTTATTACCCAGTTCTTTTACTTTCAAAATATTCCCGCCACGGTAGTAGATATTCATTTAATCTTGGCGAATTGAAAGCATGAGCGTATGATCCAGCTTTACCCTATGGAGTATTGAATGAAGTACACCTCCTACATTCAACAAGTCATTCATAAAAGAATTAGACAGTTTTCTCATTTTAACCTCCCACCATTCCCCAATCACACATCTTTCCAGGAACTTCAGAAAAGTCGACCATAATGAATATCAGGCCAATCAAAAAGCTAGACTTCTACCATTGAATATCACATATCTTTTTAAGATATAGAAGATATCTTAACTTGTGTCTCTATATTATGTTTGACCTCTTGTTCCCCGACATTTGGGAAACGCAGAACATCCCCAGAACTGTTCTCCAACGTTTTTCCCTTTTTTCGCGGTCCGTAAAACCATTCCCCTGTCACACACCGGACATAACGGAACACTTGATACTGCCTTAGGCATTTGAGGATCAACAGGAGCTGGAGCAACAGAAGCATCAGCAATCAACTAGGCCAGCTGTGCTCCGTCCACCAACTCAAGTGATTTTTCATCAGCAAATCGACCGGCATCCCGGGCAAACGTACCAGAAGTAAGAACAATGCCACCGGCCGTCGTATGTTCAGCAGCAACCAGCCCGTACATCTCCCGAATCACCTTTACTCCAACCTTCTGCACCCGATAATGTTTGCACTGCACAAGATAAACTTAAAAATTGGACAAGATCTCTTCTTGCTCTTTAGCAATATTTGCCAGCCTTTTTATTTTACTCCCTCAAGGGCCGCTTTCCTTTCCATGTGAAAAATATACTTTCATGTCACACCAAATTCTTTCTCAATTGAGAAGAGACCTTTACTATTTCCATTTCTGCAAGAGCCTTCTTACCTTTCTCTGCTTTGTTCCAGCGCAGACAGGCCAGACTCTCGCCACCAATAATATTATAATCCAGACAGGCGGCATTAGAAGAGAAAGACTCTTCTGTTGACAAGGCTGCATAATGGCCAAAAACAACGGGAGGTGCCGTCGTCGGGTAGGGACTAACAGACTGTTCTCCACAGTGCTCGGATAACGATTCAGTGCGATACTCAGCCAATACCCCCGGGGGAAGGATTGCGGCATCATCGAGTGTAAATAATTCCTCCTTCCACCACTTCAGGCGAAAATCAGTACGCGCGTTACCGTCACAATCAGGAAAAGTAAGCCCTGCTCGTAATGAGCGTTCCGGGCCCTTGAGAAGTGTTTCGATCACAGCATGTTCTTGACTCCCACGGTCAACCGATCTCTGCAGAAACTCTTTGGTCAACGTGTTCTCATATCGGTCTTCGACAAACTCCACTGCCTCTTGATCCCAGCAGGCGTGAACAATACGAAGGTCATCTAAATCCAGAAAAAGGGGTAAACGCTGAAACCATCGCACCACTTGGCTCCGTTCTTCAATATCCGGATACTCATCCAAAAAGGCATGGTGCTGATTTCGGTTCTTTTCGCTGTGTTGCCGTAGATATTGGCTGTCGTCAGATTCGGCTTTGGTGTGATAACAGATGGCATTATATTCATGGTTACCCATGACCGCAAAGGCCATATCAGCCCTGATTAGTGTTCGGATGATCTCAACCACCCGCCGGTTCTTCGGTCCACGATCAATAAAATCACCTAGAAATATGAGCCTCCGCCTCTTCGGATGTCGGGTTCCATCGCTGGAATACCCGATCTTCTCCAGCAGGCTCTCCAGCTCATCAGCATGACCGTGAATATCGCCTATTATGTCATAGCCCATTGTCACGGTATCCTGAAAGGTAGTCATGGAATTACTACCTGCTTCTTTCTTCTCAGTGTCATGGCGCAACGGCAATTCAGTACGAGGATCCGTATACATTATTTTATTTGCGGTAGTCCTGGAAATCTTCTGATCATCCTTTTCCTCAAAAGGGTTTCTCGGCGAGTAACGCCGAAACAGCTGACTCTTCCTGGCTTTTCGCTCTTCCTGGGAAAGCCCATCCGGAAGATCAAAAGAACTTTGAAGGGGGGAATCAAGCTCAAATATCAAACCAATCTCATCATAGAGTGCAACCCAACGGTTAGAAGTGATATAAAAGGCACGTGGTCGCCTGCCATTCAACGGAGGATACTCTTCAAGAGGGACCTGCCCCCGATCCATAAGCAATGGCTGCATACTTATCAACAGACGGTTAAGTACGCAGCTCTGTTCCTTGATCTGAAATTCACATACATACCCCCGGCGACATTGTGTCGTGAAGCTGCCCTGCGGAGAGATACCGTATTTCTCAGGAACAAAGGGTGTTTTTTCAGACAGAATCACCTCCCCTTCTTCACTGATATAGCGATGCTGCCATTGTGCTGTCATAAGGAGCCCTTATTGATCTTCTCTTCTGCTTCAGCTAAACAGAGTTCCATTGTTTCATTTGAAGTTCTCATGCCATTACAAGACAAAGGAGCAACACCAAGGGCTTCCCTTCTTTTCTTTACTTCGGTGCAGTATTCCTCACTCATTGGATTAATTCCCCTCTTCCTATCATCTGCGTCCGCAATACTGTCACCCATAAAATCCCACTCTTCAGGAAATCTTTCCAGATGAATCTCTTTTGCCAATTGTTCTATCTTTTCTTTCTTTAAATCCTCACGATTCAAAGCAGCAATCTCTTCCTCTGACAGCCCTTTACGGGCCTCATCATACTTCCTCTTCGCCTCTTTTCTCATTTTATTCATAACGTTACCACCCAACCTGTCAATTTAGCGAATCTATTGCAATAAGAGTCCTATTCGTCGCTCAAGACCACTTCTACCAAGCGACCACTAACCGGAAAAAAGATCATCGTCTTTTCAACCCTTTTCCCAGTAGCTGCCTCCAGGGCCTGTTGATAGGCATGGAGCTGGCCGCTGTATTCCAGAGCCTTTTTTTCCAGCATATCAGAACCGGCCGGGAAGGACTTATGATCAATAATCAGCCAGCCTGTTTCCGTCTCCACTGCCAGATCAATCCAGCCGGAGAGGAGTTGCCCGTTCTCCAGGATCATCTGCACCGGCCATTCCGGACAAAGAGTTTTCACTGCAAAATTCTTTTGCAAAAATCGCTGCAGTGATTCCGATGTATGCAGAATCTCTGCTCCGACCAATACCGTGGAGATTCCCCAGCGCTCCAAAAGCCTTAAGGCCATCTCTTCCCGGTCAGCGCTACCGATACAATCCGCAGCCAGGATTGAATGGACCGCATTACCCAACAGATCCATCTCAGGATTTCCACGAAATGAAATGCGGGGACTGACTGCATGCACCTGCCCCACAACAGCCTCTTTTGACAATAAAGAACTGGGAGAAACAAAGGCGGGCGTTTTCTCCTGGTGCTCCTTCTGGCCGGGGAAGACAAAAAATTCTTTCTCCCCTTCCAGCTCCACTAGCTTTTGCGAGACGGCCAGATTCTTGTGGGCACAGGCGATCTCTTCGCCATTGGGCAACTCAATGCTCCCATCGGTCTCAGTCAGCCATCCCGCCTCCAGACAGTCAAGCCAGGGTCTTTGCTTTGCCGTTGCCGCAAAGGGTAAAATCAGCAGGTCCCGTGCCCTGGTGAGACTGACATAAAGCAGTCGTTTAGCCTCTGCAACCCCTTGTTCCCGGTCTGTTTCTGCAATAGCATGGGATGCTATCTTTTCGTAGACATCAATTCCTGCACTCTGCTTACCAAAGGGTTTGACCCAATAGTGCATCTTTCGTTCTGCAAGGGGAGCATCCATATCCACTTGAGTGAGATCCGCCTCCATGGTGAAGCCCCAATAGCGGGGCAGGATCCCTTTTTCCAGATCTGCTGCAGCGACAATCGGCCACTCCAGCCCCTTCGCCGCATGATGGGTAAGGACATGGACTGCATCAATCCGACTGTCCCGCCCCATATTGATGGTATCATCTCCGGCCTGCTGATTCATCCACAGGATAAACCCGCCGGCAGTCGCTGCCCTCCCCTCTTTCCCACAGATGTCTTCATATTCCTCTCCGTAAGCACGCAGGGCCTCAAGATTGGCCAACCGCTGCCGATTCCTAGACAAGGTGGGCCCCCAGGCTCTGACAATCCTATCCACCTCACCCTTTCCAAGGGCAAGATCCAGAGCCTCAACGGGTGACAAAAACCGCAGCCGAGGTCTTTCCCGGTCAAGGGCGCAGATAAGCGGGTTCGGCGAAGCAGCGTCTGTTCCCCAAACATCCTTCTTAGGCTGCGAATGAACATACTCTAGCCGGTCCTGCAGCCACTGCTCGGGATGCTGCCCACTGGCCAGGGAAATAATCTCGGCAACAGCCATGGTGTCCTGCTTATCCACCAGATAACGCAGACAAGCCAGCCCCAAGTGCGCCTCAGGCGTTACGGCCAGCCCACTGCGGTTATACTGCACCGGGATACCTTTGGCAGTCAAGGCGGCAGCCATGGCGGCCACATTGGTGTTGGTACGAAAAAGCAGAGCAATATCGTTTAAACACATTGCCCTTGGCAATCTGCTGTCCTTGTCCACAACGTTCCGTCCCTCTTCTATCAGCTGTGCAATCCCCTCGGCCATTGCCTGCAGTCGTAGCCCCTGATTTTTTCCCTCCAGAGTCCAGAACTCCAGGGCGGTGGTCTCGCACTGCTCTTTCAGAGCCGGCTTGAGCCGCACCTGATCCTCCTTGAGCATATCTGCAAAGGCGGGTACAAAAAGCTCGTTCACCAGCTCAACCAGTTGCGGTCTGGATCGCCACGATTCCTTCAAAACTTCAATGGTCCCACCCTCTGCTTTCAGGCCCCGCACTACTGCATTCATTAACTCCGGATCACTCCCCCGAAAGCCGTAAATGGCCTGCTTGATATCACCAACCCAGATACTTTTTCTGGCAAGAGTGGACAACTTGAGGAAAATTGCCAGCTGGATAGGACTGGTATCCTGAAATTCATCGACCAAAAGCAAGTCAATTTCATCGGCAAGGGCCTGTTGTACTACATCCTGATCCAGAAGCTTCAATACCTGTTTCTCCTGGTCAACGAAATCCATCACTCCACGTTTCTTTTTAAACTCCTGATAGACCCGCATGGTTCCCGCAGCCAGTCCAAACACAGAGATAATCCATTCTCGGATATCTTGGTGCAGCCTTGGATGTCTGTCGTAGTCAAGGGCCGTATCACTCACGGTCTGAGCCGCCTCCTGGCTTTTGCGTGTCGGACTGCTCTTGCTCAGTTTTACCCACATGCTCCAGGGCAGCGAACGGTTCCTCACCTGAGCGATATTTTCCTCCAGCAGCTTCAGATAGTTGGCTGTTCCCTTGCTCTCATCACCGTTACCTGCAATCTGTTTTTGGCATTTCTTAATAGCTGCCAGCAGCCGCTTATCCAAATCAATATCTGTCGCAAAAGGTGGCGGGAAAAAATCCAGTAAACTTTCACAATTCTCTATAGCCGCCTGGGCAAGGGCAGAAGGGTCGATATCATTAGCCCTGGCAAGATTAACACATCTTCGCACCTCAGAGCGCCAATCTTCCTGACCCAGTCTCCAGGCCAGTCCGTTCATCTTTCGGATCTCAGCAAGGGAACAGTCCTGTTCCAGAGACTGAGAAAAAAGAACTGCCGCAGCCTCATCTTCAATAACCTGCAGTTCCGGTGACAAGCCGGCATCAAAGGCAAACCTGCTCAACAACCTGCCACAGACGCCATTCACCGTGCCAATCAGGGACTGACTGATAAAGAGTGAGAGATCCAGACAACCCTTTTCGACGAGTTTCTTTCGTACCCGTCCTTCCAGCTCGATGGCCGCCTTTTTAGTAAATGTCGTGGCAATGATCCCGTCGGCCCGCACCGGATCATTTTTGGCAACCAACTCATCAAAAAGCTGTTCGGTGAGCCGATAGGTCTTACCGCTGCCGGCTCCTGCACTGATAAAGGTAATATTCCGTTTTTTCATCACTGTTCCTCTACTCTTCAATCCATCCGGTCAGTGCCGAAAAATCATTGAATCTGTCATTAAATGCTTCAACCATCACACCCTCATCTGGAGCTGCAGAATTATCGTCTGCCTCTGTCCCCTGTACAGTCAGCTCAATCAGACCCTGATTCAGCTGTTTTCTCCGCCACTTCCAGGTCTGCTCAAATTCCAGCCACAAAGAGAGCGTATCCTCCCCTTCCCCTGGGGAACAGAGGAGAGCATCGGAGAAAAAAGAGGCATCCTGGGCAAGAAGAAGACCATTTCTTAAAATAAAAAATGCCTGATCCGGCCACTGGCCAGATCGTTTTTGATGCAGATAGGCATAAGTGGCCAACTGCAGATGCTTGTTTTCTGACAGCTCTTTACGACGATATGGGAGCCCACCAAGTTTCAGATCGATCACCGCCTGTTTTCCATGGCGATTGGTAACCAGCATATCAATATAACCGCCCAGCGTGCCTCCGAAAAAATCTGCTTCCAGATGCTTTTCCATCCGAATATCTACCACCTCGGCACTCTTTAAATGGGCAATCAAGGCCCATGCCGCCTGTTTTCCAGTCTCGAGTAGTTCTTCCCGCTCTGTACCGCGACCCGGCAAAAGAAGGTTGGCTCCGCAGCTGGTCAGAATCTCACTGAATTTCGTGTCAATCCAGGCAAAAAGATCTTTCCTGCTGCACTTCTGCCACTGTATGGCCAAAGCAGATTCAGCAAAAAGCTCCTCAAAGAGCACGTGCAGAATAGTTCCCTGCTGGGCAGGACCATCCTGAACCTGATTAAGACTTCCTTCACGCAACCGTGCCTTATGACGCAACACCCACTGATAGGGACTGAAAAGAAAGGCCTGGAGGCTCGAGTAAGACTCACGTTCTCGTCCGGCCAGCAGCTCCTGGCAGTTAATCCGCCACCAGCGTACAGGTCCGGCCAGTGCTTGAGCAGGGAGGCGCTCCAGACAGTTAACCAGTGATGGCAGCCCGATTCCAGTATCAAGGAGGGCATCTATATCAATTTCCGGAAGCAGAGACTGCTCTCCGGGATTTAACTGCTCCCAGAGGGGATGCAAAACACAGGGTTCAGAGCAACGAGTGACAGGGGCCGCTAAGAAGACGTGCTTTTTAGCTCTCAGCAAGGGCTGTTGCCAGGTCTGCGCTAAGCGCTTTAGAAGATCACCTGTTTCTGCAAGTATGGCCCCGTGACGGCACAACTGTCGGGTCACTTCAGTAGGCCAGGGATTTTTCCCGGGTAAAGCGGGTCTGGTAAAATCCCACCAGAGCAGAGTATCGTTCGATTCAATCACTGCTCCAGGGAGCTTGCAGCTGTGCAGACCACCACATTCAGCAGCGGCATCCGGTCGAGGGCTGCCGATGCTTGTCACCTGCTGCAGCAGTTGCTTTAACTGAAGACGAGGGATCAGCTGTGCATCACTCTCCGCTTTTTTGCCAAGTATTCTGGCCGTGGCACTTGCCTGAGCGCTTGCAGCATAATACAGATCTCTATCTAACTCGTAGGATCCGCTGTTTGCTCGCGAGGAACACCATTGCCCCACAAGTGTACATAATTTAACAGCAGTCCCTATATCCACGCCGATTTCAGGATCATAACGGGGTTGATCAAGCCAGAGCCTGATTTTATCCCGAAGGACATCAGCAGCTTCATTTTCTTCTTCTGCCCGCTCAACCGCCTTCTCCCCAAGTTCCTGCAGGGCTTCGTTCCAATCCCGCCCGCCCATACCCGGGTTTTTAGCTACCTCTCGGGCCAATCGAGTACAGACAAATGCAGGGAGAGGATTAACAGGATGGCTGAGAAACTCCAGGAGACTGGTCGGATCCAGCGGTTCCCAAATTAAATCAAGGACCAGATGTAGAAGTTGCAGGTGAGGACGCCAATGGGATCTGGCTGCACTGCCGGTAAGAGGGTGATTCTGTCCTGCAAGAGAAGCATCAAATACTTCACCACTATTTCCCAGAACCACGGTGATGGAATCCGCTAATCTTTTCTCCCCCTCTCCTGGCTTACTGTACAAAAACTGTACCAGTCCCTGAGCCAGGATTATCTCGGAATGGGCACGAAACATCAGCACCGTACCATCTCCTGTCAGGGTATAAGGGGTATTATTCAGAAGATTATCCTGAAGCCTGGCAAGATCGGTTCCTGGCTCAGCCAAAACTTCCGTCATATAAGCAAGGCCTTCATCATAAACAGTCAGCAACGTAAAAATCTTTTGCCAGATGCCCGGAAGCTCCTCTTTCCACTCCAGAAGGCTTATCTTAAGATTCAGCCCCCCCCGCTTTTCCAAAGAAGCCAATACGCTGCGTACACGATCACAAAATCCAGCCGAAAGTTCATTCCGGGCCAATAGCTCCACGGCGGCAAGGTCAGTCAGGATCGAATGATCGCCCTCTCCAGCCTCATAATCCCAACCCGCCTCCACCCAAGAGTCACGCCAAAAGAGAAGGGTCTTGCTCACTCCAAACTCATCGGCCTGAAACGACTTGCTATAAAAACGCTGCCCTGTATCACACTTCTCGAGACAGTTTCGATACTCACCTATACGCAAAGGAGCGTCCTTCCAGTTGCCGGTAAGCCCCAACTGATTCTCAAGAATATTCAACAATCCGTTTGGACCGGTTACAATCTGCCCAGCCCTGTTCCTAGGCCGAGGTGAACGGTACCCATCCAAATCTAAACCAAAACTAATATGCATAATAGCTGCTCCTGGCTGTTGCCAGTGTAAAGAAAAGTTCTTATTTCATCCGGAGGGATCAATAATCGTCAGGGAAGATCCGGGAAAAAAAAGTTAAAAGACACTATCACAAATCCTTTACTGTCATGGCGAATCGCTAACTCACTGCGCCTACGGCAAAGGGAGGAAGAACGGACCAGGATTTCAAGGTTTTCATCATCCAGGTGAGCAACTTCTTCTCCAACAAAAATAAAATTCTCGGCCCCAATGTTATTCCAATGCCAGGACTGGTAAAGGACAGAGTAAGAATCAACCTTAGACTCAACTGACCTCTGGATCTGTATCTTTGGGTCCAGTTGAACGTTTGCAAATATCGACTGTGAATCTTGTTTTATAACCATAGCATATCTAAAAAAAAGTATTTTGTTTATCGGCTCAGAACCATCAGGAAAGGTAGTATTATCAAGGCCAAACTTTCTCTATATTGTCTCTTCACCAAGCTTCTGGTATCCTCTACACTTTTCATACTAACGGCTATGGATGACAAAAGTGGTCATGCATCTAAAAAATTCACGGAGAACCCATGAGAGGGAATGCCTTAATCAAGTTTCTACGGGTGGTGGATCTACTCAGTAGGCCGCAGGGAGCTACTGTGGAAGAACTGGCCGAGGAGCTAAATGTAGACAAACGGACGGCCTACAGACAGCTTGAGGTTCTGCAGGAGATGAACTTTCCAGTCATTGATGAAAAAGACCCACTGGATGGGCGCAGAATACGAAAAAAATTACTGGAAAGCTTCCAGAACAAACTGCCCAATATCACAGTCCCCAGCATCCACTTCAGTGCTACGGAAATCATCGCTCTCTTTCTGCTTAAGGGCGAAGAGAAGATATACAAAGGTACCGATGTGGAGAAGGCGATTGAAACAGCCTTTGCAAAGATCGCCCTGTTTGCTCCCCAGGGGCTTGCAAACAGGTTGGACAGGATCAGAAATCTCTTTCTCCCCCTGTCACGAACCGGTAAGGATTACAGCGACAAAGAACAGGTCATCGAGTCACTCACAGATGCCATGATGAAAAATCTTACCTGTACAATTATCTATCACTCCTATGGCGATAATAACAAAAAGACATACCGCATCGACCCTCTGCACTTTTTTGAAAACAACGGAGGGCTGTACCTTTTTGTGAATGTTACCCGCTATAACGATATCAGGATCCTTGCGGTAGATAGAATTGCGGAGGTGACACTGAGTCAGGAGGAATTTGACTACCCTAAGGACTTTTCTCCCTCGGAACGGCTGGAAAGCGCCTTCACCCTGACTCTCGATGATGAATTGGAAATAATAGTACGCTTTTCACCCAATCAGGCCCGCTACATCAAGGAACGAAAGTGGAGCAATAACCAGACATTACACGAAGAAGACAACGGGTCCCTCTTGCTTACCATGACCACCTCCGGAAGATGGTCGGTCAAATCCTGGATAATGTCTTATGGTAAAGATGCTGAAGTGCTGGCTCCCGTTGACCTGAGAGAGGAAATTGCCGAAGAGTACCGTGTGCTTGCTAGACAGTACGACGACTAATGAAAGATTAAAAAATGAGATTGGAGTTGATTGATATCAACTGTCACCGGAATACCCATTTGATTTCCGTAAAAACATGGGGTCACGTCTTGACGTGGTACATTTATCTAACTTATCAAAGTAAAGATATCTAAGTCTCCCTTAAGTCTTTACTCCAACCTATAGACAATGGACTTCCACACAACACACCAGTATTATTAGTATTTCATGCATTTTCGTAAATATACACATGAGTACCGTATGTTTTACCATATAGTTCCAGTAGGTTATGAGAGCGTTAGCAATATGCCCATAAGTATATCGTTATGATTATATATTAATCAGTATTGGCAAGGAGATTGTCGACCGAGTTGTGTTAAGACTAAGGGGGGATATGCCGACTAAAACAATTCATGATTCCAGACCGTTGAACTTAGTCATCCAGAACAGTCCAAAGTTTACCCTCCTCAACAATTTCTGCAAGATGTTTAGCTGAAAAACCTTCCTGAAATAAGTCATCTTTGGGGAGATTGTCCTTTTCGTGTAAAACCTACCTCAAAATTCAAATCTTCGTACCTCTCTTTGCTCATTGGCCTGCCAGCATTCACTGGATTTCAAATCAAAACAACTCAACCAACCACCACAACATGCACCAGTATCAAGACAGATAGCATTTTTCCCTAATCCAGGAATAGCGTTTTCTTGGACACTATGACCGCAAACAATAATTTTCCCAGAGCAAGGACGCGGTTCGGTTAATGAGTTTGTGCGTTTCCAGTGAAGAGTTTGAATGTTTGTCTTATCAATTGGCATACTAGTCGATACTCCTCCGTGAACAAAAATGAATTCGTCTAGCTCATACCAATCCACGCAATCCTGATCAAAGAAATGAAAATGATGCTCAGGAATAATTGGTAACCTCCTATGATTCACCTGACAGTAGGATCTGACTGTTGTTTCTGAACCACAGTTATTCCATAAAGGAATGAGTGTGGCCATCTTGATTTTCGCTATCCTTAATTCCATATTAGTGGCTTTAGCGTTGGTAAATAGCTGCCGTTTGTTATCAGTATTTCTAATAGATTCATACCAAGACTGGCTGCAGTATTTTTGACAATTTAGAAGCAAAAGTATTTCATGGTTACCCCGTAATGGAACAAGACTACCTTGTTTATAGAGACGGATTAAAATTTCTAGAACTTCATAACTTGCAGGTCCTCGATCAACATAATCACCAAGAGTTATGATAAGATCATCTTGTCTGGGCTGCACTTCATTCAGCAAGGTTTTCAGGGCAGTAGCGCATCCATGAATATCACCAATAACCAAAATCCTTTTATGTTTTTTGACAGTCATATGATAAATTTCCGGTCACTACCTTCTTTCTTGACACCATGGAAACAATTCTGTTTTCTCGTATTGATGTTTCATGTGATCAGACAACCCGCAGTGTTCAAAACACAAATCATTTGCAGTTAAATGGTCAGTCAACAATTTAGCAAACTCGTGAGGCAGTCTCTTGGCTTCAACCTGTTCATATTCAGGAAAATAAATAGTTATGTATTTCTGAAAATTATCAGTTACAACAGCACCCCCTGTAACTCTATAAAAGTTACCAATTTGAAAACTTTTATTCGTGTCTCTCCAGTTTTGCCCTTCATATGGTGGAAAAAGAAAGCACAGTTCTACTGTCATAGGTTTGAAAGTGAAATAAGGAGTTAGGCAATCAAGCAACACCTCCCACCCCACTCCGGTATCACAAGTCACCTTGTTCTTCACGAGAACAATCAAGTCTACTTTGAATTCAATTTCACTTTCTTCTCCCCATACTCCATTTTCATTTTCTTCTTCCCATTCAGACATCACAACTGTTTGCAAAATTTCCTGTTTCATCTCTTCCTCTTGCTTAAAACCCAACAACTTGACTAAACTTCAACCGCTAAAAACCAACCTCTTTTAAAATCCATCCAGCAAACTCTCTGTTTCCAATTTTCCCAATTATTTTATCGGAAATCTCTTGTTCTTTGCAATTCGTCCCCTTACTGTAAAGCATGAAGGCGACAACCAAAAGAGAAGCAACGACCAACAGCGACAGTATGTGTCGCCATGGAGTGATAAGGTGGGTGCACAATGAATAACAAATTTCTTCGTCAGTGGACAATGCTACGGAGTATTCCCATATCTCGTAAAATTCGTAAACGAATCACAACGCGGCAACTTATGGACGCCCTATCAGAAAAGGGATTTGACGTAACACAACGGACAATCCAGCGAGACTTGAAAGCACTGGCCAAAATAGTACCGGGTCTGCAAACAGATGGTCATAAGGAAGTGCAAGGTTGGTTCTGGAAAAAAGATACCTTCCTCCTTGATGTACCAGCTATGGATGTTGATATGGCCTTAGCTTTTCAATTGGCCAAACATTTCTTAAAAAACATGTTTCCACCCGCCATTCTTGGGCAGCTCGAACCCTATTTTGAGACTTCAAAAAATGTATTAGAAGGCGTAGACAACACGAACTATTCCAATTGGGATGACAAAGTACGTATCCTGACAAGGACCCAGCCTCTTATACCAGCGATTATCCAGGAAGATACCGTTGCTGTAATTTATGAGGCATTATTTAAAGAGAAACAGTTCAGGGGACGCTATGTCCGCCGTGATGGTGATGAAGTTGAATATGATATCCATCCCCTGGGATTAATCTTTCGGGAAAGTGTCATTTATCTGGTGGCCACGATATGGGACTATCAGGATCCTCGCCATCTCGCCTTGCATCGTTTCAAACATTGTGATTTGCTTGAAAATAATGTGGTAGCTCCAGAAGATTTTGACTTGGACAATTACCTTAAAAAAGGCAGCTTTGAGTATTGTGAAAAAGATGACGAAATGATCCGCTTGAAGGTGTTATTTTCCAACTGGGCTGGTCATCACCTACTTGAAACCCCAGTCAGTTCAGATCAGCAGACCTCTGAAAAAGGTGAGGGACAATTCCTGGTTGAAGCGACAGTAAAAGATAGTGGCCAACTACGCTGGTGGCTAATGGGCTTTGGGGGGCATGTGGAGGTGCTGGAGCCAGAAGGATTAAGGGAAGAGTTTAGTGCGGTAGCACAGAAATTATTGGCACTTTATCAAGATTCTGAAAATCAAGTGACCTAATTAGTTATAGCCTGCATGTTTAGGAATAATTGTCCAAGCATAGTATCCACCTCCAAAGTAGAGAAAAATCTTTGCAAAAACAATTAACTAAGGAGTACTTATATGGAAATAGTATTTTATGATTTAGAAACCACAATACCACCGACAGATATAATTGAGTTTGGTGCTATAGTCCTGGATAAAACTAGCTTGTTTGAAAAGGAAAGTTACTCTACTCTGGTGAAGTCAGATAAGATTAGCCAAAGATCAATAGATTGTAATGGAATTACCTTGGATACAATCCAGGATGCTCCGAGCTTTGAGGAAGTAGCCGACAACATTTATAATATCCTGAACAATAGAATTTGGGCTGGTCATAATATTATACGATTTGATAATCTTCAAATATTAAAACATTTTGAACGAATTGGGAGAAAACCACCTAAGGCTGTTAGCACAATAGATACGTTGCCACTTTTACGAACAACTTTTGGATATAGAGGTGGTGACATGAAAATGGCCACTTTGGGCAATTACTTCGGGCTAGGCCAGGAACGCCACCGGGCAATTGAAGATTGTCGGATGACCATAGAGGTATTGAAAAATTGCAGCATGACGATTTTACTCGAAGAAAATACAAGTTTTAATTCTTTTGATGATCAGATAGAAGCCGCCCCACCAAATACGAGGAATGAGATAATTAATACCCTTAATATGGCCATTAACAATAAAGAAAATATCTGGATACGCTATGATGGTGGATCAAATCCTTTGGTTCCACGTCAGATAAAACCCATTAAATGGGAGTATGAAAACAATAAACTAATTGCTCTTTGCCACCAGTCTCAGGCTAATAAATTTTTTATCAGGAGAAAAATCATAGAAATAAGAAAGGAGTGTTGGGTAGCTAAAAAGGTGAGTCCATAATTTTTGTGAAATTTTATCCTTCTGAAAAAAGGCAGTCAATGTTCTTTAAGAAATGTTTTTTGCATAATAGAAATCGTTAACTTAGTAACGATGACTCAAGAATTGTCTTGGTCTCTAAATACTAGGCAGGATCAAGAAATTCCCATATTTTACTCATTTCATGCAAGATAATTTCTGTCATATTTTGATAAATAATATCTTCTGCAGTAAGAATTTTATAATGAAAATTTCTTGAACCACGTTTATTAAACATGCGTGAGGAGTTAAAAGCTTTTTTTAAATCATTATCCCAGCATCCAATCTGGAATACGCCAAAATCGTTTTCACTACAAATATTGTTGGGACCAATCCATAATTCCAAGCGCGGACTCATATCCGGACTCTCAACATTTTCAAATATAGCCTCCCATTTTTTAGATACTTTTAATACTCCAGGAACCTCATTAAAGTAAATAATGGCCTCCATAAATGCTGGTCCTTGCAAATTTTTTTCTATGTTCCACTTCGTAGCATACGGTTTTTTACTATGTTCTTTTTTATTATAGTACCCACTCGTACCCAGTATTAACCCCTGTGCATTTGATGAAATATATGCTAACAATCTTTCAAAATAGATCGCTTGAAAAAACCTACGATCATTATCATTAATTGTGATTGGAGTTAGTTTTAATAAACTTTTTTCCACACGCTTGAGATCTATTTCCTTGTTGCAGTATTTATGCATTAGGTCAAATGGTGATAGTAAAGAATCGAGATAAGTGGAAAAATGATTTATCAATACAGAGAGTGGCTCGTTTTTGTAACTCGAATCAATCAAAAATTTATTGATGTCAGAGTATGTTACCACTCTATTCCTTTGTTCTACTGGGAAATTTTCAGCAACTAACCCTAATGGTATAATAATTACATTTTCACTGTCATAGTTAGTAAGCTGCTCGTTCGTTCCAATAGATTTTGTTTTGTTTTCAATTACAATTCTGCGACCATCATCTGTAGTAATTAATATATCAGCCCTCCCACCTTTTATCGACTTTTCCGTTTCCACAATAAAGTTATCAAACTTTTCACCAATTTTATTGAAAAACCACTGTGGAAATTGACTGCTCAAGCCATGTTCTCCAGTGGGCTCTAACAACCAAGCGATAAATGAAGAGTAAAACAACTCTTGGTTACCAGACTTTAATATTTGAATAATATTTCTATCCATGTATTAAACTCCTTGCACACTATTAGTGTTATCGGATGATACGTAACTTCTCCACAATTTTTACCATAGCCCAAGTGTCGAGTTCACAATATCTTAAAAGTCCTTCTCGTATTTCAGCAATTTCCACATCATTTGTTATGTTTTGCAGAGTTGCATAGGCATCCATGGCTGCGCCACCATCACCAATAAGCATATTATCATAACTCATTTCCGGTACCAACGCTGGAAGCACAAGCTTGATTGAATACCGTCCGTCCATTTCCTTGGTATAATAGTCCTTGTTTTGGAACGGAACCATAAGATCAACAACCCGACTGATTAGGTCATCAATTTCCTGCTTGTATACTGGGAACATTTGAGCCGACTCATTGAGAATACGGACTTCAAAGGCCTGGTTATAAACGACAATAACCGGGATATCTTTAGTGGCTGAGAGTAATTGCCGAACAAACTCTGGACGGGGATCTCTTCCCTGCTCGCCAAGGTATTCAATATGACGAAGCCGGCTGCTGCCATCATCAACATGAAAAGAGAACTGAAACGGTACCTGTTGATAGGGGCGTTGGTTATCAAAGGATGGTACAGCCTGCTGAAAGGTCTCAAAATCCATATATCCCACAGGGAAGGCAAGCTGCTTTAAGAAATCTTTTATTCCATCATGGTTGATGTACTCTGTCCCGTTTAGCTCCGCATCAACCTGCATTTGTTGAGCTGTGGTTAAAGGATGATCCTCAGGGATATCGGCAAAAGAAATGATCCCATTTTCATAGAGCTGAAACTTTTTCGTTGCCCGCATTCTGGACAGGGTAAAGACTGATTTTGGTGGAATATGCTGCCAACAATGACCTGAGAAGTCACACTCATACGGATCACTACAATGGGTACCGATATCCATTTCTGGCATGGTACTTCCCTTGGCCACGGTGGCTTTTAGTCGGGCAAGTTCCCTTTTAATCTCTTCCTGTTTTGTTATCGTTGTATCAAGAATATCGGCAATGGTAAAAAGTTGCTTAAGATCCAGTGGCCCCTGCCTAGTGTACTGGTTGTTGATATGTATAATTGCAGCCTTGTTGAGCTTCAGACCTGATCCCTCAATCACAAAATATTGCAATGCGATATCATTATGGTAAACATCTTTCACCGAGGTAGAAGATTTGACTTCATATAGTTCCCATCCATCTTTTCCATGATGTAGAATATCTGCCATAACCAGAACATCATCAAACAGAAAGGTGGCTTCATAAATGGTTGTTACACCATCTTCAATAAGATTTGCTGTCAGGCGAGCATTTTCATGAATTTTATCATACTCAAAAACAATCTCTTCACCGTTGGGAAACAATCGCTGGGCTAGAACACCCACGTCGGTTCCTGTTCCAAATATTGATTGCTGACCAGCATCTGACTCTGCCATAAGTTCTCGTTGGTATTTATACAGCCAGAGTGCTTTTGGACATTGTAGTCCACGGATGAATTGGGATTTACTTAGACGCATACATTACCTTATCAATCGCAAGCTGGGATGTGTAGCTTTGTTTCGATTCGGATATTGAGTTTTTACCTGTTCCTTATCTTTTCTGGTGAGCAGGAGTGCCAACCGTGCCATGCCCAGTTTCTAATTTTGTTGCTGGGAACGTTCTTCCTTCGCTGTTACACTGAAGCTGGTTGGAAGAGGGATAACTGTATGGAGCTGTGGTCGCTTTCCAAAACCATTTCAGAACTTCTCATTAAGAAGCCTCCCATTCACATGGATTATACGGCCAATTATTTTTTGGCATGAGCAATACTCCTAACGTGGTGGAAAGACCAGTAAGGTATGGCATATAATCATCAAGGAGTATATCAATCCCATATTCTTTGCAAATTTCTTCCTTACACCGTGATTCATATTTTAACCAATCAGCGGACAACACGTGATCACTGTCGAAGTGAAAATGATTTTTCTCGAGTAATTCTTTGGCGACATCCTGTTCCATATCCGTCACAATGAAAAGCTCGACTTTGTCAGATTTTGCAAGAATGCTTATGATGTCTCGCAACAATGATGTATGGGTCGTGATAACACCTCCAATATCAAATCCAATCTTATATTTTTTCATGAGTCTCACTTTCGATTAAATCCTTGTCTGAAGATTCGCATGATGGTTCTTGTTCAAGGATGTATTGGCCAAAATTCCAGTCAAGAGTATTGTTTCCATCTTGCAAAAGAATCCATCCTGATTTTTATTACCGGTTTCCAAATGTTCTGTTTTTACTGCTAATTCCGACTCAGTTACTATTCGAGCGGAAGTGCTCCCGCCATCGCCACCATACTGAGACAGACATAAATAATTGGTAGAAACAAAAGTTTCATTTGCCCATTCTAAGAAGGGCTCAAAGCTGTGCTTCACCCATAATTCTTGCCGTGATGAATAGTACTTTCGGTATTCAGGAAAACATAAAGCACAATAATACTGATCCTTTGAACTTCGCCGTACAGAAGCATCAAAGCCACAAAGCCCATCCCAGCAGTCACCTTTGTAATGCACCCAGACCATTATCTCCCAGTTCTGAAACAGGCATGATATACAAGGTGTGATTCCTTGAAATTGGAGAATAAAATGATTTTTCCGGCTTTTGGTGATGAGAGGCGGATAATTAAACAACCTGCGATTTGTCCTAAGCCAATGTTCAAATGTTTTTCTGATAAAGTTCTTTGGCATATCTTATTGCTGCATAATTGTAGGGCTTACCACACACATCTTAGAACATACACCTCAACTGATTATCAGTTAACATGGTGCCAATGTACACTGCCCAATCGTAATGTTCCATTGTCATCCCTGAGTTCACGGGGGCAATTCAGGAGCATATTGTATCTTGTATTTATCAAAATACTACATGCTGCGTCCGAATCAAGGTGGTCGAGTCGAGTTGGCGACAAGACATGTCGCTGTGAAAATTGATTTTTGAAAAACAATGGCGAGGATTTGATACTATAGCCGACAAAAGTAAGGTAATTAATTTATTAACTAATGAAATTGAGTAAAGGAACCAGAAGGGGTTTATAGGGAGTTCATCTTGTCCGTCTGTTAGGGGCAGACTCCTGCTAAATAGCACATCTTGCAGATTGCCAATTATATTGTTGGGCAATACAGAAATTGGGAGGAACCCAGTGGGAATATCATCCATTTATGAACAACCGCAAGTAATACCTATTCCCGACAAGGCCAGATTGGACAGTTTAGGTTGAGTGAAAATGTTGACCTTTGGTCAGTGGAAAATTTATTACGTATATTGTGCGGAAACCTTAACAGTAGACAGATCATGGTTAAGGATTGTATGAAATTGCAGATGTTCAAAGTGGCTATATTAACGACCATTATCAATTGCCCGCCGTGGATCGAAGTGCAGAACTTTGGATAACCAAAAATGATTAACCGCAGACCAGAAGACCGAGCTGCTTGCGGGTCAAGTGGATAAAATTGTTAGCATTTTTATGTTATTCTGTGAGCTAAGCCTTCCGTCATGATTTTTATTAATTTCTGTCGTAATATCAGCTCAATAGAGATAGAAAGTTCACTTTCAAGTTTTGCTTTTGCTTCATCAAATAAGGATGTCCTTTTTTCAGCAGTGGTAAGAATGACACCTAAGATTATCTTTCCTTCTTTACTGTAGTAATTATGGGCTTCTCTTATCTGACTTAGAACATTTTCACTTATTTCGCCCTCATAATTTTTTACTTGGATGACAATTAGCCACGGGATATCACCAAAATGATTGGGAAGTTGAATAACAATGTCGGCTCCATGTTCATTAGCACCACCTGTCCATCTAACATTTGCGCCTGGATAAAGTTGGCTTAACACAGTTGTAATTGGCTCTTCCCATTCAGCTGCTTGAAAATTTGCATTTAACTGTGCCGTAAGTTCTTTCTGTAAAGTTTCTGTAGCTTTCGAAAATGCGTTGTCCCAAGCAATGTGTAATCTTGCCTCTCCTGTCGATGGCGTAAGGAGATCTTCACCTTGATTAAAACATGACAAGAGTTTCTCAATATGCTGTGAATATAAGTCTAAATTCCACATTCGCATGGGCGTGCGAAGAGTAGAGCGTAGTTTTGCGTGTACATGTTTATTATATTTATCAATGCCTTCAGGGGTTAAGAGCTTGATAGGTAAAATGTGTCCATAATCAAACCCAAGGTCATTTACATCTGTTTCTTCATTTAACTTTAGTCTCTCAAAATAATAGTCGCCTGTTACTTCAGCCAGGCAGAAAAAATTTTGCTGCGGTAAGTTTGGGGCTAAAATTATGTCACCTATTTTTATGCTATCTTCAGCGTCAGACAACATTCTCATATTTGGGAGTGCAGCATTTTGAGTATCAGATAATTGTTCCCACCATTTCCCACCTTGCTTGATAATATTTTGTATTTCAACAAGATCTTGGATTTCATCATACCCCCAACCCTGCCTCAATTTACCTTGGCTCAATTCATAAAAAAGTATTTTTCTGTTATCTTTATCTGTTCTGATTGACCAATACCTTCTATTTCCCATTTTTGTTTCCTTTTATGGTAGTTGATTGGGCATGCTAACGGTTAAAATCCACCGGAACTACGGAAGTGGCGCGGCTTTTGCTGTGTCCGAGTGATTTTTCTTGTTAAGCTGAACCATTTAATGTGGCCTGTAAGTCGGCAACTGAGATATCAGGCTGTACAACTGTGAGCTGCCCAATTCTGTGTAGCTTTTCATAGCGTCTATCCTGCCTTGATACCACATATAGCCATTTTACTTTTCTCATGTGCATGAAACCACGCCGAATATTAGATTTAGGAAGGGACTTATTTCCATGAAAATTAGAAATATAGTCACCTTCAATTTTCCCTACTAGCAAATAACCTGATGCTGATGATGGGCACATAACCCAATCACCATCACTCATCTTAAATGAAAAATTCCATGCCATATTGGCTTTAGTTTTAAAAACACGCTCATTCTTATCAGGATAAACCAGTCTGAATTTTTCTATATAATCTGAATAATCATCTTTATATAGTTTCATGTCACCTACCGCTGGCCAACCAATAGCAATGTAACCTTCAGTTCCAGGCTCCGGTGGAAATGGGCCATTTTTAGAATTAAAGGTTTCTAATTGGTCTCCACCATCACCAACAAATACCCCCCATATTTTTGCTTCTTCATCTGACATGTTATCTCTCCTATCGTTGATTGATAAGCAAAACAATAGACCCCATTTAAGATACTGTCAAGATGATGTTTAGATATATTTAAGATACATTGAAACCATTGTATTTATAAGCATAACGACCTAAATCACCGGCTGGCCCTGGATCTACCGCAATGGTGGCGCGAAGGACAGTGACAGATAAACATCCGAAAATCGGACGTGTTAGCCAGTTGGGTGCATTTTTTTGTTATACGTTTTTTTAGGAGTATAAGAAGCTTTTTTGTTGGATGAGATTATTTGATATTTATCAGAAATGAGCTAGTTGCACTTTTGGTAAAGCTTTCAATTATCCAAGCATGTTTACTGTTTAATAAACTTTCTAAGTATTCTGGTTGTTTTATTGTTGAAAGCTGAACAATATAGCCCCTTCGCTTCACCTTAATTACAAAGGCTTCAACACTACTACAGACTACTCCGCCCCTGTGCTCTGCATCGGTGCTCACATCCTTATGGGCCATCCACTGGATTTTCTCCCTTAACATAGGTGCGACAGGTTCCCACGTTCCGCACGAAAGCCAAGACCATGTTCACACGCCACCTTTATTTATGCCGGACGCCGCTCAGGTAATAAACAGGCACCCCCTGAACTTATCCTGGGATGGAAACAGTTCCCAGTGTTGGCGACACCTTGTAGTTTCGACAGCTCATCAGTGGTGCGTTGTTACTCATCTCCATGATCCATACCTGCCCCCGATCTTATGCCGGGCCTTTTCCTTAATGCTCACCACCAAGGATCTTTACCGCAGCAGCTCAAGGTGGTTTGGAGCCTATTCCTGCAAAGCGACTCCGAGGGACCTACCCTTATCTTCCGTGCAGCCTCGTGGCGCACTATTTCCACTAAGTCTTTACTCTAACCTACAGACAACTGACGTTCACACAACAAACCAGTATTATTAGTATTTCATGCATAATCATAACAATACCAACAATGTTGGTCATTTTTTTGACACGATGAAATCGTTTTGACCGTTTAGTGGAAGACCAGGTGAAGCGTACTGAAAAAGGTATGTACGGTAAAATTCTCCCGTATTGATTCCTCAGTTATAAGATGGAAGAGGAGCTTATTTTAAGTTTGATATATGCAGTTCACGTTTAAAGCACTTGTGCATATCTAACAACTTTAGTGCCTATTTTCCTGCATGTAGACCATTGAGATTGTTTTATTGCTAAAAAGGTGAATATAAGTCGTATTTACATCTGATGTAGCACTATTCGTTTTACCCACCCTACCCAGAAGCAAAAGCTCCATGGTATCGAAATTCGCTATCATAGATAGCTAACCATTTGATAAGAAAGGTACTAACTTGATTCATTTAGTCCTTTTCCAGAAAACAATCTATTTTATCTAACCAAGCTATCGTGGGATTCTTAACCGACCAGAAAAGTTTTTTTCTTTTTTTTGTCTGTTCCCAGGTTCGTAATAAAGCATTCTCAAATTTTGACTCAATCCTAAAAGGCTGATCATCAGATATCGGATCATCAGCTCTTTGAATTGCGAGATAACGATATCCTTTTTTGTAACTTTTACTTTTTTTATTAGTTATTTTTTCAACCACACTCACGTACATCCATTTGATACCAGAAATTTTTCTTTTATTATCAATACGTACAATAAGTATCCAGTCGTACTCTTGCACATTTTTATCCTTAAGCAAACACATGGCCAGTGGTTCATTTTCATAATTATCAGAACTTACTAACTTTGGAAAAAACGTACTCTTCACAGATAGATCTTGAAAAACAAGCAGCCACCCTGTTGTCCAGCTTTGTGAATTATACCAAGAGAGATATGTTTTAAATACTTTATGCCCTTGATATTCAACACGGACCAACCGGCAATACTTCATTCGCATTTCTAAGCTATGACATTCCTCAAGGATTTTATGTAAGATATTTGCCATATCCCTTGTTTGAATCGTCCGAGAGCCCTCTCCACTACCAAAGTCAACACGTTGCTCATTTAAATAAGCCCATGGTACTTTTCCATTCGTCAGCCCTATTACATAGATGCAAAGAAACCAAAATTTCAGGGGCAAACGCGAACCTGCCATCATTGTAACAGACTGAGGTGACGGAGTATTTCTACACTTACTATTATTACACCTAAAAACTAGCCTTTTCCGGCTTCGTTTACCTTCTTTTTTCCAAGCAACCGTAGCAGCTCTCCGTTCACAGTTTGGGCATTTAAATATGGCGGCATCACCCCTTCTTCTCCAGTCTAGCCAGAACAGCAGTTGTTTTTCACAACTTTTTTCATCAGGAAAGAATTCTTTAAAAAACCAACTTAACTCTGCCTCATATTCCTTTTTAAAGTCTTCAAACTGATCATCCTTTTTCCAATCTTTTTTTAATCTGCTTATCAGTTCAATTTTACTTTCCTTACTTCCCATATTGCTTCCAACCTTCAAATAAATTTGCCCCAAGCCAAGAACAGGTGGTCATTATCTCACCAGCACACATATCAAGCGGAGCCAATGCAAACGCCAACATTGCATTAGCTCCTCCAATAGAAATAACACCTGCGGAGCTAATGCTGCAAACAAGAAAAAACAATATCGTCTCAATATTTCAACAGCGGAGCCAATGCAGAAACACGCCATTCTGCACGACATCTTGTTGATATTACATGTAATTACTCAAAATATGCAAATTTGATTGTTTTTTGATTTTCGCCATAAACACCCATCATTCGACATCGTTTATGCCTCCAAAGCCATCAGACACTTTGTCTAGGCACAGATAATTATGGAGACATAAAATGAGTAAAATTTCAAAAACAAAGAAAATCACAATGCAAATCAACAATACTTTTACCAAGTTGACGAAGAAAAGTAGAACTTCTCTTCGACTATCAATAGCGTTAGGGCGCGAGCTTAATGAATGCAAAGAAGTTGAAAAGAAGTCAGGAAACCTTTGGGTACCATATGCGGAAAAAAATTTTCCCCACATCAACAAGAAAACA
>CAZUPS010000041.1:0-35118 GCA_964621915.1 uncultured Desulfocapsa sp. | reverse complement strand
CTCCACGACGCCCTCCCCCTTTTCATCCCGATGGAAAGGGGATTTTTTTATCTCTCGCTCCCTCCAGAAAGTCTGCTAATCCTGTTTACATCCTCTCCGCCTTCACGTATAATTTCCTAAATCAAACTATTTTCTAATCATCGGAAAGATCACAGCATATGCCTCAAGCGATTACTTTAAACAATATTTCAAAAACCTTTACTGAACGGAACTGGAAGACATTTTTGTTTCGTAAACCCCGTCAGACACTTGCCCTAAACAATGTATCCCTCTCGGTCAATAAAGGAGAAATCATGGGGTTGCTAGGCCCAAATGGTGCCGGCAAAACAACACTTATCAAGATTCTCTCCACTCTTGTGACTCCCGACGCCGGAGAAGGGAGTATCTCAGGCCTTTCTCTTGCCACAGATTCCCTTGCAATACGAAATAAAATCGGAATGGTCAGTACCAATGACCGCACTTTCTACTGGCGCCTGACCGGACGTGAAAACCTCGACTTTTTTGCCACTCTCTACAATCTTTCCGGTTCCACCAAAACAGATCGCATTAACCGGGCTTTAGAGCTAACCAACATACAGGACAAGGCGGATTCAAGATTTATGTCCTATTCTTCAGGACAAAAACAACGCCTTGCTATATCCAGAGCAGTACTTGCTGACCCTGAAGTTTTGCTGATGGATGAGGCCACGACCAGCCTTGACCCCATTGCCACCAGAAAACTGCTGACATTTACAAAAGAGATCCTCGCCAGGCAGGAGCAAAAGACTATTATCTGGTGTACCCACAATCTACACGAAGCTGAAGATATTTGTGATCGTGTGACCATTCTTGATAAGGGAAAGCTGCTTTATTGTGGGAAGTTACAGGATATGTCTGACTCTGACACCCCCAACGTTGAACTGGAGTTCATTAACCTTTTTGATTTTTTTCAAAACTCACCTCTTGCAGGTGCAGGGATTGAAGTCGCCAGCGACATATCACCATGAAACAAAAACTATTTGCAAAACCAATTGCCTTTTTTAAACGAGATTTTAAAATTGCCACTAGCTATCGTCTCCAATATGTCACGCAAGGGTTTGGGATTATCCTCACCACCTTTTCATTTTTTCTTCTTTCTAAAATGTTTGCTGGAAACGATATCTCCCAACTAGCACCATATGGTGGAGAATATTTCCCCTTTGTCATTATCGGTATTGCTCTCACTGATTATTTTGTAGTATCCGCCAACGCCTTTGCCAATGAAATCAAAACATCGCAAATTGCTGGTACCCTTGAATCTCTTCTGGTCACCCCAACTTCTATCATTACCATCTTACTTTCTTCGTACGTATACAAACTGTTCTCCACAAGTTTTCGTGTTTTATTTTATATTATTGTTGGGTATGTTGCGTTTGATATGGTACTACGACTGGCCAATCCCCTCGCACTTTGTGTCGCTTTTACCCTCACACTGCTTCCTTTTTTTGGCATCGGTCTTGTATCTGCCTCCTTTATAATTGTCTTTAAGCAGGGAAATCCGATTGGTAGCTTAATGGCGATGAGTTCAGGATTACTCGGCGGAGTTTTGTATCCGGTTACTGTACTACCTGACTGGCTCAAACCTTTTTCAGCTATTCTTCCAATAACTCATGGACTGGAAGCAATTCGTCAGATACTCTTAAATGGTGCTGATATCGTAACAATTCGTTATCAGCTATTGATTCTTTCTATCCTGTCAGTCTTGTCAATAACAGCTGGCATAGCTTCTGTATATTATGGATTAAGGATTGCGAAAAAAGAAGGTTCACTCCTTCATTATTAGCCATTCTTTATTGCACATGTAAGATTACTTATTAGGACACACAATGGACTACAATAACATCATTTCTCGTGATAACCCAACGTTACACAATATTGTTTTCAGTCGTCATACTGACAAATTATCTACAAACCTTGATCAGGAAACAGTAATCCTGGATATGATTTCTGGAGTTTACAGTCAATTAAACACGGTCGGAACAAGCATTTGGGATATGCTTAGTCAACCAGTCACGTTTGCAGACATTGAAAAAATGGTTCTATCCACCTACAAAACAACTAAAGAAGAATGTGCACCCGAGATCATCACGTTCCTGAGAGAATTAGCTGAGAACCAATTAATAAAAATAGAAAATGAACCTATTTCTTAAATTTTGGCGCTTAAGATTTACGGAAAAAGCCATTTTCTTTAAATGTATTTTCCTTCTAAACTATTACCGAATCCGCCTAAAAACAACACCCTTGCAAACTTTACTGGCTGAAATAGAACAAGAATCCCTTGAAGTATCAAAACAAAAACAGCACTATGGTATTATGCCACAAACACTCATCAGTATAATTCGAGGTGCCAGCCGATTTGCTCCCTTCACCACTTGTTTGTCCCAAACAATAACTGGAAGGTCCCTCTTTGCAAAGAACGGGAACCACACACAAATCCACATTGGTATCCACAAAGACATCTCCGTTAATTTTGCCGCACATGCATGGTTAAGCATGGATGGCAAAGTGCTCCTTGGCCTTCGTTCTGACCTGCATCAATATAAAGAATTCACGGAACTCACTCTCTTCACTAGTAAAAACAAATGAATGCAATTGGCGGTATTTTTCACCGCAACAATTTTCCAGTAAGTATTACTCACCTAAAAAATATGTGTTTAGCCCTCGCCCACAGAGGTCCAGATGGTATCTCATCGGTATCGGCCGACAACATAGGCATGATCAATTGCAGGCTTTATGATACTCCGGAATCCCTCTTAGAAAAGTTACCAGCAAAAAGTAGCTGTGGAAAATTACTCATAACATTGAGTGGGCGCATAGATAATAGAAAGGAGCTACAAGCCAAAACTGACTGGGGCCACCAGCTATCAATAACCACCGATAGTGATCTTGTTCTTGCTGCCTATAAAAAATGGGGACACAACTGTATTCGATATCTACTTGGCGATTTTGCCTTCGCAATCTGGGACAACTCCATAAAAAAACTTTTTTGTGCAAGAGATCACATGGGAGTTAAACCCTTTTACTACTTTCTAGATAAATCATTGTTTGCATTTTCCTCTGAGATCAAAGGGTTAAAAGCACTCTCAATAAACGACGGTGGCGTAAACGAAGACCGAATAGCGGACTACTTGACCTGTGTGATTGCAGATAACCAATCAACATTTTATAACAATATTTTTCGCCTTCCACCAGGCCATTACCTGGAAATAGACAGTAATAAACATATACTTTGCCAGTACTGGGAGCCTCACCCCAGAGAACTCTCCTGCCACAATAACAGTGACTATGAAGAACAGTTCTACAGCATCTTCAAGAAGGCGGTACAATGCCGAATGCGCTCTGCATATCCTGTGGGCTCCTTCCTTAGCGGAGGACTCGATTCTTCATCTATTGTCTCTATGGCATCAGGCCCTTTACGTAATCAATGCAATAGTCAATTACATACCTTTTCCGGAATTTTTGACAAAATCAAACAATGCGACGAAAGAGTGTTTTTTGATTCAGTATTAGATCGATACGATATTTTTCCCCATTATGTCTATGCAGACAAGATTGATCCTCAAAATATATATGACCAAATATCCTCTTCTGAAGATGAACCTTTTTGGGCACCTCATTTTTTCATGTCATGGAAAATAATGGCTCTAGCAAAACGTTCAGGCATTAAGGTATTACTTGATGGTCATGATGGTGATTCTACAGTTTCACATGGATATGGTTTACTGCCAGAGCTCTTAATAAAAGGGAAATTAGTCCATTTATTCAAGGAATGTCGAGTGACTGGCCGGTCGACATCTCTAAAAAAAACTATCCGACTTTTTTTAAAAATTTGTCAATATCGCGCAGATTACAAAACCTCCTTAATGTTCCCAACTTTCTTTGAAGACACTAATTTCACAGAAATAGTCAACAATCTCACATCAGCATTTTCAAAAGAAATAGATATTCACAAGCGATTGCTCAGGAGTAAAACGAACAACAGTCATATGGGCATGACTGAATTCACGAGTCACAAACTCTCGATATCTCACCCATTACACCCTGAGGCACTCGAATTCTTTGACAGACAATCTGCACGTCACAACGTGGTTTCCAGATATCCTTTTTTCGACAAACGACTAATTGAGTTTTGTCTGGCCCTACCTGCTGAGCAAAAAAGAGCCAATGGTTTTAATCGAAGTATAATGAGACGATCGTTAGCATCAATCTTGCCACCCACAATAACCAATAGAAAGACCAAAACGGACTTCATGGCAAACGTAGTACATTCCTTTTCAAATTCGAACACAAATTGGCTTCAATTTAATATTGACAGGATCTCAGATCACGCCTATAATTATATAAATAGGGACAAATTACTTCAGGTCTTTAGTTCCTTTAGTATAGCCCCCAAAAGAATATCTTTAGCTGATCTTGGGTTTTTGTTGAGAAGTATTTCTCTCGATTTGTGGCTTAATAAAAAATAAAGAGGTTATGATGATTAACAACCAAGCAGGCAGTAAAATTTGTTTAAAGAAAAAGACTGACCTCGCATATTCTGCGCCGACGTTAACGATTCTTGGAAATGCTGAGGAGCTAACAAAAGGAAAAGAGAGTAGTGATTCTCTCGATTGTTCACGCCCAGGGCAAAAAGGACCTGATGATTCCTGTAGCTGATGCTAATTCCAATGCTTCCCATACGCAGTTTTTTTAAGAGTTAGTTCGCTCTTTGTTTTTTTATACTGCGTACGGGTACACCTTCAAGTCAGACATAGATCTTCCTGGATTTTGCCAACTCCAACGCAACACTGACCATCCGATTATTAGTATCAACAGGAAGGCGCCATGGTCTCCTGCATTCCCACTCACCACCGCTGTCACCAGTATTAGAGTCACTGATGGAATAACAATTCATTGGCGTGGCGTTGCTTCATACGACATTAGACGAGGTAGATCTATAACGATAGCTCCTTCGCTGGCTCCTGGTCCCCTATCAAAACTTGAGATCCAACCGTTGTACGGAATTGCAATGGCATCAATTCTCCACCAAAACAAGCTCTTAGTATTGCATGGAAGTACGGTGGCAATAAATGGCAAAGGAATTGTCATTATCGGGCATAAGGGATATGGAAAATCGACGCTAACTGCTTGTCTCTTTGCAAAGGGTCACGACTTCATCTGTGACGACGTAACAGCATTTTCTGTCAACAAAAACGGTGAGACCAAAATTCGCCCAGGAATTCCCCGTATCAAATTATGGCCCGATGCAGTCAAAACTATTGGACTAGACCCGAGTGACTTGCCTCTACTCTCGCCACGTATCCCAAAGCATATGCTTTACATATCAGACAAACAATTCAAAAACAAGGACGTTCCCCTGCAAACCATAGTAATGCTCGACCAGGGGGATTCAATCGCCTTGCACGAAATGAATGAATCAGATAAAATGATCTGGCTGCTTGGCGGTCATTATCTTGCTAAGCATCACCACACCTTCCAAAGTTTAGAACAAAAACGCCTATTCAAACACTGCTCACAACTTGCCAGAGAAACAAGGATTATCAGAATTAACTCACCACGAAACTCCACATCCCCCCTACTTATTGCAAAGTTAATAGAAGAGTATTGCAGCTAAAGTGATTCACGAACAGCCATAAACAAAAAAAGGTACACAGCCTGTTACAGCCTTGCACCTTTTTCACATACAAATATAAAAAGAAGTAATCTACTTCTTTCTTCTAAAGCGACTACCAATAAGACCAGCCAACCCTAAACCAAACAATGCAAAAGTTGCTGGCTCAGGCACTGGAGCTACTATATTATCAGTATCCTGAAAAAACTGAAAAGTCTCATTGGAATCAAAAGTATTATTACTATCAAATTCGATAAGCATATTTTGAAACAGATCACCAACTGGTTTATAGACACCCAATGCCACTGCACCACTAAACGTAACATCTATCTGGCCAGTATAACTTGTACTTGCTCCCCATATATCTGTTATCAGAGGCTGTCCCCACTCTGAACCTGCAGTCCCCTTTGACGGATCACCAGGAGCGGCAAGAGCAAGCCGATCAGCGTCTGAATAAATTTCACCACCACCAAATTCAGGCGGGTAATCATATAAACTCGGATGCACATCGAAAACGACATTATGACTAAATCCCTCTAAAAGGATACTTTCTACCAACACACCCGTGTCTACGGAGAAGTTCCACCAGTCACCATAGTAGGTAGATGAATCCGGACTCTCAGCCGTCAACGACCAGCCAGTTCCGTATACTCCTCCGGTGGAGTCCCAGGACGCTGCTTCCTGGGGTATGCCCCCGGCAAACGTAACGGTAACAAGCATACCGGTCATATCTTTGTATGTGGTATCGTAAGATGAAATACTGTCAACACTTTCCAGATCACCTTCTACAGTATCATTAAAGAAAACAACCGCACCTTGTGCGACCCCAGACAGAGCCATACCTATCAAACCAGAAAGACAAATTGCCAAATATTTCTTTTTCATTTCATCACCAGTAGCTTGTTATACAAAAAAATCAGAAGCGATACCTACAAAACTGTACCTACCAGAAAAAACATTAATAATAACTATATATCCAAATTAGCACTTACTTCCACCTTTGTAAATAGTCAAAACACCTATTTACAAAAAACGACACCAACTAACAAGAAGATAGCTAGCAATACACTTCGCTCCATTCTCTCCAAATGACTTTAAAAATTATTTCACATAACGCCACAAGAATGGGTATTATTACCGATGCGCATTGGCCTTATTTATTATATAATAAGATAAATTTAATTTTAATTTATTAATTTAAGGGGAACCATATACCTGTAATCTTAACATACGGTAACTGAAAAGCTGATAGCCCAAAACATAATATTTGGGATATTGGCCACAACCCACGGAGGTAATTAGATGAAGATAAGATATCTATTGCTCGTATTATTTGGGATGTACTTTCTTGTACTAACTGGAATAGCACAGGGAACAACAATCCACTTCAATACAATCGTTACTGTGCCAACCGTAAGCGTTAACAGCATTACAGCTTACGACACCACCTACACCGATATGACCGGAATGCTTGTTACCGTTACGTTTGCCGGGGGCCCACCCCAGGAAGTAGCGTCCTGGGACTCCACCGGAGGAGCATACGGAACTGGCTGGTCGTTGATGGCTGAAACTCCGGATTCATCTACCTACTATGGTGACTGGTGGAACTTCTCCGTAGACACGGGTGTGTTGGTAGAAAGTATCCTTTTAGAGGGATTTAGTCATAATGTCGTTTTCGATGTGCATCCGAGTTTATATGATTACCCGCCTGAATTTGGTGGTGGTGAAATATATTCAGACGCTGATCGGCTTGCTCTTGTCGCTCCTAATGATCCGTCAAAGGGGACCGCTGGCTCAGAATGGGGACAGCCTCTGATAACAGACATATGGAATGCCACCTCAAGCTATAGCGGACAAATCGATGTCACATATATTGGTGAAGTCGCCTTAACCGGGAGTTCTGCAGTCGGTGATCTATTCCAAAGTATGCGTATAGATTTCACGAATGGTTCATTTGATGAAACTGACACATTTCAGTACTATCAGGACACTGACAATACAAGGCCCGTTCCAGAACCCGCCACAATACTTTTACTAGGTGCAGGCATAGCAGGAATGCTTGGCTACAGCAGAGTTCAAAGAAAAAAAGATTAACGCTCTTTTTCAAACAGGACGATCAGTACTCCTGCCCAAAGCATAAAGCATAAAAAAAGACCGTAATCCACCAGGAAACGGTCTTTTTTTATGCAAAACAAACAACTGCCTACAAGCAACGACTAATAAATATCTAGATACTCATCAAGCTCCCAGTCAGTAACCGCAGTACGATAACGGTCCCACTCAGCTTCCTTAGCCTCAATATATTTTCTGAAAATATGAGAACCAAGAGTCGCCTCAGCAATTGGGTTGGCCTTCAACTCTTCAATAGCCTCTTTCAGGCTACCTGGCATTACGTGAATACCAGCTTCATCCATTTCGGCAGGAGACATTTTAAAAATGTCCTTATCAACCGATGGAGGTGGAGCTATCTTATTCTTCACACCATCAAGACCAGAATTCAACATCATTGCAAGTGCAAGATAAGGGTTACAAGCTGGATCCGGACAGCGAATCTCGGTACGAGTTCCCAGTCCACGAGATGCTGGAATACGAACAAGAGCAGAACGATTGGACGCTGACCATGCGGCATAAACAGGCGCTTCATAGCCTGGAACAAGACGCTTATAGGAGTTTACCAGTGGATTGGTAACTGCTGCAAAGCCACGAGCATTCTTCAAAGACCCTGCAATATAATGGTATGCAGTTTCGGAAAGCTTAAGCGGAGCATCTTCTTCAAAAAATGCATTCGTGCCATCGGCGTTAAAAAGAGACTGGTTGGTGTGCATACCGGAACCGTTAATACCAAAAATTGGCTTTGGCATAAAAGTAGCGTAGAGGCCATAACGAGCGGCAACGGATTTAACAACCCACTTAAAAGTAATGGTGTTATCTGCAGCAGTCAGCGCATCGGAATACTTAAAGTTAATTTCATGCTGACCTTCTGCAACCTCATGATGAGATGCTTCGATTTCAAAACCCATCTCTTCAAGAGTCTCAATAATCTCACGACGACAATCGTTTCCGGTATCCTCGGGATCAAGGCTGAAGTACCCGGCAACATCATTGGTAATAGTAGTAGCACGGCCTTCTTCATCTTTCTCAAAAAGAAAAAATTCAGCTTCTGTACCAACGTTCATGGTGTAACCAAGTTCCTTGGCTTCAGCAAGAACACGCTTCAGGTTATTACGCGGACACCCTGCAAATGGAGTTCCATCGGATTTTGCCACATCACAGATAATACGGGCAGCAGCAACTCCATCCTGATTTCTCCAGGGAAGAACGGTGAAGGTATCATAGTCGGGCTTAAGATACATATCCGACTCGTTAATACGAACAAATCCGTCGATGGAAGAACCATCAAACATCATCATACCATCCAGAGCCTTTTCTACCTGGCTGCGTGGAATAGCAACATTTTTCATAAATCCAAAAATATCAACAAACTGAAGGCGGAAATAGTGAATATTCTCCTCCTCGATAGTTCTCATAATATCATCTCTGGTCATCTCGTGATCTCCTTACTGGAAGTTGAATATACTTCTTTCATTTTTACCGGGTAAAAAGGCAAAAGAAAGAAATTTCCCTTATGGGTTTATAGCCGTATCTTCGCTTAAAATAGAGCAATTAAGCAGACACCTACTTATTACCATTTTGCGAAAATAAATAAAATAAAAAAACATTTGTTTACATATTTGTAATTTTACACCTAGACAGCACCCTCTATTCCATACAAAATGCCATCCCGCAATTCCTGAATAAATAACGCCTCCGTCACTTTCTCCTGCTCACTGTCAAGGATGTAAAAAACATCTATTAACTGCTCTACTTCCGTCGCAATATAAGCACGATAGATATTGATCCCAAAATCAGCAAGCGTTTGAGTCATACGGTATAACATACCGGGTCTGTCGGCCGAATACACCTCAACAATGGTATAGTGGTCCGAGGCCTCGTTATCCACCACCACCCTGGTCTCAGCGATACCAGTTGACTTTTTACGCCTTCCAATACCCGATGAAAGTTTTTTATACAACCTGTGATCCAGACCAAGCCTGTGATTCAACGCCATGTTCAGATCATCGTTCACAGCCTGCCAATCTTTTTCTTCATACTCGACACCATCCTCAGGACGGACGTCAAGTACATCCACAGCAGCACCATTTTTCCATGTGAAAATCTGAGCGTTCAGCACTGAAAGATTATGAAGACTGAGCACTCCGCAAATCTTTGCCAGCAATCCACTTCGATCCCTGCACATAATGAGAAGCGACCAGTGAGCCTGTAACTTTCGAGGAAAGATCAACGCTTTCTGCTGCAACACGCTGTAATTTTCACGATGCACCTCAGCATGAACGGCTACAGCTTCCGGGGTAAAACTCAAAAGATAATCAGAAGAAAAATCAGCCACCTCCACCCGGGCTTTCTTTCCTCTACCAATAAGCAAAGAGACCTGATCCCGCAGCCAGTCAACCCCCTGGTCGACCAGCGGACTCGCTTCATCCACTCCATGAAACTGAAAATAGGGATGCACCTTCATATACATTTCATACAGGAGTGTCCCCTTCCAGTCACTCCAGGCAGAAGGCCCGGTCGCATGCGAATCAGCAACGGATATCAGATAGAGCATGGCCAGACGCTCAGCATCTCCAATAGTTTCAGCACAACGTTTAATAAATTTTTCATCGTTCAAATCACGACGTAAAGCATTTTCTGGCATATACAAGTGATAGCGGACAACAAATTCAAGACAGGAACACTCGGCAGAATCGAGTCCAAGGCGTTGCCCAACGGCAGCTATCATCCCGGCACCGATAACAGAGTGATCTCCCCCGGCACCCTTTCCAATATCATGAAGCAAAGTAGCAAGATACAAAACATGTCGTGAGGCAACGGACTGAGACACAGCCTCTTCACTCTTTATTGCCTTCCGAAGATCAGCAACACTCTGTAACAGATGCCGATCGACGGTATAAATATGGTAGATATCGTGCTGAACCAGCAATTCAATCCTTGAAAACTCAGGGATATAGGCTGAGAGTAAACCCGTCTCAAGCATCACTTCAAGCACAGCCATGATGTCCTGGCCATTTTCAAGAATTTCAAAAAATGGCTTGGACATACGGGCAGTATTTCTGAGTTTATCGGTGACCAAACCCAAATGAGCGGTGATCATTTTTCTGGTTCTATGATGAACAGGAAAACCCGTCTTTGCCGAAGCCAAAAAACAGCGCATCAATAAGTAGGGCCGACTTCTGAGATCATCAATAGATGCCGTTAGGTGGATACGATTACTTCGGACCTCTACCCCCTTCTCAACAACAACGGACTCCGCACCTTTTCCACCAGCAAAGCCCAGAACATCGTCAACATGATCAAAAAAGAGATCGGTGGTAACGGCGATCACCTGCAGATGGCCGTAGAGATCACGCATAAAACGCTCAACAGCAAGAACTCCCTTCTTGGTCTTGTAGTCAAAAGCGGCGGCGACTTCTTCCTGCTGCTCAAAGTAGAGCTGATCATTTTTCCTACCACTGATATAGTGGAGGCGATTGCGCACCCTGGTAAGCATATTCCAGGAAGAGAGAAACGCACCCTTCTCTTCTTCAAGAAGTATTCCAGCTTCGGTTATCGCATCAAGACTTGAAAGCCCAAAGACAAAGGATGCGGTCCAGAGCATGGCCTGAATATCACGCATCCCGCCCTTACTTTCTTTAATATTTGGTTCAAGCAGATAACTATGACTACCAAAACGCTTTCGCCGATCACTGCGAAAGGTCTTCATAGCATGGACAAACTCATCCCGCGAACCTTCTATAAAATCTGTCCTATAACGAACAAGTAGTTCATCAAAAAGCGTTTCAGAGCCAACCAGCAGACGAGCATCAAGCATGGCAACCTGAAAGAAGAAATCCTCTTTTGCAAACTCCAGACATTCCTCAACGGTGCGAACGCCATGGCCAACATCAAGCCCCGTATCCCAGAGAGGATAGAGCACACCATTTGCAATCTGTTCCATTTCCTCCTTTGCATCTTCACGAAAAAGAATCAGGAGGTCAATATCGGAATAGGGGAAAAGTTCACTGCGGCCGTAGCCACCAAGGGCGACTAAAGCAACTGAATCAGCAGCCTTTCCGTCGGCAATTTCACGGAAATGACCTGCAATAAATTCATCAACGAGACGACTCTGTTCAAGAAGAAGGGCCTGACCACTCAGACCTTTCTTCCACAGCTCTTCAAGAGTTTCTCTTTGGGCGCGCAGCTTGGACATGGGTTTATTAAGAGGAAAGACTGTGGGCTAATACTCTTCAGCCATCAGCCTTTAGCCATTATTAAATTGCATCGTGATTTTCTTCACCGGTACGCACTCGTATAATGCGCTCAATGGGAATAACAAATATCTTTCCATCACCGATTTTACCAGTATTAGCAGCAGCCCTGATAGTCTCCACCACCTGGTCAACCATATCCGCAGTAACTACAATTTCAATATTTACCTTCGGGATAAAATCAACAACATACTCAGCGCCACGATAAATTTCGGTGTGCCCTTTCTGACGACCATATCCTTTCACTTCGGAAATAGTCATACCTTTAATGCCAATTTCCGTTAGGGCATCTTTCACATCGTCAAGTTTAAAAGGTTTTATAATTGCTTGAATTTTTTTCATAGTTTTCCTCGTTTTTCAAAGTATCTCCACACAAAAGTATTACATATAATACCCGAACTCTCCTCAGGCAACAACTGTAGAGAGAGCAACTAATCATTATAGGCCGTCTCAGAATGTTCAGAGTAATCAAGACCAGCAACCTCAGCCTCTTCACTTAACCTCAGCCCCATTGTACTATGCAGAATCTTTAACAAAACCCAACTCACAACAAGAGTATAGCCACCCACCACAACGACACCAAAAGCCTGCTTCCAGAGCTGTGCTGCATTTCCAGCAAGCAATCCGTCAACGCCGCCAGGATTCACCGATGTCGATGCAAAAACACCAAGTGCAAGTGTCCCCACTACTCCGCCGACACCATGTATACCAACAACATCGAGGGAATCATCAAGCTTCAATCGAACCTTTAGATTTACCGCAGCAAAACAAACCACCCCTGCAATCCCTCCAATCAAGACTGCAGAATTAGGCCCAACAAACCCTGCAGCCGGAGTTATGGTGGCAAGCCCGGCTATTGCACCGGACATTGCTCCAAGTGTTGTCGCCTTACCAAGTATAAACCATTCCATAACAACCCACATAAGGACTCCAGCCATACCGGCAAGATGTGTTGCCACAAAAGCAGTTGCCGCAACCTCATTGGCAGCAAGTGCTGAGCCACCGTTAAAGCCAAACCAGCCAAACCAGAGCATACCCGTTCCCACAAAGGTCATTGGCAGATTATGAGGGATAAAACTCCTCTTCCCATAGCCTCGTCTTGGCCCTATTACCAATATGGCAGCAAGTGCCGCAGCACCGCAGGTCACGTGAACAACCAGACCTCCTGCAAAATCCATAACCCCCATATTTCCAAGCCATCCGCCCTTCCCCCACACCCAGTGACAAACAGGATTATAGACAAGCACCGCCCATAACAGAGCAAATATCAAAAATGGACCGAAGCGCACCCTTTCTGCAAAAGCACCGGTAATGAGTGCCGGAGTAATCACAGCAAACATGCACTGATAAATCATAAAAACTATCTGTGGAATAGTGGTCGCATAGTCTGCACTTGGTGCTGTTGTCACACCATTCAATGCAAACCAAGAGAGATCACCGATCACACCGCCGACATCCGGTCCAAAGGACATGGAGTAGCCAAGATAAACCCATTCGATAGAAATAAGTGCTATCATAAAAAAACTCTGCATCAGGGTACCGAGTACGTTTTTACTTCGCACCATACCTGCATAAAAAAGCGCAAGCCCCGGTGTCATCAACAGCACCAGACCCGCCGCTGCCAGAATAAAGGCTGTATCTGCAGCATTAATCATATTTTTCTCCTTGGACAGAACACCTGGATTCTAAAAAAATCCGGCTAAATAATAAATCACAGAAAACGTCCCTTCTATTACAACAGTCGTGCCAGAAGCACAGAAAACCATAACGCACCGAAAACTTGCGTATTTACAATGAACACAAACTTTTCTATACTTACGCAGCGCACCATTTATTACATTATTGTCACATTTAAATGATTTTTTTCCAAATTTGTCATTTCTATCAGCATCCACAACAACTCTTGTTAAAGCCGAATCGATCGTTTATCATTTTTATGAAAATATTCCATTAAAACAACCCATATAGAAAACCCACTATAAACTATGAATATTAACAACCAGCACTACCGAACCATCTGGCCATCACAAGATAACAGCAACACCGTTATGATCATTGACCAGAGAAAACTGCCGCACGAATTTGTTATCGAAGCACTTACCACGTTAGACGACGCAGTAGTTGCTATCCGAGATATGCACGTTCGAGGTGCTGGCCTGATTGGCGCAACGGCAGGTTTTGGAATGCATCTTGCCGCAACACAGGCCGAGCCTGGTCACCTTGTGGAAGCCTTAGAGCAGGGGGCAGAACTGCTGGATAAAAGCAGACCCACAGCCCGCAACCTCAAATGGGCAGTTGACCGGGTTCTCAAAGCTACAGAACAGGGCAAAAACGAAGAAGACAAAAAACGAATTGTCTTCGATACAGCCTGTGAGATAGCAAATGAAGACGCAGCCTTCTGTAAAGCACTGGGTCAACATGGCCTCGAAGTTATCAAAAATTTAAGCAGAGAAAAGAAAGGAAAAACTGTCAATATCCTCACGCACTGCAATGCCGGCTGGCTTGCATTTGTTGATCATGGTAGCGCAACTGCACCAATGTATGCAGCACGAGATGCCGGAATAGATATTCATATCTGGGTGGATGAAACTCGCCCCTGGAATCAGGGGGCAAAACTTACCGCCTGGGAGCTGCAGCAGGAAGGAATCCCCTGCACTCTGATCACAGACAACGCGGGTGGTCATATCATGCAACAGGGAATGGTAGATATGGTAATTGTTGGAACTGACAGAACCACCCACACGGGAGATGTGGCAAACAAAATAGGAACCTACCTCAAAGCCCTCGCCGCCCACGACAACAACATTCCCTTCTATGTCGCCCTGCCATCATCTACCTTCGACTGGGACATCGACAATGGCAGTGACATCCCCATAGAAGAACGTTCAGGAGATGAAGTTACAGCAATCAGTGGCCTGGCAACAAACGGAAAAGTTGAAACAGTGCAACTCACAGCCCCCGGAACACAGGCACTAAACTATAGTTTTGACATCACACCCGCTCGCTTGGTGACCGGGCTTATCACAGAAAGAGGCTTAGTGGCAGCCAACAAAGAGGCAATACACAAACTATTCCCAGAACATTCTTAACTGTTTCAGAACACACCAGACCAGAAAAGAGTTTAGAGTGCCTCAGATTCGTCCGTTTGTTCCTTGCCGTCATAATAGTCTTATACGGCAAGAAACAAACGAACGAAGGTGAGGTGCTCTAGACTCTTTTGCTACTCTTCCCGGCCGTAGTCGTCCTCTAATCGTACTATGTCGTCTTCACCCAGATAACTCCCATTCTGGACCTCAATTAACTCAAGATCCATAACCCCTGGGTTCTCCAGACGATGCTTCACCCCAGCTGGAATATATGTGGACTGATTCTCATACAAAAGAAATTCTTTGTCCCCATTAGTAATACGCGCAGTTCCGGAAACCACAACCCAGTGTTCATGGCGATGATGATGCATCTGCAAAGAAAGTTTCGAACCGGGAATCACGGTAATACGTTTTATCTGATAGCGTTCCTGCTGCTCAAGCACCGTATAACTTCCCCAGGGCCTGTGTACGGTACGGTGCAGTTTAAATTCACTCCTGCTACTCTTTTTTAACCTGGAAACAATTTTCTTTACGTCCTGAGCCCGTGACAGAGGAGCCACCAAGACGGCATCGGAGGTTTCAATAACAAGAGTATCCTCCAAGCCCACGGTGGTTACCAGATTGTCCTCGGAACGTATCAGACAGTTTTTGGTATCCTCCATTATGACATCCCCCTGGCTGACGTTGCCATTGCTGTCCTTCTCAGAGACTTCCCATAAAGCATGCCATGACCCAATATCGCTCCACTCAAGCTCGGCAGCAACTACTGCCGCCCGATCGGTCTTTTCCATAAGGGCATAATCAATGGAATCGCTGGGAGATCTGGTCATCGAGCCCTCATCCAGCCTGAAGAAATTTCCATCTATTTTTCCGAGAAGGACGGACTCTCGCATACAGGAGAGCATTTCAGGAGCAAATCGTTCCATCTCCTCCCGAAAGGTCTTAATGGAGAAGGCAAACATTCCACTGTTCCAGAAATAATTCCCCTGCTCGACATAGGATTTTGCCGTTGCAAGATCCGGTTTCTCACAGAAAGACTTCACAGAATCGCCATCGCCCTGTTCAATATATCCATACCCGGTTTCAGGATGTTGTGGGGTAATGCCAAAAGTGACGATTTTGCCATCCATTGCAAGTCCCACTGCCTTAGTCACCACATCCTGAAATGCCTCCTTACGAAGAATCAGATGATCCGCCGGAAGAACAAGAAGAATGGTATCATCGGCCATCTCTTTAGCACAATATTCCACAGCTCCACACACAGCAGGTGCAGTATTCCGCCCGATCGGCTCTAGAAGAATGCTGCAGCTCTCACCAAGTCCAAGACCATCCACCTGACGACGAGTTATAAAGCGATGCTCTTCACCAACAACGAGCAGTGGCGGCAATACTTCAGTAAGCTGGGAAACCCGAAGTACAGTGGTCTGCAGCAAAGACGTTTCATCAATAAGCTGAAGAAGTTGTTTTGGATAAAGCTCACGAGAAAGAGGCCACAGTCGTGAACCGGTTCCTCCAGCAAGGATTACAGGTTGTATTTTAGGCATTGTTGTCTTTTCCTTTTTTTAGATTGAGATCGACTATGCTTGAATGATTTGCAGCAACTCATCAGTTTTTTCTTTGAGCAAATCAGGGTTGCCACGACTTTCCACATTTAAACGCAGCAAAGGTTCTGTATTTGATTTCCTTACATTAAAACGAAATTTAGGAAAAGACACGGAAAGACCATCGGTATAATCCTTTTCTCCCTCTTTAAACCGCTCTTCAATCTCTGCCATCACGCCATCCGGATCATCCACAACACTATTGATTTCCCCGGAGACCGGATATGTTGCCATACAATCTGTAACCAGCGAAGAGAGAGGAACTGCCCTTCGACTCAGTAACGATGCAACCAGCAACCAGGGGATCATTCCGGAATCGCAATACCCAAAGCTTTTAAAATAGTGATGTGCAGACATCTCACCACCATAGATCGCATCTTCCTGCCGCATTCGTTCTTTAATAAAGGCGTGCCCCGTCTGGGTCATAATCGGAACACCTCCCGCAGCCGTTACCAGCTCCACGGTATTCCAGATAAGACGGGGATCATGAAGAATTTTACCACCTGGATTTTGACTGAGCAATTCAAGGGCAAGCAGACCGACAATATAATAGCCTTCAATAAAATTGCCTTTTTCATCCCAGAAGAAACAGCGGTCAAAATCGCCATCCCAGGCGATACCAAAATCAGCCCCATGCTCACGGACAAGCTTTGCGGTCTCTTCGCGTTTTTCAGGAAGCAGAGGATTGGGGACACCATTTGGAAAAGTACCATCCGGCTTATGAAAAGCTTTTATAAATGTAAAGGGCAACTCCTGTTCGAGCAGATCAACCACCGGAGCAGCAGAGCCATTGCCGTTATTCACCACAAGTTTTAAAGGTGACAACTCGCCCAGGTCCACGTAGCCAAGAAGATGCTGAATATACTCACTTTTGTTATCAGCTGCTGTTTCCGTTCCCCTCTTCTTATCAAGCGGAGGCAGCTCGTCATTTACAATCAGCTCCGCCATCTGTTTCAAACCGCCTTCCCCTGTTACCGGGCGGGCCCCTTTTGTCACAAATTTCAAACCATTATAATCGGCTGGATTATGACTTGCAGTGACCACAATGCCACCATCTAATTCCTGATTTTCAAGACTGAAGGCAGCATGATAAATTTCCTCGGTACCACACAAACCAAGATGCAGCACATCAACCCCGGATTCAAGCAATCCTGAAACCAGAGCCTTTGTCAATTCGGGGCTGCTAAGCCTTATATCATGGCCAACGGCAACCTTTCGAGGCTTAAAAACTGCGGCGAAGGCCCGCCCTATATTATATGCCAATTCAGGATTCAATTCATCCGGGACCTTTCCTCGAATATCATAGGCCTTGAAACAGGCGGGAATTGCAGTACTCATGGTATATCCTTTTTTCTGTGTGATTTTAGAAAAATTTTCGTTATATTGAAAAAAACAGTTTTTTCGAAACCATATCAAACAACAATAATTCTACCAAGATAACGACTTTTATGAAAGGTATTATCCTTGCCGGTGGATCCGGCACCAGACTCTATCCGCTGACCCGAGTACTTTCCAAACAACTCATTCCGGTCTACGACAAGCCAATGATCTACTACCCTCTGTCCGTTCTAATGCTGGCAGGAATTCAGGACATCCTTATCATTTCCACCCCACGGGATCTGCCTCAGTTTAAAGAACTTTTTGGCGATGGTAGCCATCTTGGCCTGTCAATCAGCTACGCCGAACAGCCAAAACCCGAAGGACTGGCCCAGGCTTTTATTATCGGAAAAGCCTTTATCGGTGATGACAATGTAGCCCTGATTCTCGGTGATAACATTTTCTTCGGATCCGGCTTCTCCAATGTTTTAAATGAATGCTCTTCCTTGTCAGAGGGTGGCCTGATCTTTGGCTATCCGGTAAGAGATCCGGAACGATATGGTGTCGTCGAGTTTGACAGCAACCACAACGTCGTTGGTATCGAAGAAAAACCGGAGCAGCCAAAATCAGGGTTTGCAGTTCCCGGTCTCTATTTTTACGATAATAGTGTTATTGAAATTGCAGAAAACATTAAGCCCTCCCCACGCGGTGAACTGGAAATAACAGATATCAACATGGAGTACCTCCGACGCGGCAACCTTCGGGTACAACCACTGAGTCGCGGTTTCTGCTGGCTTGACACCGGCACCCATGAATCACTCCAACAAGCAGCAAGTTACGTTCAGGCCGTTCAGGACAGGCAGGGTTTGAAGGTTGCCTGCATTGAAGAGATCGCCTACAACCTGGGCTACATAGATACTGCCCAGATGAAACACCTTGCACAGGATATGCTCAAAAACCAATACGGCCAGTACCTTATGGATATTGCCGATGAACATGAATCGGACTCTACATTCTCATGAAAATACTTATCAGCGGGGGCTATGGCCAACTGGGATGTGATGTCACAGAACTTCTCCAGACAGCTCACGAAGTCGTATCCTGCAGCTCAGCCGACCTTGATATCAGCAACAAAGAACAGGTTGCTGCCGTCTTTTCAAAACATCAGCCCGATGTTGTTATTAACTGTGCCGCATATACGGCGGTTGATAAGTGTGAGACAGAAAGTACGCAGGCATGGCTCGTCAATGCAACGGGACCTGAGAACCTGGCCATCCAGGCAGAAGCGACTGGGGCCAGGTTGATCCATATATCCACTGACTACGTTTTTGACGGCAACAGGGCGCCTGAAGAAAGTTACTCTGAAGAGGATAACGTTTCCCCGCTTTCTGAATATGGAAGAGGCAAGCTGGCTGGAGAGGAAGCGATAGCAAAACATTCATCCGACTATATTATTCTTCGCACAGCATGGCTCTACGGCTTTAAAGGCAACAATTTTTTAAAAACCATGCTGCGTCTTGCCATGGCAGCCCCGACTCGTGAATTAAAAGTAGTCAATGACCAACATGGCTCTCTGACATGGACCCACACCCTTGCCCGGCAAATCCAGGCCGTTTTATCACCTGAGATACAGGGTATCGTTCATGCCACCGCCACCGGTTCCTCCACCTGGTACGAAGGCGCATGTTTTTTTCTGGATACCATGGGAGTAGCATACACCCTTAGTCCCTGCACCACAGCAGACTACCCGACCCCTGCCCATCGTCCTGCAAATTCCATTCTCAACAATCGGAGACTGGAGGAGGAGAACATCTCGGTTTTCCGCAGTTGGCAGGAAGATATTCAACGATACGTTGCCATGTACAAAAAAGAACTTCAGGATGAAGTATCTCAAGCTTAGCCCTGAAAACCGAACTCTTCAATCAGACGTCCTACTAATTTTCTGGTTTCCTCATCCATATCCTGAATCTGAAAACCAGTTACATAAAAGTCGGGATTATCATCCTCCCGACACCAGCGACTGACCGCTCCAAAAACAATCTCGTCACTGCCGGACACTCCTTTGGGCAGACGCATACGCAAACGATACTCTTCATTCATTTCAATCGCTTCATCACTCAAAAGCATTAGGCCCTCGGGAGAAATATCCATCAAATGCCCCAGCACCCGGCTCGACATTCCATCGAATATTCTTAAATAGAAGACCAGATGCCTGCGAGCCGACTGCCTCTGTTCTTTTCCCTGCTTATCATCACTCATCCTGCCCCCTCCTCCTCCAAATCCAACTGTATCAACTCCACATCCCCCATGGCCCCCATTCGTTCGCCACAGATCACAACAACGCCGATTAACCCTTGTATTTTTTTTGCCACACCAAGAGCATTCTGTATTCCATCGTCCCCCTCTTCACATCCAACCTCATTACCAAGACGAGTCGCAGCAGCATCGGCTAAGGGAGTGGAGGCACTGAGTACGGTCACAGAATCGGCCTCTCCCAGACTGAGCGAATGGCCCACGGTTCCCGATGAGGTACAGATACCGATCGGCATCTGTGAAGATGCGATTTTTACCCCAACTTTGTAGCTTAACGGAGACTCACCGGCAAATATGGCAACGGAACAGTCACGACTGCGCTGCAGAAAAATATCTCCACCATTTTCAACCATTACTTCATGAACACCCAAAGCCAAAAGCCCCTTCCCAATGTACTCTGCAATGGTACCAGCCACTGCTGCCATTGGCCCAACGCCTGCCTGCACTCCAGCATTTAACATATCCCGAATCAACGGAGGAGCAACTTTATCAATGGATAGCGGATCCATACTTGCACAAAACTTAGGATTCTTTACAATGTGGCTATTCAGTTGTGCCCGATATTGCAGAATAAGATCAGTTGCAGGTTTGGTTACATCCCGCTCTGCCAGAATATGGAGATCGGTTTCCTCAATTCGGACATTTGTGGAGACCAGTCCAGTCCGGGTTACCAGTTGGCGATAGACTCTCTCGGAATAGGATTCCGGTCTCTTTTTTCTTTTATTTTGTTTGTCAGGCTTCATAGGACTACATTCTTTATGCCATCTTTCCAAAAACTTGTCATTCTTTTTACTCGTTATCCACAGGCGGGAAAATGCAAAAGCCGTTTGATTCCAGCTCTTGGAGCAGAAGGTGCCTTAAAGATCTATAATCAGCTGGTTTCACATATCCTGAAACAATTACACTTTATACGCTCCAGCACAGAAACCAGTCTCACTATTTTTTGCACCGGTGGCTCACAGCACCAGATACAGGAATGGCTGAACAACAGCTACAACTGCAAAGAACAAAAGGGAAAGGATCTTGGAGAACGTATGGCAGGTGCTCTTACATGGGGGCTTGAAACACAACGAGACACAATCCTGATTGGATCCGACTGCCCTGACATTGATAAAACTGTGCTACAAACCGGGTTTCAGGCCCTTAAAAATAGAGACATCGTTATAGGGCCAGCCTATGATGGAGGGTACTACCTGATTGGGGTCAATGCCAATCTTGACCCAAAACTATGCAAAAAACTTTTTGTAAATATTCCATGGGGCAGCGATACTGTATTTTCAGAAACCCTTGCCCTTACAGAAACACTTGGACTCCAGACTCATATCCTAGACAAACTCCATGACATCGACACAGAAGAAGACCTCCACTATTTCCATCATTGTTCCCACACTGAATGAAGCCGCGAACTTACATCTGCTGAAATCTGCGGCAGCTAAGGTGAGTGAATGCATCGTAGTGGATAGTGGCAGCACAGATGGAACAGTTGCCACGGCGCAAGACCTTGGCTTTCGAATACTCGAAGAAACCGGTTCAGGAGGACGTGGTATGCAGCTCAACACAGGAGCATCGGCTGCCTCTTCTCAAATCCTTCTCTTTCTCCATGCCGACACCATTTTACCACCGGATTTCCCTTCAGCGGTCCAGCAATGCCTCGAGGATAGGAATATCAGCCTAGGTGCATTCAGCCTTCAGGTCGATGGGGGAAGCTTCCTTCTAGACTGGATTGCAGGATTCGCCAACCTTCGGTCCCGGTTTTTAAATCTCCCCTATGGCGATCAATCTCTCTTTATGCGAAAAGACGATTTTCAAAGAATGGGAGGCTTTCCGGAAGTAGCGATTATGGAAGATTTCAGGCTGGTCAAGGAGGCGGGAAAGCTTGGCAAGATACAGACACTTCCCCAGAAGGTCACAACGTCAGCAAGAAGATGGCAGCGGCTTGGTCCCATTCAGACCACGATTATCAACCAACTGGTCATCCTTGGATACTATCTTGGTATTTCTCCAGAAAAACTGGCAGCATTTTACCGTAAGAAATAATACCCAGCTCAGATCATACAATTCTCTATGCAGACACGACTAAACTTCTTTTATTCTTTGGGAAATGTGGTGGGAACAAATGGGCGAACTCCATCGTCGGGAAGCTTTTTCTGAGTCTTTTGCTTCTCGGAGATTGCGGGCTTATTCTGCGAGAAAGCCTTCCGCATGGTATCATCTTTTATAAGACTCTGGAAATACGTGGTTCCCTGAGTAACATAGGGGCAGAATTGACAATCCCTCAGCATATTATTTTCGGGCGCTAACACACTGGAGAGGAGCATATTCAAAAAAATGATTATAATGCAGGCTTTTGCAGCACCAAGAACCCCGCCGAGCAATTTATCAAACCAACCGGCAACAGTCAGTTCTATAACCTTTGCCAGAGCCTTCCCCAGGAGCATGGTAACAACGTAGGTAACCCCGAAGAGGATCACATAGGACATCCAAAAAACAGCATGAGGATTATCCGTTACTCCTCGCAAAAAAGGGAAAAGTTTGTCATGATACTGTCCTGCTATTACATATCCGACCAGCAGTGCAATCAGAGTGGTTATCTGACGAAGAAAACCAATCCAGAGTCCACGAATTGTGAACAATAGCAAAAGTGTAAGAATAGCAAAATCGAATCCTGTCAGATGAAAGGCATCAGCCATTACTTCCCCCGTCCTGTAGCCACTAACATTAGTAATATCCCTATGGATTTAGTTAGCAGAAATAGTTGAAAAAGCAAGGATAATATTTATGCCCTGTTCTCACAGAAAAGAAAAACTGCTTTTCACAGCCCTACCAGTTCGCCTTTTAACCATTGCCAACACTCTTTATCAAAATGCAAATTTAACAGCCATTATTTTATCATTAACAGATCTCAGAAATCAAACAAAAGATTCACTCCCTCACTGGCTTCACGAAAAAGAACGGATCCAGCTAGCAACTTACACCTTTGCTAAACGACACCGGGAGTGGTTAGGTGGGAGAATCTGTGCTAAGCAGGGGCTTCGAATTTTCCTTCGGCAAAAGAAAAACAGCTCTTTTATTCCATCACACCATCGCGTACGAGTGGCAACGGAAAAATCGGGACGCCCATATTTCAACCCGCTAAAAGGTATTGATTTTCCCCTCCCTGAACTGTCTATCAGCCACTCAAAAGAGTATGCAGCCACATTGACCAGTCACTTTCACTGCGGCATTGATATCCAATATCCAACTGATAATCTGCTAACGGTTACTGAACATTTTGCCACTGCCCATGAAGAGAATCTGTTAAACGATTCACTTGCCCATCACCATCAACTCTCCCGCCTGGCAATGCTATGGGCAGCCAAAGAGGCGTCAAAGAAGATGTTCAGTCCCAATGGAATGCCAGGATTCCACGATATTATATTGAAAAAAATCATCAAAAAAGACGCACAGAACTCTGTTTTTACCTTCTTAAAAAATGATCCATTCCAGCAAACATTTCCCGTTACAATTGGAATGCTAGACAACGGATACAGCCTCGCATTTTGCTGCCACTCCCCAAACATTCAACAGGGAAACAATACCCATGCCTGAACTCCCCGAAGTTGAAGTGATTTGCCAGGGCCTTATCCCCCATCTTCTTAACCGTACGATTCTTGATATTTACTGTTCCGGAAAGCAACTCCGCTACCCTGTTCGCTGTGATAAAATACAGACTGAACTCCGTAACAGCAAGATCATCAGCCTGACGCGAAGAGCAAAATATCTGATTTTAAAAACCGATAATAACAGCTCCCTTATCATTCACCTGGGAATGACAGGTAATATGGGAATTTTCCCGGCAGGATCAGCCACAAAAAAACATGACCATATCTGTTGGCTGCTTGATAATAGCCAGGAACTACGATTTAACGATACGAGAAGGTTTGGAGCTGTCCACCTGCTTCCCGCGCACTCTGCAAAACAGCTGGAAAAAGAGTTCTTTTCAAAAACAGGCCCGGAACCTTTTTCACGATCTTGTTCAATTGCTTATCTCACAGAACGTGCAGCACGGCGTACCATTGGGATCAAGAAATTTATAATGGACAGTCATACAATTGCTGGGATTGGAAATATTTACGCCAATGAATCTCTTTTCCTAGCAGCCATCCATCCGGAGCGCCCCGCCTCTTCTCTCTCCACAAACGAGTGGAAACGATTACTGACCATTATTCGCAAAACACTCAAGCATGCTATTCAATGCGGAGGGTCAACCATCAGTGACTTTGTAGATGCCTCCGGAAAGGGCGGGTATTTTCAGATGAATTTTCGTATCTATGGCAAGGCAGGAGAACCCTGTTCCACGTGCAAAACAACGATTAGTAAGGAAACAATCGGGGGACGTGCAAGTTTCTTCTGTCCGCGCTGTCAGTCAAAACAGGGGAGTGACCCCGTCATATGAACCGTTACCTGATCACCCATCTTCATTTCTTTTCCAGTGGCAGGACAGTTAATATAGCAGTTTGAACTCTCATTCCTTCCTGCAGGGCGCACCATACATTGTCCATTCTTAAAGCTCAACAAACCGCTTTTTAAACGGGGCAAACCACGACCCGGCAGCGAGAGACCTTCTGTCAAAAAGGCTTGAATATGCTTGGGACGACAGGAATGTGCGCCCTGAAGCGCCAAAATTGCAGGCCGGATCAGTTCATTAAACAGAAGATGAACTGCAGGAGGCGGACCCGGCATCCCAAAGAAAAGGGTAGTGCCAAGCATTCCAAAAAGTGTCGATTTACCGGGACGCAAATGGAGTGAACGATATATTACCTCCCCGCCCATACGGGAGAATGCGTCTTCCACCAGATCAAACTTCCCTGGCCCCATGCCTCCGGTGCTGATAATTATATCGCAGTTTGAGTGGAGTATGTCAGTACATGTTTTCAGTACAGCACCAGGATCATCGATAACTGTCTGCCAGCTCTGCAACTCTGCTCCAGCCTTTTCAATCAAACCATTCAGCAAATGACTATTGGCAGAAAACTTCTTTCCAGCAGGCTTTTTATCGGCCCCCGTTACTAACTCTGAACCCGTACAGAAAAAACCAACCCGTGGTTTTCGAACAACGGGAACTGAATCATACCCGACACCTGCAAGTAAAATCAGCTGATCGGCTCCGATGGCGGCACCGCTTTCTGCGATACTCTTTCCTTTTGCAAGCTCACTCCCTTTATAATGGATAAAGTTCCTCCGTGGATCCGGGAAGAAAGGTTCCACGGTTACCACCTCAGCTGACACCGTACATAACTCCTTTGGGACTACGCCAATACACTTTTGGGGAATAAGACCTCCAGTCATTATACGTATGGCTTCACCCGGTGCAAGCCTCAATTTTCTTATATCCCCGGCTGCGACTTCATCGACAACTGTAAAAGTGTTCTCTTTACCAGGAAGTTGCCCTCCGATTGCGTAACCATCTCTTAGGGACTGATCAAAACCTGGCAGGTCGTCAAGAGCTACAAGGGATTCCAGCGGAAACCGATTCAAGCTCCTAGAAAGACTCAACTCTTCAGCAGGGAGCACCACACATCTCTCCAAGATCATATTTTGAGCTGTTTCCAGATCATATGACTGGTTCATATCATTTGTCATAATACCTCACCCGAGTGTTTCATTGTTAACGCGACACTACCTTAAAACAAAAAAAATCGCTTCTGCACCAGAGGCACAGAAACGATTTTAAAATATCCCCGATAAGCATCAAGGTATCAAACAACAGAGAACTACACGGTCAAGTCATCACGTACAACTTTACGCGGACCACCATGGCCAGCACTTGACCAGTCACGAATGGGTGCAATAACTTCCATCTGTGCAGAGCGATCAAAGGAGCCCAAACGATCATGGATAGATTGCCAAATACATTCAACATCTCTATGTATTTCACATCTTCCATCAACGGAGCCACCACATGGGCCATTCATCAAGCTCTTGGCACAACGGGCAATTGGACATAACCCCCCGGTAAGATGAAGCACACAGTCACCACATCCGGCACACTGTTCAGTCCACTCACCCTGTTCTGCTGATCCACCAAAAAATGTTGTGTTCAGCGCAGGATACACCATGGTGTCCTTACGAAGATTAGAGATAAAATTCACTCCAACTCCACAGGCTGTGGAAACAACTGCATCATACTCACCGTCCCATTGATCAATCTCATCGATATACTCACGATCACACTGACGCACCAGACTTCCTGTGGTGATTTCAATTGTCTTTCCAGCTTTCTTCATCCCAAGACGAATAAGAGAAGAAAGAATCTCCGCCTCTCGTTCACCACCTGCTGAACACACTGTGACACAACCGCGACAGGCCAAAACCAGAACTTTCTTACAGTCCTTAACCATCTCGATGATTTCCGCCATGGGCTTACGTTCTGCAACAATCATATATTTACTCCACAATATCTAAACTGGAATTGTACTTTCCTGTTTTTTACCGTAACAAATTAATTAGAAAAAGGACTTGGCCCCAGATCGCGAATTCGGGCATCCATCTCTTTGCCCTTTGCAACAAACTCGGGATGCAGGCCACGGGGAAGATGATACATCTGGACACGCTCTCCCTCCACACCAAGCTCCTCAAGAGCCGCCCGTACTGCAGCAACTCGCTTTGCGGCACGAATACTTCCCTTGACGTTATGACAGCCATCTTCGGGACAACCAACAACGTAAACACCATCGGCGCCATCTTCAAAGGCTTTCAGCAGAGTCGTTACCTGCAGCTTTCCGGTACAGGCAACCCTGACCAGATTAATGCTGGATGGAAAACCCAGCTGCTCCAGCTCTTTTCCTTCTTCAGCGCAACTCTGCTGGGAAGTATAATGACAACTGAACAGGGTTATAGCAGGATCAAAACTCATCTCTATCCTCTTCTTTCAAAAATCGTATTTATTTTTTGGTTACCTTTATTTTGTGCCACAGGCAGCAATAAGACGCTCATCCTGAGATTCATTCAAGGTAATGGCATTGGCGGGACATTCTTCAACACAGATTCCACAGGCACGGCACTCTTCCACATCAATGGTGGCCACACCAAGTTTATCAATCTGGGGAATTTCCCATGGGCAGCTACGAACACAGGTAAGACAGGCCACGCAGAGATCGCGTTCAACCTTTGCAGCTTTTCCTTTTTCAATCAGAGTTTCCTCGCTCACATACCCTTCTCTGAGAGCAAGCTTACTTACTGCGCCCATTATATCAGCAAAACTGACATCCTGAGGGCATACAAAAACACAAGATCGACATCCGGAACAGTACCAGAGCATATCTGAAGTGAGCAGTCGCTCCTTCATACCCATACGGATCATATGAATAATTTTGCGCGGATCAAATTCGGGAATTGCCTGAGAAACAGGACATATTCCGCTGCAGGCACCGCAGGCAAAACAGCTATTAAGATGTTCTCCGCCAGGAAGCGAGGTAACCTCTCCATTAAACGCCGGATTAAGTGTAGTAGATGACTTTCCCATGGATTTGACTCGTAACTTGTATAAAGGTTCAAACAGTGACCGTAATTTCTATCACCACGTTAACTGATACTTTCCATAAATGAAATTTATAATCTACCTTAAGAGGATTGATTTGTCAACAGGATGGAAGGCTTAGCGCCTCAAATTTTAACGGTGTTGTAAAAACTCTCCATCAGCTTCGTTGCTGCATATTTTCTATCATTATGCCTCCTACGAATACACCAAAATAATAGAAATTTTACGCGCCTCGTATGTTAAAATCTTCATTTAGCCACCTGGAACAGTACCTTTTTACAAGTTTGAAAAAAATTCATAGATTCAATTTTCCACTCGTTTCCCTTGACTTTGGAGAAAAGTTACTGAATAGTGACACATTAATTTTTGAACACACATACAGTATTGTTTCATACACTTTTAAGAAGACAAATGGATTATTCAAATAAAGAAATTGTTCTCAGCAAACAGACAATCCTGGATCGTGTCCGGGAACTCGGGCAGAATATCACAAAAGATTACCAGGACAAGGAACTTGTCGTTATCGGTGTTCTAAAAGGTGCCTTTGTTTTTATGTCAGACCTGGTAAGAGAAATTGACCTACCGCTTACAACTGATTTTATCCAGGTTTCCTCCTACGGAAGCAGCACATCATCCACTGGTAAAATCACACTTGTCTCAAGCCCCACCCAATCCATAGAAAACCGCCACGTCCTTCTAGTGGAGGATATCATTGATACAGGCCTTACCATGCAGTGGCTTGCAAGTCATTTCAGTGAAGAAGGAGCCGCGTCTGTGAAAATTTGTTCTCTTATCGACAAATCGGAACGTAGAGAACATGATATCACAATTGACTACGCAGGCTTTGCAATCTCTGAAGGATTTCTTATTGGCTACGGTCTTGATTATGATGAAAAATACAGAAATATTCCTGCTATATATCACCTCAAGCTATAAAAAATGTTCAAAAGCGGACGCTTATGAGTAAACAATCTATCGCTGTCATTCTTTCCGGCTGTGGCAATCGTGACGGATCCGAAATCCACGAAGCCACACTGACCCTCTGGGCCATTCATAAAAATGGGGCAGACTATCAATGCTATGCTCCTGATATCACACAACACCATGTACTCAATCATATAACTGGCGAGGAGATGCCTGAGCAGAGAAATGTCCTTCTAGAGTCGGCTCGTATTGCCAGGGGAGATATCCTTGATCTTGGAGTTTTTGACCCTGCAACCCATGACGCACTGATTATTCCAGGTGGTCTCGGTGCTGTTAAAAATCTCTCCAGCTATGCCTTTGATGGGGTAAACTGCAGCATTAACAAAGATGTGGAAAGGGTAATCCTTGCCGTACACAGAAGTAACAAACCCATCGGTGCTCTCTGCATTGCTCCGGTCATCCTTGCCAAAATTTTAGACAAGGTACTTATCACCATCGGCCAGGATCCTGCCACTACGTCTGCCATCGAGTCCATGGGAGCAGAGCATAAAACAACACTACAGGGAGAGGTTGTGGTGGATACAAAACAAAGAATAGTTACAACACCGTGCTATATGCTGGACTCACGAGTGGATCAGATAGGTGATGGAGTTGATCGTTTGGTTCAGGAGGTATTAAAACTCCTTTAAGCCTCCCCCTCCCTACGTTTATTCGATCCAATCATTTAATCCATAGCTTTCCATTATTTGTTGTAACTTTCCAGATTTCCGTAAAGCATCCATCCCCACAGAGAGAATCTCTGCATAGTGTTGAGACTTTGGATGGTTTGGAGAGAATGCAATATATATCTTATAACCAGTCAACACCCCAGCTTCCCTAAACAAATGGGAAGCATTTAATTTGAGTAAACCATGGCTGACAACCGATGCATCATCGACGAGCACCGACAGTCGTCCAAGAAGTATTTTCCTGACATTCTGCTCTAGGGGATTCACACCATACACTACCTGAACCCCATTACTCTTTTTCGTCTCTTCGATATACTTATCTAATTCTGTGGAATAGGAGTATCCATTAATGACTCCTAACTGCTGGCTGCCAAGAGAAGAGAGACCTGAATAGACCCAGGGGTTATTTTTTTGGGTATAAAATCTGTACTCCATTACCCCCTGTTCATTCTCAGGAAATATAAAATCAGGCGCTTCGATTTGATCTGCCCCAACAATTGCGTGAATATCCCCTTTTCTTGCCATTACAATTGCCCGCTCCCAAGGCACCCTCCTGTAAACAACGCTATGACCATATTCCTCAAAGATTGCTCGCCCAATTTCAATTACAAATCCTGGCTTTTCAGATTCCGGCGTGCAGTTATAGGGACACCAGTCATCGGCATACATATAAATCGTATCGGCATGGGCATTTGAGGAAAAGCAGACGCTGGCCAGCACAAGCTGCCACAGCCCGAAGTAGAGAGTAAGAACATTTCGCATCTCCCAATGATACCACCACTTCACATGTTAGGCAATAAGCACTCTGCTGCCAGTATAATAGTCCATCACCTGCATCTTCTCATATGACCTAGAATGTTTCGACAATACAGGAAACGTTATTCACCAGTCATGGGCTTCTTATTTTCAAGCTGCAACCCTATCAAATAATTGCGCAGCAGAGAATCAGCTAAAACCTCTGCTGTTTCAGCCTTAACAGTATCCAATTTGCCACTCACAGCCAAAGAACAGACGCCATGAAGACTCGCCCAAAGTACTCTGGCTGCACGATCAGCCATCTCTTGGTTTCCATCAACAAGAGGAAGAACCAGAGTACTGACAAATTGAAATAACGCATCTACCTTTTGCTGAAATCCAGCAGGAAGGCTGCTGCCAGATGTCAAGTTATGATCAACCAGAAGACTCCAAAGATGATAATTGTCACGACTGAAAGAGACATAAGCATGCCCCAGTCGAATAAGCGCCAGGAGTGGCTCCTCTTCCTGCTCTGCCTCCCCTTGAAGTCTGGTTTTCAATTTCCCCATGGTCGCTGCATTGATGCTCAATACAATCTCATCAAAATTTTTAAATACGTTATAAATCGTCCCCACTGCACAACCAATTTCCTTTGCAATCCTCCGGGTACTTAAGGAAGTACCCCCTTCTGCTTCTATCACTCTAGTAGCAACAAGGATAATAGTTCCATGCAGTTCCTGACGATTTATTTTTGGTCCACGAGCCATATTTATTCCCACATTTTACAATTATATTTTTGCTGCTGGCAAGGAGCAGCTACAGATCCATATCCCCATATACAAAAAAAAGAAGAAAAAGTAACTATTTTACTTGAACACCGTTCACAAATGCGGTACAGTCACAATATGAACAGTGTTCATTTGAATTAAATACCTAACCACTCCCTGTTTAGCCTCGACCACAATGGAAGAGGTTTTTTTTAGGAAACCCATTGAACACTGTTCATAACGGGGAATAACTCAGTACAAGAGGACACCAATGAAAAAAGCAAAACAACTTACCACCAAAATGTTACTCAGCTGTCTGCTGATTCTTACGGGAGCAGGTTCTACAATCGCAGCCGGGCTTCTAACTCCAAGCAACACAAACCTGCCAGCACTTGAAATCAAAGAACACCACGTCAAAGTAGTTATTGAAGACGGATATGCCATTACCACCGTAGACCAGACCTTCCACAACCCTCATCCAACTGATTTAGAGGCTGTCTATTCTTTTCCGGTCCCTGAAAAAGCTACCGTCAGTGAATTCACCATGTGGATTGACAATATTCCTGTACATGGAGAAGTACTCGAAAAAGCCAAAGCAAAACAGATTTACGAGCAACAAAAAGAAGCGGGCAATGAAGCCGGTATAACAGAAAAGAACAGCTATAAAACCTTCGATATTTCAGTTTTTCCAGTGCGTGCAGGCCAGGACACACGAATTCGCTTTGGGTATATTCAAGCGGCAAAAGTTGATACAGGAATGGGTCACTATGTCTATCCACTGGAAGAGGGAGGGGTGGATGAAGCAAAACTCTCTTTCTGGACAGCCAATGAAAAAGTAACATCAAATTTCAGTTTTGATCTGATATTGCGCTCATCCTATCCTGTCGACGGCGTACGACTTCCAAATCACCCCAATGCAACCATCAACAAACAAGGAAGTGACTATCATATTCAATTGGGCAACAATCCAGCGACCTCACCAGCTACCAGTCAAAAAGAATCACTCCAACCAGAGGCTGAAACGGTGGTACAATCCGCCGGACCAGCTTTCACCTTGGACCAGGATATCGTTGTCTATTATCGCCATGCCGATAATCTTCCGGGGTCAGTGGACCTGGTCACCTATAAAACAGGAAACGAAAAACGGGGAACCTTTATGCTCACCGTGACTCCTGCCATGGACATTAAGCCAATCACCACCGGTCGCGACTGGGTATTTGTTCTCGATATATCAGGTTCCATGCAGGGGAAATACAATACACTGGCAGAAGGGGTGAGCCAGGCCCTTGAAAAGATGTCACCAGCTGATCGATTCCGCATTGTACTGTTTAATAATTCAGCCTCGGAACTCACCGGAGGCTACACCCCGGCCACTCCAGAAAACGTTCACAACTATATCCAGAGAGTAAAAAATGTTTCCGCTACCGGCGGAACCAATGTCTACGACGGATTAACACTCGGACTCAACAAACTCGACAGTGATCGTACCAGCGCAATCCTTCTCGTCACCGATGGTGTAGCCAACGTTGGAGTCACCAAACAAAAGAAATTTATCGAACTTATTCGCAGTCACGATGTACGCCTCTTCACATTTATTATAGGCAACAGTGCCAACCGCCCAATGCTTACCGCAATCACCGATGCCTCGAATGGTTTTGCCATGAGTGTTTCCAATAGTGATGATATTGTTGGATCCATACTCCTTGCCAAATCAAAGGTTACTCATGAAGCACTACACGGTGCCAAACTTACAATCAAAGGAGTAAAAACATTTGATCTGACTCCTGAAACAATCGGAAGCATCTATCGCGGACAGCAGCTTATTCTCTTTGGTCATTACTATGGAAGTGGTGAAGCGAAGATCAGCCTCAGTGGCAAAATATCAGGAAAAGAGACCGCCTATCAGACCAGTTTTAATTTTCCAGAGCATGCGACTGCAAACCCTGAAGTAGAACGTCTATGGGCCTACGCAACAATTGAACAGCTCAGTCGTGAAATGGAAAATTTTGGTGAAGAAGCGGATCTAAAAGATGCCATCACCGACCTTGGTATTGAATATGGATTAGTAACCGACCACACCTCCATGGTTGTGTTGCGTGAAGAAGTTTTTCAACAGCTTGGTACTGAACGACGCAATAGAAACCGTTTACAGGTAGAATTTGATGCAAGACAACAACGCGCTCAAAGCACCGCGCCAAGTCGCCGAGTAGATACCAGTAAGCCAATGTTCAACAATAACCAACCGACGACACGATCAAGTGGCGGGGCAGGCGCAATTGATCTGTGGGCTCTGCTGCTTCTCGTTCCTCTTACTTACATCGCCCGCAGAAAAAACAACGGATCAGCTCAATAGAGTTTCTATCAGGCACATTTCCTGCTGCTCGGAGTGTGCCTGACACCCCACGATGACTTCTTATGAAAACTATACAAAAATACATATCTAGCTCTCCCTTACAAACAATATCTCTCTGCATTGGCTGCCTGCTTATCTTTCTGGCATCTGGCACCGCACCGGATGCATTTATTTACAATCGGCAGGCGATTACTCAGGGGGAAATCTGGCGGCTGATTACTGGACACTTTGTGCATTGTGATTTCCAACACCTGATCCTGAATATATGCGCCCTGTTTTTGATCGGAAGTTTACTGGAACAGCAAGCAGGAAGAAGATTTTTCGAGGTGGTCAGCATCAGTTGCCTTGGCGTCAGCGGCTGGCTCTGGTTTACACAAACCCATTTACTCAACTATTGTGGCCTCTCAGGGATGCTTAACGGAATGCTGATTGTACTGCTAGCAACCCTCTGGAAGAGACACAAACATCCACTCATTCCCGTTATCGCAATTGCATCACTCATAAAGATATGGATCGAAGCAGCAGGCGAGCAGGCAATCTTCAGTGATCTGAGCTGGGCAAGTGTTCCCGGGGCTCATGGAGCCGGGATTGCAGCAGGGATTACCTACCTTCTTATAACAAAGGTTCGAGCGGAAAGAATCCCCAGAACATGATCTTCAAACGCTTAGCCAGTGAAGCGTGATGATCGGGATTGCCACGAACTGTCTCCCAACTGTTTTCAGGAAGCATATCAGTAAGTATTGCAGCCTCAACCTGAGTTGCCAGTAGTTTATTGTCCATCAATATCCCAACTTCGGTATTCAGATTTGCCGAACGAGGATCAAGGTTAAACGTTCCGACAAAGAGTATTTTGCTATCCACCACCATGGATTTTGCGTGAATTGCAAAAACAGGAACAGAGAGTTTAAGAAGTGCAAGACGTTCAATCAGTTCTTGTTGGACCTTTGGGTTCGGTTTAAATTCATAGACCTGAATGCCCGCCTTGAGAATTTCCTTACGTTGCTTCATATAGCCACTAAAGGCCTGCAAATTGTCTGTGGCTGCAAGCGAGTTGGTGACAATCCGAACCTCCACCCCTTTTGCTACCAGCCGGGCAAAGAACTCCAATCCTCCATCCGGCAGTATCAGGTAGGGAGATTGGATAATAACCCTTTCTTTTGCCTTCTCAAGCATATGGAGGAGTCTTTTGGTTGTTGGACTGCCACCTCCAAAACCATGATTCCCTGGATTTTTCCCCGGTACATCATGGATAAATTCAATATGATCCCAGACAAGCGCATTGATTAAAACTGAAAATTTCCGAGGGAGATTACGTAAAGCCGACCGTACCGTATCTTTAAAGTTCTCTGGATCTACAGCATAGGCATGCAATTCATTATATATATCCTGAACCCGTTCCATCCCAAGATCATCACTAACGTTCAGCAGAATCTCTTCAACCGGAACCGTAAGAGTGCTCTGCCAAAAAGTAGTAAAATTCCGATCAAGCTCTTCAATAACTGGTCCGACAAGGAAAACATCACGATCCCTGAAATTATACTCCTGATTATAATCAAAATATTCATCGGCCATATTACGGCCACCGGTAATCGCGACTGACTGGTCAACAATCATGGTCTTATCATGCATACGCTGATTAAAAGAGCGAAAGCCCGTCAGCATATTATAAAGCCGTCTCGGTTTTGAAACACCCACTGAATGTTTGGGATTGTAGATCTTTATATGAATATTTTTGGTTCATCCGACTAAAGCGTACTTCGTTTCATGAAGGGCCATTATTT
>CAZUPS010000040.1:0-36032 GCA_964621915.1 uncultured Desulfocapsa sp. | reverse complement strand
TACTCAATCACGATGACACTGTCAATGCTTTTTGTTGTAGTTTTTGAAATCTTATATCATTTTCTTGTTCTAACCACCTTCAGATAGAGAAAAATATTTGCTTTTCATCTAGTTAAGGCGTAGCATTGTGGCACTTGCAATTGACATTCTTTTCATTAATTATCTAGTAACGTGAGACTTTTTAACCAGTATGAATACTAAAAATGAACTTCTTCGGACTCTTCCTAAGGTTGATATTGTGTTGGAAGGGCTTTCCGATACATCCATCCAAAATATCCCTCTTGCAATTGTTAAATCTGCAATTCGCACAACAATTGACTCTTTTCGATATAAAATTCTTTCAGACAATCTGACAAAACTTCCCAACAGCCCAGTTGAATGGGAAAAACTGTTTCTTGCTGCTATTAATAAGAAAAACTCACCAAACCTTCAAAGAGTAATCAATGGTACTGGGGTTGTGATTCATACTAACCTTGGACGGTCCTTACTTGGACCTACTTCATTGGATGCTCTTCAAACAGCCGCCAGCTGTTTTACTAATCTTGAATTTGATCTAGCTACAGGGCAAAGGGGCAGTCGCTATAGTCTTGTTGAGGATATTATCTGTGATTTAACCGGTGCAGAGGCTGCAATTGTCGTGAATAATAATGCTGCAGCCGTTCTACTTGCCTTAAACACACTCTCTTATAATAAGGAAACCATTGTTTCACGTGGTCAATTAGTCGAAATTGGTGGGTCTTTTCGTATTCCAGATGTGATGTCTAGAAGTGGTGCGTTGATGATAGAAGTAGGTGCTACCAATAGAACACATCTCTCTGACTATGAAAAAGTAATCCATGAGGATACTGGACTGCTTTTAAAAGTTCATACTTCTAACTATAGGGTAATCGGTTTTACCTCCGAAGTACCTGTTAGTGAAATGGTTACTCTTGGTAAAAAATTCAATGTTCCTGTTATGGAAGATCTTGGAAGTGGTTCATTAATGGACCTTTCCAAATGGGGGCTTCCGAAGGAACCAACGGTTCAGGAAATTGTTAAAGCCGGAACTGATGTTGTAACCTTTAGTGGAGATAAGCTATTGGGTGGGCCACAGGCTGGGATTATAGTTGGAAAAAAGGAAATTATAGGAAGAATAAAACGTAATCCAATGAACCGGGCTTTGCGAATAGATAAATTCACTCTGGCATCGCTTGAAACAGTATTACGAGAATATTATAATCCGGATTCCGCTTTACATACTATTCCAACGCTTCGAATGCTTACTGTTGATTCTGAAACAATCCGGAAAAAAGGGCAACGAATCCTGCGTCGTTTAGGAGGTGCTCAAAAATGGAAGGGGATTTTGAGATTACAGTCAACTGTGTCAAAAGTTGGTGGCGGTGCAATGCCTGAACACGGACTTGAAAGCTGGGCACTTGAATTAAATCCCGGGGAAACTGGTGCCAGTACTCTTGAAAAAGAATTTCGAAAACTGGATGTTCCTCTGATTCTTCGAATAGAAGATGGAAAGATGATCATTGATCTTCGGACGATTCTCGATCAGGATATTGATTTGCTGGTAGGTATATTGAAACCGTATCTTCAATCGAGGCTTGCAAAGTAATGTTTGGTTATTTTCAACATGATGTCTGTAAGGGGCTTGAACGGAGGGATTTTATTCGTTTTGTAGCCGAATTTGGTCGGGTTATTGATGCAAATATTCCAACAATTAAGGAACTGATTTTTCTGGACCCTCCTGAGCTACAACCTGCTGCAGTTCTCTCTGAAAGCAAGGGGGAAAAAAAACTGCGTGTCAGTATTGAAGAAGCCGTTCACAAAGGGACTCCGATTTTCTCAAATGATGTTCTAATATTGCCCTTTCCGGTTACTGATGCGACAGTTGTTGCCCAGGTAAAAGGGCTTGATTCATATATGATCAAAAAAATCGGAAAGGATTGGCTTGAAGGTCTCTCTGTCCTGCTTATTCGTGAATTTCTCCTCGTCAAACGTGCCTGTATTGATTCTCTTACGGGTCTGTTGAGTAGTTTGCATCTAGAAGAATATCTTGATTCAGCATCCGGAAAAGCTAAGGGTGTTCTGGTACTACTTAGTGTGTACCCCAAAAGTTCAAATTCCTTTCTGGCTAAAAAATATCAACATCGTACCGTCTCTTTAGTAAAGACTTTTATTGATGATCGTTTTTCTCTCTATTATCTCGGGCAGTCATGTTTCGGAATTGTCTGTGAGGTGGATAGCTCTGATTTTATTACATCGTTTGCCCCTTCGTTGGTAAATTACCTCAAGAGAGAAGGGTGTTATCGTGCTCATGTCTCAAGTGCAGTTTTTGGTGGTTCGCCTACTGTTGAAGAATCCTCTCCGCAACCCTCCGAATTGGTAATGAAAAATGCATGGTCTGCCTTGCATGTTGCGACCAAAAGAGGACCTTTTGCATTTTGTAATTATAATTCCATAGAAGAAGGTGCCAAGCATCCTTTAGCAGCACCTGCCCAGCCACTGGTTCGCTGGTTACTGAAAGAAACGCGCAGGGAAAAAGTGTTTTCTCTGCTCCAGTTCAATACAGGGAATAGTTTACTGGTTCAATGTATCCAGGAATGTACCGGCAAGCAGGCTTTAACCTATATTAAAGAAGATACCGTTTATTTGCTGGTTCCAGGACAAGACAGGAAAATGGCTCTTAAAACCGGAGATACAATTCTTCAGCATTTCAATGGGCTAGATAAAAAAGGAGCGCCTGTTAATTGTGGTATAGCTCTGTTTCCATCGGGTGACTTTAGAAAATCAGAACTTATTCTTAATTGTCGTAAGGCTCTGTTTCATACCGACTTTCTTGATCCTGGTGCCCTTGTGATTTGCAATGCTCTTAGTTGTAATATCGCCGGAGATATGTACTATGGAGAGGGGAACCTGCTTCTTGCAGTAAAGGAGTATCTAAGAGGTCTAATACTTGATCCCGATGATGGTAATCTGCTGAATAGTCTCGGTGTTTGCTTTGCTCAGATGAATAAACATAAACGTGCTGTCGAATGTTTCAGTAAGGCCTGTAATAGCAAAGAAGATAAGTTTATGGCTCTGTATAATCTCGGTCTTGAACAACAGGTGCGTCATGAACAGTTGCCGGCTATTAAGTCTTTCAGTGAAGCACTTTCGCTGCCCAATCAGGGTGGTGAGGAGAGGGTTAGAAAAGACATAAGCTTCCAGCTTGCTGTGCTTTGCATTAAAGAACATCGCTATAAAAAAGGCTTAGAGCTTCTTCAAATATGGTATAAATCTGAGAAAGATCAGGGAGGAGGGAAGGCTCTTCGTTTTCTTGGAGAATCCTGCGCTGGTCTTGGCAGACATCATGATGCCATGAAATATCTGCAGCAGGCTATGCAGTATGACGAATATGATGCTGAAGTGCTGAGTCTTTTAGGTGAGGTGTATCTGAGGGAAAATGAAGGGGATGATATTGCTCTTCGATTTTGCGAAAAAGCAGTTGAGTTGAATCCCGATTCTCTTAAACTACAGTTGCGCCTTGCAAAGGCACAGATACAGTGTGGTGATTTTGCGAAAGGTTGTAAAACACTGCAACCCTGTTTACGAAGTAAACAAATACGGCCTGCTGCACTCTTACAACGAGGAGTATTAGCCCTGGGACAGGGGCGCATGCAGGCAGCTAAGAAATGGTTTATAAAGGCAGAATCCTGTCCGGAAAGAGAAAAGAATCCCGGTATTAGAAATAGTGCACGTGATTACTTGAATAAAATGAGTAAATGAGGACTACTATGCCTGAAGAAGAACGAAGGAAATTTTCTCGTGACCCTAAATATTGTCTTGATAATAATGTTGTAGGTGATTCATGGCGAATGTTTCGTATAATGGGAGAATTTACTGAAGGCTTTGATGCCATGTCTGCCATTAATGTTCCAGCGGTGACTATCTATGGTTCTGCTAGAACGCCCATTGATCATCCCTGGTATAAACTTGCAGAAAACATTGCAGGTGAACTGGTTCGGGAAGGATATGGTGTTATCACAGGAGGTGGCCCCGGTGTAATGGAGGCAGCGAACAAAGGTGCCTATGAAGCAGGTGGGATATCGGTGGGACTTAATATCGCGCTTCCCCATGAACAGGCTCCAAATCCATATGTCAATATGTCTGTCCAGTTTAAGTATTTTTTTGTACGTAAAGTTATGTTTATGAAATACTCCATGGCCTTTATTTGTATGCCTGGTGGTTTTGGGTCACTTGATGAGCTGTTTGAATCACTAACCCTTATACAGACACAACGGATTAAACCTTTCCCGATTATTCTGGTTGGAAGTGAATTTTGGGGAGGATTGATCGATTGGATTAAAGAACAGTTTCTGGCTAATGGTACTATTAGTGAAAGTGACCTTGATCTCATTAATATTATTGATGAACCGTCAGAAATTGTTGATTTTATAAAACGAAGAGTAGTATTGTAAGTATAATAGAAAAAAGCGAAAATATTTTCCGTATTACAGATTAATACTGAGGGAGTAAAAGAATGGCTCAGATTGACGCGTTTTTTAAGTTAATGAATGATGAAGGTGCCTCGGATTTACACATGGTTGCTGATCAGCAACCCATACTTCGAATTCGTGGTGATATGGAACGCGTTAAGTTTAAAAAGATGGAAAATGAAGAGCTCAAGGCAATGCTCTATGAGATCTGTCCAGAAGATAAGATTAAGATTTTCGAAGAACTTGGCGATGTGGATTTTGGTTATGAAATACCAGGTCTTGCCCGGTATCGTTGTAACTTTTTTCGACAAAAATATGGAATTGGTGCAGTCTTTCGTGAGATTCCAAGTGAAATTCTTACCTGTGAACAATTGGGGCTCCCCAAGGTTATTTCCCGTCTTGCTTATCTTCCCAAAGGGCTGGTGTTGGTGACCGGACCTACAGGATCTGGTAAATCAACCACACTTGCAGCCATAATTGATGAGATTAATAGAAATAGAAAAGATCATATCCTGACCATTGAAGATCCTATTGAATTTGTTCATCGCAGTCAGAAGTGTGTTGTTAACCACCGCGAAGTAGGACAGCATACCAGAAGTTTCTCGGCAGCCCTTCGTGGAGCTTTGCGTGAGGATCCAGATATTATCATGATTGGTGAGATGCGTGATCTGGAAACAATTTCTCTTGCCATGGAAGCGGCCATGACCGGTCATCTTGTCTTTGGAACACTGCATACCTTAAATGCAATGAAAACAGTTGATCGTGTGGTTGAAATATTTCCTGCAAATCAGCAGGGACAGGTCCGGTCAACTCTTTCCGATGCATTAAAGGCTGTTGTGTCTCAGACATTGTTTAAACGAGTGGATGTGAAGGGACGCTGTGCCGCACTGGAAGTACTTATTGCTACTCCTGCCGTTCGAAACCTTATCAGAGAAGGAAAAACATATCAGATAGCCTCGGTAATGCAGACCGGAAAAAAATATGGGATGCGCACACTCGATGACAGTATTATGGAATATCTTGAAAAACGGCAAATCAGTGCCGATGACGCGTATTCCAATTCGGTAGAAAAGTCTAAGTTTTTGAAATTCCTCAAAAAACCACCGTCAGATTTCACTGAAGTATAGTTAAAGAGAACCTGGTTACACGTTCGTGCTAGGGGGAAATTGATGCTCTTGCTGAATAGCTAGGTTGCTTTAAAGATAATGAAAGACTCACAACGGGATATGAGTGAAGTATTGGCGGGCCGATCACGGTTTATCGCTATGGCTGTGACGTATTTCCTGGGAGTATTCAACGATAACTTTTTTAAACAGGCAGCGCTTCTTCTTGCTGTAACGGCTGGTCTCTCAGGTCTTCAGGGACAAGCCACCATGCTGTTTTCCCTGCCATTTATTTTGTTTTCTGCCTATGCCGGATGGTTTGCTGATCGTTTCTCAAAGCGTCAGGTTATTATATGGGTGAAGTTTTTAGAAGTTGTAGCAATGATGATGGGGGCCTATGGTATACTTACCCTGAGTTGGCCGTGGATACTGGCCATGGTCGCACTTATGGGTCTTCAGTCTACTTTTTTCGGTCCTGCTCTGAATGGTTCAATTCCTGAACTGTATCCTGCCTGGTATATCACTAAGGCCAATGCCTTTCTAAAACTTGTTACTACCTCTGCCATACTTCTTGGAATGGCTGCCTCTGGAATAGCACTCGATCAGCAGTGGTTGCAGACGGAGATTCCTTTTGGTCGTATTCTCGTGGCTGTCATTGTACTCCTGGTTGCATTTACCGGTGTGATAACTTCCTTTGGAATCAGGAAAGTAGAATCAACGTATGTTGCAACTCCTTTTCCCTGGGCTGGACCTCTTGTCTCCCTGAAAGACAGTTTTAATCTGTATCGTGATCCTCTCCTGTTGCTGGCTGTAATGGGAGATACCTTCTTTTATTTTTTTAGTCTGATTGCAATTATGGTTATCAACACCATGGGAATCAGTGAGCTTCATATGTCTGCCACAGCGACCAGTCTGCTTGCCGTTGCTTTGATGGTTGGAGTGTGTTTCGGTTCATTGATTGCAGCACGAATAACTACTCCTGAACGCTGGACGTATGTTCTGGCACCTTCAAGTTTTGGAATGGGAGTCTGTCTGTTCGCTGCAGGAATTGTGGCAGGACAGGACTTGAATTTTCAGTGGTTGTTGCTGCTTCTGTCCCTTGCAGGTACCGGGATCTGTGGTGGTATATTTCTCATTCCGTTCACTGCTTTTATTCAGGTTCGTCCCAAGAATCATCAAAAGGGAAAGGTTATTGCTGCGGCCAATTTCTGTTCTTTTTCAGGAATGCTTGTTGCCGGGCAGGTGTTTACCATACTCGATGGCCTGTTTATTCCTTCGTCCAATATGCTTGTTCTTGGCGGTCTTGGGATGGGAGCTGCGGTTCTGTTTTATGCAGGGGCAAGCATTGCTAATCGCTATGACAAGAATATTCTAAATACTGACAAATCATGATCAAAACAATTGCCAATCTGTTGTTGCTGCTTCTATTGCGCCTTAGATACAGGGTAACAATAACCGGAGTAGAGAATATCTATAGGAAAGGCAGGAAAGGGATTCTGTTTATGCCGAATCACCCTGCACTGATTGATCCGGTAATTATGATGTCTCAGTTGTCTCGTGATTTTTCTCCAAGACCGCTTGCCGATGAAACACAGGTGGATAGAGGGGGAATTCGCTTTTTGATGAAAAGCCTGAATGCGGTGATTATTCCGGATTTAAAAAAAAGTGGGAACAAGGGAAAGCGAGAAGTAGTTGCAGGTGTTCGTTCTATAATACAAGGGCTTCAGCAGGGTGATAATATCCTCCTTTATCCGGCTGGAAAACTCTATCGCAGTCGACATGAGTCAATTGGTGCAAACAGTTCGGTGGACCTTGTACTAAAAAAGGTCCCCGAAACCCGTATTGTGCTGATCCGTACCACTGGCTTGTGGGGGAGTAGTTTCAGCCGAGCTCATGGTTCCCCATCTTTGTTTCAGAATATGCGCCTCTATATATTGGCTGTTTTCTCGGCAGGATTGTTTTTTATGCCAAAAAGAGACGTTCTTATTGAGTGCGTAGAACCCGACGACTTCCCACGTGACTCCGGAAAACTTGCAATTAATCGTTATCTTGAAGATTTCTATAACAAGAGTGAACAGAGGAATACTTCTGTTCCATATTTCTGGTGGAAGGGAAGAACGTCGCAGTTGCTTCCCGAACCGGTTCTAAAAAGTATAGACGGTGATACCAGTCACATTCCAGCAGCTACTAAGGAATTGGTTCTGGGAAAGCTTCAGGAATTAAGCGGAATCCAGGTTATAAATCAAAAGGATAAGCTTGCTCAGGATCTTGGTCTGGATTCACTGGTGATGGTTGAATTTGCAGCGTGGCTTGAGAAAGAATTTGCTGTTTCCCTGGTAACACTTGATGGGATTGTGACCGTGGCTCATTGTATTCTTGCTGCAGCAGGAGAATTCAGTTCCTATGAGAATGGTGAGAATATTGTTGTTGATGATCGCTGGTTGTCTGAAAAACGAAGTGAATTACTTGCTATGGAAGAGGGGAACAGTGTTGCAGCTCTCTTTCTGCGCCAGGCAAAAGATCATCCTGATACGGTCATTGCAGCTGATCAGATCAGTGGTTTTAAGACCTATCGTCAGTTGCTGACTGGCATCTTTGCACTGCGACCCCATTTTTCAGCAATTCCTGAAACAAATGTGGGAATAATGCTACCCGCCACAGTAAGTGCCACGCTTTCCTATTTCACTCTGATGTTTTCAGGCAAGGTTCCGGTGATGGTTAACTGGACGGTTGGGCAGGCTAATATGAGTTACTGCCTGAACAATAGTCATGTGAAACATGTTATTACTGCAAAGGCTCTTTACCAGAAAATACTAGAACAAGGGGTTGATCTTGAGGCAGTTGGGGTAAAATATATTTTTCTGGAAGAACTTGCTTCATCTATCACAACTCCTGCGAAGATTAAAGCACTGTTTCAGGCACGATTTTCAAGTAGGCAGCTATTAAAAACAAATGTTCAGGAAACTGCTGCAATTCTTTTTACTTCCGGTTCTGAATCACACCCAAAAACTGTTCCATTAACCCATAGAAATATTCTTACTAATATTGAAGATGTAACAAAAGTATTGCTCTTAAAAGAAAGTGATAGACTTCTGGGAATGCTGCCGCCTTTTCATTCACTTGGTTTGGTAGGGACACTGATTATGCCCCTGATTATGCGGCTTCCCACTGTTTTTTCTCCAAATCCTACGGAGGGAAGCCTGCTTGCAGCTATTGCTTCATCCTATAAAGTATCGATATTTATCGGTACACCAACTTTTCTGGCTGGAATTGCTGCTGGCGTGGGGGGGGAATCTCTTGATGCTGTGCGGATAGCATTTACCGGAGCAGAAAAATGCCAGCCCTATGTGTATGCTGCCATGGAGAAAAGCTTCCCCAATGTTACTGTTTGTGAAGGGTATGGTATTACCGAATGTTCTCCGGTTGTGAGCGTCAATGACCCAGGAGCTCCAGTTCCAGGAACCATTGGTAAGGTGCTAGCGTCCATGGAGTATATTCTTATCCATCCGGAAACAGGAGAGTTGACACGCATTGGTGAAACTGGAAAGCTCCTGGTTCGAGGAGCTAATGTTTTTAATGGCTATTTGAATTACAAGGGGAAGTCTCCCTTTGTCGAATACAATGGAAAACAATGGTATGATAGTGGTGATCTGGTAACAGAAAAAGATGGTATACTTACCTTTGCCGGACGTTTAAAACGTTTTGTCAAGCTTGGTGGTGAGATGATATCACTGCCAGCAATAGAAGAAATTTTGATGGGTCATTTACCGGTTAGTGAGGAACCTGTTCTTGCAGTATCGGCAACGCCTGGAGACGATCACCCGGAAATTGTACTCTTTGTAACAATTGAATTACTACGAGAAGAGGCGAACCGGGTAATCCGGGAACGAGGCTTTTCCTCCCTGCATAATATCAGAAGGGTTATCACGGTTGATGAGATACCTGTTTTAGGTACCGGTAAAACCAATTATCGCGCACTTGATGAATTGATTAGCTGATGAGATGGCCTTGACATAAGTCAAGGCTGGTTATCTTTTTTTTATTAGGGTGGCAGGAGTGTTGACTGCTTTGACTAAAGATCATTAATTTAAAAAAAGTATTCCTATTATGGATATTAAAAGAGGGAACAGATGAGTGAGAATACCGAAAAAGACAAAGAATTTTATGAGATGGCCGATGCCTTTATTGCTGTTGCAAATGGACATAGCGGCAAGGTTGAACAGGGGAAAGTAAGTGCTACGTTTTTGTATGCTTCAGCACGTTTTAATACGTTTCTTGTAGCGTCGTCATCGGAGTCAGGAGAACAATTTACCTCACGCCGAGACGAGGCGATTGAATATTTTGTAGCGGAATATAAAAAAATGCTGGATGAGCATTTCACTGATTATGCAGATAACTTTGATAAATATATTGGAAATACCAAATAGATACCATTCCTTTCAGAAGAGTCTGGCAGGGCTGTTTATAAGGTGCTTCAGTCAAGACTCTCTACTGATTGAGAGTCGTGATACCTGAGACTTTACGAATGACATCTCGGACCTGGTTAAAGTGTGAAATTTGGACCTCACTGCTTTCGGTCCCGATGGTAATTGCACCGATTTCTGCGGTATTGAGTAGAGGAATCTCTTTTTCTCTGCAAACAGTACGAAGTGCCTGAGAAGGAAAAAGCAATGGTCGAAAACGTCCTGCTGAAACGATAATTGTTTCAGGATTTACCCTCTCTAAAAACAGGCTGGAATTAGACGTTTTTGAGCCATGGTGAGGAGCAAGAAGCAGGCTAACCCGTAAGTTCTCCGGTGTATTGCTTTCAATCACCTCACGTTCAACTCTTTTACTGATATCTCCCGGGAAGAGACATGAAAGGTTCTTGCCAGGTGACGTGAATTTAAGAATCAAACTCCTGTCATTGGAATTGATCCTACTCCCTTCTCTTAAATATTCTCCATCCAGAAAAGGATTAAAGAGTGTTTCTAAAACCGCATTGTTCTCAACGAGCAGAATCTGATTTTTCAGCGGTGTTTTAATTTCAATATTGAGATCCTTGGCCAGGCTTAGTAAATCATCATATTCTTGATCATGTCCATCACTGCCGTTGATCCAAAGAGTTGATGGTTTAAATCTTTTTAGGATAAAGGGAATGCCGTTAAAGTGATCGGAATCCGGGTGCGTTATAACCACACTCTCAAGCCTGATAATACCTCTGCTCCAGAGATAGGGCGCAATGATAGATTCCCCCACGTTGAATTTTTCTGAAGAGCTTCCACCGCCATCAATAAGCACTTGTTTCCTTCCTGGAAAACTGACCAATGTTGAACTTCCCTGGCCGACATCTAAAAAAACCAATTCTGATTCAGTACTTTTAATAAATGATTGTGGTGGGTAAAAGAAAAAAATACCAAGTGGAATAAAGAGCAGTAGGCTCACTTTACGGGAAAAGTAAAAGACGGAGAGAAAAAGGGTACTGTAATAGACAAGGATAAGAATTAAGGATGGGGTTGGGAGCCAGAGAGTTGAAAAAGTATGACTTGTTAAAAAAGTTGCAATTGTAGTAGCTGCAGTAATTCCAATACCTCCCATATGTAAAATCCATTCACCGGCCGTATGGCTAAGAGCTAGGACCGGGAGCCCAATAAGCCCGATTGGTAGACTCCAAAGACAGAGAAGTGGCTCCAGTAACAGGTTTGCAATAGGGCCTGCGAGTGAGAACCGGTTGAAATTGTAAATTAGTAGAGGAGCTGTTCCGATGGTGGCAGCAATTGAGACCAATAATACTGCGGCAATCCAATAGAGTAATTTAAAAGAATATCTATGGAAGAAACCGGGGTCAGGATCGATGTTTTTCTGCACCAGGGTATTTAACCTCGGCAGGATAACAATTAATGAGGCGACGGCTGCAAATGAAAGTTGGAAGGAGACTGTAAACAGGCTCTTTGGATTAATAAGAAGAATAACAAGGGCGGCCACGGAGAGGGTTGTAAATGGGGATCGTTTTCGTTGTATACAGAAGGAGAGGATAAAGATGACCACCATAACAAAGGATCGGAGGACCGGAGTCTGAAGACCAGCGAGGAGTGCAAAGCAACACAGTGGTGGAATTGTTGCCAGCAGAGCCAGTTTCTTACAAGATACTCTCAATAGAAGATACGATGAACGCCTTGCCAACCAGTAGAGAACAAGAAAAAGAGTGGATGCAATAATTGACAAGTGGAGTCCGGAAATAGCCAGGATGTGAAAAGTACCTGAATCTTTGAATAGTTCCAGTTGTTCTCTGCTCAGTCCCGATCTGTCACCAATGAGGAGTGCCCGATATATAGCTGCCTGTTCAATGGGAAGAGAACTGTCCAGGGTCTGTTTTATGACAAGCCGTATTCTTTCAGGCAGATATCTGATTTTGTGGAGTGGTGAATGTTTTTGTTGCAGCAGATGGATATGGGTAAGAGAGTCAATTCTACCAACTACATGAATATTTTTGGTATTGAGAAAGGAGGGATAATCAAATCCACCGGGATTGCCAAAGCGATAAGGTTTTGATAGACGTGCTCGAATAACAAGTGTATCTCCGGGTATAATTGATATTGGCCAAATACCCTTTAAACGCAGTTGGACCAGCCCATCAATCTGTGAAAAGTGTTTTTCGTCTTTTAGTTGGAGGTTGGTGCTTTTGATAATGACTGTACTTTTCTTTCCGTCGTAGAGGGGCATGCTATAAAGTGTTCCGATAACAACAGAGTCAATTTCCCCGGTAATTTGACTTACTATCTTTGTCTTATGATGTTGCTGTCTGGCAACGTTTTCACTATGAAGAAATCCAATGCAAATTACAAAAAGAAGAAGGATGGAAACATTAATTGTGCCAGCTTTCCAGTAACTGACAAACAGCATAAGGGGAAGCAGGGTGATTGCACAGAGAAGGGGGAAGAGTGATGGTACTGGATAGAAGTGGTGCAGGATTATTCCTGTGATAAATGCCAGGGTAAGAGAGATCAGCAGGTAATGTCTCAGGAGTACCCCAAATCGCTTCACAGCATTTCTTTAATAAGATTGATGTGTCGTTTTATTACTCCTTGCTGACTCTTTATACACTCCTGTGCAGCTTTTCCCGCTTCAAGCCGCAGTTCCTTTTCGTTCAAAATCTGAATGAAGGTGGCACTGAGTTCGTTGCCGTCAGCAACAGTAAAAGCCCCACCAGCCAGGAGTAGTTGCTTACTGATTTCAGAAAAATCTTCCATATGAGGGCCAAACAGCACAGGAACAGCAAAAATTGAAGGTTCTATGGGGTTGTGGCCTCCCTTTGCAACCAGGCTACCGCCTACAAAAGCAATATCTGCATGACTATAAATAGTATTTAATTCCCCTATGGTGTCGAGGATAAGGATATCTTTTCCGCCAGCATTTATCTGACTGCGGCAATTTGCCTGGAGATCTAGTGAAGCTGCAATGCCCTGGATCTCTTTGCCCCTAGCAACCTGTCGTGGTGCAATAACCATATAGCTTTGGGGGTGTTTCTCTTTTAATTCCTTAAAACTTTGCAAGAGGATCTCTTCTTCACCATCATGGGTAGAGCCAGCAACCAGGAGATAGTTATAGGGAGGGAGGGTAAAAGACAATGATTGCTTCCGCTTGGCAGAAGAATAGAGAGCAGTGTCGTATTTGAGGTTGCCAAGAGTCTTTACCTGGTTGTGATCAATGCCCAAGGCGATCAAATTACCTCTGTCTTTTTCGGTCTGCATCGAGAGTGTTCTGAAACTTGAAAACAACGGTAAGAAAAAGAAAGAGAAACGTTTATAGGAGGTCATTGATTTCTCAGAAATTCGACCATTCACCAGAAGGGAGGGAATATTTTTTTTCTTCAGAGTGGAAAGCATTGATGGCCAAAAATCTGTTTCTATAAGGATGAAAAGATCCGGCTTTACCATCTGGAGGAATCTCTTTACAACGGGCAGAAAATCAAAAGGAAAGGGAATTATATGATCAACTTTCCCCTGGAGAAGCTTGCGAGCCACTCCAGAACCGGATCGTGTAGCCGCTGAAAAAACCAGTTCAACTTCAGGCATTTCTTTACGTAACCCGGAGATCAGTGGCAGAGCAGATGTCACTTCTCCGACTGACAGGGCATGGATCCAGATTCGTTTTTTTGTTTTTCTCAGCTCGTGAGCTTTAAGTCCAAGTCCTAAACGGTACAATGTTCGCATTCGATACCTGGGAACCAGCAGGACAATGGCTACAGTTGGTAGGAAAAGAAATGGGAACAGGATGAGCTGGAGTAGAGTATAGAGGGTGATCATTATTACTTGGAGTGAGTTATGTTATTCCTAAGGGAATAGTTTGTGAATTCCCGGAGTAATGAGGCTGAGTGTATCAAGGAAGATAGTGCCACTGTGCACCGCTTTCGTAAATAGAAAAAGAAAGAATGATGTGAAATATATGGATTATCCCTGGCCGATTCTAGATCAGCTTGTCATTGCTTCTTTAATAGTCTTACCAAGCTGTTCACGCGAATAGGGCTTTTTGATAAATCCGGAAGCCCCAAGTGCAAGGGCTGCTTTTACATCATTGCTTTCAGAGAAGCCACTGGCAATTACAGCTTTTTGCCCGGAGTGTACGGAGGATATTTCCTTATATGTCTGATATCCATTAATACCCGGTTCCATCAGCATATCAATAAGGAGAAGATCAGTGGCTGTGTTCTTTACAAATTCAATTGCCGCTTGGCCACTGGAAACGGAATCTACAACATAGCCCAGAGATTCAAGCATTTGAGTTGCGATATCACGTATGGATGGTTCATCCTCCACAACCAGAATATGTTCACCATTGCCATTGAGATCAATATGGGAATCTGTGGCCTGTGGGGTGATTTCTTTCTGGTGGTGTATAGGGAAAAAGAGCTGGAATAAGGTGCCCTCAGTAGTACTTTCAACGAATATTTTACCATTATGATCCTGGACAGTATTCCAGACGACTGTAAGCCCAAGTCCAGTTCCGCTTCTAGCCATGGCTTTTTTTGAATAAAATGGTTCAAAAATATGTTCCAGGTCTTCCTGTTTTATTCCAGGCCCATCATCGAGCACACCAAGTACGATGTATTCGCCTGGCTCAAGATCGATTTCTGAAATATCGCTGTCAGTTTGATTATGGGTTCGGGTGGAAACCGTAACAGTACCGGCTTTATCTATCGCTTCAATACCGTTGGTGACTAAGTTCATAAGGCATTTTTTTATATGAACCTGAGAACAAAAAATATTGCTATGAGTATTTTCGAGTTGTTGATTGATGACGACTCTTGGATGCAGGGACTTGATTTTATAACATTCTAACGAGTTTAAGTATTCAATAACTAGGGAGTCTAATTCGTGAACTTCTCGAATACTGGCAGCGCCTCTGGCAACTGTGAGGAGGTCATCCACCACAGCGGCGGCACGTTTACCGGATTCGTGAATAGCCATAATTTGTGGCCGCAGTGAATCGTCTTCAGGAGAAAGTGTTTGCAGTATCAGCTCAGGATACCCAACTATACCAGCAAGAATATTGTTCAGGTCGTGGGCGACCCCACCAGCCATCAGGCCAATGGATTCCATTCTCTTGGCCTGGTTGAGTTCCGTCTCCAGAGTGTTTCTTTCGGACATCATTTTTTTTAATTCTGTTATATTTCGGACAATGGCTGTGATTTCATTTTTACCACTTTTCACCATTCGGGCTTCGAAGTCGAGTAGTCCACTTTTTGGCATGGGCAGTTGATATTCAAAGGTATGCATTTTTTCGGAATGAATGGTTTTCGTTATGTATTTATCTATCAATTTTGAAACGTTTTTTGGTAAAAGGGTGCTGTTCTTCACTCCTATTATGCTTTCAGTAGGCTGTGTATAGAGTTCAGACGGCTCGGCCTTATAATCTAAATATTCTCCCTGCCCATTCATTCTAAAGACCATATCAGGGATAGCTTCGAGTAGAGCAGTGGCCCTGTTCTCACTTTCTTTCAGCTTATTTTCAGAAGCTTTTCGTTCTGTAATATCTATCATTGTACCAACCGAGGCTGGCTTCCCTTCGTGGGTGATGGCGGTTCCGAGTACCATGGTGTAGAAAATTTCACCATTGCGGCGAACACAGGTTATATCCTTTGCGTGTTTTAGTTCCCCGTTGGCCCGGCGAATCAAATTCTTTTTTACTTGATCACGATGCTCGGGAATAACCAGATCAAGTGGAGACATTTTCCCTTCCATTTCTTCAATACTATATCCGAACATCTCGGCCATCGTTGGATTCACATATTGAAAGAGAAAATCCTGGATTATATAGACTCCAATCAGGGTGGAATCCATAGTGTTTCGATATTTTGCCTCGGTTTGTAAAAGCGACATCTCTTCGTTGTGCAGCTTTTGCTGGATCTTGATATTTTCAAGAAACAAAGTGTTTATGTTTTTTGCCATCTGATCAAATTCATAAAACTTAATAAGCTCGCGATCGATGGGCTTGGCGGTGGAAAGAGGCTGGTTAAAAAATGAAATAAAATGTGTAATATCCCGGTTGAGTCTTTTGGTCATAAATTGGAACAGGACAAGAAAAAAGGCCAGGATAGAAATGGTGATAAGTGTTGAAAAGATAACTTTAGTTTTGATCTGTTTAGAGAATTGAACCTGGAGGAGAGCAATATCTGTCTCTACATCATCAAGATATACTCCTGCACCGATTAGCCATTGTAAATCAGGAATTCCAAAAATAAAGGATGCTTTGGGAGATTCTTTTTCGGGACTGTTTAATTTTTTAAAGCTGTAATAGATAAAATCTCCGTTGAGTGTTCGTGCAGCGGCAAGTTCTTTGGCGAAAAGATTTTTTGTTTTTTCAGGGTTTCTGTTGTAAACCTCCCAGAGCTTTTGGGTATCTGGAAAGAGGGTTCCGTTTCCAATTAAAGCATCCCCATTGAATCGATTTACAAAGATATATCCTTCTTTTCCAAATCGTATCCTACTTATTGTTGAAAGAAGTTCCTTGTTAATTGATTTTTCTACGTCATCGACATAGAGACCTGTTCCAATAAAGAAATTAAAAGGATCAAGCCTCTTGATAAATGAAACTTTATTGTAATAGTTGCCCTCTCCTCCAGGTTTCGTCCAATGGTACTGATAGAAGCCTTCCCTGTCGTTTTTAGCGATCGCTATCATATCTTTTACCACATTTTTGCCGTGGCTGCCCTGCATCTCCAGCAGGTTTTTTTCCTCAAGTTCTGGTTTGTCAGCGAATAGGATTTCTGTTCCATCAAAACCACAAATAAAATAATATCCCTTGTCGCCCTGAAAACGGATAGGCCTAAGAGCGTCTGTAATCATTGTCTGGATTTCAGCCCTGCTTTTTACAGTTTTGTTTTGTTCGTATATGTTTTGAGCAATGGCTATTGCTTCGTATGTTCTGGATTGTATGGTTTTTTTTGTTAGGATGATGTTCTGCGCTTTTTCATAGGAGATCAATTTGACAACATCGAGTACTTCTTGTTTTACGATTTGTTCTTGAGAATGAATATATTCCAATCTCATTTTGTCAGATTGAGAATGGAAATCTCCCAAGGAGCCAAAGATATCAAAGGCGGTGATACATGCAGCAAGGCCAACAATCAAGAGAATTCCCCAGAGTTGAAAAAGATTTGTAAAGGGATGTTTTTTTGGATGCATTGTCATTTTGTGTGGGTGATACTGAAGCCTGTCAATATTTTTTAGTGAAAGTATAATCTGCTTCTTTAGTGTACCGAATCTGCAGTAAGAATGTCAAAAAAGAATTGAGAAGATTTCAATATAATTTCCTGACAACCAAATGGAATTTGATGGATTTGAAAAAATATTTACTATTCAACCATTCAAAACGGAGCTGGTTAGAAAGAGATGTTGTTAAGTTGTGAAAGGTGAATAAAGAATGATTCACCTCAGGTATGTTTCTCGTAGTGTTGGAATTGTTTTTTGATTATATTCAAGCGTAGTTATCAATCCAAGATGTTGTTTAATTTGAGAGTCTGGTTGTAAAATGAATATTATCCTGTTTGAAAAGGAAGAGTGTATTGATGATTTCGTTGTTTTAAACGATCATCGTGCAAAACATATCGTAAAGGTTCTGCACCGTAAAAACGGTGAATCTTTACGGGTTGGTGAGATTAATGGAAATTCTGGAACTGGAAGAATCGTTTCAATAGAGACTAAATATCCATTTGTCGTGAAACTGGCTGTGATTCTATCTGATCCCCCGGATTTTCTTCCTGGTATTGACCTGTTGCTCGCTCTTCCTCGCCCCATTATGTTGAAACGAATTCTAAGTCAGGTGACGGCTCTAGGAGTTGGTACCATTTTTTTGATAAACGCCAACAGAGTAGAAAAAAGTTTTTGGGATTCCGGGATTCTCTCTGAGGCCGAGTATCATCCACATTTAATTCATGGACTGGAACAGGCGGTGGATACAAGGTTGCCAAAGATAGAAATTCATCCTCATTTTCGACCATTCGTGGAAGAATATCTCCCGTCGCTTTCAAAGGAGTATGACTCCCTGATTGTTGCCCATCCGCATGGAGAGCATTCTTTGTCTGAAAGTTTGTCAACCAATAGTGGCAGGGTCCTTTACGGAATAGGACCCGAGGGAGGCTGGGTTGATTTTGAAATAGAAAAATTTAAGGATGCAGGACTGCGTGCATTTACGATTGGAAAACGGATTCTCAAAGTCGATACAGCGGTGGTTTCAATCCATAGCAGAATAGCTCAGGCACTGGAAAAAGATGAGCTTTTTTAGTGAATTATTAATGACTATCATGTATCGTCATGGCGATCATAAAATTTGTAGTACTGTTTAGTGGATATGGAGTGTGTGGCTTTGCAGCAATGGAATGAAGTAGAACGGCGGAGTGTCAGAGCAGAGCGCAGGCATTGTTCCGAAAGACGGTTACCCGAGGAACGTCGTTTCGATTATCGTGATGCTCCCTCTCAGGTAAGACGATCCATTAAGTCCTGGTTACGCTCTTTATCGAATGCGCGTCTTGGAGTAGATAGGCGAAAGGGATATGAACGTCGCCTGCAGGACCGTCGTTCCCAGGAATTGCGATCCCTTCTTACCCCCGAAGAGCTTGCAGCTCTTCTTCAGGAGTAGTCTCTTATTCTTTTTCCAAGCGCTTTTTCTTATCTGCCAGTCGTTTGATGATACCTTCCGTTGCGTAGATAAATAAACCGCACCAAACCATTACAAATCCAATCATTTGTGTCCGGGGAAACGCTTCTCCATAGACAAATATGCCTATGCCGAGTTGCAAGGTTGGCGCGAGATATTGTACAATACCAAGTGTCGACAATGATATTTTCTGAGCAGCATAGCCAAAAAACAAAAGGGGCAGGGTTGTTACAATGCCGGCACCCACAAGCAGAAAACGACCATTTGTCTCTTGATGAATAAAATCAGATTGACCATTTACTGCCAGGAAGATAAGCGTTGCAAATGCCGGAATAAAAAGAAGTGAGGTCTCCAGGCAAAGCCCTTCAAGAGATGGGAGTGATGCGGTTTTTCGCAGCAGCCCATATACCCCAAATGTGAATGCGAGAACAATGGCGATCCAGGGAAAGTGACCATAGATAAAAGTCAGATAGCACACTCCTGAGAAAGCAAAAAAGATTGCCAGCCATTGACCGCTACGCAGGCGCTCTTGTAAAAAGAAAACACCAAGCAGCACATTGATCAGTGGATTTATGTAGTATCCTAGGCTGGTTTCAACAATGTAGTTACTGTTCACCGCCCATATATAGAGAAGCCAGTTTACAGAGAGTAGAAATGAGGTGATGACAAAGCGCAATACTACTCTTTTATCCTTTAGAACAGCACGCAGGTTGTTAACCTTTTTCCACATAACTAATAGCAGCAGGGTTACAAGCGTTGACCAGGTAATGCGGTGGCAAATTATTTCAAGGGGAATTGCAGAAGAGAGCGCTTTCCAGTAAAGGGGCAGCAGGCCCCATATTGTAAATGCTCCCAGCGCAGCCAGGAGCCCTTTGTTGTTTGATGTCATTTATCTTTGGTAGTACTTTGTACAGGTGGCGGAGGCCATACATAGACGCCTGAAATTTTAGGAGGAACAATAGACTTTCGATGAGATCCAGGACGTATATCTGTACTGCTCTCCTGACACCAGCTAAAATCTTTTTTTCCACCTGAGTAGCGAACCGCCAGATTCTGTTCCAGTAAGATCGTGGCAAGATCCTGACCGTCAAATTCAACATCGGCTAGCATTCTGAAGTATTTGCCTCTTTCTATTCGGTGCAGATTTATTTCCCTGGCATTTTTGAGGAGAGAATACACTACTTGTTTTGCCTTTTCCGCTTTTTCTTTTTCTGCAGAACATCTTTTCTTCTTTAGTTCTGGCGTATCTATTCCGAGGACCCGTATTTTCATGTTTTTTCCTACGATTGCAGGAGTGTCAGGAATATTAAAAGTGATGGTATCTCCGTCATAATTGCCAACGAATTGAACGTTGTAAAAGCTTTCATAGAGCGGTGAGCTCGAATCTGCCATTGCAGAGCTGCTCAGGCAGTTGGTCATAAAGAGCGAGAGGATAATACATTTAGAGAAGAGATTCATCACAGTAATATCTACCAGTACCAGACAACTTCAAGAGTGATATAGTCATCCTTGGCAAAGCTGAATGCGGGATCCTGGATATCCATATCGACAAAAAAAGATGCATCAAGATTAATTCTAATGGCTTCACCAACTCGGCGACTGGCTTCAACACCAATAATGGTGGACCCGGTATCAATATCACGTATGACTCCAAGCAGGATATTGGTATCATCCATATCATTGACTGCTAAACGAAGCCCTCCCATGATATCATTTTCATAGATTGTCGGCAGCCAGCCGTTATTGCGATCATCATATACATATTCTCCGATGAGCCCTAGATCCATCAGTGTGTCTGCAATGCCAATCAGGGTATATTCAAAACCGAAGGTTGTGGCTGCATAGGATCTACTTTGGCCAGTACGGTAATAGGCCTCTCCTTTAAATAGCCATTCACCTGCTGTCATTTGGAAATCAAGACCGGTTTGCCCAATCTGTTCGTAGTACGGAAAAAGTGTCGCTCCGGTGGCAGCCGTTTGTGACAATAAAAGAACTGGATCCCTTGCGGTACCGTTGAAATAATAGATACCAAGATCCGTGTCGGCAACTGTTGTTGAGTAACGAAGGGAGAGGTCGGTATGGTGTTGTTTGGCATCACTTTCGTATACTGTTTGGTCGGTGTCCACCGGCAGTGGGGTGCGGAAGCGTCCATGAACTCCAGGAAATGTTCGTTCTCTAAACCAGGGGAGCACAAAGGCCTCTATTACTCCCCAATCACGTGGCACAGTGAGGTGCAACATTGGCTGGCCAAGTTTTTCTTCCCCATCAAGTGCTTCAACCTGATCGGTTTGGTTTATGATATCAACAAGGTGGACAAATTCCGTGGCCCCCCAGAAAACCCGGCCAAGACCAAAGGTGATTTCAAAGTTATCGGTAAAGTAGAGAAATTCGGCAAGCCGCAGATCCCCATGGGTACGCTCCTTATCCATACTGTCAACCCGGTAAAAAGCCTCCATGGTAATTTGAAACGAATCAGTGATTTGATGAAACAGTTCAATATTGGCAGCCAGTGATGCAGATTGGTTTTCCTGGTCCGGCCATGCACCATCATCAAAAAAAAGAAATCCCTGGGCTGAGATCTCACCATTTGATTCAAATGCCAATGATGACGATTGCAGCAGCGGAATGGCGAACACAATGCACCATCCAATAAGATATAAAGTGTTCTGTTTTTTAGCGAACACGTTTTAAGCTGGTGGAGTTAAAATCGTTGGCAGTAAGGCCTGTTTGGAAAACGTAATTATTCCAAACCAGAGTTGTTGATTTTCCGGTTTGGTGATTCACCATATTCATGGTATCTGCACGCCAGTATGTATCAAGATATTGCTGATATCCTGAGGCAGTAAGCGTTTTTAAGAGGCTGGCCTTGCGGTCATAGAATTCTACCTTCATCAGGCGGTATTCAGTGGTGTCCACCCATGAAATACGTTTTGTATAGCCGGAATTTTTTATATCAACGGGATAGCTTTCTCCAACAAAACAGAGCTGGCCCTGATATTTCTCTTCCCGAAGGTGTTTATAGGTGTATTTTTCAGTCTCCTGACTGGCTATATCTTCGTAGGCAAATTCACTCCCCATAAAAGAACCGGATTTATTGCGTGAATTGATACGTTTGACACGCTTAAGGGCAGGAAGGTATAGCCATTGTTCATCATCTCCTGTTTTGTGAGAGAAACTCAGGAATGCCGTTCCCTTAACATCGCGCGGAGTATCGAAGATGGAAAGACTTTTATCACCATCACCCGGAGCTTCGAGTGTCTTGCTGCGGATAATTCGTTTACTTTCTTTTCCCTGTTTGTTTTTCAGGGTCATTGTCATATCTGCGGTGTAATCACCAAAGCCATCGTCACGTCTGTCGGATTCCATGGCTATGGCAAGTCCCTTTTCTTCGGCGGTTTCCGAGAAGGCAGAGGAGACGCAAAGAACAGTGGGGATAAGAAAAGAGGTGATAAGTGGGAACATTGAAAAAGAGTTACGAAGGGTCATTTACTGCTCTCCAGTTTTAAGAGAAGGGTCGGAAGAAAGAAAAAATCGAGGATAATCGCCAGGATAATAGTAATTGTGGTCATCGCGCCCATATGGGCATTGATTTGAAATCCTGAAAAAGAGAGTACCCCAAAACCGCCAACCAGGGCAAGGGTGGTTACCCATATTGCGGATCCCACTGTATTAAAGGCGTAACGCACAGCATCTTCACTGCTCATGCCATGTTCCTTGCGGGCCCGCTGGTATTTTGAAAGGAAATGTACGGTATCATCAACCACAATTCCAAGAGTCATGGCAATCATAACAGAAACGGCAAGTCCAACCTGGCCGACAACAATTCCCCAAATGCCAAAGGCCATAAAAGCGGGGGTCAGGTTTGGTACAAGACTTAAAATGCCAAGCTTAATATCACGCAATGCCACAATCATAATAAGTGAAATAAGTACCAGCGCAATAATCGAACCTTTTAGCATTGAATCGATATTTCGTTTCGAGATATAGGAAAAAATTATGGAGAGTCCTGAGCCATAGGTTGTCATGTGAGGGGAATTGAGTTGCAGCCATTCGCGACCGCGGCGTTCAAGATCAAGAATTGCTGCTGTTCCGATATTTGGTGTGGATACGGTCATTCGAGTGGCTGATTTGTCGACATTAATTCGGTTGTTCAGATCAAGACCAAAGGGAAGGTTCATCTCATAGAGAAGAAGGTACTGGGCTGCAAGATCACGTTGCTCGGGCAGCTTGTACCATGACGGATCGTCACCATGCATATTCTGGTTAAGGCGCTTCATTATATCGGTGATGGTGTACACATGTTTTACTTCAGGCTGAGCCCGGAACCAGTTTGCAAAATCTTCAACTGCTTGAAGATATTTCGGGTCATTGATACCACCTTCTTCCCCGGAGTCTAAATCCCAGTCTATAATTTCAAGCCCGGCAAGGTGTTTGGCTGAAAAATCCGAGGCGATTCTAAATGGATAGCTGTGGTCAAAATATTTTATAAACTCATCGTTTAGATAGATTTTTGAGATGCCGCTGCTGGTCAGAATAATCATCAGTAGCATGGACCAGAAGATGGGAGTCCGCCTGCGAATAACAAATTCTGCAAGAAGAATAAAGGCCCTGTTCTGTTTTGAGCGATTCTTTCTGACGCGTATGGGAAGAACAGCCATAAAGGCGGGCATAAAGAATACTGAATAGAAAAGGGCTGCCATAACTCCTAGTGCTACAATATTCCCAAGATCTCTGAAGGGCGGGGCATCTGAGAAATTCATGGTCATAAAACCAATTGCAGTACTGACACTTGTAATAAGAACAGGCTTTACATTCACTCTGATGGATTCTTTGATAGCAGCATGACGATCGGTACCCTGTCTCATCTGATAGAAGACAGTAACAAGAATATGGATGGAGTCTGCTACGGCAAGTGTTAAAATAATAATTGGCGCATTCGCAGAAGCTGGGGTCAGGACGATCCCAAACCAGCCGGCAAGTCCAAGGCCAGTGATCGTCGAAAAGATAATGACAAGCAGGGTGGCAGCTGTTGCCATGATTGAACGAAGAGAAATAATAATAAGAAAGAGAAGAAGAGCAAACATGATAGGAATCAAAGAGCGCATATCGTTTTCTGGCGCTTCCCCAAACGCAGCATCAATCATTACTCCGCCAGTAAGGTAGATATCAAGATCTGGATATTTTTTCTTCATTAACGTGTCGAGCTTAAGAGCTGCAGCATTTATGGAGTGAATTTGATAGCTGCCGTCATTCGGTTTAATAATGTTGATATTGACTGCAGTAACACTTCCCTTTTTATCTATCATACTGCTGAGCAGCATGGGTTGGGAAAGGGCAATGGCTTTGATATTGGCTATCTCTTTATCACTGAGAGAGTGCGAATCGGTGACGAGGTCAGCAACCATCAGGTCATCTTCAAATGCTCTGGTATGCTGATAGTTGCTTAAGGAATCAACTCGGCTCGAATAGGGAAGCAGCCAGGATTGTTCAGTGAGGAATTCTATTGCTTCCAGGGTTTCTTTTTCAAATATATTTCCTGATTTTGGAGCAAGAATAAAAAGAACGTTCTCAACTTTTGTGTAGGTTCGTTCCAGTGCTTCAAGTGCTTGCAGTTGAGGATTTTCCTTGGAGAAAAACATTCTTGAATCGTTGGAAAAACTAAGGAATCGCATGCCGCTCGCAGAAAGCAATGCAATACCGACAAAGCCAATTATAAAGAACCAGCGGTATCGGATTACCATATTTCCTATAAAATTTTCGATTCTTTGCATAGTTAGTCCTGTTTTGGAAGAGTAATTTCTCCACTCTTCACGCCATCTCGCAATAGAGTATCAATACGTGTAATGAGAGTTTTCCTGTGCAACAGGACAAGGTCGAAGCGTTCCTTGCAGATAAAATCAACCATCTCTTTCATTTTGGGTTGTTCTGTGGCGTACCGATAGGTTGTGGTGAGCGCTTCAAGAAAAAAATTGAGGAGCTTTTCTGAGAAATTGTTGGATGGAGCCCTCACGATGTGGGCGAGTCTGTTTTCATTTCAGCAGTATAGAGAGTGAATAGTGAATAATCAATAGAATATTCACAGGGTGGGAAATGAAAAGCCCATATTCTTTAAGTGCAAAGAATATGGGCTTTTATGTGTTGTGTAGTGATCAGGCAGCCTGTTTTTTACTAAAGTAGGTTTTTATCCACATACCACTGAGCAAATATGAATAGAGCCAGGTGGCAAATATGATCGCAATAAAGGCCTTGATGATATCCATGGAGCTTCCGTCCAGGGAAAATCCTGGTACAAATCCGAAGAGGAAGGGGCCAAGATAGAGGAATTTGGCAAATTTAAAGGCGGAAAAAGCCGTCTTCCACATATTTGCCTTGGCAATAGTAGCTCCTGCAAAGGCGGCAATGCACACGGGCGGTGTAATGTTAGAGTCCTGCGAGAGCCAGTATACGATCATATGGGCTGCAAGTACATTCACACCAAGATGGGTAAGTGCAGGTACTGCAACAACGGCAGTGATCAGATAGGCCGCCGTAACAGGTACTCCCATGCCAAGCACAAGAGAAGCAAGAGCAATAAGCAGGATTGTGAGAACTAGTGATCCGCCGGCAAGCTCTATTACAATATCGGCAAAAGTAAGTACCAGACCACTAAAGGTGAGCACACCAATAATAATACCGATAACACCGACGGTTGCACCGATCTTGAGGCTGGATTCGGCTCCTTTTCGTGATGCTTCAAGGAATTCCTTGGGACCAATTCGGGTTTCCTTACGGAACCACGAGATAACGATACAGGAAACAAGACCCAGAATAGCAGAGTAACCGGGGGAATACCCGAGGAGCATAAAAATGGTAATAACTATAAGTGGAATGGTGTAATACCATTCGGATTTAAATATTTCCCAGGCACTGTGTTTTGATTTTTTTCCGACAATATTGTTTTTCTTGGCTTCATAGTGAACCATCACAAATACGGAGAAAAAATACATCATAGCAGGGAAGAGGGCTACCAGCATAATACGAGAGTAGGGCAAGCCTGTAAGCTCTGCCATAATAAAGCCACCAGCGCCCATAATGGGAGGCATAAACATACCACCAATTGAGGCGGCCGGTTCAATACCACCTGCAATATGAGGTTTAAATCCGGCTTTTTTCATCATCGGGATGGTAAAGGCACCGGTTGAGACGGTATTTGCGATGGCACTGCCGGAAATGGAACCAAAGAGACCTGAAGCAATAACCGCAACCTTGCCAGGTCCGCCAATCTTATGGCCAACTGCAGCAAGCGGAAAGTCGATAAAAAATTTCTGGGCACCGCATTTTTCAAGAAAGGCTCCAAAGAGAACAAAGAGAAGAATATAGGTAGCAAGGACATTTGCCATGATTCCAAATATTCCATCACTCTTATAAAAAATTGAGGTACAGAGGGCAGGGAATGTATCACCTGCATGGGAAATTAGATCCGGCATGGAATCGCCGTAGACGCCATAGGAGAGCATCATAACGCCAATAACAACAAAGATAGGGCCGACGACACGTCTTGCCAGTTCAATACCAAGTAATACGCCTATCACAGCAATCCAGGTATCAAGCTGAGTTTCAGCACCCGTTCGATAGTTAATTGCTTCAAAGTTGGCAATCCAGTAGCCAATGGATCCTATGGACAGAAGTATGAGGATGTAATCTATAACTCGTCCAATGGTTGATTTTGAACGGTAGAGAAGAAAAACAAGTACATAGGTAATAATTACATATATCCCGCGATGATACTGGGTTGCAGCAGGGGAAATAACAGCGGCATAGGAGTAGAACAGGAGTAAGCCTACTGCACAGACATCAAAAAGAATCTGTTCAAATCGTTTTAAATCATCATACACGGGGGGAACCTCGCTTGAAGAACTTCTTAGGGCGGAAGGGGAGAAGACTAAAGCAAAACAATAATGATGTATTCACTTTAGTCTTCAGCCTTAAAAAAACGATATTTGTTTTTTATAACACGCCTTTCTCTTTCCAGAACTTGATAGCGCCGGGATGCATTGGAGTAACGATTCCGTTCACACCATTTTTGATGGACATATGCTTGAAGGTTTTTTTCTGGCCAACCATATGGGCAAGCCCCTCGTCGGTATAGATAGTTGTGAGAAGTTGATACACAACATCATCAGATACATCCTTGTTGGCTACCCAAAGAGCAGAATCCTGAAAAGATGGGGTGTCAGTGTCAACACCTTTGTAAGTTCCTGCAGGAACACTAAGCTTTGAGAAGTAGGGGTATTTTTCATAGAACCCGGATGCAACAGCGTCGGCTTCAAGATCGATAAGAGCGATATCGTTGGTCTGTGCTGCCATAATAACAGCTCCGGATGGGAAGGCAGTAAAGAGCCAGAATGCATCGAGCTGCTTATTACCAAATGCAGCAGCTGCATCGTTGTAACCCATGGCGTTACGCTCAACTTTGTCCCAAACGCCCATGTGGGAGAAAAAGAGTTCGCAGTTTGCAAATGCACCGGATCCGGCATTACCAACACCAACTTTTTTGCCAGCAAGGTCTTTAACAGATTTGATACCGGAGTCTGCACGGACAACAAGCTGTGCAGGTGCGCCATAAAGATAGGCAACAGCCAGAACATTTTCATATTTCTTGGTATCATTTTTCATCATGCCATTGGCACCAAGATACACATGTCCGGAATAAACGGTGGCAAAGTCAGATTTTCCTGAGTTTACTTTACGAAGATTTTCAACAGATCCGGCAGAAGATTGTGCCTTAACAGTAAAATCTGCCATTGCTTTAACAGGCTTATAGACCTGAATAGCGTTGGCAACTACCTGAAATGTTCCACCAGCGGGGCCACCACCAAAAACAATACGTTCTTTTGCCTGAGAATCAGCAGCTGTTGCGAATGTCATGACCATACTGAGACCGATCACTGACATCATGCCAAATAATTTGTTCATTTCCATATCCTCCATGGAGAGATTTAGTGAGACAGGAATTCTGTCTCATGGTTTAAAAAAGATGCAGCATAAGGCTGCATAAGTAATAATTGTTTAAAAAGGAAGGTCACCGCTAAAAGCAGTTTCGTAAATTCCGATCACATCTTCAAGAGACGGTTGTCTGGGATTGTTTTCAACAGGTCGGGTTACGGTGAGGGCAATTTTTGCCATTTCAGGGATTGCATCAAATGGGATATTAAGATCATTCAGAGTTTCCGGGATACCAACATCATCATTCAGGTTAAAGAGTGCATCGACACAAAGACTTGCGGATTCTCTAAGGGTGAGGTCGTTGGTATTCTGTCCTAAAACTTCTGCTAAAATAGCAAATTTTTCCATATCCCCTATAAGATTGTATTCGATTACATAGGGTAAAAGGACGGCATTGGCTAGGCCATGGGGGATACCAAACATTCCGCCCATTGGATAGGCCATGGCATGCACGAGTCCAACCCCTGCAGTAGCCAGAGCTTTCCCGCCAAGGAGTGATCCCATAAGCATGGCTGATCGTGCTTCGAGATTGTCGCCATTGGCATAGGCTGCAGGAAGGTTTGCAGCAATAAGGCTGATGGCTTCCAGTGAGTACATCTCGGAGATGGGATGGGCCTGGGTGGATGTATAGGCTTCGAGGGCATGGGTAAGGGCATCAATTCCTGTAAAAGCAGTAACATGTGGCGGCAGGCTAAGGGTTAGATTCGGGTCGAGAATGGCGGCTTCAGGGTAGAGTGGATCACCGTTCATACCACCTTTAGAACCTGTCTTTTCGTTAATGAAAACCGCGGTAAATGTCACTTCGGCACCTGTTCCGGAAGAAGTAGGGACCATAATTTTGGGAACACCTGGTTTTTTTATTAACCCAAGTCCAAGATAATCAACGGCCTTACCGCCGTTGGTGATCAGGATTGCAATAGCCTTGGCAACATCCATGGCAGATCCGCCACCGACACCGACAACACAATCACAGCCAGCTTTTTTAGCAATTGTTCGTCCTTTGTCGGCAAGTTTAAGACCTGGCTCGGGATCGATTTTATCGTAGATGGTAAAGGGGATTTTTGCTTTTTTTAAGGGGGCTGTGATGGGTTTTATTAAACCGGCCTTTACAAGACCCGGATCAACTACTAAAAGAACGTTGCTTCCATTAAAATCTTTTACTGTTTTGCCAAGGTTTGCAATGGCACCTGCACCGAATTGAATTTGAGTGGGTTGCGTCACGGTGAATATTTGAGAAAGGGACATAAATGTTTTCCTTTTTGGAAGTGGTGAAATTGCTGAATTCTTGCTAGATACTGAATCTTATTAAACTCTATATGATATCAAGTCAAATCCAAAATTTAAAATAAAATTGAAAAAGGCACTGTTCAGTAAAAGTGAATTGTGTGGTAGATTTTATTGATAGTAAAGAGATGGTTAGGAATCGAAATACATAAGTTGAGGAACTCATGGAAAAAATAGAAAAAAAGATTATTTTGGCAAATCCAAGAGGCTTCTGTGCAGGAGTTGATCGGGCTATTGCAACGGTTAAGTTGGCAGTGAAAGAGTATGGGCCTCCAATTTATGTTCTTCATGAAATCGTCCACAATAAACATGTGGTTCGGGAACTTGAAATGCTCGGTGTGACCTTTGTCAACGATCTGGTTGATGTACCCCGAAATGCGATCTGCATTTACAGTGCCCATGGAGTATCGGTTGAAACGGAGATGCGTTCAAAGACTCTTGGTCTCAGAACCATCGATGGGACCTGTCCACTTGTCTGGTCCGTGCATAATATGGTTGAAAAGTATTATGCGGATGGCTATGACGTTTTGATTATCGGCCATCATAATCATCCTGAAGTAGAAGGGACTGCCGGACGTGTTGCAGGAAATGTTCATGTCGTGGCCTCTGAAGAGGAGGCCTTAGAGGTTGAGGTGAATGATCCAAGCCGAGTGGCCTATGTTACTCAGACAACGCTTAGTCAAAATGATATTGCAGGAATACGCAATATTCTGTTAGAGCGTTTCCCTGACATAAAAGGGCAGAAGTCAAATATCTGTTATGCAACATTGAATCGGCAGGATGCCATGCGGGAGCTGGGTGAACAGTGTGACGTACTGTTTGTTGTTGGATCAAAAAATAGTTCGAATTCGAATAGATTACGAGAGGTTGGCGAACGGGCTGGTATGCGTGGCTACCTGATTGATGATAAATCCGATATTGAAATGAAGTGGCTGAGAGGCGCTGACACCGTCTGTATTACGGCTGGAGCTTCCGCCCCTGAACGTCTGGTTCAGGAGGTGATACTCTTTTTGAAGGAAGAGGGCTTTAATGCTTTCCAGGAGATGAAAGGGACGGAGGAACGGGTGAGCTTTAAGCCTGCAGTACTTGAAAAATCATAATCACACTATAAAGAGAGTTGTTCTCGTACTTCAGGAAAATTCCTGGAGTACGAGAACAGACTGTTTTATGCCAGGGCCTTTTTGATTCTGGCCATCGCTTTTTCCACATTTTCATAGGAATTAAAGGCGGACAGTCTGATATATCCCTCACCGCATTTTCCAAAACCAGCTCCAGGGGTGCAGACAACTCCTGCTTTCTCAAGGAGCATATCAAAGAATTCCCAGGAGTCGCGTTTTCCTTCGATCCAAATATAGGGAGAGTTGTCGCCGCCAACAAAATCGTAGCCCAGGTTTTTAATCTCAGTTGCAATAAGATCGGCATTTTGTAAATAACCAGCAACAAGCTTTTTGGTCTGTTCTTTTCCTGCATCACTGTAAACAGCTTCGGCTGCACGTTGCACCGGGTAGGATACGCCGTTGAACTTTGTGCAGTGTCGACGGTTCCACAGTGGATGGATAAACTGTTTTCCACCTTTGGAATCAAAGGCTGCGCATTCTTTTGGAACGACGGTATAGGCACAACGTGTTCCGGTGAACCCGGCGTTTTTGGAAAACGATCGAAATTCGATGGCCACTTCTTTTGCACCTTCGATTTCGTAGATGGACTTTGGCAGCGATTCATCACGAATAAATGCCTCGTATGCCGCATCGAAAAGAATCAGAGCCTGATTTTCTTTTGCATAATCAACCCATGTTTTTAATTCTTCTTTAGTGATGGTTGATCCGGTGGGGTTGTTTGGGAAACACATATAGATAAGATCGACCTTTTCTTGCGGCAGGCCCGGTACATAATTATTCTCTTTTGTTGCATCAAGGTAGACAATTCCCTTATATCTTCCATCTTCAAATTCACCAGTTCGGCCGGCCATCACATTGGTGTCCAGATATACGGGATACACCGGATCGGGAATGGCAATTTTTGCGTCCCGGGTGAAAAGTTCCTGGATATTGCCGGTATCACACTTAGCACCATCACTTACAAAAATTTCATCTGCTGAGATATCGGCGCCTCGTGATTGGAAGTCATTCTTTACAATGGTTTCCCGGAGAAAATCATAGCCCTGTTCAGGTCCATATCCACGAAAACTTGCATCTGTTGCCATCTCATCGATTGCCTTATGAAATGCTTCGGTACAGGCTTGGGGTAAGGCACGGGTAACATCACCAATACCAAGACGGATGATTTCTTTATCGGGATTGGAATCCTGAAATTGGCCTACCTTTTTTGCAATATTGGAGAAGAGATAGGATGCCTGAAGTTTTAGATAATGTTCGTTAATCTTGATCATGGGATTATTGCCTCAAGTTTGCTATGGTGAATGGATATGATAATAGTCTAATTGTCGTTTTGAAAATATACCGGAAAGCTGTGGCTGTCAACGGCAACTAAGCTTTTCCATCAGGAGTGAAAGGAAAAAAATGTCTCATACAGAACATTCGGCCATTTATCGCAAAGATTACAAGGTACCAGCTTTTCTTGTAAGTGAACTCAATCTGACTTTCATGCTAGGCAATGATGATTGTGTCGTACTGGCAAAGTCAACGGTTTATAGAAACCCAGCGACACAGGAGAAGAGTACTGAACTGTTCCTCAATGGTGAGAATCTGGAACTGCTCCTTGTTGCTGTTGATGGAAGAGAATTATCTTCGAATGAGTATCGTCTGGAAGAAGAAGGTCTTACACTACAGAATATGCCCGATGAATGTGTTCTTGAGATAAGCACTCGAATATATCCCGATAAAAACACGGCTCTTGAAGGATTGTATCGAACAAGTGGCAACTTCTGTACCCAGTGTGAGGCAGAGGGATTCCGGAAAATCACTTATTATCTTGACCGTCCCGATGTTATGGCTCGTTTTACCACCCGTATTGAGGCGGACAGTAACGATTGTCCGGTTCTCCTCTCCAACGGAAATTTGATTGAAGAAGGGAAGTTGGACGATGGGCGTCATTTTGCCGTCTGGGAAGATCCCTTTCCCAAACCCTGTTATCTGTTTGCCCTTGTTGCCGGTGATCTGGTATCCATAGAAGATGAGTTTACCACCAGGTCCGGACGCAGGATAGATCTGCGAATTTATGTGGAGGCCCGTAACCGCTCTAAATGCGGTCATGCCATGGTCTCTCTGCAAAAAAGTATGGCATGGGATGAAGAGGTGTTTGGCCTTGAGTATGATCTTGATACTTATATGATAGTGGCGGTTGATGATTTTAATATGGGGGCTATGGAGAACAAGGGACTGAATGTCTTTAATTCAAAATATGTACTGGCCAGTCCGGAGACCGCAACGGATCAGGATTATCTTGGTGTTGAAGGAGTGATCGCCCATGAGTACTTCCATAACTGGACTGGAAACAGAGTCACCTGTCGCGACTGGTTCCAGCTCAGTTTGAAGGAAGGGCTTACCGTCTTTCGTGATCAGGAGTTTTCATCGGATATGAATTCACGTCCGGTTCAGAGAGTTGGAGATGTTCGGATTTTGCGCAGTTTTCAGTTTCGTGAAGATGGTGGGCCAATGGCCCATCCGGTGCGTCCTGATTTCTATGTGGAAATTAATAATTTCTATACCGTGACAGTATATAATAAGGGTGCTGAGGTTATTCGTATGATGCATACCTTGCTTGGCGCCAATAAATTTCGTAAAGGGATTGATCTTTACTTTACACGCCATGATGGACAGGCAGTGACCTGCGATGATTTTGTATCCGCCATGGCTGATGCTTCAGGGGTTGATCTTGATCAGTTTAAACTCTGGTATAGCCAGTCCGGGACACCGGAGCTAAGCATTTCGGAAGAGTGGGATGGAACTGCGGGGCAATACAAGGTTAACATTTCTCAGAGTATTGCCTCTACTCCCGCCCAGAAGAAGGAGAGTAAGAAAGCCTTCCATATCCCAATTTCTTTTGGACTGCTTGATCATAACGGCCTTGATATTGAAATCAAAAGTTCGATGCTCGAATTAAAACAAAAAGAAGAGACATTTACCTTTAATGATCTCGCTGAAAAACCTGTTCTTTCTCTGCTACGCGGGTTCTCGGCTCCTGTGAAGGTCCAGTCATGGCAGGAACGTGAGCAACTTGCTTTTCTTATGGCCCATGATTCCGATCCATTTAATCGCTGGGATGCAGCTTTTCGTTTGAGTGAATCTGTTATTCTGGAACTGACCAATACACTGCAGCAGGGTAAAACACCAATTCTTGACCAACTGTTTGTGGATGCAGTGCAACAGACTCTGACGGATCGGGATAGCGATAAATCACTTCTTGGAATGGCGCTTACCTTACCCGAAGAGAGTTATCTTGCTCAGCAGATGACGATAATTGATCCTGGTAATCTACATGAAGCAAGAAGCTTTGTCCGTCGGGAACTCGCGACTGTTCTTCGGGATGACTTTAGAACGATACGGGAAGAAAACAGGAGTGAAGAAAAATATGAGTTAACGCCAGAGGCAATGGGGCAGAGACGTTTGAAAAATGTCTGTCTTTCCTATCTTCTTGCAGCTGAAACGCCTGAACAGGAAGATGTGGATCTTGCCCTGCAGCAGTATTACGCCGGCAGCAATATGACAGATACCATAGCCGTGCTTGCAGCGCTGAGTCACTGTGCAATCCGCGAGCGCGAGCAGTTACTGGATGATTTTTATGAACAATGGAAAGATGAGCAACTGGTGATGGACAAGTGGCTTATTCTTCAGGCTAGTTCAAGTCTGCCATCGACACTTGAATCCGTCAGAAATCTTATGGATCACCCCGCCTTCTCTATTTCCAATCCCAACAAGGTGCGTTCATTAATAGGAGCTTTTGGGGCGAATCATAGGGTGTTTCATACTCCGGATGGTGCGGGGTACAAATTTCTTGCTGACCGGATACTTGAGCTGGACGCCCGTAATCCGCAGATTGCTTCACGCTTGACCACACCTTTTTCGACCTGGAAGCGCTATGACTCTTCCAGGCAGGGACTTATTAAAACAGAGCTGCAGCGTATTATTGATACAAAGGGTCTTTCTGGGGATGTTTTTGAGATGGTTCGCAGAAGTTTAGATGGCTAATCCCTTCTATGGCAGAACAGACAGCGTAACTTAGGTGGATGATCCTCCGGGAGTGGATAGATACCATCCGGAGTATGGCATTCCACACAGAGTTTTCCCGCGGCTTTCTTCTTCATTGCAAAAAAATGTTCGTGGTCATCGTCGTGGGGGAGTCTTGGGGTGGTGACCTCAGGAGCTCTCAGGAGGAAAGCAAGTAGGCCTATGAGTACTGCTACAAATGCAATATTGATAAAGAGTAGGTTCTTCTTTTTGGGTGTAGTCATGAGAAATTTATATGTGTGTATGTTGTTTTTTGCAATACGTTAAATTGCCATTTCAAGCTTGTCAAAACTGATCATACCTGATCGCAGCCCCAGTGTCACCAGTTCTGCCAGTATGGAGTTGAATAAGCCACTTTTGCCACTGATCCTGACCATACGGCTATGTTTGTCATGGTTGCGGATCAGCTGATCCATAGTGGTAGAGTTATGATCTGGATTTACAATCGTTTTGGCCACCTGTTCGCCTGAAATAATCGCAGGATAGATTCCTTCTCCTGTGAGCCCTGAAGCAAGACCGGCAGCATCACCCACAAGAAAAATATCCTTGAAGTGGTATCCCTGGAAGTCATAATTGATATATTCAGCTTTTGCAGGGTGTGGGTCCAGAATAAAACCCTGCTGACTGGCCCATAAAAGAAGGTTCTCTTTTAGCTTAGCGGGTTCCATGGTGTTTCTGTCAGCATAGGCACCAATCGATATGGTTTTTGCATGGGGGAAGATCCAGGCATAGCCGTTTCCAAAGAGGTGGTTGTTCAGGTGCCATTCCATCTTTGCTGCAACGCCGGGAATTTGATAATTTATCCCTATGCCAAGCTGCGTACTGCTTAGCCCAAGGTGTCTTCGGACAAGAGAGCTTGAGCCGTCGGCCCCAACCAGAAAATCAAAGCTGATGCTTTTCTGCTTTCCTGTTTCCTTATCCTGAATGAGTACACTATTTTTTGAAATCTTACGCACCAGTACTCCGGTCTGAATCTCCGCTCCGGCATTCATTGCAAGGCGTGCCATATACTGTCCGAGATTTTTGCGGTTGACGGTTGCTATAATAGGCTTATCTTCTTGTATACAGGTACTTTGAAAGGGGGTCTTGATATACTGCTCAGGGAATGCTTTCTCGGCAAGATCCTTGGGGACACGGCTGATCAATCCACTCCAGGTGATACCGCCTGCACAGACCTTGGGACCGATGGTTTGTTTGCGTTCAAGAACCAGGGTTTGGATATCAGCGTCGGCAAGAACTTTGGCACAGGCAAGCCCACCGGGGCCGGCTCCGATTATAAGGGTATGAACATGCCTGTTTTTCATTTTCAGTAAGGGCGATGTGAAAAATGGAGTAAATGGTTTTTATGCACCACAATATAACCTTTTAATGATATCGGGGCTGTTGTGTAAATGCTTTGAGATTTGGGCTGGAAAATCAAAACATATTATACAATGTTTTTTAATTTAATGGGCATTTGTTTTAAATTTTATCCATTACGTGTTATGGTGAGTTTGGAATGTGGACATATCCTCTTTAAAATAAATGGCAGGCTATCAGGATGATAGGTGCCTCTATGATAATGTCTCCTGATGTTTTTAACAGAGTTAATAACCCCGTAAGGAGTGTGGCTTGAATATCGGATCAATCTTTGATTCAGCTGTGAGAACAGGTGTGCAATCCCAATTGATATCCGACGATTTCGTTGAGGCATTGACGGAGATAGGTTCGTTTTTTATGCCTAGTGGCGTGGTGGCAACTCCCGTTGAGTATGTGGATGACAGTCGCAGCAGTTTACCTCTGCATGGGAATGTATTACTCGCTGAGATAAGTACTCAGCAAATTCTTGAGTGTGGAGATCGCCTTTCGATACGATTGAGCGGGATGATTATTGA
>CAZUPS010000039.1:0-36789 GCA_964621915.1 uncultured Desulfocapsa sp. | reverse complement strand
AAAATAATGGCCCTTCATGAAACGAAGTACGCTTTAGTCGGATGAACCCAAATTTGCTTAAGATCATACCAGCCTTGAATCCGGATATGGGCGGGGCTATTTGCGTTATGGTACTCGATTCTTCGGATCATGTTGAATCATTTGTAAAATATCTGGATGCCATCTGTGATTTTGAGGTGACCATTGGACAAAACGGAACCACCCTCGAAGGTGGTAGCTGTTACATCTTTTCTGCCTCTGACCAGGTTCTTCTCTCGCCTTATTCCGGTCATTACACTTTTAAAGTTCGTTCTTCTGAAAAGATCGACAATTCTGAAAGTATAGATGATTTGATGGTATCGACTGCATCATTACTAAAAAATCGTGTTGCTGGTGTTCTGCTGTCTGGATCTCAAACCGATGGCAGTAAAGGTCTTGAAATGATCCTCAGTGAAGGGGGAAGTAGTTATATCCTCAATCCGGAGTATTGCCTTCATAAGACAATGACCAGTGGCCCTTTTGTTCGTTATAACCTGCAGGGAGGTCTTGATGAAACCAAGCTTGCCTCTGTTATTCAGCAGTGTCATTACGCTAATAAAGAAAATGTTATAACAGCCTGATTACCAATTCCTCGAAACTTTCACTGTGAAGTACCTAATTTAGAATATTTCTCAAGGCAGTATATCTTATGGAAAATATTAACTTGGACGAGAGGCGTGTCAACAGACGTGTTCCTATTGATATAGATATAGAAGTTTGCCACCTTCAAGAGGAAGGTGTTGCGTCTGATTTGTCCATTATCTCCTGCCGTGGAAGAGATGTGAGTAAAGGCGGTGTTTCCTTTTATGGTCAAATGCGATATCAGGATGAAAGTCTGCTTCGTCTTCGGATTGTACTGAGTGGAGAAAAATCTTCCCCTCAGGTAAAGGGAGCAAAACTGCTTAAAGTTATGGGGAAGGTGATGTGGTGTAAAAAGAACTCTGAAACCAGTGAGTATGTTACAGGAGTCCAGTTCTTAAATATATATGAGCAGGATTTTGATTTGTTAACTCAATATGTTGAGCTAATGTAGCTTAAGAAATACTGTAACCATTCAGCGAGTACCTGATAATTGGCACAAGACTGAACTGTAACTGTTTAGCATGCCGGGTAAGCGAAGAATGAGACTCCGGAATGGGCGAAGATGGGGTGCAGGTGAATAGTTACGAAATACTTAACAACTGTTTGATACAGCCGGGTATCCCATCGCCTAGTTCGGAGGCTGTGTAGCCAAATCCAGTATCATCATAGAGTTTATCTCCAGCCATTCCATGAAGAAACACACCAGCCGCAGCAGCACTTTCAACATCCATATTCTGGCAGAGCAGGGCTCCAATAATGCCAGTTAGTACGTCTCCCATACCTCCCGTTGCCATACCCGGGTTCCCGCTGGTATTTATATAGGTGAGTCCAGAGGAGGATGTAACTATGGTTCCGGCCCCTTTTAAAATCATAATACAGTCTTTTCGGCCATTACTATAGATTCTACATGCTTCCTTTGCTGCTTTCATCCGATTATCTCTGATGGCATCGATTGAGCAACCTAATAGTCTAGCCATTTCCCCGGGATGTGGAGAAAATATTCTTGGCCCAGCAGGGGACGGCATGTTCTTGCGATTCATTGCAAGAATATTCAAGGCATCGGCATCAAGAACCATGGGAAGTGTAACTGTCTGGTAAAGCTTTAATACCAGCTTGCTTGTATCTGGGTCAGTACCAATTCCAGGGCCAATAATCGCAGCTTTCTTCCCGAGTATATGCTGTTGGATAAAAGCAAAGTCACTACTCCCTGGAATAGAGATTGAATTTGGCAGTGGAATGGTCATTGCCTCGATAAGTGTGGCTTCGTAGATAGAATTTAAATCCGGTGGGGTAAAAAGACTTATCAGTCCAGCTCCTGAACGAAGGGCTCCCTTAACAGCAAGAGTAGCAGCTCCAGTTTTCCCAGTTGATCCAGCAAGTACAGCAAGGTGTCCGTGGGTTCCTTTGTGGGCATTGTCCACCCTTTTAAGAGGGGTAACCAGAGAACTCGCTAATGCCATATCGAGCAGCTCAGTGGTGATTTTTGCACGCGCCATGGCTTCTGGAGGGATACCAATATCTATAACAGAAATAGCAGAGGAGAATTCAGGGCCATGGTGGAGCACATGGCCAGGTTTTGGGCAACCGTAAGTGGCTGTATAAGAAGCTCGGATGCAGGTACCAAGTATTTTTCCATTATCTGAATCGAGACCTGATGGGATATCCACAGAAATGACCGGTATGCCACGAACTGAATCAGAATAATTTATAAATTTGACAACTTCGGCAAACTGATCGTTTACAGGTCGCGCAAGTCCGGTCCCAAACATGGCATCGATTACGGCGTAACAGGGATTTCCCTGGTTAATAAATTGTTTATAGAGGACAGGTAGAGTCTGGACACGACCCACAGTGTCAATTATATGAAAGGGTAGTCGGAGTTTTTTGACTATGGCCATATTTGCAGCAGCATCACCAGTTAATTTATCTGGATCTACAAGGAAAAAGAAAATAGGTTTGCAGCCTCTTTGATGGAGGTGTCTGCCAATAACCAATCCATCACCGCCATTATTACCTGGGCCTATAAAGATTAAAGCAAATGAGTTGGAAGGGGAACCAAGTTCCTTTTCCATCATCTGTACTGTTCCCAGGCCAGCATTTTCCATAAGAACAATACCGGGAATATGAAAATCATTTATGGCGCTTTGGTCAAGGCCACGCATTTCAGCAGCATTAGGTAACTTCATGGGTATTTCCGTGAGGGCAAGATATAATCAGGCAAGGCCTTTTAAAAATCCAATTATGGTATCAGCTAGTTGTTGAGGATCACAGTCGGCATGCTTTATAATGCCAAGGTAGTAGCGGCCAAGTGAGAAAACAAGCACATTGTCCCCAGAGGTTCGTTCAACGCAACAGTAAATATATCTACGTCCTTCAAGATCATCACTGAGTGAGTCACAAAATTTACCACTTGTAACAATAGCAGAAGATAGAGCTACGGCCTCTTCGTAGTTTTCACTCACCACGTAGCCATCATTACGAACAAGAATGTATCTGGAAACTCCTTCAATATCACCGAGTCTTGAAAAATCTTTTGCAGTAGCCATTATAGTTATTCCTCTTCTTTGCTTTTGAGGCTGGTTGAAAATTTCTCTCGGTCTTCATCGTCATCAATTTCCTGTTCCATCATAGAAATAAGTTCGGGAAGATTTTCGATGGATGGGGTGTGGGTGGATGCCCATATTTCCACTGAATCCTGGAAAACAAGTTCGGCAACAGGACCAATATACATTGCAAGTTCATCTTGAATCCGAGTGAGGGGAGCTTGTAACTCAGATTCATCGGCAAGAAGGATTGCCATAATTTCTTTATTTGGTTGATTATCAACGACAGCTTCCTGAATAATTTCAACCTGAGGAGTTTTATCAGGCTCTATATTGAGAGCCATCTGTACAGTCATTTTCACCATTCCTGGTGAAAGAGATGGTTGATGAAGGAGGAATAACCAGTGTCCAGCTTCTATTTGTGTACCGAAAAGAATCAAGTCCCTAAAGCACACTCTGATGCCACCAGTATCATGGAAATGGACAGAAATCATAGAAACAATTTTGGTCATCTTAAAGCTGACCTGCTGTAATGACTCATTATTTGCTACACCACTTGTCTGGTTTGAGTAAATTCCTCTATCCGGTGCATAGAGAAATCCTCCTGATACTTCTGGAAGACTTGCTATAATGTCAGAAAGTTTTGAATCGTAATCCACTTTATATTCTCCACGACAGGTTCAATTTAAATGGGGGATGGACGAATGCAAGGGTGTCCAAAAGTAGTCAAATTACTTTGCATAATATGTTATAGATTCTATAATGGTACCTTTTTACTGTCAAGATAAAAGAAGTATGTAATCAATAGCTTATGTAGGCTTTGTCATACCATTAAATTTCGTTTTAAAGGAGCAGGATAAAATGGAGCTAATTGTTTTTCAGCAGCAGGGATCAGGAGAACATAAAATAGAGGGTGTTGTCAGGTATGGCGGTGGTATAGAAATTAGTAGGGTGATCTCTGTAGACGCGTTTTTACCAGATTTCATTGAAGAGCCGGAAGAGTATATTTTGAATGATTTCAATGCTGATCTGGTATTGAATTTTCTCAAACATCCCGATCTCGTAGATTATCTTATAAAATTGTGCCAGAAAAAGAATATACCGATTGTTTCAGCAGGAAAAAAAGGAGATGGTTTTACTCCCTTTACCTGTTGCGGGCTTGGAAGAAATGAAAAACTTGGAAGTTACGGAAACACTTTTGGTTTACCTGAATACAAGGTCGTGCTGCAAGGGGACAAAATCCTTGAGATAGAAGTGCTACGAGGTGCACCATGTGGAGCAACCTGGGATGCATTGCAGGAGTATATTGGTTGCCAGGTAGAAGATGTATTAACGAGACTTCCGAGACAGGTTCAGTATTTTTGTTCGGCTGATCCGAGTGGCTTTGACCCGGTTACTGGAAAGAGTCCTGTACATTTCGCAGGATATGTACATATTGCAGCATTGAAGAAGGCTATAGAGGAAGCTGGCTAATCGTTTTCTTTTTCTATAATAATCTTACAGATACGACATGGCTCAAATCCTGAATCCATGGCAACCTCCATGTTTTTAAATTCTATAGTACAGTTCTTACAGTAGTAGAATTCACAACCAGGTATATGACAGATATGGCTTTTGATATTACCGTGAACCGTTCCCTCGGTTAAGTAATCGGCTCCTGTTATCTTGGGGCTCGATTTCTTTACAGGAACAGCCTTAGAAGGTTGAGGAAGAGACTGATCTGTAGCAATGGAAGACTTTTTATCAGTTTTTCTTCTGAATTTTTTTATTAAAGGAGTGATTCTGTTATCAATAAATGTTGTGATTCCATTAGTGACAGAATATGGAATAACCGGGCGCTCTCTGGCTGCTTGTTTAATAAAATAAACTGTTATACAAAGAAAAACAAAATTTGGTAGCCACATTGCTATGAACACTGGGATGTTGCTGTCCTCAGCGGCAGTTTTCCCTAGTGTAAAAAGAATATAGTAAAAAATGAAAAAAGCGAGCCCCAGCGGTACCCCTATGGCTTTTCTGCCTGGTCCTGCCTGAAGCCCAAGGGGCAAACCGAGTAGGCTGAGAATAAAACAACCCACAGGAAGAACAATACGTTTATGGTAGTGAGCCAGACGGCTTCTGCCGGGGGAGGTGTCTCTTCCAAAAAAATTGGCAGAAGCCTGGAGTTGAGTCATAGTCATTGATGCTGCTGAAAGGTTAGTGACATCTTCACCACCTAGAATAGTGGGGGGCTGAAGTGGGATATTGATAGTATATTTTTCAAATCCTACAATCTGGGAACGCGCACCATCGGGGCGATGGAGACTGCCATTTTCCAGCACAATAGTAACCAGCATAGTGTCAATATGGGCCTCCATTGATCCAGATTGGGCCATGGTTATGATAGGATGGACCTGCCCTCTCATATCGGACACCCAAACATTTGCCCATTCGCCACTTTTTTTATCAATGCTTTCTACATAAACAACAAGATCTCCGAGTGCTTCGGTAAACTTATGTTCCTTAATACCCTTGTCGATCTTTTCTTTTGCCAGCTGAAACATTAGCTGTTTCATGGCAAGCTCGGATTTTGGCATCAGGGCAGTTGAAAAATATCCGGTGAGCAGGGCAATTGCGAGCGAAACGATTACCACGGGAGGGATCATCTGATAGAGACTGATTCCGCTTGCCTTAAAGGCAAGTATTTCTGTGTCACTTGACAGTCTCGTAAAGGAAATAATAACTCCCATCATGGCAGACATGGGAATGGAATAGAGGAACATATTTGGAAAGAGATATGATAAAAGCCGAATAAAATCAGTAAAATTAATATCAAGCTCTAGTACAACATTTAAAAATGGAATGAGTTTAATTAGAAAAAAGACACTGTTCATTATGACAAAACTGGCAAAAAATGGTGCGAGCATTTCCGTTGCCAGGTAGCTGTATAATAGTTTTGGGGGTCTTATGAGGTTCAGTGTCATTGGTGTTCTTTATTTTTGTCTATTGAGTGCGTGTGGTCGTTTGCTGTTTTGCGTTTCAGAGTGTACAGAATTATGACTAAGGTAACAAGAAAGAATTTGGGTGACAGGGCAAAGCTTGTGAAAAAGGAATAGATAAGGTAATGAGGCTCATGCTTTGAGTTATTGGTTCGTACCTTTTAGTTGATGAAATATATATACGATTAAGGAGAATGATATGCATTTATTTGAAACCGAAGAAGGGGATATCTGGGTCTGCGTGGCCTGTGGGCGCGACCGTGAAGAAGAGATCAAAGCCAAAGACTGGGAATATATTTTTGATCGGGATGATCCGGAGTTGCGCTGCAAATTGTGTGGTGGGCCGGACTTCGAAGTCGAGGATTGATCTCTAGGAGTTAAGAAACGATACTCTTCACGGGAGAGACATTCAGTCTGGTGTTGATCCAGTGAAGAGCATATCTGCAGTTGTTAGAATTTTGCGTCAACCAACGGGCCGTCTATCGTTACATCTATCCAATGTTGATCCCACCATTCCTTAGGGGTTACAAAAACACCATTTACAAGCATTGAAAAGTGTAAGTGATCGCCACCTGCCATTCCACTGATTCCGGAATTACCAAGCACATCTCCTTTACCAAGGCTATCACCTTCTGCAACATTGATCTGGCTCAGATGGGAATAGAGACTGAAAACCCCCTGGCCATGATCTAGCATTACCATGTTTCCATAAATTCCGAGGTATTCACCGAATATAACTGTTCCTGCACCGGCAGCCTTGATTGGAGCATTTTTGGTCGATGCAATATCCATCCCAAGGTGGACCTGTTTATCGATGGGCTTGCCTTTGTAATAATATGTGCGATGATCTGCAAATCCCGCTTTACCACTACCTGCCATTCGTAGAAATTTACCGGACCATAACTGCTTCTGCCCGGGTGAGAGACAGAGATCATGGATTTTCTTGTTGTTCATTTTTCTGACAGTACGATTGGCGTAGAGGTATTTTTCAACAAGATCACCTTCCATTTCCGGGTAGTGTTCTTCAAATTCAGGGATTTTTCTATTGAGAAATCCATCGCCCACATTGATTTGATCCGTTTTTTGTTTTGGCTTTTTTAATACCGAATTGAAGGGTTTAACCGTTTTATTTCCCGATGCATCCTCTGCAATAATTGCAGACTCATCGATGGCTTCAGTGGTGTAGGAAAGAGCTATGTAGGAAATAAATTTTGAGTCAGAACCATCGGTAAGCGGGAAACCGGGATGATATACACCATTTAACAGAACGCCATGTTTAATGGAATCTTCTGCACGATAGATAACAATTCCAGCACCACCGGGTTGAATGTATCTTTCACTATGGATAATTGCTATCTTAGGTGGTTTTGTATCTACTATTACTGTGTGAAAAAATTCACTGTAATTCCCTTTCATAATTCTGCGTAAAGAATAATCGGTGGCCGTGATTTTGAGCGTTGCTTCGCCTTCTTTCAATTTAAGCTTTTTTGCATCAATTGTAAGTTGAATACTTTCTTCCAACGTACCACCAGTTCCGTTCTTCCCTGGACGAGAGAATTCTCTTGAAAGCACAACATTCTCGGTGTTTTCTTGTATAAGAATAATCTCGATTGCGCGCAGGCCACTTTTTTGATCACTGATAGTCAGTGATATTGTCGTATTCTTTCCAAGATACGGTGGGAGGTCGTTTCCTGTTATAAGGGGCATTTCGCCCTCAAACCAAGTAAGAAAAGCATATCCACCGGCACCTGCAAGAAGCAGAAAAAATATAATAAATAATGGAAATGATGATCTGTTCTTTCTATGGCTGCTTCGTAATCGTGTCATAATGTGGTCTCATTGCAAGTGGGGTATGTGTGTGTTAATTAATCCCAAAGGATTTCGTATTTTTCTAAATGGAGCTTTTTACTTGGAACAATGATTAAGCGCTTTCCTATATCACGTTCGAGCTCATTGGTTACGGATTCCTCTTCTTTTAAGAGCATATCGGCAACTCTGGGATGAACATTGAGGGTGACGGAGTGGCTGTTATATCGCCTTGCCTTGCGGGAGATCTTACGATAAATTTCATAGCAGATGGTTCGTCTGGATTTCAGTACGCCTTCACCTGCACAATAATGGCAAGGCTCACACATCATTTGGTTGAGATTTTCGCAACTGCGCTTCCGAGTCATCTGAACCAGACCAAACTCTGTAAGTTTTAAGATATTTATTCGGCTTTTATCTTTTTTTACTGCTTCCTTGAATGAGGTGAAGAGTTCCTCGCGGTGTTCCTCTTCTTCCATATCGATAAAATCAATTATTATAATCCCACCGATATTTCGCAGTCTCAGCTGATAGGCAATTTCCTTAACAGCTTCAATATTTGTTTTGAATATGGTTTCTTCAAGGTCATTTTTACCAACAAATCTTCCTGTATTTACATCAATTACAGAGAGGGCCTCGGTGGTTTCAATAATGATATAACCACCTGAACGAAGCCAGACTTTCTTGTCAAGAGCTCTGCTGATTTCAACATCTATGCCGTGAGCTTCAAAAAGAGGTGAGTCACCTTCGTACATAGAGATTCTATTCTGAAGTTTAGGAGCAAATGTCTGGACGAATGTTGAAAGTCTTTCATAGGTTTTTCTATCATCAAGAACAAGGTTGGTTACTTCAGCGGTAAAAAGGTCCCTGACAGAACGGAGAGTGATATCAAGATCTTCGTAAATCATAACCGGGACAGTGGCGGAACGTTTTGAAATATCCTGGATTTCATCCCAGAGAAGAAGCAGGAATTCCATATCTGCTTCAAGTTCTTCCACCGTAGCATTCTCGGCAACGGTGCGAACAATAAAGCCAGTTCCGGCAGGATGCAACGATTCAATACGCTCTTTTAACATGGTGCGTACTTCATCATTTTGGATTTTTCTGGAAATACCAATATGGTCGGTAAGAGGCATAAAAACCAGGTTCCTACACGGCAGAGTAATATGACAGGTTAACCTGGCACCCTTAGTGCCTATCGGATCTTTTCCTACCTGAACAGTGATCTCCTGGCCTTCGGTGAGCAGGTCTTCGATATTCATCCCCGGAGAGCGGTTCGTGTCTCCATCGGGAGAAGAAGAGGAAAACTCTAGTTTACCGCAGGGGTTCTGCCTTTTCATCATCCTGGCATCGAGGTCAGCATTGGAGATATAAACATCATCCACATATAAAAAGCCTGTTCTCTCAAGACCAATATCAACAAATGCGGCCTGCGTGCCTGGAAGTACCCTGACAACTCGGCCACGATATATATTACCAACGAGCCCTTTTTCTGTGGGACGCTGAAGATGGAATTCGGCCAGATGGCCATTTTCAACCAATGCTATTCGGGTTTCGTAGCTTGTTGAATTTATAAGTATTTCACTGCTCATGGAGTATTCTTGTAAGAAGTATCTGTTCAAATTTAATAAGGAAATTAACTCATATTGAAAATCTCACAGATATACAGTATTTTGGTGGATAAATCTTCTGTTAATTCTCAATACTCTTTGAAAGCAAAATAAAATGACCGGAATATCGGTAATTATCCCAACCTATAACAGGGCATCTTTTTTAGCTCGAGCTCTGCATTCTGTGCGGCGTCAAACACTTGCCTGTAACGAGATCCTGGTTGTTGATGATGGCTCTACAGATGAAACAGAGCAAATTGTAATAGGCTTTTCAAAAGAATGCTCCATACCGGTGCGGTATATTTGTCAGGATAATAAAGGTCCTGCCAGCGCAAGGAATGTTGGGATAGAGCGTGCAAGGTTTCCGTTTCTTGCATTCCTGGATTCTGATGATCATTGGCAGAAGAAAAAACTGCAACTCCAGTTTGATGCCCTTACGGCACATCCGGAGATACTGATTTCGCATACACAAGAGCGCTGGTATCGCCGTGGTATCCATCTTAACCAAAAGAAAATCCATCAGCCTGGAAATGGAGATATTTTTAAGCACTGCTTGCAGATCTGTGCCGTAGGAATGTCGACGGTTATGGTTAAAAAAGAGTTTTTCGATGAAATAGGTGTGTTTGATGAAAAATTCCGCTGTTGTGAAGATTATGATCTCTGGCTGCGCGGTTCCTGTCGTTATCCTTTTTTATTAGTAGAGACACCTCTTACCATCAAGGAAGGTGGACGAAACGATCAGGTATCCTATGAATTTCGTGTTGGGATGGATAAATTACGGATTTGGTCAATTGCGAATCTTTTGAGAAGAGGAACGCTTTCCCGGAAACATACTCTGTATGCCATTGAAGAGCTGCAGCGAAAGTGTCATGTCTATGGCAAGGGATGTATTAAGCATGGGCGAAATTCAGAAGGTGAAGTATATATATCAGTTGCAGATTGGGCAGAGAGTGTCATTTCTAATGATTGCATTCTGCCCGTTGAAGTGCCAAAACATTTAATAACTTCTCTTACACTAAAGTGATGAAAAACGTCAATTCCTGGAAAGATCCGTCTATATATTTAACAGAGATTCATGTGGAAGAATCCTGTCTGGAACTTGAATATACCCAGCAGATTATTAAAAGAGCAAACCTGCCATACAAGATCGTTGCTGATCGGGGTGACCCTCGTGGGATTGACGGAGAATATCCAGACAATCTGATTCAGGGAAAACACCATCTGCTCTTAAGTAAAAACAGGGGCCATTTTTTTAAGCCCTGTCCTGGAACTAAAGAGTATAGATGCTGTGATTATCAGGTGCTTAATATTGGCATGGGTTGCCCAATGGATTGTGTCTATTGTATTTTACAGGCCTATTTAAATAAGCCCTGGTTGACATTTTTTATAAATACCGAAGATATCTTCAAAGAAATGACCACAGCTTTTGCAGTAGAGCCGGATCGCTTTTTCCGTATAGGGACCGGTGAGTTTACAGATTCCATGGCACTGGACAGAATTACTTGTCTCAGTACTCAACTGGTTGAATATATGGCCGGGCAGAAGCAGGCAGTTCTTGAGTTAAAAACTAAAAGTGCAGTTATTGATAACCTTGAAGGTCTTCAGCATAATGGGCGAACAATTCTTGCATGGTCATTAAATAGTACCTTGGTGATGCAGAAAGAGGAGATCAGAACTGCAACGTTAGAAGAACGATTGGAAGCCGCAGCACAATGTGCGAAGTGGGGCTACAAGCTTGCCTTTCATTTTGACCCGATCATTGATCATCCCGGTTGGGAAAAAGGGTATGAAGAAACCATAACCCGGCTCTATCAGGTCGTTCCAGCTGAACAGATCGTCTGGATTTCGCTTGGGGCATTACGGTATCTTCCTGCCTTAAAAACTATTGGGACAGGTCGATTTCCACAATCGCGGATTTTTTATCAGGAATTTATTGAAGGACTTGATAATAAAAAACGTTACTTTCGCCCAAGAAGAGTCACTCTTTACAAACATATTTATTCACTTCTTAAAAAGTATGCAGCACCAGAAACGTGTATCTATTTTTGTATGGAAAGTGATGAAATCTGGCAAGATGTGATGGGATTTACTCCGGAGGAGCAAGGAGGGATCCCTCTTATGCTTGATCGGACAATGAACCCGTGAAAAATAGAAATTTTCCTAGCCAATTGGAAGCTCGGTATGGTATCAGTTAGACGTACTTCTAGGAAGACCATTATTGTATGATCGTCTCTTTAACATCATATTACTAATTCAAAACATATACTTATATCGGAGGAAATATGCTTAATAAAGCAATGCTTATAGGAAACCTTGGGGCAGACCCGGAGATTCGTTACACTCAGGAAGGCACTCCTGTCGCCACGTTCAATATTGCGACATCGGAAACATGGAAAGATAAAAGCGGACAGAAGCAGGAGTCAACAGAATGGCACCGTGTTGTGGTTTGGCGAAGACTTGCAGAAATCTGTGGTGAATATCTCCATAAGGGATCAAAGGTGTATATTGAAGGGAAACTTCAGACTCGGAAATGGCAGGATCAGAACGGAAACGATAAATATACAACTGAAATTGTTGCCCGGGAAATGAAGATGCTCGATTCCAGAGGTGAGGGCGGGGGCGGAAACACAGGGTTTACTGAACCACCTCTTCCTGATGCACCTTCAGAATCAAACTTTGGTGGCGGTGGTACAGGGGACGATGTGCCTTTTTAACGTACTCTTTCGAATGACCACCTAATGACTTGGCCCTTGCACAAGCTTGATTTTCGATTTTCGAAGTCAGGTTTGTGCAGGATTGTTATTGGTTAAGGTAATACCTTCTCGTTTTTACTCAATGTTTTATCTGTTTTTTCCATTCATTTATTCTCGTTATTTCCTTACAAGCCCTAAATGTACGAAAACAAAAAGGAGCCTTGGCTTTTGGACGTTCTGATGACTTATAGAGTATATATGTCTTTAGTATTTCTATGAGAAATTATACAAGAGGAAGGCTCTAATAACAGGTGGTGAGATATGTGATGGGGGCTTAATGGGAGTTCGCACCAGGCTTGTTACGATTTAAACCATGCGGCATAAATCATAACAAAACCAGCACAAAAAAACTACAGCGTCATATTAAGTTATTGGCAATAATTCTAGTTATTACCTAACCATTTTTGATCAATTTTTTTATCAAGACTACTATCCTGAACTGCTTGTATTCCTTTGTTCAGAAGCTCAAGTACTTCGCTGTTGCCTTTTTTTACGGCTATTCCATAATCGTCCTTATTGGCGGTATCAACCATGGATGTTATTTTTAGGGTATCCGGATATAGAGTTTTGATATAGTGAGAGACCTGTGGATGGTCATAAACAATGGCGGCAACGTGTCCGGTGTTCAATGCTTCCATAAGTAAACTGACTTCAGCATATCCTTCGTATTTAATACCAGGAGTATTTTTAATAACAAAGAAACCGGTGGAACCAAGTTTACCACCAACCTGTTCTCCTTTTAAATCACCAAGATTTTTAACAGATGATTTTCTGGGGACAGCCAGGGCTTGCCATGCATGGAAATATGGTTCAGAGAACGCAACTACTTTTTTCCGTTTTTCGGTGATGGAAACTGCACCAATTATTGCATCGTATTTACCGCCGACAAGGCCAGCAAAGATACCACTCCATGGAACATTTTTTAAAACAGGGGTGAAACCGGCGGCTTCTGCCATGGCTTTTACGTAGTCTACTGAATAGCCGGCGAGTTGGCCGTCTTCAGCAATAAATGCCATAGGGGGGACAGTAGCAGGAACTGCAAAAACAATGGTTTTTTGGGCCAGGACAGAGTTGCTGGAAAAAAGTAAAATTGCTAAAGCTAAAAGAATTTTATTGAACATAGTTCCTCCTTGGTAATATAAAATATATTTTCACAAGCGTGAGTGTATAATGTTGCAGACTATTTATTCTGAATTGATACCATGAGAATTCTCTTGAGACAAGCTAATTATAATGTGAAATCTGCCACTTGCAGTTTTTGGGAAAGTTTCTCGAATGGTTTTGATCAACAGTGCAATAAGATAGATGGCTTTGGCCTATTATGAGCGAGTCCGGCAATGATAGTTTCTCACAATAGTATCAGGAGAAAAACTAATGATGATAAAAGCTGAATCAATAAACAAGTATCTAGAATCAAATAGGATCATTGACTGGAACAATCCAAGGGTAATGGAAAAGGCAAAGGAGCTCTCCCAAGGGGGTATTGATCAAACGTCGATAGCGGAGAAATGTTTTGTATTTGTTCGTGACAAAATACTGCACAGCAATGACCATCGTTTAAATCCTGTCACCTGCAAGGCATCGGATGTCCTTCGTTATAAAACAGGCTTTTGCTATGCTAAAAGCCATTTGCTTGCAGCATTATTAAGAGCAAATGGTATCCCAGCTGGCCTCTGTTATCAACGCCTCACAATTATAGATGATCGACCACCATTTTGTTTGCACGGTTTAAATGGTATTTATCTTCCCAATTGTGGCTGGTATCGTGTGGATGCAAGAGGCAATAATGAAAATATTGCTGCAGATTTTTGTCCACCCACAGAAAAGCTTGCCTTTACGGTTTTTATAAAAGGAGAAATGGATTTTCCGGAGATTTGGTCTCAGCCATTGCCTGAGGTGGTACAGTTACTTGAATCAGCAGATACCTTTGTTGAGGTGGCGGAAAATCTTCCTGATATGAAATTTTTAAATGGAAAAACAAGCTAGGTGTTTCCTGTTTTTCTTTCTTCACTCCCTTGACGATGGCTGCAGCTGTTCCTATTGTGCACAACAAATCAAATAAGATATCCAGTTGAATTGACTTTTGTCTTTAAAGATTTATTTTTTCTTTACGTTAGTTCATGCAAATTATAGGGATTGGGGAACATATATGGAATATTACGATATCTTGGGCTTGAAGAAAGGGGCTTCTGCCCAGGAGATAAAAAAGGCCTATCGAAAGATGGCCCTTAAATATCATCCCGATAAGAATGAAGGGGATAAGGCCGCTGAGGACAAATTCAAAGAAATCAGTGAGGCCTATGCTGTTCTTTCCGATGCAGAAAAGAAACAACAGTATGATACCTATGGTTCAACCGATTTCCGTCAGCGCTATTCGCAGGAAGATATCTTCAAAAATTTCAATATGGATGATATTTTAGGCCAGTTTGGATTTGGTGGTGCTGGGCGTAGTGGTAATAACTTCAGGTCAACGAATATGGGCGGTGGCGGTTTCAGCTCGATTTTTGGCCAGCAGCAAGCCGGAGGTGGCGGAGGATGTGGAGGCGGTGGCTGTCATCCACCAGCAAAAGGGCAGGATGTAACGTATCAGTTATCCGTAACCCTTGAAGATGTTTTGAATGGAGCTGAAAAAAGCATCGCCCTTGGAAGCAATGGTAGCAGCAAAAATGTTAATGTGAAAGTACCAAAGGGCATAGAAACCGGTAAAAAACTCCGGTTAAAAGGGAAGGGCGGTCAAGCTCCAAATGGCGGAATGCCCGGAGACCTTTTCCTTAAAGTTGCAGTTGCCCCCCATAAAAAATATCAGCGCGATGGTGATAATCTTATTTTTGACCGAAAAATACCCTTTAGCCAGGCATGTCTTGGTGCCAAGGTTGAAGTTGAAACACTTGATGGCAAGAAATTTAAGGTGAACGTACCACCAGGAATCCAAAGTGATGCTAAGTTACGGCTAAAGGGCTATGGACTGCCTTCAGGCCCGCATAGTGGTCGCGGGGATCTTTACGTAAGAGTGGGCGTCGATATTCCAAAAGAGCTTGATGAGGATCAGCAAGGGGTGATTGCAATGCTACAGGAGCATGGCTTATAGCTCTTAGCAAGGCATTAAAATAAAAAAAGGGCCTATGATGCATCTGCATCATAGGCCCTTTTTTGTTGGAAATCCTGATTTTAGTAATTCGTGTCGGCATAGGCAAGCCAGCCACCGGCACTCACAAGATTTTTATCATATTCGTTGAGTGAAAAAGAACACAGTACATCATTTTGTGTATCGTCATCGGAACGTGCTGTAATCTGTTCTTGGTTCATATTTACATCAATATTCAGCTTTCCGGACATGGCAAATAAAGCAGCAATGTCACTTTCGCTCAGTTCCATGGCCAGTATGCCACAGTTAAACATGTTCTGTCTGAATATTCGGGCAAAACTCGATGCAATGACAACGTTGATATCATTTACTTCAAATGCCCAGACCGCATGCTCTCGTGATGAGCCACAACCAAAGTTTGCTTTTGTTACTACAACTTTTGCTTCATTCATTTCAACCGAATGACTGTCAAATGCCTTTCCGTCAATAAGCAAGTCTTCAAGAAGATGAGGCTTAAGGGCTACTTTTGTAATTTCAGTGAGATACTTAGCTGGGATGATCTCATCGGTGTTTATATCATTTCTGTCCAGCAGTACTGCGGGACCTCCAAATGTTTTCATATGCTTCCCTCTATTGAGCAAGAAATTGTCTTGGATCGCTGATGGTGCCGGTTATTGCGGTAGCAGCTGCTGATGCTGGACTCATAAGGTGGACCATGCCGCCTTTTCCCATTCTGCCATTAAAGTTTCTATTGGTGGTAGCTGCACAGACTTCATTCTCTGCAAGTACACCACAACTCATTCCAAGGCAGGCACCACATGTGGGATTCAATACGCAGAATCCGGCATCCATGAAAATCTTAATAATTCCCTCTTCAAGTGCCTGTGAGTAAATAGCAGGAGTCGCAGGAGTGACTACGCCTCTAACATCGGGGGCAAGATGTTTTCCCTTAAGAATTGCGGCTGATTGCCTGAGGTCTTCAATACGGCCATTGGTGCAGGAACCGATATATACCTGATCAACGGGAGTACCTTCCATTTCTTTGATATCTTTAACGTGATCTGGTTTGTAGCCATAGGTTACCTGTGGTTCAAGGTCAGAAACATCAAATTCCACCACTTCAACATACTCAGCATCAGCATCGGAGTGCCATTTGTGAAATTCTTCAACGGCTGCATCAATAGTTGCATAGTCTTCCTGAATAAACTGCCAAAGATATTCGGCAGTAACACGGTCAGGATAACAGAGTCCACTTGTTGCGCCAGCTTCAACGGCCATATTGCAGAGGGTCATGCGTGCTGACATATTCATGGTATCAACAAGAGAGCCGGTAAATTCAATAATCCTGTCCGTTGCACCGTTTACTGTAAGTTTTTTGATAATTGAAAGAATAACATCTTTTGCAGATACACCTTTCTGTAACTCACCGGTGATCACACATTTCATCGATACTGGGGCACGAAAAGTGCACACACCCTTTAAGATACCAACTTCAAGGTCAGTTGTTCCAACTCCTGCGGCAAATGCACCAAAGGCACCATGGGTACAGGTATGAGAATCGCCCATAATAACGGTATATCCGGGTCGAATAAAACCTTTTTCAGGAAACAGGGCGTGGCAAACGCCATTATTACCGACATCAAAAAAGTCTTTAATGTTTTGACGTTTTGCCCAATCACGCATTATTTTCCCCTGTGCAGCTGTTTTTGAGTCTTTTGCTGGGGTTACGTGGTCTATAACTGCTTTGATTTTACTTGGATCAAAGACTCTATCCATCCCTTTTTCCACTAAATCCATAATGGCAATGGGGGTTGTGATTTCATGACATAAAACCACATCGAGATCAAGCACCATGTTTTCAGGTGTCGGGGTGTCTCGTAAGTGAGCATCAAATATTTTCTGGGCTATAGTTTTTCCCATGGACCTACTCCTTATTAAAAAGAAAGAATTTACTGCCATTATGCATTTAATTTGACAGGAAAACCTGACATAATACCCCAAAAATGATACTGTTGCCAGAATATAATCTTTTTTTCAAAGAGCTGGAATTTCAAATTCCATATGGATTCCCGATTTAAATTGTTATTGGAGAACTGTCAAATGGCGTCCTGTTTTACCTTTTTTATAACGATCTTTTTTTGTATGAGTTTCGCTTCTACTTCCTTCGGAGCGCATGGGATTTCTATTGATGGGCAGTTAAAATATGGCCCTGATTTTGAAAAATTTGATTACGTTTCCTCAAACGCTGAAAAAGGCGGAACTCTGTTGCTTCATGACAATGGTAGTTTTGATAAAATGAATCCCTTCACTTTAAAAGGAACGGCACCCTTTGGGCTGGAAATGTTTGTTTTTGAACCCCTTGCTGTTGGCTCTCTTGACGAACCTTTTGCAGAGTATGGTCTTATTGCTCGTGATATAGAGCTTGCAGAAGATAATCTCTCTATGACCATTACCATTAACGAAAATGCCCGGTTTTCAGATGGAACTGCTATCACTTCTGAAGATGTAAAGTTTTCTCTTGATACCTTCAAGAGCGATAAGGTGCACCCTTTTTATCCCTTTTATTATCAGGATATTCAAGAGGCCAAAATTCTCGATAGTCATCATGTTCAGTTTGTTTTTAGTCGCGCTAATCGTGAACTCCATATGATAGCCGCACAAATTCCAGTGTTATCTCAAGCATTTTATAGCAAGCACCCTTTTGCAAGTGAAAATCATAAAGATGCCATGGTTGCTCCCATTGGATCGGGTCCATATATCGTTAAAAGTTTTAACCAGGGGCGTTCTATCAAGTACATTAGAAATCCTGATTACTGGGCAGCAAATCATCCGACACGAAAAGGGATGTATAACTTCAATGATATCGTTGTTAACTATTATAAAGATCAGATCGTTGCAGTGGAAGCCTTTAAAGCTGGAGAATTTGATTTTATGATGGTGAATATTGCGAAACAATGGGCGCGCGATATGATTGGAAAACGATTTGATACCGGTGAGTTGATAAAAAAACGATTCCCTCATCAGAATAACGCCGGAATGCAGGGTTTCCTTATGAATAGTCGCAGACCTCTGTTTCAGGATTTGCGTGTTCGCCAGGCTCTTGGTCTTGCTTTTGATTTTAATTGGACCAACAAATCACTCTTTTATGACCAGTATACAAGAAGCAGTTCTTTTTTTAGCAACTCCTACCTTGCTGCCACAGGATTGCCTTCAGGACTTGAATTATCTTATCTTGAACCTTTCAGGGAAAACCTTCCCAAAGAAGTTTTCATAACTCCGTTAACAGCACCGGATTCTGGTGCGAAGGGCGGTGTCAGGACTAATCTTCGTAAGGCAAAAAAACTTCTCGCTGCCTCCGGTTGGGTTGTCACCGATGGCGTATTACAAAATAGTGAGGGAACTCCTTTTCGATTTGAAATTTTGCTTGTTTCACCCTCTTTTGAAAGAGTTATGGCTCCCTATGTGAACAACCTTAAAAAGCTTGGAATGCAGGTAGACTACCGAACTATTGATCCTGCTCTCTATACAGACAGAGTACAGAAATTTGATTTTGATATGATCGTTCATGTGTATGGTCAGTCTTTGTCACCTGGAAATGAGCAGAAAAATTTTTGGCATTCAGAATCTGCCGATCATCCGGGATCTAAAAACCTTGCTGGTATAAAGGATCCTGTGGTTGATGCTATGGTTGAGAAAATTATTTATGCAAAAACCCAGGAAGAACTCACGGCGGCATGTAAGGCACTTGATCGTATACTTTGGTATGGCTATTACATGGTGCCCAATTGGTATTTGAATGTTCATCGTCTGGCATATCATAATACGTTCTTTCAACCTGAAGAATTACCACTCTATTATAATCATTTTCAATTGTTAATGACTTGGTGGACAAAGAACAACACTGATAACTCAGTGGATAATTAAGAAGGAAACAGGATGAAACCGTTCAAGATTTTATTTGTTGATGACGAGGAAATCAATCTCCTGAATTTCAGGATGATTTTCCAGGACAGATACGAAATCATCACCGCATTGTCCGGCGAAGAGGGGCTGCAAAAATTTGAAAAAATCGCTGATATTGGTTTGGTTATCTCAGATCAGCGGATGCCCGGTATCAGTGGAACCGATATGCTGAGCAAGATGTATGATATCGATCCTGACCCTATCAGAGTACTCCTTACGGCCCACAGTCAGGTGGAATATATCCTTGATGCCATTAATCTTGGAAGAATTTATCAATACATCCTTAAACCATGGGATACCAATGAGTTAAATCATGTCATTGATAGAGCTAGAGTACTTTATCAGTTAAAAAAGGAAAATATTTCACTGACGGATGAACTCGCAGAGAAAAACAAAAACCTTAAGCTCACCAATCAGAAGCTTATAAATGTAAATATAGAACTTGAACGGGATGTTCAAAGAAGGAAAACACTTGAAGTTTCCCTTCGGGAAAGTGAAGAACGGTTTAGGAAATTTGCTCTTGCCACCCAGGATATTATTGTTCTTTTTAATATCAAAGGAAAGGGCCTCTACGCGAATCCTGCCGTTGAAAACCTACTTGGTTACAAAAGTAATGAGTTTTTGAAAAAGCCTCTTGCTTTGGCACTGCACCCTGATAATCGTAGCGTGGTGCAAGAGGAGATAGCCATGCTTCTTGCCACAAATCGCTCACCTCACCCTAGAGAAGTAAAGATACAGAAAAAGAATCAGGAATATCTTGATATGGAGATGAACCTATTCTGTATAGATCTTTCAGGAGGCGAACGAATTGTAGGATCTATGATCCGTGATATAACCCAGAGAAAAATATCAGAAGAGCAACTCAGGTTATCTGAAGAGAGGCTTGGAGATCTTTCTGCGATGCTTATTACGGCGCAGGATGATGAGCGACGTCGGCTTGCCATGGAGTTACATGACGAGTTTGGCCAGTCCCTTGCGGCCTTGAAACTACAGCTGCGGGCGATGGAAAACAATCTTTATAACAGCAATGAGTGTTTTAAGGAAAACGTTATAGATGGTCTTCGTGAATTACGGCAATACGTAAATATGCAGATTGAAAATGTCCGAAATCTCTCACGGGAACTCTGGCCAATGATGGTGGATCATTTAGGGGTAGATGCTGCTTTTGAGAGCCTGATTAGCGGATTTCTTGATCACGCCGATATTGAGCTGGATATTAATATGGAGGCCATCGGTAAATATTTTTCCGTGGAGGAACAGAGGCATTTGTATCGATTACTTCAAGAATCACTTAATAATGTGATAAAACATGCACAAGCCACTAATATTCAGGTCAGGGCAAGGGTTGTGGGTGATCAGATTGTACTCGCTGTCCATGATAACGGCTGCGGTTTTGATGTCGAGGAAGTTTCCAAATTTACCGGAAAAAGAAGGGGGATTGGATTACAGTCTATTGCTGAAAGAATGAAAATTCTCTGTGGTAAGATGGAAATTAATTCCAGGCCGGGTATGGGAACTTCCATTATCTTCACACTGACTAAAGATCGGGATTGTAAATGAACGACGGTAGTTTTCACCTTAAAACTCTTTCAGAGACTGCCGATTTTGCAAGTCTTTTGGCAAAACTTGCAATTGCTGGAGATGTGATTTGTTTGAGTGGTGATCTAGGCGCTGGGAAGACTGCACTTACTCAGCAGATTGCAAAGGGGCTTGAAGTCCCTGATAGTTGCTATGTAACAAGTCCAACTTTTTCAATACTTCAGGAATATCCTGGTCGCATTCCTTTGTATCATTTTGATTTCTATCGTCTTTCCGATGAGACAGAAGTAGAAGACCTTGGTTTTGAAGAATTCTTTTATCTTTCTGGCCTATGCGTGATAGAATGGTCTGAGAGGGCAGGTTCTCTTATTCCGAACACCCGTCTGTTGCTAAAAATGACCATTGAAGATGAGTCTTCAAGAAGGGTTGAAATTGATTTTGGCAGCGGAACTTGGGAAGAGCGTTTACGTTCGCATTTTCCTCGTTGATTCTAGGTGAAAGAGGCTTGAAACTAAAATAATTCTTCTGCTACTATTTAACTATTATGGATGTTTTTGTTGCTAGACAACCGATCTTTCACGCCAATAAGCGCTTATTTGCCTATGAATTGTTGTTTCGAACTGGAATGGCCAATGCTTTTCCTGATTTGGATGGAGAAACAGCAACATCAAGCCTTCTTTCCTCTTCTTTTTTTACCGTTGGGATAGAACAGATATCCGGCGGAAAACGTGCCTTTATCAATTTTACAGAAGATTTATTGCTTAAAGATACTCCTTCCATGTTTCCAGCTGGAAATATTATGGTTGAGGTACTCGAAGATGTTACCCCAACTGAAGAAATTATTGAAGTATGTAAAAATCTTGTCGCCAGGGGCTACGATCTGGCACTTGATGATTTTGTTTTTTCCGAGGAGTGGAGACCGCTTGTTAAAATTGCCAAGATTATAAAGATTGATTTTCGTCTTACTGAAATGGATGAGATAGAAAAGATAGTCGAAACAATTAAACCCTATGGTTGCAAATTATTAGCGGAAAAAATTGAGACGTATGACGAATTCCAAACCGCTCTTAAAATGGGGTTTGTCTATTTTCAAGGCTATTTTTTTGCTAAACCTGAAGTTCTAAAAAATAAGGATATACCCTCATCACAATTAACGCTGCTTCAGTTAATCACAGAAGTAAATAGAACAGAATTTGATGTGGACATACTTGAACGATTGATTACTCAGGATGTTTCTGTCTCTTATAAACTGCTTAAATATCTAAATTCTGCGTTTTTCTATCGAGTACAGCCAATTGCTTCAATTCGCCAGGCTATTACTTTCTTGGGCGAACGTGGAGTTCGGCAATTCGTTTCTTTAATTGCAACAAGTAAACTCTCTGAATCTAAACCTCCCGAACTTATCCGAACCTCAATCATACGTGCCAGAATGCTTGAGTTAATGGCTGAAAATCTGGGTAAGTCAAATAGCAGTGACTTCTTTATGCTCGGTCTCTTTTCACTAATAGATGCAATGCTTGACAACACCATGAACTACCTGATGAAACAACTCCCATTGACAGATCCCGTTAAAGATGCACTCTCTAACAAAACAGGGAGTCTGCTTCCATTTCTTCAGTCCATTGAATTTTATGAAACTGGACAGTGGCAAGAATTTGAAAATATACTTGAAACCATAGGTGTTCAAGCTGAAAAATTTCCCGGGTTTTATCTCGATGCTGTTGGCTGGGCAGATAGTTACCAATAATATTTTGTATCCATTTTACTGATCACCACAGGTCCCTGTTCCTTCTCCTCAGTCCCTTCCTTTGCAAAAAAACGTCAACTTCTGTATAGTGCGATCCTTGTGAAATTCTACATTTTCACCTGTTGCTGCAAGTGAAAGTAAAATCTACAGCAATAGGTTTAAACAGTGTTAATATATTCAATTAAAAACCACTAATGAGCGCTATAAATGGATAAAAAAGTAATTCGCCTTCAAGATTGCATGAAGGCGTATACCATAGATCAGGACAAGGCTATCACCCCTGAAGAAACCGTGGCCCGTTTTAAAGATACACTTGAGCACCTTAACCTTGATATTCTGAAAGAAGTTAAAAGAATAGATACTGGTCGTCTTGGTATTCCCGTCTATTTTTCTGTATGTGGAGAAGATGCACGTGCAATGACCGGCACTAAAAAACAGATGGGGAAGGGGGCATCAGCTATTCAAGCTCAGGCGTCCGCATGCATGGAACTGGTTGAGAGGTTTTCGTTTTTTACCTTTAAGAATAATCCCGACAATTTTATTGTTGGTGATTACCAGGAAATGCGTGATCAAGGCTATCCTGTTCTTGATACAAAATATCTGCTTCAGTCGGTACATGATGAGACCCACGACGCAAAATTTCTTGAGCAGGTACTTCAGGGAATTCCCATGCAATGGACCTGGGCCACAGAACTTCAAAGTGGTACTGAGGTTCTTATGCCATTTTCATGGTTTTTTGCAATTAATGAGTTCAACGGGCCATCTGCAGGAAACTCCTATGAGGAAGCTGCATTGCAGGGCATCTGTGAGATTGTTGAACGCCATGTGTGTGCCCTGGTTACCCATAAAAAAATCAAAACGCCCCTTATCGACCAGCAGAGTGTAAAAGATCCTATTGCAAAAAAGCTTCTTACGATCTTTAAAGAGAATGGTATTGATCTCTATTTAAATGATTTTACACTCGACACTGGAATCTGTACCGTGGCAGCCCTTGCCATTGATCGCTCAACATTTCCTGAAAAAAGTGAAATCGTCTATACAGCAGGGACCACTCCTGATCCTGAAAAAGCTCTTATTCGAGCTGTTACTGAGGTGGCCCAGCTGGCCGGTGATTTTAACAGCGGATCCAACTACATTGCTTCGGGATTACCTAAGCCTCTAGCCATGGATGAAGTTGATTATGTTGCCAAAAGTGGCATGGATATCCAAATTGACGATATTGCTAATCTTGGCGATAATAATATTAAGACAGAAGTTGAAAACTGTGTCTCAGTGCTTGCTGAGAAGGGCATGGATACATTTATGCTCGATGTTGTCCATCCCGAGCTTAAAATCCCAGCGATTTACACCATTATTCCTGGCGCCCATTTTCGTGAACGTTCCATGATTCAGGATGTGGGGTTGTTTGCTTCTAAACTTCTGGTTGAACGAATTGATGATCCTGCAATGCTGGATGAAAGGCTTGCGCGGCTCGAGGCACTTATTCCCGATGCCTACTATCTTGATTTCTATCGAGGGCGTAATGTGTATGAAAACGGCCAGCCCGATTCTGCGCTGGCTCATTTCAAGAAGGCACTTGAGCTAATCCCTGAGCAGGAGGATCTTCCCTATGTGTATTCATATATGGGGCTCTGTTACAGAGATCTTGAACAGTATGACAAGGCTCTTAATATTCTGAAAAAAGGGCTTGAAGAAGATGAGGACAGACCAGATATATACAATACTATGGGTGTCTGTTATTTTAAACTTGGAGAATATGGCCACGCTGTAAAAAGCTTTGAGCGTGCTGTTGAACTCAATCCTTCATCTGCCATGGATTATGCAAATCTTGGTGTTAATCATCGCAAGCTTGGAAATAAGGATGAGGCTATCCATTTTTTGACCCTTGCCCTGTCGCTTGATCCCGATATTGAATTTGCTCAACAACAGCTTGCAGAATTGCTGACTGATTAAGATAATAAAAACAAACAGTAGTAGTTGTGTTGCTGTGCTGTTTCGAGGTGAATTATGTCTTCTAAAGCGTCTTTACTTGAACTAAATCCAAAAAAAATATTGGTCCGAGCCACCAACTGGATTGGGGACGCGGTGATGACTACTCCTGCGGTTCATACTATCAGAAAGAATTTTCCCGATGCTGAAATCACCATGCTCGCAGTCCCTTGGGTTGCTGATATCTTCAAGGTTAGTCCCGATGTGGATGAGATTATTCTTTATGATAAAAAAGATTTATATCAGGGAAAAGTGAAAGGACCTCTTAATCTTGCAAAGGATCTAAAAGCGTTTAATTTTGATGCTGCAATTCTTCTGCAGAACGCTTTTGAAGCAGCTTTTGTAGTGAAGATGGCTGGTATTCCGGTACGAGCTGGATATAGACGTGATGGCCGGGGTGTCCTACTGACCCATGGCGTAAATATCAGCGATGAAACCAGGAAAAAACATCAGGTCCACTACTATCAGGATATGCTAAAAAGCCTTGGCCTGACACCTGGTCCCGATCATCTTCGCTTACCGCTTCCCGATGCTCTTGTTGAATGGGCGAAAGATCTTGTTGGGAGTCTCAAATCTCAAAGCCCTGTCGCCAATTCAGAGCAACACGATACAAATGAGCTTCCTACTCTTACAGAATTAAATACTTTCAAAACCGCGGGGAAATCTGTTCCGGTTATTGGTTTTAATCCAGGGGCTGCATTTGGTCCGGCAAAACAATGGCCTGTCGAAAAATTTGCACAACTCGCTGCAATCATATCACATAAATACGGAGAGAGCGGTTGTGTTATAATGGTTTTTGGAACAGATGCGGATACTGAAGCGGCCAAGAAGATCCAAGAATTTTCAATACGGACCCCCTATCATGTTCAGGATATGACAGGAAAAACAGATTTGAAACAAGCCATGGCATTGATTAAATGTTGCGATGCCTTTGTTACTAACGATTCAGGGCTAATGCATGTTGCCGCAGGACTTGGAACTCCAAGTATTGCCATCTTTGGCTCAACGGATCATATTGCTACCGGCCCCTATTCAAAAAATTCGATCATTGTAAGGCGGGAAATGGAATGCAGCCCGTGTATGCAGACTCATTGTCCGAAGGGGCACTTGAATTGTCTTGAATCTATTAGCTCTAAAGAGGTTTTTGAGGATCTTGAAAAGATGCTTAAAGATCATCCGCCAAAGAGCCAGTAAGAGGTAACAAACGTGTTTGAAAATAAATTCACTGGTGGAAAATCTGCAGTATTTCTTGATCGGGATGGGACCATTAATGAGCAGATGGGATATATTAATCACACCTGTCGCTTTCAACTTCTGCCAGGAGCTGCCCAGGCTATAAAGAAACTTAATGATGCCGACATTCCAGTGGTTGTTATCAGTAACCAGTCGGGTCTTGCCCGTGGCTACTTCCCCGAAGAGTTACTTGCTGCTGTACATGAAAAGATGAATACACTCCTCAAAGATGAAGGAGCCCATGTGGATGGAATATACTACTGCCCACATCATCCCGAGGCTAAAGAAGAACGGTTTCGAGACAATTGTAATTGCAGAAAGCCCAAACCGGGACTTGTTATCCAGGCATCAGAAGAAATGGGTCTTGATCCGGAACACTCCTTTGTCGTGGGCGACCGGTGGTCTGATATTAAAACAGCAGCCAACTGCGGGGCGAAATCAATTCTTGTTCGTACTGGATATGGCAGGGGAGATGAGCAGTATATCGGGCCTCAGCAGAGAATACAGCCGAACTTCAAGGCAGATGATTTGTTAGAGGCGGTACATTTGATTTTGAGTAATATTTAACAGCTTAGAATGAGAGCCTTACAGTATTGCTGTCCATCATGGCATCAGCTCCATGGGGCATGGTGAGATTGCAAGCTCCATGGCCAATCGGGAAATTACCCCAAACCGGCATCCCAGCAGATTCTGTAAGTTCAAGAACTCGTTTCCAGATCTCCTCGTGGAATCGTATTTTTTCCAGGCTGTCCAGGTCTTGATTTATTGAGAAATCACCAAGAATAATCCCAGCTGGCTGGTTGATCTTGCCGCTGTGCCATAACTGGGTAAACATTCTGTCGATCCTGTATAGAGGTTCTCCCACATCTTCCAGAAAAAGAATGGTTTGACTCCAGTCCTGGTCAATATTAGTTGCCAGTATGCTTATCAGGCTACTTAAATTTCCACCAATCAACTTCCCCTGTACGGGCGGACCATCACGTAAAACTTCAATATTCTTATCAAGAAGGGGCTTATCCCAGTTACCTGTAATGGATGCATAAAAATGTCGCAGGCTGTCTGGACTCAATGAAGAGAGGCCAGTGAGCATTGGCCCATGAAGGGTTATCAGGTCATTGGTCTTATAGAGGGCGCTATGTAGAATCGTAATATCTGAAAATCCGATAAGGAATTTTTTTTCCTTCTTGATATCCACGGGATTCAAAAAAGGCAGCATACGCAGAGTACCAAAACCACCCCGAAGAGCAAGCAGTGCAGAGACTTCAGGATCTGCCCACATTCTATGGAATTCAAGTGCCCGATTTGCATCTGTATCGGCAAGATAGCCCGTGCCAGGCCAAAGATTTCCTGGCAACCGCACCTCAAAACCCATTTCCTGAAGAATAGAGATACCCTGTTTCAGTTGCTTGGAATCTTGAATCTGACCAGCAGGAGCAATGATGCCTATGCAGTCTCCCTGCTCCAAAGATAGTGGAATACGGCTATTATTCATCGTATTGTTTGTGGAATAACAGGTTCAGGCCATGGAGAGTGAGCATGGTATCAACATCTTCGATACATTTGCTGAACGGTGCAATCAAGTGCGCCATACCACCTGTTGCAATAACCTTTAATGGCTGGCCATCTGGCGAAAGTTCTTTTGCGATTTTTTCAACTAGTCCGTCCACCAATGCTCCATAACCGTGCAAAATGCCACTTTTCATAGCATCCACAGTATTTGTTCCTATAACCTGTGGTGGAGGAACTGCTACATCAATACGAGGAAGCTTTGCAGTACGGCTTGAGAGTGCATCGAGCGAAATTGCGATCCCGGGGAGTATGGTTCCCCCAAGGTATTCACATTTTGCCGAAACGCAGTCAAATGTTATTGCTGTTCCAAAATCGATAATAATAAGATTTTGTTTATACTGTTCCCAGGCAGCAATTGCATTTACGAGTCTGTCGGCACCGACCTCTTCAGGGTAATCTATGGCAACGTGTATCTGTTTTGCAATACTTGCAGCTGAAACAACTAAAAGAGGGTGGGTGAGGTTTTTTGAGAAATAGGAGTTGATGCAGTCAATCCAGGAGGACTCAAGAGACGGTACAACACTTGCCAGTATAACGCCGTCTATATCAGCCTTGTCTACTTCGGCCATGGAAAAGAGGGCATGATAGCGGATGGCCAGTTCATCATTTGGACGATCAGCATCTGATTGTAAACGCCATTGGCCAACGAGAGCGTCCCCATCAAAAAGACCGGTGACCGTGTGGGTATTGCCAACATCGATTGTGAACAGCATTGAGTTCCCTGCAGTATGTTGAGCTTTTATCTTGTGCAAAAATGATTATCCCTGCTAGACTGCCAGAGAACCACTTATAAACACCTTAAAAAAGAAAATCATATAAAGCAATGTCTGATACCATAGTAGTCTTTACAACATTTTCAGAAAAAGAAGAGGCTTTACAACTAGGACGACTCCTTCTTGAAAAACGATTGATTGCCTGTGCCCAAATTGATTCTCCGGTTGATTCATTATACTGGTGGGATGGAGTGTTTGAACAGGCAAAAGAATGTCGACTGGTAATGAAAAGTCGACAATCGTTGTGGAAAAAGTTGGAACACGAAATACAGAAGCATCATTCCTATGATATCCCAGAAATAATCGCCACACCAGTTACAGCAATAAGCAATGACTATCAGTTGTGGCTGCAGGAGACCTTGACCAATGAGTGATGAACAGAAAAAACCTGAAAAAAAACTTTCTTATCGCCAGAGAAAACTTGGGGAATATGTATGTCACTGCTGTAAAAAGGAGTTCCCATACTGCTTCAGTTGTCCCTGCGGCTTTATGATCTGTGAGGAATGTTTCAAGGAAAACATATGGGGAATTTCCAACGGTCCAACGTGGATTTGTCCCGATTGTGAACGAATCCGTATGACCTGATTAGTGAACACAGTAAAAGTGGCAAGAGCATAAAATGCCGAAAACGAATCGTATACAACTAGATAAATATTTCCCCGAAGTACAGGAATGCAGTCACTCAAGGACACATTCTGCCAAAGAATTTAGTCCTCGTTTTGACAATAAGCTCTGGACATCTGTTCTCTATATCGAACGTGGAAATTTTACCATTCGTTACGAAACAGGTGAGGTCCTTAAAGCCAGGGGCGGAACCTTTTATTACCATCCGCCACTGTCATTAAAATACCAGACTGAAGATAAAACAATTACCCCGTATTCCATGTATCATCTTGCGGTTGATTTATCTTCCTCCCAATCCTCCCTCTTTTCTTCCAACACCTCTGATCAAGATATTCTCCAGCAAATCCCAGAAAAGCCATTTGTTCGAAAAGCGCCCTCCCTGATGGTGGCATCGTTTAAGACTATCCTGCAGGAATATGCAGATCAGCATTCAGGATTTTTGGTACAAATGGAAAATTCAATCCGCCAGATCGTTATTTCTGCCATTCGCAGTGGAATAGAAGATTGTCCCATTGAAGCAAGCCATCGGAAGAATTTTGAAAAAGTTGATGTGTTTCTTGCTGAAAACATAGACTTTATGGGGCCGGTTGAGCTCCTTTTTGACCAGATGGGTGTTTCAAGGAGCCGTGGGTATGCACTGTTTCATAAAACATTTGGCATAACTCCGAAGGAATATATACTTCGGAAAAAAATTATTCTGGCAAAACAAATGCTTCTGAAAGAACTTAATATTACAACTATTGCCTTCGATCTTGGTTTCTCCTCCAGTCAAAGCTTTGCCACAACCTTCAAAAAGCTCACCTGTTCTACGCCTACGAATTTCCGCAGGAATCAGTTATCCTGACTCACTCTAAACCGCAGTTTGTTTTTGAAAATTTTATTGAGAATTTCGAACGTAATTTCCCTGAAAAGATAATAGTTAATAACAAGTAGTTTTATTTAGCTGTTTTCTTAAAAGTTTTTTTTCAAACAGGGTGCAATTATGAAAATTGCTGTTGTTCATAATATCGAACAAGATGGCGTTATTAACCGATATGGTCGGCTTAATAAGGAAATGTATTATAGAAATGAAATTGATACCTTTGTAACCAATCTTGGAAATAGTGGTTTTGAGGTTGAAGAGTTTGATGGAGATACCTTTCTGTTTCAAAAGATTGTCGATTTTCTGCCACCACTGCAGAGTGGAAAAGAGTTTGAAGGAATTGTTTTTAACCTTGCCTACGGAATCCAAGGCGAGAGCAGATATACCCATATCCCTGCCATGCTTGAAATGGCTGGAGTTGCCTATACCGGTTCCGGCCCTCTTGCTCATACTCTGGCACTTGATAAGGAGATGACCAAACGTGTTCTTATTCAAGCAGGTATACCCACTCCTGGTTTTATAGTTGTAGAAAACGAAAAAGATCTTAAAACAGTTACTAACCATACGCTTCGTTACCCGCTCATTATCAAACCAAAAAATGAGGCAGGCAGTTTTGGTATATCAGTGGTTGATAATATAGGGGATCTAAAACAAAACGTACTGAAAACACTAAAAGAATACGACCAACCACTTGTTGTTGAAGAGTATCTTGATGGCAGAGAATTGAATGTTGGATTGTTGGGTAATGGAGAGAACATTGAAGTTTTTGAACCAGTGGAAATTGATCTCAGTACCTCCGGGGAACTCTTTCAATCCTTTACAGGAAAAAAAGATGGCAGCTATGTACATATCTGCCCGGCGGATATACCAGAAAGTCTAAAACGAGAACTCCAGGATATTGCCAAGCGGACATTTACACTGTTACGCTGTCATGATTATGCCAGGGTTGATTTCAGGCTTGATTCAAAGATGAAACCCTATGTTCTTGAAATAAATTCAATGGCTGCAATCCATAAAAAGGGTTCCTACTGTGATGGAGCAAAAAAGGCTGGTTATACATATCAAAGCATGCTTGAGAAAATGGTCGAAGTTGCCATAAGTCGTTATTAATTTGGATTCAAATAAATAATAGAGGAAAAACAGATGGAAATTATCAAAGAAGGACCTAAGGGTGTCACTGAAGAGGGAAGAAAAGTTGCTTCTGCCAGATGCGTTGAATACAAAGAGGCTATCCAGGACTATCTAGATGCTAAAAAAGACATTCCATGTGGCCTTGACCTGACAGAAAAAAATATGGTGCAGAAAAAGAAAATTCTCTCTGTCCTGAATGGTACTGAAAAAGACTGGGATGACTGGAAGTGGCAGGTTCGCAATATGATTCGCGACGTGGAGACCCTCTCTAAAATTTTTCCAATGACGGCAGAAGAAAAGAGCCAGATCGAAGACGTTGGTAAGGAAGTTCGATGGGGTGTTTCTCCATACTATGCCAGTTTGATAGACCCGGATGATCCCAATTGTCCGGTACGAATGCAATCCATTCCCAGCATCCAGGAATCTCTCGATCAATCGGTGGTTACTGAACCTGAGACAATTCTTTATAATTCTCCCGCCCCCTGTATCACAAGACTCTATCCAGACAGGCTTATCATTAATGTTACCAATGCCTGTTCCATGTTCTGTCGTCATTGTCTGCGTCGTCGTGATATTGGGTTTGAAAATATTCGCTATGCCAAAGAAAGTATTAAAGATGCACTGGACTATATAAGAGAAAACACTGAGATTCGTGATGTGCTTCTGACAGGTGGAGATGCTTTGATGGTTTCCGATGAATATCTGGACTGGATTCTCTCCGAGCTCGATGCTATCGAACATGTTGAAATCAAACGTCTTGGAACGCGAACTCCTGTAGTTCTCCCTATGAGGATTACTGATGAGTTTTGTGAGATGCTGGAAAAACATGGCACTATTTTTCTTAATACCCAGTTTAACCATTCCAAGGAAATTACGGTGGAGGCAGCTGCTGCTATCAAAAAACTTACCAAAGCCGGAGTATTGGTAGGAAATCAGACGGTTCTACTTAAAGGCATAAATGCCGACAAACATATAATGAAAAAACTCATGCAGGATGCCCTCAAGATTCGGGTAAAACCCTATTATATTTTTCATTGTAAAAAACTCGAGGGTATCCGCCATTTTCGTGCTCACATTGAAGATGGGCTTGAAATTATGGAATATTTGCGGGGGTATACCAGTGGTCTTGCAATCCCCACATATATAATCACGGCTCCTGGTGGACGCGGTAAAACTCCGGTGAACCCAAATTATATTCTAAACACCAATGTGGATGGTCAGGTACTGTTCAGAACCTGGGGTGGACACGTTATGAAGTACGACAATGAGCGATAGTAAAGGTTTATATAATGCATAATAAAATTATCGATTATGTGGATTCTAAGCATGACGACATTATAGCCTGCCTGAAGGCATTGATTGCTGAGAAGGCAGGTTCTGAAAATGGTACGGCTGTAGACCGGGTAGGGGACATTTTCAGAAAGGAATTTTCTGAACTTGGATTTGATTGCCAGAAATTTACTGGCAACAGTCCCTTTGGAGATCATCTCCTTTTTAGCAACCATAAAGAAAAACCGATGGTTGTCCTTGCAGGTCATATGGATACAACCTTTACCTCCTATGAACATTTACCTGAATTTCATATAGAGGCTGAACGCTGTATCGGACCCGGAACCGGGGATATGCTAGGTGGCTTAGTGGTTTTTTTGTATTCTCTCAAATGTTTACAGAAACTCGGATTACTTGATTCACTGCCATTAACAGTCTTTATAAACAGTGACGAAGAACGTGGCTCTCCAACTTCACGACCGGTATTTGAAGAACTGGCGAAAACGGCAAGCCACGTGATGATTTCAGAATCTGGTGGTCCTGAAAATGAAATCGTTATAGGACGTCGTGGCAAAATCAGCTTTGATATTCACATCCGTGGGGTTGAAGGACACGCCGGGAATCTTGTGGGAACCAAAGCAAGTGCCGTTGAAGAGATAGCACATAAGATCATTGCCATCGAAGGTTTAAACTCATGGTGGGACGGCACTGATATCAATGCCGGAAAGGTGAGAGGGGGAATTGCTGGTAATACTGTGGCCCAGGAGGCAATTCTTTCATCCGATATCCGATACAGCCACGGATCTAATGAGGCAGAAATTCGACAAAGCATAGATGCCATTACAGCTAAAGAAAATGTTTCCGGTTGTGTTTCCAAACTTTCAATTACTTCCGAGCGTCCACTGTGGGAGGCTTCTAAAAACAGTTCCGACCAAAAGTACCTTGTCCAGCAGATCCAGAACGCTGCTGCGGAACTTAAGCAACCGTTTGGAACTGAAATAAGAAAAGGAACCTCGGATGCCAATTTTTTTGGATCAGCTGGCGTGAGTGTTATAGATGGCATGGGACCAATCGGTTTTCTTGATCATAGTGAAAAAGAATATATTCTCCTCGATTCTCTTTTTGAAAGGGTTAAACTCTGTACTCTGGTTTTATTGAAGCTTCATGGGGTGGAAAATAATCTAATTTCCAATTAGATGATCCACAGATTTAACAGCTGAATATTTACCTCTTTGTTGAGACATTTCGTTCTTGCCATTCAGTCTGCTCATCCAGTAACAGGCTGAATGGGTTTGTGTTTTTATGGCTTGATTAATGTTATCTCTGACAAAAAACTTCCTGATAATCTTTCAAGGGTGGTGTTGGGGAGAGGTTACCCTCCGAGAAGTTAAAAGTGGTGATGTATTGACAGGTGGCCTGTCGTCATTACGGAATGTTTAAAATTTAGAGAGCTTTCCACTGACAATTGGCGTTGTAATTAAGAGTGGGAATAAAAAAAGGCAGAATCAAATGAATCATTCTGCCTTTTAGAAGAAGGAGCTTTGTCAGGAGTTAATTATTTTTTCTTTTTACGAAGTCTAGAACCGATAAGACCAACTAATCCTGTTCCGAAGAGGAGTATTGTTGCTGGTTCTGGCACAGGAGCGACCTCCGTCTCTATGGAGAATCCTCCAGCTCCTGTATATATGCTGCCACTTGGACTCGAGACTGTGAAGATTATTGTACCATCGAGGTCTATCGGCGTAAAATCATACAATGTCAAAGATATTTTCCTCCATGCTGAAACCCCGTTCTCCTGTTCGTTTCCATTATCTTCAACCGTTAACCATGCTGTAGCGGTACTTCGGGTGCTTGTCGACTTGACCATCTGCCATACATAGGCATATGTTACGTATTCTGATAAAGGGTCAAACCCCTCTGTTGTAAAATCCGCAATACGAGTCACCCCATCTTGCCCCGAAAGCCCAATATCAATAGCATATATCGCCGTGGCACTCGCAAATCCAACCATGCCGAAAACAAACAATATAGTAGTTAATCCCGCTAATAATTTCTTCTTCATTCATTCCCCCTTAATCTAGAGTTTGAAAAACAAAAAAGCCGAACCACCTTATTAATTAGGTAACTCGGCTATCTCTAAAGACCCGTAGTTTTCCGTCCTTGTTTCTCAACAAGTTTGGCATTTTCTATTAATGAATATATTACCTGTAACACATGATAAAAATTCTTACATCGGTATAAATACCTATTTTAGTGAATAAATTAAAAAGGTAGTGCGGTGGTTAGGGAGGGTGTTTTGGACTAAATATTTAGAAAAGAAACAGTGGCAGAGTTACTAAGGAAGGAATCGTGATCTGTCACGTATTTTTACTTATTGTATTCCTATAAAGAAACAAGGAAAGCGCTTGACATCCATCTCAAAGTCAAGGAACATTGTCTTTTCGGAAGAGACAATATAGTTTTCTTTTTGTCTCTTCTTCTATTGAATGCCTTGCTATACGATTGGCAGTAAATCTGACAAAGAATGATTCATAACTATGCCATCTGTATCTAGTAGTAGTCGTAACAGTTATTTGTATATACCATGTATCTTCCTGCTTGTTTTTTTTGGCATCGCTTATATCTTTATTGTAAATGCTGCCTACCTTGATAAAAAAAATTTTAATAACCACGCAACCATTGTTGCCGATAATATCTGGGCGTTGAATAAAAATGGTGCAGACGCATATTTACAGCTCGCCGTCCAGGCCAACCATTATAAATCACTCTCTGTTTCCCTTCCAGTAACCGGCACCTATATTTCAGTCACATCTCCCCAGTTAACCGAACTCTCTCTTTTTCTTCACAAAATAAAGCTCATTGGCCTCAAAAACCTTTCTCAGGAGATTAGGTATGGAAATCAGGTTATCGGGACCCTTCATGGAGAACAATATATCCGGGTTATTTTTCCACTGATTAATATTCTGATATTTTTTCTATTACTTTTATTGACCACAATTTTCATTATCCATCTTTCCAAAAGCAGAAAATTTCTTGAACAACAGGTCCAGGAACGGACCCGAAACTTGGTTGAGAGTGAGGGGCGATTCCATGACCTTGTTAACCTGCTACCTGAAATGGTTTTAGAGACCGATCTGACTGGAAATATCACCTACGCCAACAAGGTAGCAATAAAACAGCTCCAACTCTCCTTTGCAAAAGATAAAGGTACAAATTTTTTCCAACTCATCCAAGCAGATGAACGTGAAGAAGCCAAAAGCAATTTCCGAAATACTCTCAAGGGAGAACCTTCCAAACTTATTGAGTATACCGCAATAGGTCAGAAAGAAAATATATATCCGATACTTATTCACTCCTCACCCATTACCAATAATAGCAAGGTTTCCGGTGCTCGAATGATTGTTATCGACATCACAGAGAGACAGTTGCTCGAGGAGCAACTGAACCGTGACCAGAAAATGAAAGCTATCGGTCTTATGGCCGGTGGGGTTGCCCACGATCTAAACAATATCCTCTCTGGCATTGTTAGTTACCCAGAACTTCTGCTTCTTAAGATGGATAAAGAGAACGATCTGCGCCCCTCCCTTGAAGCGATTCGCCGGTCGGGACTCGAAGCCTCAGAGGTAGTGTCCGATTTGCTTACCGTGGCCAGAGGGATCGCTGCTAACAAAGAAAATAAGTCTCTGAATGTGCTTATTCAAGCCTATCTTGATTCCACTGATTTCCAACAACTTAAGACCAGGAATCCCCTAATCGGTTTTGATATATCTTTAGCTTCAGAGTTGAGGAATATCTCCTGTTCGCCCATCCATGTCCGAAAATGTTTGATGAATCTTATCATTAACGCTGTGGAGGCTATTCAGGGTCAAGGAACCATATCCATTGTCACCAGCAACTACGACCAACCTCTGCCCTTAGCAAAAAACAAACAAAATTGTACCAAAAGAAACTTCACAAAAATTATCATCCATGACGACGGTTCTGGGATCGATCCCAACGACATTGATCATATTTTTGAACCGTTTTATACCAAGAAAGTTATGGGCCGAAGTGGCACCGGCTTGGGTCTTGCTGTTGTATGGAACACCATGTCTGATCATGAAGGCACAGTTAATGTCAGCAGCGCCCCACACGGAACAACGTTTGAACTCTATTTCCCTAGTATCGAGAGCAAGGTAGTCCAACTTCCAGAACAGGAAAATTGGAAAGATTATATAGGCAAAGGGGAAACAATTCTGGTTATAGACGATGAACCTCGTCAACGTGAGATTGCCAATCAGTTGTTAACACTTTTAGAATACTCTGTTCAAACGGTCTCTTCAGGGGAAGCGGCAGTAGAATATAGCAAGAATCATAATACTGATCTGCTGATACTTGATATGATTATGCTACCAGGACAAAATGGACGGAAGACATTTGAACAAATATTGAAGATTCATCCTCGGCAAAAAGCAATCATTGCCAGCGGTTTTGCCGAAAATGCCGATGTCCGAGCCACTCTGGCAATGGGTGCAAATGCCTTTATCTCAAAACCTTACACACTTTTACAACTTGCCTTAACTGTACACAAAATTTTACGGCCATGATATCTAATATTCCAAACTTATTCTCGAACAAACTTTGGAGAGTTATATGAAACACAAACCATATTTTTCAGCTCTTATTTTCGGTTCATCCGACTGAAGCGTACTTTTGAAATAAGTTTTGCAAAAAAAGTG
>CAZUPS010000038.1:0-37145 GCA_964621915.1 uncultured Desulfocapsa sp. | reverse complement strand
TGCTCTGCTCGTTGTGTTTTGGGCTTGTACGTTGGTTAAGTTGTATCGGGAAAGGCAAAATGGTTCTTTGTTTTGGACAGGTCAGAAGATTGTTGCTCTATTTCTCCTGGGATTGGCACTTGGGCTTATACGTCATAACGGTATTGTTTATTTAGTGATATTGCCAAGTATGTTTGTGTTCCTGCGAATTGTACCGACAAAAAAGGTACTTATTGGGTTGTCGATTATTATTTCAACTGGAATCATTGGTTGGACTGCATTGCAATATATCAAAAATGTACCTGGGCTGGATTTTATTGCTCAGCAAATACGTCATTATACTGTGGATCGATCTGTCCAGAATATTGTCAAAAATCCAGATCGTTTGGTTCGGGATTATATTAAAATATTTGATTTTAATCAGAAGCAACAGAAATGGGACAAATTTCACTATTATTTTAATGATCGATATGCCTACAGTTTTCTTCTGCATTCAGGTTGGTGGCAATTTTATCCTTACCAAAAGGAAACCATTACGTTTCCTTGGTTAAGGAAAACACTCATGAAAGTTTATGATAAAAGTTACCATGAACCTTGGGTTTGGTTGTCGTGGAATCCTGTTTGGTTGCTGACATTACTACCTGTTGTTACACTTCTGTTCTGGTGGTTTCCCCATACTGCTATTCTTGGAGTGGTCATACTTGGCGGGGCCTTACCCCTTGTGTATTTGAGGATTTTCAACTGGCGTTATTACTATTTTCTTTATCTTGGTTTGCTTTTTATCTTACCTCTAATTAGTCTTGATCTTCCTCGTAGGAAACTATCCCAAGTGACTCATTAAAATGCGTTTTTCTATTTTAACCCCCAACTTTAATTTTGCAAGAGGCCCAAGTTACTTCGTGTTAGTTCTAGCTGGCCTGTGCATTAACCGGTACGACTATCTTTCCCTAGGGCGCAAGATGGATAAGAATTGTAATCTTATATCTCATACTGACTCGCTCCGCAACTACCTGGGGCAGAAGTGACTCCTTTTGGTTGAACAGTGAATACTTATTAGAATCACCAACTTTTTATCATAACTGCATAAGTTTAACGGATTTAAGGAAGAGTATTATGGCTATTGCTGCTTCAATTATATTGTTTGTCTTTGTTTATACGGGACTTATGTTTTTAGTCATTCGGCTTCGACCGTCTTCGGTTATCGTCGCTTTTCTCCTCCCATTTCCTCTGTTTATCTGTCTCGAATCAGTCATTCTCAATGTGCTAAGCCTGTTTCACGCTGTAAATCGGTCCGGGGTAATCTGGTCGCACCTTTTTTTTGTGTTGGGTGTTTGGGGATATGGTTTGTGGCACCGCCGCCGTCTTGTATTACTGGTCAGAAAATTATGTGTTCGAATGAAGCGTTGCTTTGTCCCTGTTTCGTCGGCATATGTTTTGATAGTGCCATTGTTGTTGATAATCAGTTTAACGGCTTTCTTGTATGCGCCAAATACCTGGGACAGTATGACATACCATATGGCCCGGGTTGCCCATTGGATGCAGCAGGGCAGTGTTGATTATTATGTTACCAATATTCGTAGGCAAAATGAGATGGGCCCAGGGGCGGAGTATCTTATACTGTTTTTCCAGGCCATTTCTGGAACTGATAGACTGGCCAACAGTGTTCAATGGATGTCGTTTTTACTTATTCCTTTTGCTCTGTATTATTTGTTAAGGTTACTCAGAATCAACAGACAAGCGCACCCTTGGATTATATTGATTTGCATGACAACTCCAATGGCCGTTTTGCAAGCGTCCAGCACTCAAAATGATCTTGTTGATGCACTGCTCACCCTCTGCATAATAATCATGGTGAGCAGGCTGGTTTTTGGCAATATTACTCGTATGAGCAGAGGGGAGATGGCGCTTGCTGCCCTGTGTATTGCTGCAGGATTCCTGGTGAAACCGATATCAATGATAGTTGCCTTACCATTTGTTTTGGTTGGATTTATTGGTCAACCCCTACGGATTACAAAGATATTATTATCGGTTCGGGGAATGTCTGGTGTTTTAGTCGCCGTGATACTTTTTTCTCTCGTCTGCGGGCCTGATATTGCGAGAAAATCTAGGGAGGACGTATTCTCCCGGCCCGAGGTTTATCCATTACTCAGTGAGTGGGATAGAACCAGGCTGTACAATCCAGTCGCAACTATGGCACCAAACTTTCCTTTTCCGGATGTTCTTGAGCGGATAGTACAATTGGGCGGGCTTCCCATTGGTCTACACAATAAAAATGTTTTTAATGTTACCGAAGACTTCATTGGAAATCCTCTTCAGCTTTTTGCTCTGATTATACCACCTCTCCTAGCGTTGATCATTTTGCCTCTGATGCTGATAAGAAAAAGCTCATGGAAAAAGAAGAGAGTTGTGTTGTTGACGTTTCTTCCTGTTTTTTCCTGGTGTGCATTTGGATGGATTATTAAAAATCAGGCATGGCTAACCCGCCTGCAATTACCATTGTTTTTTCTTCTGCCTTTTTCACTGGCATTTCTTGTTTCTAATCAGGCGCGGGTTCATACAAAAAAAATATTTTATTTTTGTTGGTTGGATGTTCTATGTTTTCTTATGCTTATTCCATGAAAATTGTATCAATGAATCCTTCACGCCCTCTTGATGCCAGATTCTTCTGGGGTAATATTCCGTCATCGTTCGAGAGTTATTACAGGCTGATTGGTAAGAAGAAGGAACATAATAATTTTCTGAAGGTTGCACGTGAACAGAACTGTCGCAGGGCAAGTATGCTCATCACCCCTGATTATCCAGAATACCCACTTGTCTGGAGAGCCATGCAGGAGGGTATTGAAATGCGCCATAGTTTTCCTCCTCAAATCGATGATTGGCCATGTATGCTCTTTGCAGACGGGGTGAAGCATCGCTATGTTCCGGATCGAGGTACGCGCTGGATAAATCAGGGTGACACTCACACCCTGGTACGTAATCTCGCATATGATTTTGAAAGGTCTTCGTCGGTAGTCCTGCTGTTAAATCATTGGAAAAATACTATGGGCATTCAATCCCGAGATCAGGCAACTACTCTGGAATACGATGGTTCCTACCTACGCGTTTTCGCTGAAGATAATGATCCATACTTCATTCTTCCTGAGATCAAGTTAGCAGATGAGCAAAGCAGCATCATTAAGATCTCTCTGGACTCCTCCGTTGAGACAAATTTCAAACTTTATTATCAGACTCGAAAACAAGAAAACTATTCAGAAGAACAGGTTTTTAATAAAAAGGTTGAGCAGGGAAAGAATCTAGTATACTTTCAGCTTCCTGGTAACGAAATTACGGGTAAAATTAGGATTGACCCAGGGGCAGCCCCCGGTGAGTATACTCTGAACAGTATTGAAATCAGGAAAATCTAATGTCGTGCAAAAATCAAATGATAAATAATGTTGATTTTTGTTCTTATGTTATTGCCGGTTGGAGAAAGTATGCAAGAGATTCTAGAAGGCCTACAAGGTGTACAGGAGAAGAGATGTTTAAGCATTTTCTAAAATGGCTCAATGCTATTATTGCTATAATTTTAAGAAAGAAGAAAGCTCTCCCGGAAAAATCTGGAAAAGGAAAGAAAAAAGAACCCTCAGATGAAGTATATCCGCTTTTTTAGGTTCTTAGTGAGATAATGTCTATTTTAATATTATTCCTCGTTCCTTTTCTTTTCCCTCCCTGGCAAAAAGCAATGTTTTCTCTGGAATGGGGGGCTGAACGTGGAGAAAATGCCTATCGATGGGCTCAGTTTATTCTTGTGTTATTCATATTTCTGTTGTCCATAGATGGAGTTCTAAAACGATCTGGAAACATCGCAACGTTAATTGTATGGATGGCTATAGTCCTCTGTTATGTTGAGATTTTCCTTCGATCAGCAGCAAAGTATGTATTGCCTTTTTTTGCTAAAAGGTATGCACTGCTCAGAAAAATATATCAGTATCTTATTGAAAATCCGGATAATCTTTATTATTCGAGATACGTACCACACCCTTTTCTTCAATTCACAGGCCCTCGTGGTCCTGTAGAAGAAACTGAAGGGGATTTCTATCTTGGTTTTAAAGATATTAAGCTGTCTGATCAGCCTAAACCTGACAATGTTATCCGTGTTGCCTGTCTTGGAGGGTCGACTACTGCAGATGGCTATCCAGAATTTCTGAAAGAGTACCTTGGCGAGCAACTCCCTGATAAGACGTTTCAGGTATTAAATTTTGGAACCTACTGGTGGTCGTCTGTTCATTCAACTGTCAATTATGTATTAAACGTTATAGACTTTAAGCCCGATTACCTTATTCTTCACGACAGTTGTAATGATCACCATTACAGAGGATTTTCCGGATTAAGGGGTGATTGTGCCCATGCTTACCGTCTTTTTTTAATTCCGCAAACTGCAGGAGAAACGCTGTATAGATTCAGTTTATTGTATAGGATTTTCAGGATTGCATTGATCTGGAAATATCCCAACCGTTTTCGCTCAAATGTTGAGATGAAAGATATTGGATTGCATCCAGGGAAAACGTATAATTACATTCCTGAGGAACTCCATATCATAAAAAGAAATATTGAAACTGTTTGTACTTTGGCAAAGTCGCAGGGGTCAACTGTTTGTCTTACGACAATGCCCTTATCTGGTGACCGTAAATTCAGTGAGGAACATGATAAAGTGTATAGGCCGCATACCCGTAATGTAAATAAAATAATTAGAGACAAAGCGAGCAAGTATGCATACCATCTTGTCGATTTTGATAAAATCATGTCGGGAAGAGAAGAATTTTTTAATGATGCAGTACATAGTTCGATAGAGGGGAATAAAATGAAGGCCCGGGCCGTTGGGAAAACAATTCTCGCAAATTTACAATACTAAGGAGTTGTTGAGAATATGCCTATCAATTTTTTGTCGTTTGTAATTGTCATGGTTAGTGTTGCTTTTGCTGCATATCAGTTTGGTAAGAGATCATCTTTTCAAACCAAACAGATTCCCCAAAGAGACAAGTCCGTGAGTATCTCTTCGATTTTGTCGAGCAAGGACTCTTCGTTAAAACGGGAAGTTATTATTCTTAGAAATCATGAACTAGGAGATGCGCTTCATTATTTTAACAAATATGTAGGTACTATACCGGCATTGCGGAGACTCTTGGATCTATATCAAGTTGAACGAAATTTTCCTGATCTGAGTTATTTCAGACTTGGGCCAAACATGTTTGATAAGATTATTCTTGATTGGATAATTATATACGATGCTGAAACTGATCAACTGGTTGGACATGGAATTACAACACGATTTGCATGGGACCAAAATAATGCGATGCTGCCCTGTGGTTGGCAAGGTGTCGTACGTACAAGTTATGTCCATTCTCATATAGAACATCGTAAACAAGATACACTTGTTGGGCTTTTTATTTTTATAGAGGACCAATTCAGGCAGCAGGGGTGGGCTAATAACGTAATTGAAGAGATGCGGACACTGGCGCAACAAGAAGCATTAAGCGCTTTAATTATACCTTTAAGGCCTCCTCTTCGTTACAAAAAAGAATATGCCGCAATGCCAATGGATGAATTTGCTCAGCTCAAGCGCGATGACGGATTGCCATTGGACCACTGGGTGCGTTTGCATACGAGATTGGGAGCAAAAATTCTTAGTGCTTCTGAAAAATCCCATCGGCACGTCCTGAATCTACAGGATTTCCATGATCACTTTTCTTCAGCACCATTACCTCACTCAGGTGATGTTTTAATTGAAAGGAAAGGAGAGTGGTATAATGTCTATGTTGACCTTGAACGTGATTTTGTCCTTATAAACCAAGGCTGTGTTTGGGCTCGCCATGAGTTTTAAAGTCATTCTATCATATCGTCTTCCCGTTATATCATTCTATTATGGGGCGCATTGGTAGAATGCCAGCGGTCTTCTTCGTATGATGCAATTCCTCCAATCCATTTCTAAATTGTCCAATCAATGGCTTGGGACTGGTCTGTTTGAACTCTCAATGCTTTTTCTTGCTATCCTCCTCTGTATCTTTGTGCTTGTTCTCTTTTGGGATAGAGCACTTTCATTAATGAGTGTCTGTATCGGAATTTGTTTCTCTGTTCTCTTAATGAGTCAAGCTTTGTGGTACAATATTAATATCGACCAGACTGGATTGAGTAACGAGAGTGTTCGTGTTCTTGCTCTTTTTATCTTCACAGTTGCAATTGTTTTGGTGATATTTTTCTACGGAAGAACAAAAACAATCAAGTATGGCACAACACTGACCGCACCTTTATTAATTGTACTTGCAGTCAGTGGAGTGTTGATGACAGGGATGTTGGCACCTCATGTAATGATTGGTGATGAGGTTACTCACTACTTCATGATGAAAACACAAGTTGGAAAACTACCGACACCTAACTTTTTTGCTGAAATTCCAAACGGATGGGGTGGTTTTGAGATACGGAGGTATCCCCATTCCTTTTTCTGGCATTATCTTGGGGCATTAGTTTATTTTATTTCTGGTGGTTCCTTTTTCTTTACCCAGTTATATCAGTCATTTTTCCTCGCCCAGTTGCTGGTGGTGGCTTATTTGTTGGCCTGTTCTCGAAGAGGTGCAGAAACTCGATCAGCGCTCATCTATCTGTTATTGATTGTATCACTCCCAATGACGCTCATTTTTTCAGTGGCTTTTTATCAGGATATCCCGATGACAGCCCAGATACTTACAGCATTTTATTGTCTTCGAAAAAATAAATGGATCTTGGCTTCGCTGTTTATGTGTTTTGCACTTGGTTTGAAAGTGACGGCAATACTGTTTTTCCCGATGTTTTTTGTTTGTTTGTTGGTCTGGACAAAGCGTTCCAAATCCATGGTGAGTACAGTACTAATATCTGTCTTTTCTGTAATTCTTGTTGGTTCGTTTACCTTTGGATTTGGAAAGGTGATTCATAAGTACTCCTATATCCCATTTTATCCTGTGGTGAAGGCAGAACAAATAATAAACCAACTTGGAAAAAGTTTCGGTATACAGAAAAATATTACGTTTGATCGGCAAAAAGAAAAAAATGGGGAGGTGAGCGCGGCACCTGGCGAAAAAGATATACTAAGTCCCACTCCTGCAAAAATTATTGCAAATCACCCAGGAGATCTAAGGGTCAAGTCCAATTTTGTTGTATATGGGGGATTGTTACTCTATCTTGCATTTGGTGGAGCTAGTATGATAGCTGTTTACCAATTGTCAGGAAAGGGCCGGAGTCTGCTCCAGTCAGAGTCATCATTCTGGCTTTGGGGAATTGGAGTAAGCTATATTCTTATGGTTGCCTGGTTACTAAAAAGTGCGCCAGACGCACGATTTTTTCTTCCGGGTATAATGTTCTGTATGCTGCCCATTGCCGAGCGGCTCACATGTCTTTCAAAATCACGCTGGCTAGTCATACTTTTTACGGTGCTGGCTATTATGCAGTCGGGTTATTCGCTTGCAAAAATTTATACACTCCGCACAGTAACACCGGATATTCAGGGGGCAATAGAATATTTACAACAAACTCCCCCAAATCCTAGATCTGTCTTTATGTATCCGGAGGGTAGTTATCGTCTTTTTCCAGTACCACACGAATGGTATTTACAATATCATTTGCGTGATTTCTGGCGGGCTGACAATACTGAGAGAATTATAATGCTGAATAACTATAGTGTTGGAGCGGTGTTGGTCAAAAAACATCTCATTGCTCATGTCGATGAAAAGATTACCGATCTTGGTGTTTACCCTGATTTTTTTATTCTTGAGATAGAAAGTGACTCTCGATTTGAGAAAGTTTTTGAAAATGGAAGTGTTATCATATACAAGATTCCTTACCTAGGGGGGGCAGGAATTGAAATAAAGTGATCAATGGCTTTCTATTTATTATAGTAACTTTAGTCTGAAATTTGTATTGCACTATAGACAACAGTTTACTATGTTTGGAAAATTCTAAAAGTTAATAACATGGACAACGCTGATATTTTAAATGAAACCAGAATGCAGTTGGTTGAGACTGGCGGCCGTACTTCCCAGGACCTTGGTGCAGGTCGCATAGTCGGTCAGGTTGTAGTGTACCTCTACTTGCAGGAGGCGCCTTGCTCCCTCGATTTGATTAGTTCGGAATTGGGGCTAAGCAAGGCTTCTGTTAGTATAGCGGCACGACAACTCGAGCAATTGGGTCTTCTGAAAAAGGTATGGAAAACAGGTGATCGGAAAAATTATTACAAAAGTGCTGAAAATATCGGTACTGCTTTGCAACAGGGGTTGTTGAGCCTTGTTCGACAGAAAGTACTGCTGTTTGGAGGCGAGCTTGAGCTTGCCATGGAGCAGCTGGAGAATATTTCTCCCGCACAGATTGATAGTGAGGATGCAAAGTTTTTACAACAGCGTATAGGCCGCGCACATAAACTCCATACACGACTTGGCTTCATCCTGGAAAATCCTTTGGTGAAATTGTTTACGAGAGCCGATAGTGACAAGAGGTAGACTTATTGTTGGGATATGTCTTGTCAGGAATGAGGAGAGGTTCCTTGACCAGGTCCTGGCAAACATAATTGATTTTTGCGATCAAATTATTATTGCAGATAATGAATCTGCTGATGCGACCAATGCAATTGCAAAATATTGGTCAGATAAATACCCTTCGGTCTCGGTAAAGATCATTAATCACCCAGCTGAGTCTCATCAAATGCTGCTTCCTTATATTAACACCTCGACTTGGATCTTTGCGGTCGATGGTGATGAAATATATGACCCTGTAGGGTTGGCTCAGTTACGAACACAGATAATGGCAGGATCCTTTGATGGATACTGGAGAATCTTAGGGAATGTTCTAAATTGTATTAGCTTGGACAGGGAAACAAATCAAGCCCATGGCTATTTGTCCCCGCCCTCAAGAAGTATTACAAAATTATACAACTTTAATGCAATTGACGACTGGAGTGGTGTTGAGGGAGAGCGCTTGCATGGTGGAACAATTTCTTTTAAAGAAGGGTTCCAGGATTCGACTTGTCTCAGACTACATGAGAAGGTTTTATGGGACAATTCCATTTTCCGTTGTCTTCATTTGTGCTTTATGCCGCGTAGCAGCATGGATAGTAAACCCAAAAACGGTATCGTAACCAGATGGAATTTGGCAGAACAACAAAGCAAAGGTGTTTTAGTGTTCTTTTTTGCATGGTTTTTTCGCTTGCTGGGTATTTCCCGATCGTCTGAATGGAAGTTTAGAAAATATGGCCGTGGTCCTGTTGCAGCTAAAAATGTAGAACAGTTTATCCAGAGATCGTTTGAGTAACCGCTTAATAATGTTCATGAAAGTTACTAAGCTGTTTTTTTGTAAATACATGCCAATGCTAGCAAGTAACTGTTATAAGGCTCTGTATAAGTTTTATACACAACCGACAATTTCAACTGAGTTGTAATAAGGAGTTTGGCTTTGTTTATTCTTGGAATTTCAGCTTTTTATCACGATAGTGCGGCATGTCTTGTGGAAGACGGTATGATAATTGCGGCAGCTCAGGAAGAACGGTTTTCACGGATCAAACACGATGCTGGATTTCCTGCGAAGGCTGTTGACTCTTGTATCTCTCAAGCTGCCTGTGAGATAAATGATATTGATCTTGTCGTCTTTTATGAAAATCCTGCGGAAAAATTTAATAGAATTGTAGATACTTTTGTCCACTCTGAAAATGCCCCGTCATCTCTTGTGAATAAGGCGATAGGGCTATGGACAGAAGGAAAACTGTGGCAGGAAGATCTTATACGGCAGCACTTAGGGTATAAAGGGAAAATTGTTTTCCCTTTACACCATCAGAGTCATGCCGCAGCTGCCTTTTTCCCCTCTCCGTTTTCCAGTGCGGCTATACTGACTATGGATGGAGTTGGTGAGTGGATGACAAGCACTATAGGTCGGGGAGTAGGAAATAAGATTTTGCTCCTCAGGCATCAGGATTTCCCTCATTCCCTTGGTCTCTTGTACTCGGCTATTACCTACTTCATAGGATTTAGGGTGAATTTTGGTGAGTATAAGGTGATGGGGCTCGCCCCTTATGGTCAGCCAGTATATGTAGATCTTATTAAAGACAACCTGATTGATATAAAGGCTGATGGGTCGTTTAAGTTGAACATGGGATTTTTCTCGTTTGCTGAATCCAATAAGATGGTGAATAACAAATTTTGCGATCTCTTTGGCCGTCCAGTGCGTGACCCCGAAGGAGAGCTTACTCAGCAGGATATGGATTTGGCCCGTTCTATTCAGGTCGTCGTTGAAGAAGTTGTTGTCAAAGCCGCCAGAACTGCCCGTCAGGTGACCGGAGAAAAGAATTTATGCCTTGCAGGTGGGGTGGCATTGAATTGTGTGGCAAATGGCAAACTGCTCCGTGAAGAAATTTTTGATAATATCTGGATTCAGCCGGCATCAGGTGATGCTGGCGGGGCACTCGGTGCCGCTCTTTATGGCTGGTACGATTATCTTGAAAATCCGAGAATTGTTGATGGAAATCAGGATCAGCAAAACGGTACGCTACTAGGTCCTGAGTATAATGAATCCCAGATTAAAGAGCAGCTTGATCCTCTTGGTGCAGTTTATGAGGTTAGATCCGAGGAAAATGTTCAATCTTGCATCGGCCAGGCCATTGCCGACGGTGAGATAGTTGGCCATTTCAATGGTCGAATGGAGTTTGGCCCGCGTGCCCTTGGTAACCGAAGTATACTCGGAGATGCACGTTCTGCTGAAATGCAGATAAAGATGAATCTCAGGATCAAGTATCGTGAAAGCTTCAGGCCATTTGCCCCCGCAGTGGGCAAAGAATCAGTTGCAGAGTATTTCGATTTTGAAGGTGAGAGCCCCTATATGTTGATTACGGCTCCTGTTAAAGAATCAATCCGCCTGGACGTTGAAGATGACACAGAAGGAAAGAAAGGACTTGAGTTGTTAAATCTTAAACGGTCTTCCTTGCCGGCTATTACCCATGTCGATTATTCTGCTCGTATACAGACAGTATCGAGTGAGATTAATCCAAGATTTCATGGCATAATAAGTGAAGTCGAGAGAAGGACGGGGGTACCTGTTGTTATTAACACTTCCTTCAATGTACGTGGAGAACCGATCGTTTGCACACCATTTGATGCGTATGCCTGTTTTATGAATACAGAAATGGATAAGCTGGTTATTGGTAATTGCTTCTTTAAGAAAGAGGAGCAGCCGAAGTGGGATAGCAGTTGGCAGGATAGAAATTTCGAGATGGATTGAGGGATTGAGCTTGGTTTAACCAATCAGGGGTAACGTTGATGAAGAAAAGAAAATTTAAATTTGGATGGTTGCAGAAGAAACGATTTTTGGCAGAACGTAAACGACAGATAGATTCGATGGCAAATCGATATGATACAGTATTTGGGGTGAAGGCTGATACTTATTGGCAGGAAACTGCTAAATTGCAGACCGTTGATATGGAACAACACAATATTCTGACAAAATTCAGTAAAAGTCTTGTGAGCTGATACAGATTTAATTTCCCGAAAGAGGGGTTGATGAGTTTTTTTGAGTATGCAACTATTAAGTATTTATTTGTTTTTTCAAATCTTAGGTTCAAGAGGAGTAAATGACTAATCGATCCCAATTAAAAGAGTCCGAATGGGATATGGTGATTAAGCCTAAAACGGGCTGGTTTGATATCGACCTTGGTGAAATATGGCGTTATAGAGATCTTATCGTAATGTTTGTAAAGCGTGATTTTGTTACTTTTTACAAACAGACGATACTTGGGCCGCTCTGGTATATTATTCAACCGCTGTTCACAACACTTGTTTTCACTATTATTTTTGGAAAAGTTGCAAAAATTCCTACGGATTCAGTGCCGCCATTTCTTTTCTATATGGCTGGTAATGTTATGTGGAGCTATTTTGCCACCAGTTTACAGATGACTTCGGACACTTTTAACTCAAATGCCCAGATTTTTGGAAAGGTTTATTTTCCTCGATTAACAGTACCAGTTTCTGTTGTAATTATTAATATGTTGCAGTTTGCTATCCAATTTTCCCTTTTTGTTGGTTTCTATGTATATTTTATGTGGCAGGGTGCCCCCATTAAACCAACTATCTGGATTATTACTCTACCCCTTCTTATCTTACAAATGGGCTTATTTGGGCTGGGATTTGGCATCCTTATATCTTCTTTGACAACAAAATATAAAGATTTACGTTTTGCCATGGGCTTTATGATTCAGCTCTGGATGTATGCTACACCAGTTGTCTATCCTCTTACGCAAGTTCCTGAATGGCTTCGACCTTACTACATTCTTAATCCAATGGTAGCTGTTGTAGAAAGTTTTCGTGAGGCATTTTTTGGTACCAGCTCTATAGAGTTGAGTCACATTGGTATTAGTTGGCTGATTACGATATTGATTTTATTTGCTGGCATTATACTCTTTAGCAGGATTGAAAAAACGTTTATGGATACTGTTTAAACAGCAACAGACTAATCAGTAAATCTTTAATCAGGTAAAAATGTAGGTGTCAGTAACTATGTCAACTGTGATTTCAATAGAAGATCTCTGGAAAGAATATCGTCTTGGTGTGATAGGACATGGAACATTGACCCACGATTTGCAATCTTGGTGGGCTAAATTCCGTGGAAAGGAAGATCCTAATGCAATGTTGGTTGGGCAGAAAAAACAGGTTGAGGGGGATCGTTTCTGGGCATTGAGAGATATAAACTTTGATGTTTCACAAGGGGAAGTGCTTGGTATTATAGGTAAAAATGGAGCGGGAAAGTCGACGCTGTTAAAAATTCTTTCTAGAGTCACGGCTCCTACAAATGGTAATATTAAGGTAAGAGGACGTATTGCTAGTCTTCTTGAGGTAGGAACAGGATTTCATCCTGAGCTTACTGGACGTGAAAATATTTATTTGAATGGTGCAATACTTGGGATGTCTAAGAAGGAAGTACAAAAAAAAATAGATGAAATTATAGATTTTTCTGGTGTGGAACAACATATAGATACTCCAGTTAAACGATATTCATCAGGTATGTATGTGCGACTAGCGTTTGCTGTAGCGGCACATCTTGAACCTGAAATATTGGTTGTTGACGAGGTTCTTGCTGTTGGTGATGCTGGTTTTCAGGAACAATGCTTGGGGAAAATGGGAGAAGTGTCTCGAGAAGGGCGTACTATATTGTTTGTAAGTCACAATATGGGTGCGGTTGAAAAGTTATGTTCCAAAGTGATGATAATTGACGACGGCATAAATAGCAGACCAAGTAATTCTGTGGCTGATGGTATTGATCGATACCTAGATGCCAGTGTAGGGATTAGAAGTGATTTAATTAATCTTAATGATTATAAAAATGAGTACCATAATATTTTACGATTTGAGCTTTGTAGTGACGATAGTGAAGGATGTAGGGTTTTTCGGAAAACTGAGAAAGTCACTTTGATTGTTCAATTTGAACTATTAAAAATAGATCGGGAATTTGATATCGGTTATAATATTTATACTAGGAACAATCAGTTAATTTATCGGTCTTTCTTCAATGATAAGAATGGTGAAATGTTAAATGTTGGTGTTAATACTCTTGAGACAACGGTAGAAGCTTTTTTCTTGAATGATGGTGAGTATGTCATCGAATTAATCTCTGCTCTTCATCGAATAAAATGGCTGTTAAAACCTCAAGTAAATGCACCACGAATTTCTTTTAAAGTTTCCGGTGGCTCGCTTGATTCAAATAGATTGTCCTCATCTAAAAGAGAGGGAATATTGTTCCCCTTGCTAAACTGGAAAAAAATTAATAACTCAAATTAACGATTTGAGTATTTGTGATAAATTCCGTTGGTTCTTGGCTTAAAACGCTGATTGCCGAAGAAGAAAATAAATAGCTTATCAATGAAAAGTGATCCGAAAGAAAAAATAATTTTTATCCATAGTTTGTTTAGATCAGGCAGTACATATTTGTTTGAAAAATTTAGAGAGATGGGGGGATTTTATTGTTATTATGAACCTTTTCACCATCAGCTTGAATTCTTGAAGAAAGATAAAATAGATATTTGGCCAGTAGGAAGAAAACAAGCTAGGAAAAGTAATCATCCAGTTTTGAGTAGGCCCCATTTTTTTGAGTATTATAATACTTTTAATAAAGAGGAAAGAGTTGCTTACTTTAAAAGAAAGTTTGCATATGTAGAGTTCATGAAGGTAAAATCTCATGTCGAACTAAAAAAGTACATTGATAATTTAATTAGTTGTTGTTCTAATGGCGGTATACCGCTATTTCAATTTAATAGAAGTTCCTTAAGGATCAAATGGTTTAAAGAGCAATACCCTACCTCTCTTAATTTATATCTTCTTCGTTCACCAAGAGATCAGTTCGAATCCTATGTCCAGCGAAATGTATTAAAAAATAATGGATTTTTAGCTATGAACATTTTGATACTCGTTCATGCAAAAAACAATATATTATTTAGTAATATATTTCCTAATTTCTATAAGTATATAAAAGATAGGAATGACTTTTCCATTGAAGAGTGTCAAAAAATTGCATCAAAAATTAAATTAGAGTCTCATTATAAGTTGTTTTTTCTATTATGGATCTTGTCATATTCTGAAGCTATAACTCATTGCAAACATATCATTGATGTCAATTTGTTTGAGGAAAGTATTAGAAATATAGAGTTATTAGAAAAAGTAAATAGGGGGTATGAGAAATTCTTTAAAAATTTTAAAATAAAACAATACACGCAATACTGTCTAAGCAATACCAAATTATTAATGATAGAGCAGGAAGTAATAAATTTGTTAAAAGAGCCATTTACGGAATGGAAAAATGGGCATATTGAAATTATTGAAGATCGTATACGTAGTTATCATGTAGGTGAATTATCTCATACTTGTGGGATACACTTGTTTGATCAGTTTAGAGACAAAGTTCGGGGACGATTAAATTAATACTCTTGTTTCTTACCAAAATTATGATTGATTGTTAGCTTAAAGGGCTAATCATACCATTAGTATAGCGTGACCACTTAGAGAAAAGCGACTAGTAAAAATAATTAAACGTCCAACACGAATTCACTCGGATCAGTTCATCAAAGCACTGTTTAAAAAACGGTATCTAGATGCCGAAAAGTAGTTTTGTCATGGATAAATTAAGTATTCGTAATTCGGCTTCCTTGTACACACACACACAGATTTTTTCCGGAAGAGGATCGGTTTTAGGCAGAGCACTTTGAAATACAATGTATGCCAAAACATGGCAGCTGGCTAAATATTGCAGAGATTGAGATCAGTGTATTTAAAAGTCAATTTTTTGCTGGTCGAATTGCTTGCATTGATAAAATGTGAGATGAAGTAAAATTTATGATGTACTAGTTCTGATACCGTTTCAGGTGGCAAGGTGAGCCTGAACCTTATTGCTTATAAATGTTCTTAATTAAAGCCCGATTAGGTTTAAAAAAATAAGGAATAGTATGACTACTGATCCCAGTAAAATAACTGATAAAATATCTGATATGTATACTCAGTTTCCATATCCTCTTGTGGGGAATCATAGTAATTTTTTTTTTACATGGGTATACAGTGCTCTTGTTGACACAGGGAAAACATTTAACAGAATATTAGATGCAGGGTGTGGGACTGGGAATCTCACATTTGATATTGCTCGTGCTTTTCCTGATGCTGAAATTGTTGCTGTAGATGTTACTGATGGTTCACTGAATATAGCTCGCGAAAAGTTGTCAAAAAGTAACTTTTCAAATATTGAGTTCAGGAAATCAAACTTGATGGAGTATGATGAATCATTAGGGACATTCGACCTGATCCATAGTCAGGGCGTCATTCATCATTTGGCCTCACCTCTTGCAGGAGTACAAAATCTAAATCGTTATCTCAAGGACGATGGTATTTTATATATATGGGTATATATGGCCCTGGGGAGAGAGGTTATAACTGAAATAAAAGAGATTTTGTCATTGTTGGAACTGGATTCGCAAGATTTCACAGGACGGTTAAAAATGTTGGAAGTGATCCAAAAGAGTTTTCCAACTCTTGGACGGTGTGGTGGGCTAACGCGAGATCCTGCTGCAAATCTAGCGAAACGCAATAGACCGTTATATCGAACGCTTAATTTTCTGATAAACGGCTTAAAAGTATTGCGCGATGAAGGGTTATCGTCTCTTGTTAAACAAGCATCTTGTAAAGTTAGAAAACGTGCGCAAGGTTATTATGACACAAGTAATGAAGGAAATACGGTTGGTTTGGTTGATACATATTTGAACGTCAACGAGATTTTTTTCAGATTTGAACAATTCAATGAACTGTTGTTAGAGGCAGGGTTTAAAATGAATCAGATTGTTCAAGGTATGTCAGATACTGTCGAAAAAGCTTTTAGGTATGACACTGATATGATGAGAATAGTCTCAACACTCCCAAAAGAAAAACAATATGCTTTGATAGAATTACTCGAAAGGCCTTCTGGCGTAGGATTTATATGCCAAAAGGATTTGAATTGTTCTTAATCTTATTTGAATGTTTATAGAGGGTTACGTTGAAAATTCTGATAGTATCCCATAGTGATGCCATAATTGGTGGGGCTACAACTAGTTTAATATATTTGGTTAAGAATTTACTAGTTAAAGGCTGCGAGGTTAAAATAGCGTGTAACCACCATAAAGTTGCTGAATATCTTGGCCGTCGATCCGGGGCCGAGGTTACTATTTGGGGCCATCAACCGACTTATTACGGGAAAGTATTGTCTGGCTGGAGTCAGATACAGTCATTTAGGGCGTTATTATTTTTTTTTACACAACTCGTTTCTGTCCCTTTTTGGGTCATTCGCCAGATGATCTTCATGAAAAAAGAGAGACCTGATGTAGTCCACTTAAATAGCAGTGTACTTTTTCACTCGGCAGTAGCCGCAAAGTTCCTTGGGATTCCTCTTGTCTGGCATATAAGAGAAGGAGGAAAGAGGACTTTCTGTAGGCAAGTCTCTGGTCGATTTATGCAAATGCTGGCGGATGCAGTTGTCTGTATCAGTCCTTTGGAAAAAAGAGCTTTTTATTTAGATGGCTGCAGCAAGGCCCACGTTGTTTTTAATCCTGTCGATTTTCATTTTTTTGATTACCAGAAATATGATACAAATACTGAAAAAAAACGATTAGGTTATAGTAGGGATGATTTTGTTGTTTTGAGCTTGGGTGGAGTAAATCCTAGAAAAGGGCCGCTTGAGATTTTACAGGCATTACCTCATTTAGGTTCGAATATACAATTTTTGTTTGCTGGACCGCCACTTCCCTCAGGGGGGAATCCTTCCATAGGTGCACATTCGCCTGGCACCTATGATGAACAACTGCTCCAATATATCATTGAATTTCCTGACAGAGTACAGTCGCTTGGAGATGTTGAAAATATTGCTCCAATAATTGCAAGTTGTGACGTATTAATATTTGGAGGTATGGCTCCTCATTTTCCACGCCCTGTATATGAAGCATGGATAATGCGAAAAGTTCCAGTTGCGTTTGATTGTGAGGGAATGGAAGGTAATATTACAAATGGAGTAGATGGAATCATCGTAAAGGATCTCTCCGGGAAAGAGCTTGCCATCGCCATAGAGAGTTTGGCAAATGATTCAAATTTATATAATAGCATGAGCTCTATTGGCTACGATAAGGCTCGGTCACGAATGGATCCGAAAAAAGGTGCAGATAAAGTATTCAGAATTTACAGGGAACTGATCGGTGAAAATAGTATTTAACTCAAGATTGCCGGATGCCGCCTGTACCGTTTTTTATCACGATGCCTTCCGTCGGTTTGCTAATATTCGGTTTTACGATTACGAAAACTGGCAGGATTACGATATTGCCATGTTTATGACCTACAGAATTGACTTGGAGGATCTAAAAAAGGTAAAAAAAGAAAATCCTGGTCTTAAAACGGCAATTATCGATCCGAGAGGTTCATGGGTCAACAAATACCTGAAATATGCCGACTTTCTCATTGTAGATAGTCTTGAAATGCGTGATTACTGGTCAGGTTGTAGTCTTCCAATTTTCGAGTACGCTGAATACCCAGATTTGGAAATGATACGGAATAATCATCTTCTAAAAAAGGATAAAGTTATTATTGGCTATCACGGAAACGTGGTTCATTTAGAGTCGATGGGGAACAGTTTCGTACCTGCAATTGAGAGATTAGGGGAGCGGTATGATATTGAACTGTGGACAATGTATAATCCTGCAGCCCATGGAGAATGGAAAAATAATTTGCCTGATGTTAAAGTGAAACACATTCAATGGAGCATGGAGAATTACTACGAGTATCTTGCTAAAGTGGATATAGGTATAGTGCCTTGCTTTTTACCAGAGCAAAGGATAGCAACCTGGAGGGAGTTATCTTTTTTTAATAAGTTTAATAAATTAAATAAATCAAGTGACGATTATCTGCTAAGATTTAAGATGCCTACAAATCCAGGGAGGATTATTGTTTGGGGACTGCTGAATATTCCAGTCGTTTCTGATTTTTTTCCTTCGGCAATGCAGTGTATTGAGGATGGGAAAAGTGGTTTGCTGGCGTATTCAGAAGGTGGTTGGTATCGTGCATTGGAAAGATTCATCCAAAACCCCTCAATGAGGCAAGCATGTGCCGATAATCTTACGGAGATTGTCTGTGATCGCTACTCATTTGTTGAGCAGAATAGAAAATTTGAGAATTTTTTAGAGTTACATTTCGGTTCTGTTTGTCAGACCTGATACCAAAAGAAAACGGAAGGAGAAACAATGGCGGGTTGTATTACTGAAGTAGAAATGGAAAAGATCTTATCTCGTTTACCTCGCTACGCTAAAATTGATACTTTCATTGAGACTGGTACCTTCAGAGCAGACACAATTTCAAAAATGTGTAACTTGTTCTCAAACTGCCATACTATTGAATTGTCTCATGACTTATATGACAAAGCTTGTCAAAAATATGCTACAACAGCTATACAATTTCATCAAGGTGATTCTGTAAAGATATTAAAGACATTGATACCTAAGATAAGCGAACCTGCAATTTTTTTCTTGGATGCCCATTGGTGCGGAAGAGAAAGTGCAAAGGGGAATGTTGATGTACCTCTTATTGAAGAAGTTCAGCTCATTGCTGATCATCCATATAATGATTTGATAATTATAGATGATTTTCGTCTTTTTTCTACGAGCAATAAGGAAGACTGGGGGAATATAAATGTGAAAGGTGTTTTGAAGGTTCTTCGCGACAAAATTCCATTTTGGAAAAGGATAATTCCACGTGGGGCCTATTCAGTGAAGAACGACAGAATGATTATTCCACTATGGAAAGATTAAGCTTCACCCCCCTCATTATTTCATCGATATTTTAAATTTTTAGGAACAAATTAATGAAGATACTAGGTGTTAGGTTTGGCCATGATGCTGCAGCGGCTCTCATAGTTGATGGGAAAATCATTGCAAGTATTGAAGAAGAACGATTAACTCGGATAAAGCATGATGCGTCATTCCCAGTAAAAGCTATAGCAGAATGTTTACGGATAGGTGGCTTGCAGTCTGAAGATATTGAATGTCTTGCGTTGCCAAGTATCAAAATCCCGGAGGTCTTTTTTCGTTTTTTTTCTATTCCTAACTGCCCGGCTGAATTTAGGGAACCAACGCCAACGAATTTATTTCGTCGCAGTGTGCCCGCCCAACCTGGACTGCCTGTGATGCCACTCTATTATGAACCTTTCCGTTTGTCTGAAACGTGCAAAATTCACCTGAGTGGGCATCATCGTGCCCATGCTGCGAGTGCTTATTATACATCCGGTCTCACGGAGGAGGGAAGTCTGGTTATTACAATGGATGGCTCTGGTGATGATGTTTCGTGTGCGTTCTGGCGTGGTGAGGGAAAAAAGTTAACACTTTTGAAGAGTTTTGGTCGAAACAGTTCTCTTGGATATTTCTACAGTAATTGTACTGAAGCATTGGGGTGGCGACACGGTGCCAATGAATGGAAATTGATGGGGTTGGCTCCATATGGTGAACCATCACCAGGCCTTCTCAAAGGTTTTCACCCGGAGTTTAACAATGGGGAGTTAACTGTTTCTCGAGAATATGGTGATTTTGGCAGATGGAATGATCATGGCGCAAATCACTATCACGGTAAGGATTCTCTGGAGTTAAAAAAGTTTGTAGACCAAATAGGGACTGAGGATTTTGCCGCAGAAGCCCAAAGGGTTGTCGAGGAGCAGGGACTGCGACTCTTATTACCATGGCTTGAGAAAGAAGGAACTCGAAATCTATGCTGCGCTGGTGGGTTTTTCCTGAATGTTAAATTCAACCAGAAGCTCTGGTATACAGAGGCCCTTGATAATCAATGGGTTTATCCAGATTGCGGAGATTCTGGTTTACCGGTTGGTGCCGCCCTTGACGCCTGTGCCTCAATGGAACCTGAAAGGAACTATCCTAGAATCTCAAATGTATACTTCGGACCGGAATTCTCTGATTCATCTATTAAGGAAACGCTTGATGAGAGAGGAATCACCTACGTACGAAGTGACGATCCAGCAAGTGTGGCCGCTCAATATCTTGCCAAAAATCTTGCAGTTGGGTGGTTCCAGGGGCGGATGGAAGCAGGTCCAAGATCGCTCGGTCATCGGTCGATACTTATGAGTCCATTGCGAAAGGAAAATAAAGATCTGATTAATGCGAAAGTAAAATATAGGGAAATGTTCAGACCGTTTTGTCCATCAATGTTGCATGAACTTCGAGATGAGTATTTGATTGATAGCAGGGATGAAGAATATATGGTTACATCGTTTGAGGTTCATGACCAAAAGAAAGATAAAATACCAGCTGTTGTCCATGAAGATGGTACAGCACGACCGCAGTTGGTTAAAAAAGATGTTGAGCCATTATATCATTCTCTGATCGAAGCATTTTACAAACTGACTGGTGAAGGGGTTGTTTTGAATACCTCTTTTAATGTGAGAGGTGAGCCAGTAGTATGTGAGCCGCGTGAGGCCATCCGGTGCTTTTATGATACCGGTCTCGATGTGCTTGTACTTGGTAACTATATTATTACAAAACCGGCGCTGGATACCTCGAATGTTTGATGCAGAATGTGTTGACAATCATATTTTTTGTTAATTCGAAACAATAATCTCTGGATAACAAAGGGCTGAATTTAATTCTGCTCTTTGTATTGTTATATCATGCTATTATGGATAATTTGTGGACCGAACGAATTAAGCTTTTAACAAGTCCTTTACGGATGCTGCCTAATTTTATTATCCCTGGTGAAACCAAGTGTGGAACGACAACATTTTTTAGATGTCTTGAGCAACACCCTGATATTGTTTCACCGGATATGAAAGAACCGAACAACTTCATTCGATATGGTGGTACTTCTATTTTCTGTAGAATGCACTTTCCCCTATCTCTAAGGAAAGTCCTGAATCCTAAGTTGATAACAGGTGAAGCGAGTGTTGAGTATTTAAGTAAAAGGCATACTCCATTTGCTATTCACTCCCTGGTACCAAATGTAAAACTTATTATTTTGCTGCGAAACCCGATAAGAAGAGCACTTTCCGATTACCTGATGATGAAGGATTCAGGTCGTGAGCCTGAGGATTTTGATACTGTTGTTCGAAAAACAGTTTCGTGGCTCGAAAATGATTCTCTGCAGAGGATGGTAAAGGTCGCAACAAGCGTTGATGATACACCTCTGAGGTACCTTACCAAAGGTTGCTATGTGAAGACCATCGACTCATGGTTGAAAACTTTCCCCCGTGAAAATATAAAAATCATTAAGAGTGAAACGTTTTTTCTTGAACCGCAGAAGGTACTAGGTGAAATATTTAATTTTCTTGGAATTGATCATTTTACTGTAAAGGATGTTCCGCATCACAGAAAAGCGAGATTGAGTGTTCCTGTAAAAAAAGAAACGATTCAACTTCTTGACGACTTTTTCCTACCTTTTAATAGAGAATTACAAAAAAAACTCGGCGACGAATTTTCTTGGATTGATGATACTGTTGATTTGTTGGAGTCTTGTGACTGACCAGATATGCGGCCCAATTAATGAAAATGAAATCAAAAAAGAAAATGGAAAATGAATCGTATGATAAACTCTCGTTAGTTGATAAAGAGATTGTTTTTCTTTATAGAGGAGGGCGGGAGAAAAGATTAGCTGCTGCTTTGGAAGGTTTGTGCCCGACAGAATTTTTCTATGGAGCAGTAGAATTAATTAAACAAGGTCAAAAGGTTAAAGTCGTTGACATCAATTACGTGACCAGTTCCTCAGATTTAGGTTTCATTGATAAGCTTTTTGATCAATTTTTCAAATATCAACTCTTGCCCTCCCGTGTATATGGGCCCTTGCTGAAAAAGATATGGGCTGAACGGAGGCAATTTCAGTCTGCAGATGTTATTGTAGCAACAACCCCGGGTATTGCTTTCGCTGTAGCAATTCTTAAGATTTTACTGCAGTTTCAAGCCAGTATTGTCGCAATTCAATTGGGGCTGGTGGACTACAAGTTTTCACGTAGGCGCATATTTCTAAATCGCTTTTTTTTAAAGAGAATGAAGAGTATTATCTATACAGAGTTGGAACAAAAACTGATGATTGAAAAATATGGCCTTGAAGCTGATGGTACGGTGGTCAATCAGTTTGGAATTGATATCTCATTCTGGAATACATCAACATATGACCATGAAGGATATATCCTGGCTGTTGGCAGTGACGGCATGAGAGACTACGACGCTTTACTTCAAGCAGCTGAGGAAGTTGAGAAGCAATTCATCATTGTAACAAACAGAGAGTTTAAAGAACGAGTTCCTGAGAATGTGAAAATTCTCAAGGGTGATTGGCTTACAAATCATATTACAGATGCGGATATCTGTGATCTTTATGCAAAGGCAAGTATTGTGGTTACTCCACTCAAACAGACAACACGACCTTCCGGGCAAAGCGTCTGCCTGCAGGCGATGTCATGTGGACGTCCCGTTATTATTTCTGCTATTCACGGTTTGTGGGCCGAAGAGTTATTGCACGATGATGCAACTGTAGTTTTGACCGCTCCGGGTGACATTGAGGAACTGGTCAGTAACATTAAATCGTTAACCTCTGATGAGGCAAGATGTAAGCGTATCGGAAAGGCTGCTAGAGATGCTGTTTTGAATCACGCCACAACTGAGCATTGGGCTTTTCGACTAAAAAGTCTTTTTTAATGGGAAGTACTTTTATTCATCGAGATACCGTTGCGAATTTCATCTTCAACCTCTCCATCAAAAAATGATGCCAAACCCAAACAAGGTCGCAATACTCTTACTGACTTGTGATAAATATTTAAAAGCTGCTGAATTGACATTAAGCCTATTGCGCTACCACTGGAAAGAGCCGCCTGAAATTTTCGTTTGCGGTCTTAGTAAAGATTTACCAGGTGAATCGGTTATTCCATTTTCCGTGGACTCAAGAGACTGGATGGGGATTGCTCTTCAGGCTACGAGCTATCTCCAGTCATGTGGTTATGAGTACTGTTATCTTGTTCTTGATGACCATCCTCCTGTTGGGGCGTGTAATGGAGACTACCTGAAGAATGATTTGCCAGACCTGGCTCGTCGATTGAATGCAACTGTTGTCAGTATGGTAGGGTGGGATCAAATCAGAGCATATCAAGGGACCAAATTGGATGGTGATCAAGACTACTGGTTGAGAAATGATATCGCCTACAGGTGGATTTTTAATTTACATCCCGGTTGTTGGAATATTGCTGCGCTAATGGATATTTTAAATATTGTGATGTCATCTGAAGTGTCTGATCATTCTGCCAGGACATTTGAGGCAAGTGCAGGTTCTTTAGCTACACATATTCCCGAGAAATACAAACGTAGTTCATACAGAGTATGCGGTGATATGTTTGTCGTCGATACTAAATGGTTTAGTCGACCTCTGGTTCGGAAAGGAATATTGCAAGCGTTACATGTTGTACGTTTGTTGGCAAAAACCTTAGGAGGTGAAAATCTCCTTAGTAAGTCTGATTCTCAAGCAAAGTTATATACCAATTATTTAAATGGACCGTACCCCATGTTTTGGAGTGGATTTATGCAAAAAGGAAAGGTACATGAAAATGCAGTTCGCTTTCTTCGTATGGCTAACCTGCAAGAGTTTGCGAAAAGTGCAAGTAAGTTGAAAGTCAATTTATCATAAAAAATGTTTAGTAATTGGGGACGTTTGGTTGCCTCAGGAAATTTATTGATGACGCTATTGGAATGATCTCAAAGTTAAAATCATTACTGTATCAAGGATATATATGGAACGCTGCAAAACTTCGTACACGTGTACGGTGGCGTGGACCTGTGGCAATGGATTTTCCAAGACTGTTTTATGGGCGAGATCACATACCGGGACAGGATGAAAATGCTTGCGGGGGAATAATAAAAGTTCAGGATTTACAAACGGCCTATCCCAATCACAATCGTGGAGCAAATATCCTCTACCTTGTAAGTAGTGCCCTGCCAGCTCTTGCACCAGATATGGTTCGATATGCAAAGAAATACGGTGCCAAATTGGTTTTAAATCAGAATGGGACTGCTTATCCGGCATGGCATGGACCGGGATGGGAAAGGACGAACTTGCCATTGCGGCAGGTAATGGGAATGGCTGACTACGTCTTTTACCAGAGTGAGTTTTGTAAAAAGGCCGCTGATCTCTACTTAACCCCTCGTGACGATCTGTTTGAGGTACTACATAATCCTGTTGACACAGCCAGATTCATTCCTGTTAAACGAAAGCTTGGCGGTCACAAACTGATATCTGCGGGTACCCACAACCAACTTTATCGAGTGAAGTGTGCGGTAGAAACTGTAGGAATACTTAAAAGAGAGATTCCAGATATTCACCTCACATTTGCTGGTCAGTATTACTGGCATTCGAATCCTGACCAGGCCAGGGCTGAATTGGTTGAAATGGTTCGAAAGTTGGATCTTGATGAGCATATATCAATCCAGGGGAAATATTCTCAAAACGAAATCGTTAGATTACTGCAAGATCATCATATTTTTCTTCACACAAAATATAACGATCCTTGTCCACGTTCTGTCTCTGAGGCACTTGCTTGCGGTCTTCCAGTTGTGCATTCTTGTTCTGGTGGTGTGCCTGAGTTAGTTAGTCCAAATGCTGGTGTAGGTGTTGCTGCTCCACTTGATTGGTTGGAGATTCATGTTCCTGCTCCGCAAGACCTTGCTAAAGGTATTATCAGAGTGTTTTCCGATTATGAAAAATATAGTACTGCGGCAAGAAGGCAAGGTGTTAGCAAACTAGATGTTCTCCCTTGGATCAATCGTCATAAAGAGATATTTCAGGAAATGATATCGTGAAAGAAAAAATCTGGAAGGTCCTTGTTAGTATAGTAAGGATCATACCACGGAGATTACGCACCCAACTATGCAGATTGTTGTTTGCTGCTGGTGAAAAAGGGGAAGTTATTCAGGCAAGTGTTGACCTGTTAAAAATTTCTGAAGACTTGAGATGGTATGTTAACAAAGCTGCAATTCGATACGGGGGGGGGGTTCATCCGAAGCATCGGCTAACCAGATATCATGAGTATTTTACATTGCAGTTAATTGAAGGAGAGCGGGTGCTTGATGTGGGATGTGGATACGGAGCTTTGGCCGACAGTATGAGTCGTGCTGGGGCTATCGTTATAGGTGTTGATATAAATGAAAAGAGCATAAATCAGGCTAAGGAACGATATACCAATTCTAATTTAACATTTTTGTTGGGCGATATTTGTGAAATAGCTTTACCACATGATGTGCAAACTGTGGTTATGTCAAATGTTTTAGAACATATCGAAAATAGGAACGATCTGCTGCGTCGTTTGAAGCAAAAAATATCACCCAGTAGATTTTTAATAAGAGTCCCAATGAGTAATAGGGACTGGGCAGTTCCTTTCAGGAAAGAACTTGACCTGCCTCACTTCAATGACCCAACTCATTTTACTGAGTATACCTTGCAAAGCTTTTATCAGGAAATGGATATGGTTGGTCTTACTGTGACTTCATGTGAGGTAATGTGGGGGGAATTGTATGCTGAGGTTGTATCACTATAATTAATTTCATTTCCATCTGTTCTTCGTCTAGGTAAGAAGTATATGTTGATCCTATTTTCCAAATAATGACACATTATAATAGTCTGACAAATCCACTTATTAGTGTGATAATGCCGGTATACAATGCCGACCAATTTGTTGGGGAGGCTATTGAGAGTATTCTTTCACAAACATTTGATGATTTTGAATTCCTTATTATTGATGATTGTTCAGAAGATTCCAGCAGTCAAATAATTTCAAGATATAATGACCCGCGTATTCGATTACTTAAAAACCAGAAAAATATTGGTGTAGCACGCACGTTAAACAAGGGGTTATCATTGGCTCGAGGTCGGTATGTTGCCAGGATGGATGCAGATGATGTCAGCATTGCCAAGAGATTTTCACGCCAGTTTGAGCATATGGAGAGATTTCCGGATGTCGATATCTGCGGTTCGTGGGTTTGGCATTTTACCGGTAAAAAAAAATTTCTATTAAAATTTCCTGTGGGACGGGAATGTGTAGGCTCGTTTCTTCTGCTAGGTAATCCGCTGGCCCATCCCGCAATTATGATGCGAAAAGACGTATTGCACAAATTAGATCTGCAGTATGATCATGACTGTCTTGCTGCACAGGATTATGAGTTGTGGAGTCGTTGCTGGGGGCACTGCACCATGGATAATATACCTGAACCGCTTATGGCCTGGCGTCAAAATCTTACGGGAGTGACTCATTCATTAACTGTCGAGTCAAATAAAACGAGCCTTAGAGTTGTGAAAAAGATGCTTGGGAAACTTGAAGTGCAAGCAGATGAGACAAAACTGTTATTTCATAGAAAGGTTGGCAATGGAAGTGGAGTAGCTTCACTGGAGGAGCTTACAGAAGTGTTTGATTGGCTAACTTATCTAATACAAGTTAATCAGCAGCAAAGGGTATTTCCGGATGAGGGATTAAAGCAGGCAGCTGCTTTTGCCTGGTATCGTGTGTGCCTGAATTCTTCTGGTATTGGAGTGAAAACTATATTTAAATATATGCAATCATCTTTATGTCGTTACTATCGGCCAGGTAGTGAGGAAATGCTCTATTTTATATCGAATGCTATCTTGAAATTTAATAAGTCTCCAACGGGAACGTTGTCATTTGAAAAATAAGACGCCACTGGATAGGTGAGAAATTATTTATGTAAGATTCATTTATCAGTTGGCCACGACAGTGATTCAATCTGCTGTTTAAAGTTTGATTCAGAAATAAAAAACGTACGAGGATTATAGTGAAAAAACGATTGCTATCCCGGGCACAGTCACTAATTCGGGTTAAGAAGGCAGAACGAAAGATTGCAAAGGCATTTGAACAAGGTCAGGTAGAGATAAGTTTTGGTCCATCATCACTTAATTTGATGATGATGGATTCTTGTAATCTGCAGTGTATTATGTGCGGTAAGGATTACCAATCTTGTGGAACGCAGGACTATCTGTCTTTGCAGGATATAAAGGTTATATACTCCCATCTTGATATGTCTCAGGTCGTTGATGTGATTTATGGTGGTGGTGGTGAGCCATTTCTGAACCCAGACCTTGGATCGATCGCTGCATTTACACAGAGAAATTATCCCATTATTCAGCATACCGTCATCAGCAACTTTATCCAGTGGAAAGAAGAAGCGGTATCCTCGATGCTTGATAATAATGTTAATTTTTTGATATCAGTAAATGCCGCGACACCTGAAACATATCAAAAGATTGCAGGGGTAGATGCATATTCAGCAGTTATAAAACATGTAGAAAAGCTCGTACGAATGAGAGAAGAAAAAGGAGTTTCTGTACATATTGCTTTGTCTATGATTTTAATGCGGCAGAATATAGAAGAATTAGAGGATTTTGTGAAGCTTGCTAAAGACCTTGGCGTAGATGAAGTGAAAACCCTCTATACTCGTATTTATCCTGAAGAATATAGATCAAAGAAAAACCGACCCTCACCAATAGTATCGACCGACTCTCTCTTTTATGCCCAGCAACAGAGTGATGCAAGGATTAAGGAGGCGGAAAAGATAAGTAAACAGTTAGGAATTCGTTTTGATCATGAACCGCTCTTCTCCTGTTTGAAAAGTGGAGATCGTGACTGCCATGAGCCATGGAAGTCTCTTTTTATCAACTTTAATGGAGATGTATATCCATGCCCAGCCAGTGAAATTCTTTTCAAACCACGAGTAGATTCTGGTGAGTATAAAAGCGGCAATATCTTAAAACAACCAATTTCGGAGTTCTGGAATAACACGTTTTGGCGTACACTGCGTGAAACAAATCGCCAGACAGACCGCAAGGAACAATTTCCTGAATGTTTATGTTGCGGAAATTCGATAAGTTGGCTAGGAACCCAGGTAGAAAAAGCGCATATTCTCGATTGGACTGAATTACATCAGAATGATAAAAAAACAATAGTAAAGTTCAATGATTGATCCTGTAGTTACCGCTGTAATTTGCACACGTAATCGTGCCCGTTTCCTGGAGAAATGCTTAGCCAGTCTTCTGAATCAAAAGGTGGAAGATCAACGCTATGAAATCCTTGTCATAGACAATGGTTCATCAGATACGACAGCGGAAGTTGTAAAAGAATTGCAAAATGCAAATACAAGTGTCAGATATGTCTATGAACCGGTCCCAGGACTTTCGAAAGCCAGGAACACCGGCTGGAGACGTGCTAGAGGTGCCTACGTCGGATACATAGATGATGACGCTGTTGTTTCAGATAAATGGGTTTCCTCGGTTCTTTGGGTGATAGATAATATTTCACCGATTCCCGTCTGGATTGGGGGGCCCATTGAGTTGGATTGGGGGGTGCCTAATCCTGGTTGGATCGACGATGAGCTTAAAGTGCCACTTGGCTTTATTAATTGGGGGCAAGAACCACGGGTACTTAGTAATAATGAGAGACTGGGGGGCGGAAACAGTATTTATAACAGGGCTGAACTCGAAAGATTAGGCGGGTTTGATGAACGACTTGGTCGTAAAAAAGACAATTTGCTTTCTGGTGAGGAGACACAGCTTCAAAAAATTATTGAAGAAGATGGTGGCAAACTCTACTATCATCCCGGTATAACAATTTATCATTGGGTGAGCAAAGAACGAGTTCAACCGAAGTGGTTTTATCGCAGGTATTACTGGGGAGGCGTTTCAGATTATTTTATGAACAAGACACTGGCTAACCGGGCTGGTCCTAAGGGGTTGCATAGAGAGAGAAATGACCTGTCAGAGGAGCAAGGTCGCTGGACAAGAATCATCAGCAATTTAATTAATTCACTAGGTTTTTTTTCCACTCGTGAGGATACTGTTCAAGCTAGGATCTATCTCTCTTATGTCTTTGGGTATGGTTCCGGTATTTATCGCTGGCAGTTGAAGAAACTATGTAAAAATGAAAAACAGTGTTATGAGTCCAGCAATTAGTGTCATTATACCTTCGAGTCGTCCCGAGGAAGTTGTTGAAACAATTCAAGGGCTTGAGAGACAGGATCTTGATAAGGACTTGTTTGAAATTCTTGTAGTAAGTCCATTCAAATTAGATTATAGACAAATCGGTCTTCCGCGCATTAGAACCATACAGACTACTTATCTCTATGCCCCAGGAAAAATGCGAAACCTAGGAGCAGTTGAAGCACAGGGGGATTACCTGGCTTTTATTGACGATGACTGTATCCCTCCTGTTCGATGGCTTTCAACCCTTCTAAATATCTTGCAGGAACAGGCGAAAGTTGCTGCAGTTGGATGTCGTGTCATTTCGCTTAAAAAAAGTTATTGGGGGCGTGCTGCGGATTACGCTCTTTTTGCAGCATATCAGTATTCCACTCGAAAGAGAATTGCCCTTGGCTCTGCAGCAATAATGTTTAATCGTTCCAGATTTGAGGAGGTTGGTGGTTTTGACGAGACATTAAAGGCTTCAGAAGATTGGGATGTTAGTCTGAAACTACAAGATGGCGACTGGGATTGTATATTCGACCCTCAAGTAGAAGTCTTGCATGACCATGGATGCTATGACTTTTTAGCTATACTTAAAAAGTCGTATATGTATGGCTTAAGAAGTCGGTTGGTTGTTCAAAACAGACACAAAGATAAAATGTCTTGGTTGGCTAAACTCTCCCTTTACATGAGTTCGCCATGGCTGTACTGGCTTCTGATAGTGCCTTATGCCTTTCTTGTTTGTATCTTCCAGGGCATTGATTTTATACGTTGGGACAAGAAAATTATACTGTATTTTCCTGTTTTGTGTATCTGTCGACTTGGTTATCATATCGGGGTATTTAATGGTTTGGTTAATGATAAGCGCTCTTCTTTCTTCCTGAATAAGTATTGAAAAGTAAAAAGAAAATGAGGTGAGTTTGACTGAAATAAAAGAAAATATGGCACAGCAGAAAAACATCTTTGTCGTCATCCCTATTTTTAATGAATCAAAAGTAATTCAGTCAGTTATTGATGAGGTGCTTGCTGCAGGGCCATACAAAATTGTTATTGTTGATGACGGCAGTTCGGATGATACGTATGCTGTTGCTAAGAACAATATTTGCCTTACTGCATTACGTCATAAAATTAATCGTGGTAAAGGTGCAGCTGTTAAAACCGGTATTGCAGCTGCAAACCTTCTTGGGGCTGATATTGTGGTGACAATGGATGGTGATGGACAGCATGATCCAACGGATATTGCACCACTTGTTGCACCAATTATTACAGGAGAATGTGATGTTGTCCTTGGCACTAGGCGTACTGATACGGGAGAAATGCCATGGGTAAAAGTAATTGCCAATATAATCGGTAACTTGGTGACGTGGTTGTTCTGTGGTATATTGGTGTCTGACAGTCAATCTGGTTTTAGGGCGTATTCACATTTTGCTGCTCGTATTATTGATACTAAAGCGGATAAATACGAATATGACAGCAAGGTAATTCGAGAGATTAGTAATAATCGTCTTAAGTTCAAGGAAGTGCCAATTAAAGTGCGTTATACCGATTATTCCATGGGGAAAACTCATAAACAGGGTTTTGTGAATGGAATAAAAACGCTTATTCGAATAATTTGGGGGGTGTTGGTATGAAAGTTCAACTTTATCAGATAGTTACGGTTGGTATTTCCTCTGTAATGTTGTTCCAGGGAATCAAGGAGTTTGTTAAGCGTGAGGCAGGGCAGACATTTCTTAAGTTGATGGTTCGATTGATTGTGTGGGGAGGTATGGCCTCGGTGGCTGTCTATCCGGAGTTTAGCAATTTGTTAGCTAAGTTTATAGGGATAGAGACTAATATTAATGCTGTTCTTCTAATTGGGTTTCTTCTTATTTTCCTCCTTATTTTTAAATTGTTGTCTGCTATTGAAAAGATTGAACAGAATGTTTCTGAATTAACTCGTAAGGAAGCACTTAGTGAATTGCAGCATGACATCAGGTCGGAGGAGGATAACCACTGAATATTAGGATTGCCCGTGTTGCCTGGGCATTATTTCTCGCTTTATGGCTTTTGGTCAGCTTGGCTGCGTTCGCAGGTATGTATAAACTCTGGTGGCAGAGGGAGCGAGTTGAATATCTAGGCAAAGATGTAGCTGAGCAGAGAAAAGTTATTTTCCAACACGCTGGTATGCCGCAGTCATATCTTCAAGCAGTAGATACTTTGGAAAAACAATGGCCTGCGCGGACGCACTATTCTATTAAGGGACGACGGGTACAGGGATCTTATTTATCTTATCTTCTTATACCTCGCGTGCCAATAGACGATGGGTCACATGTGCTTGTTTTAGAAGATAAAGTAACTGTGAACGGAGCGTTGCCAACAGGTGGAAAGGTTAGAGGAGATCAAAAAACAGCGTGTTTTCCAGCACAAGGTTTTGTTTTCTCAGTCTTAGCCATAATGGGCTTAGTTTTATTATTACGGCCTTTGGTTCGAAACTATAGCTTGAGTGTGCCGGAATTATTTGCAGCTACCTGCTTGTTTATTAATGGTGTTGTTGTGTTGAGTAAGGTGTTTTTTCTAGAGTCTATTCCTGGTTTTTACTTTATTTTATTTTTAGGTATTGTCGGCTGGTTGTCTTTGCTATGGCAACGTGGCAGTTGGGTGATAAAAAGCACGGAAGTGGATAAGCTTAAGTTTTGGCACGGTATTCATCGGGATCCAAGACGCAAATTAGTCGTGTGGATTGGCTGCTTGTTGATCGCCCTTGGTGTTTTATGGGTAATGCTGATGTCAGTTGTTGTCGTGCCAGACGATTGGGATGCCTGGGCAATATGGGGTGCGAAGGCTAAGATGCTTGCTCTCGGATATGGTCCCTTAGCGGATGTCAGCCCATTTGGGCATGCTGATTACCCATTGCTTTGGCCAGCGGTTTGGGCTTTTTCCGGTTGGTGTGGAGGAGGTTGGGATGAGTTGTGGAGTAGAGGGTGGGGAGCTGTTTTTTTGTTTTTGTGTTGTTGGGAGATAGTTGTGATTGTACAACGCGACACCAAACGATTTGATATCGCTCTACTGGCCGGTGCAATATTCGCTTCAGTACCTCTTGTGCCGCTCATTGCTTCCTGGTCTTATGCCGAGGCTCCGTTCTGGTTGATAACGGTGAGTTGTTTCGGCTGTTTGTTATTGTGGCGTAATAGCGGCAAGGACTTTCATTTGTTCTGGGCCGCTCTTCTTGCTGTTGCAGCAGCATACACAAAAAACGAAGGAGTACTCTTCTCTGTTATTGCTGCTGGCTGGGTAGTGACGGTTCCAGGACGACGGTTGTATTCTTTGTGCTTCTTTTTAACAGTCATTGTTTTGTTGTATGTACCTTGGTATTACTGGGTGCGAATTGTTTCTGATTTTAGTTCTCATGCAACGACAGGGCTAAGTCTTTCATCAGATTCAATTTCAAGGGCTTTGGATCGTCTGCCAAAGGCTCTTGGAATGATTTTGAAGCTGTATGGTGATATCCGTCAGTGGAATTTAGTACTTTGGGGGCTTGGGACTGGATGGGTTTTAGTGTTCTGGAAGCCTAAAGCTATAGCTGACATGCTGATTCCATTTTTCCTGTTATTTGGGTATCTGTTAATCGTAGTTTTTCATCAGGCAGAGATCTACTGGCAAGTCGGGACCTCATGGAATCGACTTACTGTTCACGCGTTTCCTTTATTGCTTGTTGTGCTTGTTCCAAGAATTTGGAAGACAGTTTTTGTAAAATGAGAAAATAATGTTTTTTTTGAATAGACTGATTGTCGAATTACTTTCCCCTTTTACCTGTAGTCTTATACTCCTATTTGTAAGTTTGTTGTTCTATGTATTTCATAGGCGATATCTGGGGATTCTTTTTCAAGTTATTGGTTTATTGATTTTGTTTCTTCTTGGATATGGTGTTGTTACTAAAAACCAACTTCTGATACTGGAAGATACTTATCATCCGTTTGAGGTCACTGCAGTTCCTACAGATTTAAGGGAAGAGATAAATTATATTGTTGTTCTGGGATCAGGGCATGTTTCTGATTCACGGTTGCCAGTTACAAGTCAAATCGGTGGGAGTTCTCTTTATCGCTTAGTCGAGGCAATCAGGGTAACAAGGGGGTTGCCGGGAGCTTCTTTGATCATTAGTGGTGGCGTTGGATATGATCCCGTTCCCAATGCTAATGTTGTTGCTGATGTTGCGAACATTTTAGGCTTGGATCAGAAATCTATAATTATTGAAAATAGGCCGCGTGATACCGGTGAAGAAGCAATATTTTTAAAACCACTACTTCAAAAAAAACCATTTGTCTTAGTAACTTCGGCATCTCATATGGTAAGGGCAATGGATATTTTTTTGCAGAATGGAATGCATCCAATTGCTGCTCCAACCGATTATATTTTAAAACAACACGTTCACCCACCCGCTGGAACATTATTTCCAAGTACCGATAATTTGAATGTTTCTAAAAGAATAATTTATGAATGGATAGGATCATTATGGCTGAAAATAAAGAGAATTATCGGAAACTCTCCATAATAATACCGGTTTATAATGAGCTGGAAACGTTACGGCAGATAATTGATATTGTCGCCAGTGTAGATTTGCCCCTTGAAAAAGAAATTGTCCTTGTCGATGATTGCTCCCGTGATGGTAGTAGAGAATTGATAGAAGGTGGAATTAAGGAAGATGGATTTTGTTTACTTAAAGTCTACCACGATGTTAATCAAGGAAAGGGTGCTGCTTTGCGTTCTGGATTCAAAGCAGCCACTGGTGATATTGTATTAATTCAGGATGCTGATCTGGAGTATGATCCCAATGAGTATCCTAGGCTTCTTGCACCCATTCTCGATGGTCGTGCTGATGTGGTGTATGGCTCACGTTTTGTTGGGTCAGGAGCTCATCGGGTTCATCTCTTCTGGCATATGGTTGGGAACCGGTTGTTAACATTGGTGTCCAATATGTTCACAAACCTTAACTTGACTGATATGGAGACTTGTTACAAAGTCTTTAGAAAACCAATTATTGACAATATAACAATCTGTGAGGATCGATTTGGTTTTGAGCCAGAAATCACAGCTAAAATTGCCAAGCAGAGATGTAAAACCTATGAAATTGGTATTTCTTATAATGGTCGTTCCTATGAAGAGGGAAAAAAAATAGGGTGGAAGGATGGTGTGAGGGCTTTTTGGTGTATTCTTAAGTATAATATTTTCTCGAAATGATATCTGTCTGACATGTCTAAAGTAAGTGTTATTATTCCTTGTTATAATCAGGGCCGCTATGTCATGGAAACACTAGGTTCCGTGCTCAATCAGACCTATCAAAACCTGGAAGTTATAATTGTAAATGATGGGTCAGATGATCAGCATACAACAGCCATTCTTGATCAGATTGATATAGAGAATGTTCAGGTTTTACATACTGATAATCAAGGGCTTGCAGCTGCTCGAAATAATGGAATTCAGGTGGCTTGTGGGCAAATAATTCTGCCTCTCGATAGTGATGATTTAATTGCCCCTGACTATATCGAGCGAGCAGTCGTCATTTTAGATAAAAATGAAGAGATAGGTATCGTCTATTGTCGGGCGCAACTCTTTGGTTCCGTTGAAACAGAATGGCTGTTGCCGAAATATTCTCTAAATAAAATACTTTTGGATAACGTGATTTTTTGTTCTGCTCTATTTCGCAGATCAGACTGGGAAGCCGTTGGTGGCTATGATCCCGGAATGATCTACGGCTGGGAAGATTATGATTTCTGGTTATCCCTTATTGAACGTGGTCATGAAGTATACCAAATACCGAAAATACTCTTTTCCTATCGTGTCAGCTCTGATTCCATGGTGCGAAGCAAAGAAAGATGGCAGAAAGTCGCCATGTTTAAAAGAATATTTGAACGGCACCAAAAACTTTTTTCCTCACATATTGATGTCTGGATTGATACTCTGCTGGATGTACGGGAACCATACTATACCAGTAAACTCTATATTGATACTGGTGATGGAGTAGGTGATGCCAACTGTATCAGCAGAAAAGTTGAACTGGGAACCTCTGAGATTGAATTTTCCCTTGAAGAATATGAAACGATCCAGGCCGTTCGTTTTGATCCCATCGATACTCCGGTTGTTATCGAAATCTTAGACTTTATTATTGTTGATAGAAAAGGAGAACGTCGGAAAATAAATGATTGTACAGATAATGCAATTTTCCAGATAAATAATGACCGATATTTTGACAGTGACGATCCACAATGTTTTCTTGATTTATCACCACATGACCTTGACACCATTCAAGCTATAATTGTGCGATTCAGTTTTAAAGCACTTGCCGCTGATGCACTTCAGGAAATCGTGAAGCGTCAGCAGGAGATGATGCAAAGCATGTCCTCCCAGGTGGATCAATATAAATCGTCCGGATTAATAAAGGCTGCAAGTAAAGCAATTGCCATGCATGAAGGTGAGGCAAGGGGACACTATTTAAAACGGCAACTGAAAATTTTCTAAATCACTCCACGTTTCACCCAGTAATAGTTTATATCATTTCTCAGGTACTATGATTCAAACACTAAAAAATCTTTTATTGGTCATCTGGCACTTTCTGTCCAGCGGCCATTACCGGCAGCTCAAAAAAACAACTATTTTTGATCCTGACTATTATCGGAAATCCAATGTTGATATCACCGCAAGCGGCGTAGATCCATTGGTACATTATATCAGCCGGGGGGCCGCTGAATTAAGAGATCCGAGCCTCTGTTTTGATAGCAACTATTATGCAACTCAGGTTCCAGAAGTAAAAGAGAAAACTCTGGATCCTTTATTTCATTTTATCGTTAAGGGCTGGGAACAAGGGGTTAAGCCTAATCTTCTTTTTGATCCGCTCTTTTATGTCCAGCAATATCCTGACTTTGACTTTTCCAGGTTAAATCCTCTGGAGCATTGTATTCAGCAGGAAAATCCTCTTTCACCATCGCCTTATTTTGACCCATCTTTTTACAAACGTCTCTATAAAGATGTTTCTGCAAGCAGGGAAAATTCCCTTAAGCATTTCCTTTCTATTGGTTTGCAGGAAAAGAGAAGGCCAAGCCTGTATTTTGATATCCCATGGTATCTCGATAAAACACCTGTCTTGATGGAAGCAGAAATTGACCCGATTAGCCATTATTTCTATTTTGGTATGCAGGAGCACAAGAGCCCATCGCCATTATTTGACCCGCAATATTATGCCAAAACGTATCGGATAGAAGGGGTTGACGATCTTTTTTCTCACTATATGCAATATGGTGCACCTCAAGACAACCGGCCCTGTAGCTGGTTCGATCCCGTTTTCTATCGACGACACTATCAGGATGGAAGCAGTGTTGAAATGTCCCCACTTGCCCATTACCTTTCAAAAGGGATTCAGGATGGATTGTATCCCAACAGGGATGTATTTGAACTTCAGGATAAACCTGTAATTTCTCTTCTTGTTCCAGTTTATAACGTGAGTCCTGCACATTTAAATAACTGTATACGCTCCGTACTATATCAATCTTATCCTCATTGGGAACTCTGTCTTGTTGATGACTGCAGTACCAGTAATGAGGTACGGCCTCTTTTGGAACATTGGGCTTTGCAGGATTCCAGAATTAAAGTGAGTTTTCTTGAGAATAA
>CAZUPS010000037.1:0-39375 GCA_964621915.1 uncultured Desulfocapsa sp. | reverse complement strand
ACTTTTTTTGCAAAACTTATTTCAAAAGTACGCTTCAGTCGGATGAACCGGAAAATGTCTCGTCAGTAACAGCATTAGCGATAGAAAGTGTTTGTCCATTTATCGTTAGGTATTGTGGAGAGGCAGAAATGTTTTTATCTGCCTGTTTTATTGAAAGGATTATCGTTTCCAGAGCCAGGGTTCCTGCATTATGCAATGCTCCGACATGTTTGCCAGCACTTTCAAAGCTTGATTTACTCGTGACCATGGATACAATTCCCATAAAAATAATCACTGACAGCATCATCCCAACAAGTAGTTCAATAAGTGTGAAACCATTTCTTTTAGTTTTCATACTTTTTGCTGTCTCTAGTTTGGCATTGCCACAAAAGTAACCATGCCTGAGACAAATATTCCTGAACTGTCTTTTATATAGCATCTAATCATATAGCCAAATTGTGGAGTTGCTATGGTGGTATTGTCCGGGCCAGGTATGTTGATATTCGGGTTTTGCTCTACTTGAATGTATACATGACCATTCGTTGTGGAATCACTATTGAATTCCATAGAAATACGCGTCGCGATTCCTTTTTCGCTACATTCAGAGCAGTTGTTTTTTGTGCTGCAGTGAGTGGATTCAGGACATGTACTTCCCCATGATGAGGTATCAAAAGATCCACTTTTTATTATGTGGATAACTTCATCAAACTCCTGTTGTATTCTGAGCCCGGCCATCTGTTTCTGGCGTAATCCTTCCTCTCCTTCTTCACCGGTTGTTAATAATTGAGCAAGGCCAACCATCAACAGTGACAGAATAATTGCTGCAACAAGTACTTCAATGATACCTGCGCCATTATGGTTATTCAGGATGTAAGAGTTCTTTATTTTCATAAGTAGGACGAGAGTCAATAGGTGTTTCCTTCAATACCCCAGTCTTCTGCCGGGCTTCCACCTCTGGTGTATTTTATTTTGATTATTTTTCCGTTGTTACCACTATCAGAAAATCCTCTGGATGTAGCCAGGATAAAAAAATCTGCTGCTGTTGGTGAATCAACGGAATATGTAAAATAGTTGGAATTGATATTGCCATGATAATTTGCAACAAGCGTATGGGCAGAATCGATATCACCCGTTGCAACGATATAGTCATTGTTATCCAGATAATAGCGCTGCATTGCAGCACTGAGTGAGAGAATACCGGCTTCGCCTTCGGCACGCCTGGCTTCTCTAACATTGTCAGGGAGAAGGGTAAAAGTAATCATCGCAAGGATTGCGATAATAACTGCAACAACCAATAGCTCAATGATAGTGAAGCCATTTTGATTGCTCAGAGGTGGGACGGAAGAATTTTGTTTTCTTTCTAAAATATTTAAAAGAGAAGGCGTCTGCATCAATAATTTCCAAAAAACGTAGTATAAACCAACACTGAATAGTCATTCAGCGTCTGTTTGTGCTGTTTATGTTTGAATAACAACCGTATACGGATGTTGTTTTTTCTTTAAAAAGAGGAGAACCCCGTTTTTAAGTGGTGCAACTTTAATTGACGATAACTGGAATAGCAACTGGTGTAAATACTTATTTTTGGTTAGGTATATTTACCTATGTAAAGAATATAACGAAGTAATTAATTAGATATTTGTGAGAGTGATAAGTATTCATATTTTCAATAGGTATTGTTTTTGGTAAGTTAGGAAAGTTTGAAGAAAACGTATGGTACTCTTTGCTAGGCTCTGGTAGGGGGCATTGGCTCCCCAAGGAGAGCAAATTTCTTTGACAAAAAAATGCGGAGGAAAGAATATTGTTTGTTTCCTAGCACCTGTTTGGATTGGATGATGATCTATTCTTGCCTATAACTTCTACCAAGTGCTTTAGGTGCACGAGACATAAACACTCTTCCGATAAACTGTTGGAATTTGTTTTTGGAATTGCCCTGTTTGGCATTTTTCCGTGTTGAGTAGTGCAGAATAATCAGGGTGAAGATCATAAGCGGGAAGGGAGCTGTTTGGAAAACCTGTGCCGGAATCCCTGGAAAAAGATCCTGCAGACCAATACTGCTCACCTGAAGAAAGGCAAAAAGCATGGCCCCAATGGCAACACGCCATGGGTTCCAGCCGCCAAAGATTACAAGTGCAAGACCAATCCAGCCAATACCCTCTGCTCCCTGTGGATGTCCCCATCCGGGTTTAAAGGAGAGCGAATAGGCAGCTCCGCCAATACCAACCAGAAAAGCTCCTGCAAGAACAGCTGTTAGTTGGATTTTTCCAGGATTGAGTCCGCGGGCAAAAGATGCTGCCGGGTTTTCTCCAACGGAGCGTAAACAGAGGCCGGTTCTAGTGAAGGTGAAGAAATAGTAGAGTGCAAAAATCAGGAAAATGGCAAACCAGACGGTGAGCGGTTGGGTTAGAATAATCTGCAGGGAAGAGGGAAGGGCGTCATAAAATGGAACCTTCGTTGCAAGCAGAGCTGGCCCTTGTATTCTGCTGTACGGGTTGCCAAGAAAGTAGGCAAGATCACGGCAAAGCAGTGAAAGTGCAAAGCCAACCGCTACCTGTGAGAGATGAAGATAGATACTGAAATATCCGATAATAATCCCTGTTAGCATTCCAGCACATCCACCTGCAAAAAATCCAAGGAGGAGTGAATCTGTCTCTTTGGCAACCACAAAGGCTGCCATTGCGGAAAAAAGAACCACACCATCAAGCGAGAGATTGATAACACCGCTTTTTTCGCTGAGTGTTTCTCCAAGCGCAATAATGATAAGTGGCGCACTTGCAGCAAGTACGGATGCGATAAGTACCGGTAGGGAAAGATCGCAAATCATGATCGTTCTCTCTTCTGTCTGATTCCCAGTATAAGCAAAGCACTCAAAACGCAACATCCCTGAATAACACCTGAAAGGGACGAATCAAGCTGTAAGACAATAGGAAGCTGGATAGAGCCAACATTCAGGCTTGCAAAGAAGAGGGCAAGAATAGGAAGTAGGAGAATTCTGTATCCGGCAAGCATCACAACCAGCAGTGCAAGGTATCCATATCCACTTGAAATAGAAGGAATCAGGCGGTGGTATACTGCAGTGACCTGAAGAAATCCGGCAATTCCTGCACAAGCACCGGTAATCATGATTGCCTTGAGGTAGTATCTTTCAGGTAGCAGACCATAAAGAAGAGTAGCTTTGGGGTTTTGTCCGATTGCCTTCAGTTTTAGTCCAAATCTGCTTTTTTCCAGAAATAACCAGGTAAGAATAACAACAGAACCAGCTACTAGTAAACCCATGGTTGCCACACGCCAACCGGTGGGCGTTGAGAGCCAGAGATCATGATCGAGCAGCTCGGTACCACTCATAGAGGCAATGCCGGGACGTTTCCAGGGGCCAAATATAAGCCAGAGAATAAATCCCTGGGCAACAAAGTTAAGACCAAGACCACCGAAAATTTCATGGACTCCTCCCCGTGTTTTTAGCAGTCCTGTAAGGAGTCCCCAGGTTGCACCGCCAAGAATAGAGGCAAAAAATGAGAAAATGAGAAGAAGTGTTGGATTCTCAATACCTGGAATGCGAAGAGCTGCCATTGCAGCAATCGCCCCCATTGTGATCTGTCCTTCGATTCCGATGTTCCAGAGATTGACTCTAAAGGTGTAAAGAAGGCCACATGAACAGAGAATAAGAGGTACCCAGACCGAGAGTACCTGGCTGACTTTTGCGGTGGAGACAAAGGCACCCATCCAGATATTTTTAAAGGCGGCAAGAACCGGAGCATCGGCAATCAGCAGGATAAGTGCTGTAAAGCCAAAGACAAGGATAGTACCCGACAGGATATCAAAGGCAGCTTGCGGCAAGTGGCGTGTAGTCGGGGGCTTTTTCATTATTCTGTCATCCCTGTCATGGCTGCAGCAATGGCTGCATGGCTGGTATCGGTAACAGCACGGTCGAGTACGATCAGGCCATTATGGAAGACAAGAATTCGATCGCTGAAGTGGAGAATTTCATCTAGCTCAGGGGATGAAAAAAGGATGGTTGTTTGAGGGCTGAGTTTATTTCGCAGATAATCCCAGACCCATTGTCCCGAGCGAATGTCAAGACCTCTGGTTGGATTCTCAAGAAGAACTAGGCGAGATTCCGGGTCAAGCAGTGCCAGTAACAGGCGTTGCTGATTTCCGCCGGAAAGATCTCCTGCGGCATAATCCGGCTCTCCTTTTATGGAAAATGTGGTGATAGCTTTTTCTGTCTGGACCCTATTGTTGTTGCGGATACCGAGAAAAGAATGCTGTTTTTCTTTGAGGTTGAAATGGTCGGTAAGGGAGATATCTGCAAAGAGTGCTTCTTCAAGCCGGTCTGCTGGAATAAAAGAAGTTTGCTGGCGTTGGGACTGCAGGCATGCTTTGATGTTTTTTGGAAGTTCTTTACCAAAGAGGATCACGCTTCCTCTATCAGGTATTGTGAGTCCTGCAGCAAGGCGAAGAAATGTGGACTGGCCGGCACCATCAAGCCCTGCAAGACCAATGATTTCACCTTCAGCACATTTAACTGTACACTGTTTTAGCCCCAAACGTTCGCTGCTGGCTTCCACGTTTTGCATCTGCAGTATCTGCGCCCCTGTCTCTCGCTGTGCTTCCTTGTCTTTCTGCTTTGGAACGGATCCAAACATGGCTTTGAGAAGTTCCGGAAAATGAAAAGGAGCGTTGGTGTGGTGGGTAACACTTCCATGGCGAAGCACCGTAACTTCACTACAGAGCGTGGCCACTTCTTCAAGCTTATGAGAAACAAGCAGAATTGTTATGCCATCTGCAGCAAGGTGTTTCAGTGCCGGGAATAACGTTTTTTTCTGAGCCGGGGATATTCCTGTGGTTGGTTCATCAAGAATTAAAAGTCGTGTTTTACAGTGGATCAATCGTAGAAGTTCAATTTGCTGTCTTTCTCCGACTGTCAAAAGCTCAACTGCCCGATCGGGGGCAAGGTGAAACCCGAAACGACTAGCCAGCGCCTGCAGGGATAATCGTAATTTTTTGCGGTTCCGTTCCGGATTGCCAAGGGAGAAGTTCTCAAGAACCGTAAGCGGAGTAAAGTCCATCGGTTCCTGATAGAGCATGCCAATGCCTAAAACCGCTGCTTCTTTGGGGCTGTTCAGTCGTGCTTCCCGGCCGTTGATCACAATGGTACCGCCCGATTTGGACTGGTACCCGGTGAGAATTTTCATCAATGTCGATTTGCCGGCACCATTTTCACCAATAAGCCCATGGATGGTTCCGGAGTTGGCTGTAAGGCTTACGTCTGTGAGGGCATTTACAGAGCCAAAATTTTTTGAAATATGTTGAAACTCGACATCCATAGGCAGGAGGAGAATAATAGAAGAGAGAGTAAGGGGTTTTGAACCCGGAATTAAAAACACTATCGCTGTTTAAAATTCCGGGTAAGGAGTCCTGGAGTTGTGCCCTGTATTACTTAGAGGCGCCTTCCATGCCCTCTAAGAGCTGGGGGAGGTTCCAAATCTGCATATCGGTTGCAGTTTCACCCTTTTTGAGAAAAACAGATTTGTCCTGAAAGTTAAGGGGTCCGCTGAAGAGAGATATGGAACCATCACCAAGACCTTTGACAAAGCTGGCAAGAGCTGTTTTTACATCACTTGAGAGAGCGTTTCCATTTTTGAAGCCGATGGTGGATGTCATTGCATTGTTCATATCAGCCCATTCTGGACTGAGCCAGAGCCATTCTTTTTTCCAGCTGTTGTCTTTTGCGCTGTTGATAAAGTGGCTATAGCCTGGGTACCAGTTAAAGTAAGGAACACCAAGGCATGCATCCGGGGCGGTATCACACCCTCCTTCAAAATCATAGGGGATAGCCGCGACATCGGCACCTTCTTTTTTCTTCTGATCAGCAACGATTAAGGCTTCGGTTGTGTCGATTCCTGAAATAACAATATCGGCTCCGGAATCAAAAAAGTTTTTCGCAACCTGGGTGGGGTCAGAGGTTACACCTGGAATATTGAACCAGAAACCGATCCAGGAAACTTTAAAGCTGAGCGCTGCAGGATCTTTTTTGAGGACAGTGGTCCATGCGTAACGGGCGCCAAGATAGCAGGCGGCTGCGAGACGTTTGGTTTCATCGTTGATTAATGGTCCAAGGTACCCAATTTTTCCGGTTTTTGTACTCATTGCTGCGGCAAAACCTGCCATCATCTGGCCATATTCCATTTTACCCATAAGGTTGGAAAGATTCGCAGGAGACTTTGGATTGAGGGCGTCGGAACCGGAAATATGGAGGAACTTCACTTCGGGGTGGAGCATCGCTGCTTCACGGATGCCATCAGTCATATCGTCGGAGTTACCAATAATGAGTTGCGCACCCTTGGAAACAAGATCATCCACCAGAAATGGAACGGTTACTCCAGGGCGGTCAGCAGGATTGACCTTATCGATATAGATCATTTTGCTTCCAGGAATATGCTTCTCAATTTCTTTTCCAGCTTCAAAGTGGGCCTGGCTCCAGCCGTGATCGTTTGCAGGGCCAACCATAAGCAGTCCAAAAATAAAGTTTTCGGATGCAATGGTTTGAGCCGGGCTGATCAAAAGCGTTAAGGCTGCAACAAGTACCAAAGATAAACCAGTTACTGATTTTCTCATTGTTCCCTCCTGGGGGTGTGGGGTGAAAAATTATTGAAGCAAATTATGTTCCTCAGTCGTATCAATTTCGACGGGAGGAATGATGAGTTTATGTAGAGCTCCGAGTGTGCGCACCGTTTCCATAAAAGTGGATGGCATGGGGAGTTCACTATCCTGTGACAAAATCCCAAAACCATCGGCCTGTTTCAGTACATAAGCGGAATCAATTCCTTCTTGGTTGTCACAAAGTGTCTGAATGCGTAATGCATCTGCAAGCTGAGTTGCTATGTGCGGTAATTCACTGGTTATGGCCATTAATTCCTGCTCGATTATACCCTGGTGTTTGTTGCGGAACTGTTGGAATTTTTCTTCTTTGTTGTGAGTGCCAAATATTTCATTGGTGATGGCACCTGCCAGCATGGTTTGTGTCGAAGCGTCAAGACCGGGATGCCTGCGCAAAACAACTGACTTGTATTCCTTAAAAAAAATCATCTGTATTACCGCTATTCCTTCTCGAAGAATTGGAATCAGCCGGGAGTCTTTATCCTTGATATCTTGGTCCATGGGGTGTCCCTACATTACAACTTTAACAGCTGCGTGATTTTTGAGGTGTTGATAATAGCGGAGTCGTGTTTCCTCATCTTCAACGACGAACTCAACATTAAGGCTGCAGTATTTTCCACCCGAGCTGGTGTTGGAGCGAGTGATTAGTACATCTTTGTCTCCAATTACTATTTCGATGGCACGTCTCAGTGCCTCCTCATCGAGCCCTATGACTTTGTATAGCCAGGAACAGGGGTAGTCGATACTTGGCTTTTCTTTGCAAGAGAACGGTTTTGGGAAAGGGTCTATATTCATTGAATTGCACGAAATTATTTTTTGATGTTCGAAAGTATTACAGCCAGGAAAGGGTGAATTTTAACGAGCCGGATCGTAAGAGTCAAGGTAAAGGAGAAAAAATCAACATCCTCCTGTTGAACCACTGTTTTTTTGTTGCTCGTGGATAATTAGAACTCGTAACGAGTTAGGTCTTTTTGGAGGTTTTAGACCCCTTACAGAGGTTAAAAACAAGTTGATGAGATCTGTTGTTCAATGGGAATGTGTCTTATGTCGGTGGGATCACATCAAAAAATAAAATTTTCGCTTTCAAAAAAATCACTATAGCAGTATGTTTCTAGGGTGAAAAGTTAAAGGAAACCCTTTAGTAGGGTGGGTCATTAGTTGGTAAGCGGAGGTTTTATGGTTATGCGTGAGGCTGTTTTTTCTTCAAAGAGAAGAATTCGTACAGCTGTAGTACTTTCTTCATGTCTTCTTCTGTCTTCTGGTTCGTCTTTTGCCATGGTTAGTGATGATTTTGGTGAGGCCGATGAACTGCTATTATTTCAAGATATGACACTAGTTGTATCTGCGTCCAGACAAAAACAACCTGAAAATCTTCTTTCCGTACCCGTGAGCGTTCTTACTGCCGATGACCTGCATTATGGGGGCCATAGCACTATTCAGGAAGCTCTGCGTTATGCTCCTGGGGTTGATGTGATTCGGATGGATCGAAATAGATATGGTGTTGGTATTCATGGCTTGGAGGGTATGTTTTCCGATCGAATGATGACCCTTGTTGATGGAATGCCTGCCGATAGTCCTGCCTTTGGCGGACCTGAGTTCAGTTCTCTGCCTGTAATGATGGAGGATATTGAGCGGATAGAGATTGTTCGCGGTTCAGGTGGCGCTGCATGGGGGGCCAATGCCCTGTCCGGGGTTATTAATATAATTACCAAAGACCCGGAAACGGTTCCCGGGCTTTTTGTTACTTCCAACGTGAGTCAGTTTGGTGATAGTTCCTCCCAAATGCGCTTTGCAGATGCTAGCGGAAAATGGAGCTGGTTGTTGTCTGCCGGTTATGAGGACTTGAAGTCTTCTGCTGAAATTCTTGATTTGGACAAGGAGGAGGGAGGGGATGATTTTCAGCGCCGTACAGTAGCCAGAGGGGAGCTGAAATATAAAACTGAATCAGAACTTGCCCTTACTTTTGGTGCAGGGATGACGGGAACTGATAAAGGACCTTTTGAAACAGCAGGTATTTCAGCCGAGGGAACCAACGAGCTTAATACTGCAAATGGATTTATTAAAGCTGAAAAAGTATTCAGCTCTGATATGGAAGGATATTTTCGCTGGGCAGGCCGTTATCAGGATATGGATCGTCCTTCTTATGGGGCAGCCGAGTATCAGGTGCTGGAAAATGATTTTGAAGCCCAGGCAAATATGACAGGTTGGGCATCTCACTCTGTTGCATTTGGTGGTAATTTCAAAACTTCCTCTATCTCATCAAGAGCGATCACACCCGATGTTTTTACTCTTTCCGAAGAAGACCTTACCGAGCACTGGTTTGGACTATTTGCCTCTGACAGATATCAGTTTTCCAAACAGCTTCTGTTTGAAGCTCAGCTCCGTGGCGATTATTTTTCTGAGGGAGAGACGGACTGGTCAGGACGGGTTTCTTCTCTCTATGGTCTTGATTCACTCATGAATCATGTTGTTCGTATTAGTGCTGCTAAATCCTATCGCCAGCCAATTGGGTTTATCCGTAATGCACTTTTTCATAATGACCCACAGAAAGCCGGGTTTGATTTTCAGTTTGCAGTTGATCCTGATATGAAGTCTGAACAGGCATGGTCGCTAGAGAGTGGATATCATTGGACTGTTTCGGAACAGGCTACTTTTAAAACCGATCTCTATTATATGTGGTACAAGGATTTGATTGGTGGCGGCCAGCCAGAGTATGGAATGACAGCAGAGGGCTTACCATCCTATAGTTTCTTTATTGATAATACGGGTGATGCTGAAGGGTATGGTGTTGAGCTTGAGTTTGATTATGAAGTTGGTTCAGTGCTTGTAGGTGTCTGGTATGCTTTTAATGATTTTAAAACAGAGTATACAAACCAGTCTATTCGTGCATTTCTACCAGCTGAACATAAGCTTGGTATGAATCTTCGTTGGAGGATCGATGAGAATTGGGTCTTTAATGGGCAATATGCGTACTCGAGTGCTGTGGATGAGGATGTGTCTGATTTATCAATAGAATCTTCAAACCATCTTGACCTCACTCTTTCCAGAAGGTTTATGGAGAAAAAGGGAGAAATTATGCTTGGTGTGATGGACCTTTTGAAAAAGGAGTACGATCCTGTTATTGGTCTGGATCTGACTAGCGGCTCCCCCACTCCAGGAAGAGTGTTCTTTTGTCGCCTGCAATTTGACTTTTGAATCGAAAGAACTTGTATTTAAGAAAAAGAAAACATACAACACAGTAAAAAAGTTTTTTGTTGTTTAAGTGGAATAGAAAACAATTCTAAAAATAGTGCCAATAATAATGGGAACATACGTTGATAAACAGCAGTTGAGTGGTAGGGGCGGGAAGTTTTTTGTCCTGTTCTGCTTCTTTAGTCTGTTTTTTGTCAATAATGCCCAGGCATCATACAGTGTTGTTCTTGTGTTGAGTTCCGACGCTGCCCCATATCAACAGGCTGCCGATGCCCTGAATTCATCACTCGAAAAACAGGGTATCTACACTCGTGAATACCTATCGGTAAAGCTTTCCGAACTTACTCCCGAATTTTTAGCAGAAATTTATAAAACCAAGATGTGGGTGGCCATTGGGAGCAGGGCTGCTGCACATCTTCATAAAGTTCTTCCGGACACAACTCCCCTTGTGTACTGCATGGTTGCCGATCCTGAAAAAATTGGCCTTGAGAATGGTCAGGAAAATGTGGTGGGTGTCTCGGTAACAATGCCTGTGAAGGAGCAGTTTACTATTATTCAAAAGGCAATACCAACGCTTCGTTCTATTGCCATGCTCTATCGCTCTTCATCACACAAAAGTATGATGACTTTAATTGATGTAAAGGAGCATTTGCCGAACAACTGGACTCTTGAGGCCATTGATGTTGATAAGAGTGAGTCCATGGCAGATGCCATTGCTGAATTGTTTCTCCGTGATGTCGGGCTGATATGGACCATGGCAGATTCTGCGATTTATAATCGGGCAACGGTTAATCATCTGCTTCTTTCTTCTCTTAGACAGCAGGTGCCTGTTTTCGGTTTTTCGGGCTCTTTTGTTAAAGCAGGGGCACTTCTTGGTCTGGATGCTGACCCTGTTCTGCAGGGAGAATATGCTGCATCTTTGGTCGTTAACGGATTTGACGATGATACGTTAAATGATAAACCTGTCTCGTCCGGAGTCACTATTGCTGTGAATATGGTGGTTGCTAACAGGCTTGGAATTTCATTGCCTGCTGATGTTGTGAACCAGGCCAGTATTATTGGGACTCACTAAAATAATGTTGCGTAAGTGTTAATGTAACGTATTTTGCTTGTCCTCTTTTCACACCTGCTTCGTCGTGCCTTGAGCCACGTAGCGTAACTATGCGTCACAGATCTAAAAAAAATGAAGCAAACATCACGGCGCGATTTAGCGTCATTTCATCATTAACGAGACACTAGTGGTTCCTTCTTTTTCGATAAAAAACTATACCCTCCGTGCCAAAGCGACACTTATTGTAATGGCAGTTGTTGCAGTAAGTCTGTCTCTTGCCACTGCAATCAATATCTTCCAGACCAATCGTCTTATTGAATCGGAGCAGAAGAAGTCTGCAGAGGCTATCGTTCAAGGGTTGGCTCAGGCGGCAGAGTTGCCTATGATTGTTCAGGATAAGCAGGAACTGGACAGGCTTATCGGTGGCTTTCTCTGGAATAAGCAGGTGCAGTTTCTTCTCGTGTATAACAATGAAAAGGAGATCGTAGCCCAAAGAAAACTCGATGATGAGGCCTATGATTTTTTTGTCAAAAATGGAAGCAACAGCGGCTCTCTTATTGTATCACATCCCATTGTTTTTCAAACGGACAAGAGCTTTTCCGGCTGGTCAGCTTCAGCGAATGCCACTGACACATCCCTTGAAGTAAAAGAAGTTGGCAGTGTGCTGGTTGCTTTGTCACTTGGTGCGGTTCGTAAGGCACAGCTGCATCAGGCCTTTGTGTCACTTGTTGCGGCCCATCTCGCGGCTGCTTTTGGAATATTTATAATCTTGAAAGGAATTGGTGAATGGACCAGGCGTCTTGATGGTCTGGTCGATGCAACCGATGCCATGAAAAGCGGTGATTTTTCTCATCGTCTGTCTCTTGGGGCAACCGATGAACTTGGCAAATTGGCCTCGGCCTTTGAATCAATGCGCAAGGCTGTAGAATATCGGGATACTGAGCTCAGGGAACTAAATGATTCTCTACATGATCTGGTTCGTGAACGAACGGAGAAGCTTGAACGTGCCATGATGGAAGCGCAGACAGCAAATGAAGCGAAATCAAGCTTTCTTGCCAATATGAGTCACGAAATACGAACGCCGATGAATGCGATCATTGGTATGGTCGGGCTCTCGCTCAATAAAAAATTAAGCCCTAAACTTCGGGAGTATCTCCTGACTGTACGTTCATCGGCAGAATCTCTTCTGGCAATTATTAACGATATTCTTGATTTTTCAAAAATAGAAGCTGGGAAGATTATTCTTGAACGTGTTGATTTTCAACTGCATCAACTTTTTGATAAGTTAGCCGATCTCTTCAGTGATCAGGCAGCCAACCGAAATATAGAGCTTGTTATCGGTATTGAGCCGGGTATTCCCGTTGCTCTGCGAGGAGATCCGTTACGACTTGAACAGGTTTTTATCAATCTCCTCGGAAATGCCGTTAAGTTTACTGATCAGGGGGTTATCTTTGTTCATGCCACTTTGGATTCCGAGACCACTGGTGGTGTTAAAATTCTCTTTTCAGTAAGTGATACTGGAATGGGGATTGGCGAAGAACAGTATGAATCACTTTTTGAACCATTTACCCAAGCGGATGGCTCGATGACCCGTGAGTATGGTGGAACTGGACTTGGCCTCTCCATTTGCCGCCGTCTGGTTAACCTTCATGGCGGTGAAATATGGGTGAAGAGTAAACCTGATGAAGGCACCACGGTCTTTTTTACTGCTGAATTTGCACGACAGCCAATTGAGCGTGAAATTCAGTATGTGGTACCAGCTTCCATCAGGGGAATTCGAGTGCTGGTTATTGATGATAATGAAACCGCTCGTTGTATCACCACCAAGATGCTGGAATCGTTCCATTTTCAGGTGGATGTCGTCTCTTCCTGTAATGCTGCGAAGGAGCGCATCGGCAAGAGAATTTCACGCTATAATCTTATTCTTGTGGATTGGCGTATGCCTGAGGTTGATGGAATAGAGTGTGTAAAAGGTTTCCGTGCCATGGATGGTGCTGAAAATGTACCTATTATTATGATGACTGCTTTTGGTGGTGAGAGAGAGGTGGTGCTTGCAAAGGAAGCAGGGGTTAATTATTTTCTTACAAAACCTGTGAAGCAGTCCCTGCTCTTTGATACTATAATGGATATTTTCAATTATCCCGAGGCAATGCACTCTAGTCTTGATGACCGTGAAGTGCGGCGTGAGGTTGTCAGTTTTGAACACCTGGCAGGAGTCAGAATTTTGCTCGCTGAAGATAATAGAATTAATCAAAATGTTGCAAGAGAACTTCTTGAAAGTATAGGAATTATAGTCGAAATTGCCAATAATGGTCAGGAGGCTGTTCATATTCTTCGCGATCGTGGAGAAGAGTTTGATGCGGTGCTGATGGATGTTCAGATGCCGGTGATGGATGGATTCCAGGCAACGAAAGCAATAAGAGCTAACCCGGTACTTACTGATTTGCCGGTGATTGCCGTCACGGCTCATGCTATGCAGGGGGATCGTGAAAAGTGTATGCAGATTGGCATGAATGATTACGTTGCCAAGCCTATCACTCCCGAACTCCTTTTTTCTGTTCTAACCCGTTGGACCAGACCTGATCAAGTTGAAACCGTTTACCATGAAAAAGCGGCTGCCTTTCAGTTAGCCGATGGAGCGTCTGAAATTCCGGAGTCACTACCTGGAGTGCATATAGAGTCGGGTGTTGCCAGGATGGCAGGAAACGTCAAGGCATATATCCGGATGCTAAGTGATCTTCTCGAGTTTGGTAGTAATGTTATAGAAAGATTACCTGGAATAAATAAAGCGAATACGCTGGATGCTATTAAGGAAGTTCATACTCTTAAAGGCACTGCCGCCAATCTTTCAGCACACCGTCTTCAGGATGCGAGTTTGAAGCTTGAGCTTTTTCTGAAAGGTATTCATGGTAGGCGCGAGCAAATGGAGCCCATCGATTCTGAAGCCATTTCTGTCCAATGTGAGGATTATATCCAGCAGATTAGAGACAGCTTGTCCGTTCTTGCCCGAGCAGTTTCAGAGCTTGAAGCACTTTGTGGAGATGCTAGGGGGGGAGATTCAGGAAAAGAACTGACCGATGTTGATCGTAAGGATTTGCTGATAATACTTTCGCAGTTGAAGTGTATGATACAGGAATTTGACCCCATGTCTGAGGAATTCTGGATCGAGAAAAAATCGAGTTTCCAAGGGCAGGGAATTGATGAAGAAATAACACGTATGGAAAATCATCTTCGAAATTATAATTTTGAGCGGGCTGCAGACTTTATAGTCCGTATAGAAAAGAGTTTTCAGGAAAAAGGGGAATAGAGTGAACAGGAAAAAGAGTACAGTCCTTCTTGTCGATGACATTCCTGCTAACATCAAAATTCTTGTTGGGGCACTTCGCGAAAATTATCGTCTTGTTGTTGCAACCAGCGGATTTGACGCAATTAGGGCCGCCAATGAGAAAAAGCCGGATCTTATTTTGCTTGATGTTATGATGCCTGGAATGGATGGGTATGAAGTGTGTAAGCGCTTGAAGTCCCAGCGTGATACTGCCAATATTCCTATTATTTTTGTTACGGCAATGAATGAAGAAAAGGATGAGACACGAGGCTTTCTTCTCGGGGCCGTTGACTATATCGTAAAACCTGTTAATCCAGTTATCGTTAAAGCCAGAGTGCAGACTCATATCGCTCTTTGCATGGCTCAGCGCGAATTACAGCGGCATCGTGATGAACTGGAAGAGATTGTACTTGAGCGGACCCGTGAGCTTCGGGAAACGCAGATTGAGATAACCAACAGGCTGGTACAGGCTGCAGAGTATCATGACCATCAAACAAGTCGTCATATTACCAGAATGGCTCATTATTGTGTTATTCTAGGGCGTGCCCATGGGATGCGGGAACATGAGTTGACACTTTTTTTCCATGCCAGTGCCATGCATGATATTGGTAAACTCGGTATTAGTGATGCTATACTGCATAAAAAGGGGACACTTACTCCCGATGAGTTTGATGAAATGAAACGGCATACGCTTATTGGTGCTGATCTTCTGTTTGGTGCCGATAATGAACTTATGAATATGGCCCATCTTATTGCACTGACTCATCATGAAAAATGGGATGGCACAGGTTTTCCACTTGGCCTTCGGGCGGAAGAAATACCGTTTCCAGGGCGTATTGCTGCTCTCTGTGACGTTTTTGATGCGCTTTCATCGAAACGTCCATATAAGGAGGCGTGGCCACTGAGTGAGGCAAAGAAGGTTATTATAGAACAAAAAGGAATCCATTTTGATCCTTATGTTGTAGAGTTGTTTTTAGACAATTACACCAAGATAGAGGAAGTTCATAATAGGGTTAAATAAATCCATGGCTGAGCAAGACCCCTGCTGCAATGAAGTTTTTTGTTTTGATCAAAAAATAGTCGACGCTATTTCTGTACCTGTTTGTGTACAGAATGTCGATGGAGACTTTTTAGGGGCCAATCGTGCTTTTAAAAAGTTTTTTGAGTTAGACCAACAGAAAAATCTTCAGACAGTTAATCTGTGCACGCTTATAGGAGGGGAGGCCGGAGAAAAAAATAAAGATGTGGACAGTGTTATCCTTAACGCTGGTGGTAAGGACACATTTGAAGTTACGGTTCAACATCCCGATGGAAGTGAACGCTTTGTGATATTCAATAAAGTTGCAATTGCGGAGGATGATAATCGTGTTCTCGGGATAATAACCACATTGATCGATCGTACTGAACAGAGAAAGACAGAGCAGCAACTGCGTCATGCGCAGAAGATGGAGGCTATTGGAACTCTGGCTGGTGGGATTGCCCACGATTTTAATAATGTTTTAACCCCTATTATCGGGTATTCGGAAATTATGCGGCTTATGGCCGAACGCGAAAAGAATCCCGATGAAACGTCCAAACAATATATTGGAGAAATTCTTACCGCTGCCAAAAGGGCTAAGAGTTTAGTCGAACAGATTCTTACCTTCTCAAGAAGCCGTGAACAGAAGGCATCACCGCAATACCTGCATCCGATCGTTAAAGAGGTCATAAAACTTCTTCGGGTGACCTTGCCTGCAACTATTGAGGTGCTTGAAGATATCGATTCCGATTGCGGTTTGGTGTCCATTGATCCGGTTCAGTTGCATCAGGTACTACTCAATCTCTGTACAAACAGCTCTCAGGCCATTGGAGATGAACAGGGGGTAATAACGGTACGACTTGCGAAGAGCAATAGAAACAATCAGGGGCGTGACTGGGTAGAGCTGTCGGTTGCTGATAGTGGTCCCGGTATTTCCAGTGATCTTCAGGAGCGAGTATTTGAACCCTATTTTACCACCAAAGAAAAGGAGCAGGGAACTGGAATGGGCCTTGCTGTAGTACATGGGATTGTGACCCACTGCGGCGGCTTGATTGAGTTACAAAGCGAAGGGGGAGGGGGGACTGTGTTTCATCTCTATTTCCCTTGTGTTGAAACGGAGGATGCTGATGCTGCTGTTGAGGATCACCCTGTGGTTCGTTTTGTCGGTACCGAACGTGTTCTCGTTGTTGATGATCAGATTGCTGTTCTTGAGGTTACAAAGAAAATACTTGAGACACTCGGATATATAGTTACTACCTGTTTGAAACCGAGAAAGGCTTTAGCACTGTTTACCAGCCAGCCGGATGCCTATGATCTGGTTATAACAGATTTAACCATGCCCGATATGACGGGTATGGAGCTTTGCGTTGAGATAAAAAAATGCAGAGAAACAATGCCAGTTATTCTCTGCTCCGGGTATGAGTCCAAACTTACAGAGGATGAGCTGTACTCCGCAGGATTTTCTACTTATTTTACAAAGCCGATCACCCTGCAGAAGCTTGCATCCATGGTGAGATCAATTTTGGATGGTCGCTAATCCGGGACTGGTTTTACGTCATACCGTTATTGATCAGATTGATCTGGTCGTTTAATGTCCAGAAATCATATATAATTCCAATTAAAAAGAAACCGCCGGTTAGTAGGTAAAGGATACCTGATATCCACTTTCCCTGATAGAACCTGTGGATGCCAAATACTCCTAGAAAGGTAAGGAGTATCCAGGCAATATTGTAGTCAATCGGTCCTTGTTGAAACTTAATGGTGGCTTCTCTGCTCATCCCTGGTATTAGAAATAAATCTACAATCCATCCGATAAAAAAGAGGCCGAGTGTAAAAAAGTAGAGTGTACCTGAAATGGGTCTACCGTAATAAAAGCGATGGGCTCCCAGAAATCCAAAAACCCACAGAATATATCCTATAACAGAAGGGTGTGTTTCCTGGGTGAAATTGTTTTGTTCCATTCTTTGCTCCAATGAACATACTGTTTACAGGATGTTAGGACAGTAATTGTTTCATGTCTATAACACGCTGCCATGCTTCGTGAATTCTCTTTTCTGGAATTCGATCTTCCTCCACCGCTTGTATTACTGCAGGAATGACACGCTGCAGGAATTCAGGATCATATTCCAGATTATTTCCTACAATAATCATATCAACGCCGGCGGCAAGGGCCAGGCAGGCAGATTCCTCAATACCGTATTTATCCGTTATTGCCCTCATCTGAAGATCGTCCGTTATTGCTACTCCCTCAAAACCGAGTTGGTCACGTAACATATTTTGAACAACGGCATGAGAAAGGCTGGTTGGGTAGGTTTTATCAAACTTACTGTGGAACAGGTGTCCCAGCATCACAGACTCGACCCGGTCTTGACCTGTCTTGGCTATTAGCTTTTTGAAGGGAATAAGTTCTGTCTCCTGCCAGCTTGTACTGATATCCGTAAATCCAAGGTGAGAATCGGTTTCCGAGCTACCATGTCCTGGGAAATGCTTCAGGCATGAGAGTATTTTATGTTTTTTGTGCTCATTGATCCAAATTTGGGCATGATGATACACACTTTCCGGATCAGCAGAGAAGCTGCGCTCTATTTTTCCTATCACCGGATTATCCGGGAATATGTTGAGATCAACGACGGGGGCAAGGTTGTAATTGATCCCGATGTTGTTCAGAGTCTGGGCAGTGCAACCTGCATGAATGGCTGTGAGTGTTGAATCATCCTGAGAACCCATTTTCCAGGCACTCGCTGTTTCTGGAAATCCTGCCTGGGGTTTTAGTCTTTTGACCATTCCTCCTTCCTGATCAATAGCAATAAGAAGAGGAGTGGAGGTGTGACTTTGCAGAGAAGTGGTAAGTTTTTTTACCTGGGCCGGGCTTTCTATATTGTTCTTGTTCTCTTTTTTTGCGAGAAGTTTGTCAAAGAGTATTACTCCTCCGAGATTTCGTTCTTTGATATCCGCGGCTATGGGGTGGCTGGAGGAAATGGATAATCCATTAAAGCCAAGAATAAAAAGCTGACCGATAATATCTTTAAGTTTCATGGTTTGGTTGTAATCCTGTTGAGAGAGGGAATGAGTAGTCAGGAGTGTAGCATCGAGATTTAAAAAAAGACAGTGAAAATACATCAATACCTTACTGAGAAGGTTGATTCAAACAGGTCGTGTCAAAAATATGACGATTTTGGCGGCGCGTTTGCTTGGGATGACGAAAAGAAAAAAACAAGTGTCAAAAAAATGAACGGCCAGGTTTGAAAATAGGAGAATCTCTCTAATATACTGAAAATATGGTGTAATCTATATCATGTACAACTGCGTTGTATCCGGGATTTCTTCTGGCATAGCAATTGCTAATAAATAATTACCGGAAGTTACTTAAGGAATATTTCTTACTTGCCGATAAAAGTAATAACCGAAAGAAATCTTATAGAGGAAACCATATAATGAGCATGACAAAGTCTTTTTCGCACATACCTTCAATCGATAGAAAAATTGAGGGAATAGATCGGGTAAGAGTTGAACTTGATCATTTCAGGCGACAGACGGAACGACTTGATCTCATGAACAAACTGCATGGCCGTATGGCTGGCGTGCTTGATGTTTCCGGTATGATAGAATCATATTCAGTCTGGTTGATGCCTCAAGTGGAGCACGAACTGGTGGGCTATAAAAATCAGGTACGTGCAAAGAAACATTTATTCTGTTCAGGTCATGGACCAAAACGCCGTTCCATTATTGCTTTTGCTGAAGAGGTTCTCAATAATTCTGACAGGGAAGCAAAAGCATATGTGAGTGAAGATGGGCATTATGCTCATAAATGGCTGATTGAGACCGCTGAAGATGCTGGAATCCTCATTATTTTAAAAGATGAAAGAGAACTTGCTGATGATGAAATAAGCCTTATTAATGAGTCATTGCTGGTTCTTGCGGAGTCCCTTCGCCGTGGGATCGAGTATGAAGAGCTTTTTGAAAGTGCGAGAAAAGATGCCTTAACAGGACTTGCTAACAGGCGTGTTTTTGATGAACGAATTACCGATATTATGCTTGGTGCTAAACGTTACAAACGTTCTTTGACCATGGCGTCTCTTGATCTTGATCATTTTAAACAGATTAATGATAATCTTGGCCATCAGCAGGGTGATGCTGTTCTTAAAAAAGTTGCTAATGTGTTCCGCGATGCCATTCGATCCACTGATTTACTCGTTCGTTTTGGTGGAGATGAGTTTATTCTGGTTATGGATGATACCGATGAAAAGAGTGGTCGGATTCTTGCCGAACGTCTTTGTCAGGCTGTTGCAGATCTCGAAATCCATGCAAATTCTGAAATTAAGCTTGGTGTCTCTATCGGAATGACTCAGTGGAAAAAAGAAGAGGATCTTGATGAGTGGATGCAGCGGGTTGATGATATTCTTTATAGAGCTAAGTCAGACGGTCGTTCCAGAGTAAATGTCTGTTAATTTCAAATAGAACAATAAAAAAGGCCGATCCTATTAACAGGGATTGGCCTTTTTTTTTTGCTTTAATTGTACTAATTAGCCAAGAGTTATATTGATTGGAATAATATGCATCTCTTTCTGGCGCTGTTCTGTGTAGCCAAGAGACCATTCCGTACAACTTGTATCCGCTCCAAGGAGTTTATCCACGTCGGTCACAAGTCCTGCCACATTAATAACAGGATGGCGACTGAAAACCTGTGGTAAGCCTTGAGTCAGATTGCAGGCAAGGCAACATCCGGGGCGTTCGTGAAGTTTCAGTTCTATAATCAGGTTGTTGCCGTTCACTCCACCATATCCAAGTTCTATATCATAGGAGCCTTCATCGGCATCACCAAACAGGGCTTCAAAAAAATCATTTGTGCGGTCTTTTGGAAAGAGCTGCTGCAGGGTTTCCGGGGTGAAGAGTGCATCAATTTTACTTGTATCCATGGTTTTGTTTCTCTATTAAAATTATCAAATAGTTGCCCCTAATCTACAGCATAGTATAAACGGCCTGCCACTCCTGTCAACCAACGTTGCAGCTGAAAAGTCTCTATGGTAAAGTAGCTGTCATGGAAAATACTATCTCTTACAGTCAAACTGATTCACTTAATTCATCGGTTAATCTTGATGAATTGAACTCTTCCCAGCGAGAAGCAGTAATAAGCACCGAGGGACCACTACTTGTTATTGCAGGTGCGGGAAGTGGTAAAACAAGAACCCTTGTCTATAGAGTTGCCTACCTTCTGGAACAAGGCGTTGCTCCTGAAAAAATTCTTCTACTTACATTTACCAGAAAGTCATCCCAGGAGATGCTCTGGAGAGCGGGGCAACTCCTGAATGAAACCTGTCGCCGTGTTGTTGGAGGAACTTTTCATGGTATTGCCAATATGCTGCTTCGCAGGCATGGTCATCATCTTGGATTTGGCTCCTCCTTTACCATTATCGATCGTTCCGATGCTGAAGGTATCATTAATCTTCTGAAAGGTTCTCTTGGCCTTACTGGTCGTGATAAACAGTTTCCCACCAAGAGAGTTCTTATCAATATACTCTCCGGTTCAATCAATAAATCCATTCCCATTGATGATCTGATTTTTGAAAGCTATCCGCACCTGAGTGAACATGTGGATGCTATTTTGAATCTGGATAAGCATTATAAGGAGTTCAAATTCAATAATGGGCTGATGGATTATGATGATTTACTGGTAAACTGGAAACGCCTACTCGATGAAGTTCCCGATGCCAGAAAAGAGATTGCAGCACGATACTCTCATATCATGGTGGATGAGTATCAGGATACCAATCTTATTCAGGCAGATATTGTTCGTCTGTTGGCATACGGTCATGAAAATGTAATGGTGGTGGGTGATGATTCCCAATCTATTTATTCGTTTCGCGGGGCTGATTTCTATAATATTATGCGTTTTCCCAAGGTGTTTAAGGATACCAAGGTGATTAAACTTGAGGAGAACTACCGTTCCACTCAGCCCATACTATCTCTAACCAACGATATTATTGATAATGCTACGGAGAAGTATGCCAAAACCCTTTTTACAAAGATAAAAGGGGATTATAAGCCTCGATTATTTGCAGGAAGGGATGAACGGGAAGAGGCTGCTTTTGTCTCAAAGAAAATAGCAGAGTTACGGGGACAGGGAGTAGAGCTAAATAATATTGCAGTACTTTTTCGATCCGGTTTTCACTCCTATAAGCTTGAAATGGAGCTTAATTCGAGGGCTGTTGATTTTGAGAAACGAGGTGGCATGAAGCTTACTGAGTCTGCTCATATGAAGGATGTTATCGCCTTTCTGCGGCTTCAGGTTAATCCTTTTGATACTCTTTCCTGGAATCGTATTTTACTGCATCTTGATAAGGTGGGCCCTAAAACTGCCGGGAAAATTGCAGACGCTATTGCCAATGCCGAAAACCCAGGACAGGCATTATCTGAATACCCCTGCGGAAAAACATGGAAACATGGTGTTGCCGCTCTTGCCCAGTTGTTTAAGGATATGGAGAAAGAGAATACTCCGGGAGTCCTGTATGAACTTGCATGGGCCTACTATAAGCCATTATTTGAACATATTTACCGTGATGATTATCCCAAACGTCAAAAGGACCTTGATCAGTTAAAATCCATTGTTGCAGGATATGAGGATCTGCAGACCTTTGTTGATGATACCACACTTGATCCTCCAGAGACTGCCAAGGGTATTTCAAAGGAAGATAAGGAACGGATGATTCTATCCACAATTCATTCTTCAAAAGGATTGGAATGGGACGCTGTTTTTGTTATGGGGCTGGCCGATGGGCGTTTTCCTCATGCGGCAGCAGGACTTGGTGAGCAATGGGAAGAAGAACGACGACTTCTCTATGTGGCAGCAACCAGAGCCAGAAAGTATCTCTATCTCACCTATCCACGTGAGCTTATGACTCCCGATCGTCAATTTCGCAGAGTCGGGATGTCGCCCTTTCTATCTGAATTACGCGCAGGTCTTTTTGAGCGAATTGATCGTGATGGTATTGAGCGTAGTGGCCCCTCTTTTCTTACTGCTCAATCCTCATCATCGAGTGCGATGACCTTTACCAAAAAGGCAAAGAAGACAAAGCTGTCCGTGAAGGATTTGAAAAAAGGTGTCTGGGTTCAGCATCCATTCTTTGGCAAAGGTATGGTTAATGGCACACCTAAAGGGCGATCGGTTGATATCGCCTTTCAACGGCATGGCGTTAAAACCCTGCATCTTGATTATGCAAAACTTTCCCTAGTGTAAAATATATGAATTATCAGCAAGCCTGGGACTATCTTGACAGTCTCCAGTTTCATAAAATCAAGCTCGGCCTTGATGCAATGCATTCCTTTATGGCCAAAGTTGGAAACCCGGAACAGAACCTGCCAATCGTCCACGTTGCCGGGACCAACGGTAAGGGGTCTGTAAGTATGACGCTGATGACACTATTGTCCGAGGCCGGGTACCGGGTGGGTTTGTATACTTCACCACATCTCAGTTCCGTAAGAGAGCGATTCAGGATTAATAACACCTTTATCAGTGAGGAAACGTTTGCGGTGTTGGCTACCCGGATACGAGAGGTGCTTGGTGATGAAAAGATAACCTACTTTGAGTTTACCACAGCACTTGCTTTTCTCTGGTTTGCAGAAGAAGAACTAGATCTGGTGGTTCTTGAGACCGGGCTTGGCGGCAGACTTGATGCCACCAATATTGTTACTCCTCTTGTGTCGGTGATTACCAATGTGAGCATGGATCATGAGGCTTATCTTGGCAATACGATAAGTGCTGTGGCCGGGGAAAAGGCAGGTATCATAAAGGCTGGTACTCCCGTTGTCTCTGCTGTGAAAACGGGTGCCGGGCTTGAAGAGGTCAGGGCCGTTTGTGCCGAAAAAAACGTCCCCTTATTTCTACATAATGACTCCTTTGATTCCGTAACGGATGCAGATGGCTGTTGGCAGTGGCAGGGGAAAGGATGTTTTGCTGAGACTTCCTATGATCAGCTGCGCTGTTCAATGAAGGGTGATTATCAGATTGAAAATGCGTCTCTTGCCCTTGCAGTGATAGGATTGTTACAAGAGAAGGGTTTTTCCTGCTCCGACCAGGTGATCAGAAGCGGCTTGGCAAAGGTTCAATGGCCAGGTCGTCTCGAATATTTTTGTCTTGATCGACTCGCCAGGGAAGAGGTGAGCTATAGCGGAGCTGAGGGGACAGTTTCATACCTTCTTGATGGTGCCCATAATCCTGCGGGGGTTGAAAGTCTTGTTCAAACTCTCAAATCAGAATGCAGGTATAAGAAATTGATTCTTATCTGGGGAGCGATGGCAGATAAGGATTTGCAGAAGACATTACCGCTGGTGGCCTCCTTTGCTGATACGATTATTTTGACGAAACCGGAGGGGGAACGATCGGCGGAACCAGAGTTATTGCTTGAGAATGTTCCGGATCAGCTACAGGGACGCTGCGGGCTTTGTAACAGTGTAGAAGAGGCTATCCAGAAAGCTGAAAGAGAAGCAGAAAAAGATGACCTGATACTGATTGCAGGCTCCCTGTACCTTATTGGTGCATCACGAAAAATTTTGCTTGGAGAGCTGGTTTCATGAGCAGGGAATTCTTTGATTTTGATGCACCCGACGATGCCCATATCCGAACCCAGAGGGCAAAGGCCAGAGACTTGCGTAAGACCCGGTGGTGGCAGCAAAAGACCTCTTCTGGCAAATGCTATTTTTGCGGAAAGAAATCAGCCTTTAAAAATCTGACCATGGACCACCTGGTACCGCTTTCACGGGGAGGGATGAGCACAAAGGATAACCTTGTTCCTTGTTGTAAGTCCTGCAATACTAAGAAAAAGAGCATGCTTCCTTTGGAATGGGAGGCCTATCTGGAGGAAATATAAGAGGGAATTGTGTTGATTGGTTCTTCAGGATAGGCTATTATCTCGACTCTTCATGTTTTTCCATTTCCCTAATCACTGCGTGTGGGGGGGATGTTTTTTTGAATATCTTAGAACCGCAATGGGCGGGTAGCTCAGCTGGATAGAGTGTCGGCCTCCGAAGCCGAAGGTCGAGGGTTCGAATCCCTCCTCGCCCACCATTTACAGAAAGAATATTGTTTTCACTCCATAGGCCAAAAGCAAATTTCAAAGAAGATACTGTATTTTATTTCTGCGTGTACTTTTCAAGAATGTATTGAATATCCTGATACAACTCCTGGCGCCACAAGATTCCTTTTTTTTCATCACCAACAGTATCACCTTTTCTGAAATCAACCGGGCTGATAACAATGGGAATATGACGTGGCCAATTCTTAGCTGCTAGGACAAAGATATCCTCAATGGTATCATCTCCTACAGCCAGGCAGCCAATGGAGAGGTTACTCCCATGAATCATGATATCTCCGCCGAGATTTGCGCGGCCCTCTTCTTTGGCTTTTTGCCGGTCAAAATCATTGGGATAATTTACTCTGAGAGATAAATGATACAGGCTGTTGGGGTTAAGAGATTCTACTTTATAGATGCCTTCCGGGACCTGATAATCACCTTCTCTGAGTTTAGGACCTGGCTTTCCACTGGCTGCAAGAATGGGGTACTCACGCAGCAGAACCCGATTACCGTGTATTGATTCCACCCATAGCTCAAGTTTTTTTGAATCTTTGATGGCCACAATCCCCATCCAGGGAGGTGGGTAATCAGCATTTACCCGTTGAAAAGAGGGGCCAAGTCGTTCTTTAACCCGTTCTTCATACTGTGCAAGGCGTTCTGTCACCGTATAATTGTTCCGATAAATGAGGGAACGAATCTTGTGCCTGAAGGGAATTAGAAGGACGGAAACAGCTAGGATGAGCAGCAGGATTTTGGTGCGTAATGCACTAGATGGGATTTTCATTTTCACTGTACCTGTTGCCTGAGTAATCGAACAAACACATTGTCAGGATGAAATGTTTCATGTTGATACTCCGAGAATCCTGTCAATTCGTTTTCCTTCTTTTCTATACTTTTTCAGAATGAGTATCTTCCAGTACCATCTCAAAACCGGCAGAATTTCCATGGATATCGTCAGTAATTGCTGTTCCCATATCGTCTCCCGTTTTTTTAACTGCGAAGCAATTTCACTCGATACGATTGCCAATATATTTTAGATACCCGGGTTTCACCATTGAGAGAGGCACATCCTTCGGAAGAGGCTTGTCATACGAAAATATCACAGAATTATCCGGCTTATGTTGATAACTCCATAAATGTTCAAGGCAGGTATCAGCAGGGATAGATGGTGCGGGAGGCCAATGGTTATTAGCACTTTGGGCCTTAATTGCCTTCGTCCTCAGTATGATTTGAGTACCTGTCTTATTAACTACCAGTAGATAGAGGCTGTTCCAATACCTATAAAGGAGATTGCTTGAAATTAGGTCTGACAGTACGTCCTTACCCGGATACCAGAACGACAAATTTTCATTGTTACTATCTATTTCCGACGGTTGGGGAATGCATAATCCTTCACTGAACCGTACTTGAATCATACGGCGACTATCTGTCACCTGTTTTGATACGTGAAGCCTTATCAATTGACGCCCTATCAAAGAATAGATAATCTTTGTCACTTTCCCTATTTCCACAGGGGGTAACCCGTATAGTTTCCTAATTTCTCTATCTGCTACCAGAAAATCAGAAAAATTTTCTTTCTTCTCAATGTTCTGCATGATATACGCTTCTGCCGTATATGCGGTAAGTGTCCATTTTACAAGATCATGATTGGGCCAGTCCAGTGCCCAATCAGGTGCTGGTGCTGTCATTTTCCTCATTGCAAGCAGGATATTTTTACTTTCAACAATTGCTAACATCTGCGAGATAAACCATGGATGATGAAACAAGGCATCAGTGAGACGAGAAGAAGCCCTGAGATATCTCCAGGCATTAAACATCTCGCCAGTCGATTGTGAAGCCAGTGCATTTGCAACAAGCAGCTCATTAATTGGACGAATCCATGCTGAGTTTGCGGGAATCGACTCTGCAAATCTTATATCCAGTTTTAACGGAAGGCTCAAGGTAGGCTCTGTCAAAAGTAAGACGGTGATTTTTTCAATGATCTCCTGATTATCAACCAAAGCTCGCTTGATATCAGTTGGCATTGGCTTAATCGCAGAGACAGGTTTCGCAAGCTCTGTTCGCAAGTACTCTCTTAGTAGGTCGCGTGTATTATTACCCTTGGTATCTTGTGGAGTGCTTAAAGAAACCTTTTCATAAAGAACCTGTATGTCCTTTGTTGACTGGCCACCGGTTGTGGCTGGATACACCTGAGTAAACTCTGTAAGATTGCGATCCAGCAGCGGCCAGTCCTGGCAGACTTTCTCCATCCTGACCGCTGTCCAGTAATCAAAAGCAAACCAGATTGAGCTAAAAATTACGGCTGAAATGCTTATCCATTTGAACAGTTTTTTCATAATCGACAACCTGGCTGAACCCTTTATCTTCTACTTTTACTTTTGTAGCCTTCCCTAAAACCGTCACGAGCGTCACGGCTTGCCTTCTTGCTGTCTTTGTAGGTCTTGCTAGCACTTTTCTTCCATTTACTTTTGTTTTTAGAAGTATAGCTTTTGGCATTGTTGTAGCTACGCTTGCTGCTCTCTGATACCTGTCTGGTACTCTTTCCAATGGAACGGCCTGCATCTTTAAACCAGCCGGCATGGCTGATGGTGGTGGTAGCAAGAAAAACACCGAGCATAAGCATTACGATTCCTGATTTCTTCATTTTCTTCTCCTCTGTTGGATTGTGTTTGTTGCGTTGTCAGTATCTCTGACTGCTATACATAAACCAATCGAACAGAGTTATAGGTTTTCAAGAAGATGTGAAAAATAAATACTGTGTGTCCTGTAAATATGGATAATAACAATATGTTGTGTCGGAACATAATCGTAAATGTGCCGAAACCTTCAGAAGTTAGGGGACTGAATTTTTTTGCGTCTTTTCAGCAAAAATCATTCTGTCCCCGGTTCACTGGCCGACCAGGCCCTTTATTAGATAATCGGATACCAAGTCTTTCGGATATCTCTTTACGGAACCTATCACCACCAGTCACCTGACCTCGTTGCAATGCTCCCCGGATCATCTTTAATTCATAATCTGACACGGTACCAAGAACATATTCAGAGTATGCTTTTTGCCTGTCGCTGACACTTGTCCCCAGTGCCAGATATGATAGTGGGAAATCAACCACAGGATCGTTCGTGCCTTTTACCTTACAGTTGTAACTTGACCATTTATAGTCAGAAAGACCGGTCACCATACCTGCCCGTAATGGGTTTAGCTCCACATAGCGGCAACAGGCTGGTAAATATTCTGTTGTCGAAATAACACTGGATTTAAATCGTCCCTCCCATAAGCTGCCACTTCGTTGCTCAAGTTTATTAACATATCGTGTCTGACGCCCGGCAACACACTTCATAAGTCGAGAGATTGCCTCTGGATGATCCCCTGGATCTACTATGAGATGTATATGATTGGTCATCAAACAATATGCATAAATCTTACAGCCAAACTCATTTTTAGAAAATATGAGATTGTTACGATAGTAGTTGTAGTCGTCGGGACTTGGAAAAACCGTTTGACGATTATGTCCACGTTGAACAATATGGTGTGGAGTATTGGGTAGGATTATTCGTGCTGTTCTTGGCATAGGTTCACTTTATTATAAATGCACTTACAAAGCAAAAAACAAATAGATCTGTCCCCTTTTCTGGTCCCCTTTTCTGATCCTTCAGGGGTACGCTCCTCCGTTGCCAGAAAACTAGGACTGCCTGCGGCCGGAAAATACAGATCATTGGCAAAAACCACTAAAGCAACCACCTCTCGTGATCTGGATGATCTTTTGAAGAAAGGTGTTTTCGATTATTGGAGGGGGGAGGGAGAAGTACTCGGTATGACATTGCTTGGGAGAGATTTGAGTAAGCTACAATTTTTCTACAAGAAGAAAAAGAAATTTTCCGATATAAACATATTGTCAAAAGGCAGGGTCGCTTAAGCTACCCTGCCTTTTGTTGTCTCTATATAATTCTAATTGGTCTTTTCGATATTATTTTTTTCAGCTCCTGCACGACCACATGCAACTCCGGATTTATTATTACAGCCATTGCAACCCTGTTTTTGGGGCATGATCCCAGCTTCTACAGCTTTTTCAGTCAGAAAATCACGTAATTGATAGTATTCCTGGGTAAGCAGGGCTATTTTTGAGGGATCCGGGTTTTCGGAGGCCATTAAAGACTGAAAGGATGCCTGTTTTTCATCGAGTTCTTTGCGTAAATCGACGGTTTCTGCCAGGAACGCGTCGTATTTTTTTAGTTTTTCAGGATCGAGTGCCTGCTGCTCTGCCTGACCACCTTTTTTATCACAGGCTTTTCCACAACCAGGCCTATTTTCTGCGGATGTATATTGGGAAAGAAGGAGTAAGGATGTGAGGATGAAACAGACATAGATCATTGATTTTTTCATGTACTAATCTCCTGAAATATTTTTTTAACCGCTCTGCTAGTCTATTGAAAATTATTTCGTAATATGAATTCTCATATACTGATACCACAGGGTGTTAGAAAGATCAATTAAAGGGGAGGGATTAGAGGTTATTTAGAGAAATTTAACTTGCGGCTTGTTTTTCAGTAAAATTTTAGATAAACTATTAAATTAGTGCGTTTTAAAACCTTCTCCCAATCTGTTTTGTGGGTACTAACGAAAAATTACTGGAAATACTAAAGAATAGTATGTTTGAAAATGTATCGAGTCTCTCCATAAATCGTCGTCAGTTTCTATCCATGGCAGCGGTTACAGTCGCATCTCTTTCACTGCCTGCAATAAGTGGAGCTTCCGCCAATTCCAGCGCACTCTCATTTTATCATACTCACACCGGTAAGAAGCTGGATATTTCATATGGCAGACCAGGGCTCTACGATCAGCAGGCACTTGGGGAGATTAATGATTTCCTCAAAGATTTTCGAACAGGTGAAGTGTACCCCATTGACCCAACTCTTCTTGATATACTCTGTTCAATTAGAGAAGAACTTGGAGGGAACGGGACTTTTGAAGTGATTTCCGGATATCGTTCATTCAAAACAAACCAACAGCTTCGAAATAAAAGTTCCAAGGTAGCCAAGCGGAGTATGCATATGCTGGGCAAGGCTATAGATATACGAATGACAGGGGTTTCAACCAAAAAACTTCAGAAGTGTGCACTTGGTATGCAATGTGGTGGTGTTGGATTTTACGGTAAATCAAATTTCGTTCATATTGATACCGGTCGTGTTCGTTTCTGGTAGTTCTCTTCTTAGACCTTTATTCCACGTCAAATAAAGCATCAGTTAGTTTTTGATCCCGACCATAGAGATCCTTGCTGAAGCGAATTGTTTCATCCTTGGCAACCCAGGCTGTCTGGTAGACAAGATGGACAGGGATGGGAGAGCGAAGGCTTATGATTTTACGTTTTTTCTTCTCAACAATTTGATGAATCTTTTCCGCGTTCCAGTGTGCGTCATTGAATTTCAGTAGGAAACCAGCAAGCTGTTCCGGTTTGCTGAGTCGTATGCAGCCATGGCTAAAAGCGCGATCTGCTTTTTCAAACAGGCTGTGGACGGGTGTGTCGTGTAAATAAATACTGTATTTATTGGGAAATACAAACTTGACGACTCCAAGAGCATTCCACGGTCCCGGCTCCTGCCGTAATTTAAAACGGCTTATCTGTTTTCGACTAATTTCATCCCAGTTTATAGCCTCTGAGTCTAACTCTTTTCCATCGGCCTGCCAGTTTGAGAACAGCTTGATATGTTCCCTTGTGAGGTAGGTGTAATCTTTCCTTAATTTCCCAAGCATTTCATTGCGGGCAATGCTGGTGGTAATATTCCAGAATGGGTTAAATTCGATATACTTGATGCTGTCACTAAAAACTGGAGTTTTGTGGTGGCGTTTTCCTACGATTACCCGCATTTCCAGCTGAGTTGAATCATTTTCAACAGCCTGAAGAGTAAAGCCTGCAATATCCACAAGTACATAACGTGCACCCAGATCATGCTTTGTCCACCTCCAGCGTTCCATATTTATAAGGATTTGCTGAATTCGTTGCTGCACAGGGATATTGAGGTTTCGTGCTGTTTCCCTTCCGATAATACCATCCACTTCTAAATTGTGGCGCTCCTGAAAGCGTTTGATTGCAATCACCAGATCAGCGTCATACATTTGTAGATTTGGCTCTGAAACACCTATCAGATCTCCGGTTTTGTGTAACAGCTGGCGTAGAGCAGGAATTCGACTGTCAATGGCTTCCGGGTGCAATGTTACGCCAGCTGGAATAGTTGGCCAACCACCATTCTTTGCAATATTGCGATAATGGTGTAATTCGGTTTTTAATGCCCGATAGTGGCGGTGTTTGGGTACAAGGTTTGACAGGAATACTGCCATATCACTGTTGTCGCGAGCATCAGATATTGCTTTAACCGGATCAAAAGCAGCATTTCCGGCCTGGGCAAAAAGTTTCGGGTATTTTAGTTTCGGTGCAAGGCGACCTGCCTGCATATCATGGATATATCCAAGAAGCCCGGTGCTAATGTTCATATCCAATCTGGCAAGATCTACCGCTGTTCGACTTTCCCAGAGTGATTCTATTTGTTCCACACCATAATCGGATGAGTTTAGGCCATCGGATGACACTCTTTTGAGAGAAGATAAGATGTGTCCTGCCTGAACGGTGGGACCATTGGTATTGACCCACAGCGGCTGTATTCCAAGAGTATGATAAACGCTGCATGCCCATTGTTCCTGACGCGTTCCTTGAATGTCACACCATTCCCCGCTAAGGAGTTCTTCGGGGTAGTTGGTTATTTCTTTCAATAATGCATTGTCAATCTCTGCGGATGTTACTGCAATACCAGTAGTCGGAAACAGAAGAAACGTTACAAACAGTATACTTATAAGGTGTAGTGGCTTTGTCAGTTTAGTCATCGTATTTGATTACCGTGTTTTGTTATCTCTGCAGAGCCTTGCAAACCCGCCGGGAACAGTTCCCGATGACCAGTATACCTTTCCCTGTTTGTAGTCCACAAACCAGTAACCGGTGGGTTTACGTTTTGTGGAGACAAAAATAAAGGGCTGTTCTTTGGAAAAGCAGTAATGTAGATGGAGGCCTTTGGCGTTTTTAGCAGATTCCATAAGGGACATGGCCTCTTCAATGGTCGGAAAACGCCAGTCATGGTAACCTCCAAAACCCTTTTTGTTCAATTCTTCGATATCTCGAATCATTTTACGGACAGAACAGAGATCCAATCCGGATCGTTGCCACATGATATTTGTGGATTCGTCGATAAGTGTGAGGCTGTCTTCACCAGCTGTCAGTCCATTGCTGAACTCTCCCTCCGGGTTCAACGTGCTATCATAAAAGTTCCAATGGGCTAGAAGCTCTGCAATTTGATTATCTGTCAGGGAACGCTGCTCCGTGGGCAGGCTAATTTGTTCGCCTGAAAATCCACTTTCCCCAACGGATGGAAGGGGAGCCCCAAAGTCTTCATTTGCTGTATCTTCCTGGATAGTCGGAATAAGCAATGGACTGTTTTCAGGTTCCATAACTTCGCTGATAATCCATGCTTTCAATGTTGAATCAATGGGGAAGTTATCTTTTGAAGAAAGGGCACTGCCATGATCGATAATGCAGTTATTCAGCATCTCCACCGGGGCAGTAATTTCTGCGAGAATATTAACATAGCGTGTTCCTCGTTCCATAAGGTAAAGTTTTGGAAACTCGCCATAGTTATCGATAAAAAAATAACATATTCGTTCGTCGGTATTGGTCAGTTCATCACGCAAACCTTTTGCTGAAAAAGTACAAAAAGCAAGGTCCGGTGTCATTTCCCATTCTATAGTGGCGGCAGTGGAATTGCTCAGTTGTAGTCGAGTAAACATGCTAGAAGCCTCTTACAGATTTTTAATGGAATGCTCTTCTACACATGTTTAATTTGAGTGTGATTGGAGATTTCCGAGTTTGTTGTATAGAGATCTTTGATGGATATGTCATGTATATTGTTATTGCCAGTGAGTCGCGCAAAGTCCTGCAGCTCAGACGTGGAGACCTTTAGAAAATTATAAAGCATATTGGCCGCCCTATCGATATCGAGTTCGGCTCGTAATTCGGGGTCCTGGGTGGCAATACCCATGGGACATTTTCCGGTATTGCAGATTCGATACTGCTGACAGCCAATGGCCATCATGGCGCTGGTACTGATGGCTACTGCATCTGCTCCTAACGCCAGAGCCTTTGCAAAATCAGATGAAACCCGCAGTCCGCCCGTACAGACCAGAGTGACGTGGGATGCATTATTTCCGTCCAGGAATTTTCTGGCGCGATATATGGCAAAGGGCGTGGGGATACCAACGGAGGCTTTAATATATTTTGGGGAAGCACCGGTTCCGCCAGCACGTCCATCGAGGGTGATAAAATCCGGTTCGGCATACAGCGCAACTTCCAGATCTGCTTCAATATGTCCTGCCGCAAATTTAATTCCAATGGGGCGACCTTCAGAAACTTCACGCAGCCAGCGAACCTTTTCTTTGAGCTGATCTCTGTCCTGGATATCTTCATAGTGGGCTGGGCTAATGATATCCGTTCCTTGTGCAAATCCGCGAATTGCTGCAATCTCGCTTGTAACTTTGTTGCCGGGAAGATGCCCGCCCATACCGGGCTTGGCGGATTGGCCAAATTTGATTTCTATGGCATCGGCACGACGCAGATTCTCATCGGTTACACTGTAGCGGTTGGGGATATATTCAAAAATGTATTTATATGCATTGTCTCTGCATTCCGGCAAAATACCACCTTCACCAGAGCCGATTGCTGTCTTTATGGCCTTACTGCCGCGGGCCAATGCCATCTTCGCCTCCTTTGAAAGGGCTCCGTAGGACATATGGCTGATATAAATGGGAGTTGCTATAACCAGAGGTTTGGCAGCAGAAGGGCCAATGATGGTTGTGGTCTCAACGGGCTCATCCCGATTCAATGGGATTTTTGCAAGTTGGGCTCCCTGGATAAGGATGTCATCCCAGGAGATAACAGACTTACGGCTCTGCATCGGTTCAATAATTGATTTGCCATTGGTGGCCATGGCATGAATATCTGCCATATAAGACTCATGCGCATCTTCTACCTTATCAGGCTCAAAGGAAATAATACGGTCTTTGGTTGCTACCAGGGTATCTTCAAAAATATCCGGTTCTGCACCGACTCTGCGCCAGAAAGCTTTCCTTGCATCGCAGACGGGACATTGGAACCCCGGCGGCAGATCATTCCAGCGGATGGGTTTTTCATCTTCGTCGTATTTGGTGTCGCAGACTGAACATACATATATGGACATAATTGGTACCTGTGGTATTTCCGTGGCTGAGAAATTGACCTTATTTTCTCGGGATGGACAAACGCTTAAATATCCATATCGGCTGGTTCATAGTACTCTTGGGGATGTTTGCATGCCGGGCATTTTGGTGGCGGCTCGGTTCCTTTATGGGTAAAACCGCATTTTGCACATTTCCAGCGGATAGGCTTATCCCGTTTAAAGACTGTCCCATTGCTCAGCATTTCCAGACAGCGCTTGTAACGATCTCTGTGATGTGCTTCTACCTTGGCTATTTGTTTAAACAGGATTGCCGCCTCCAGGTTACCTTCTTCCTCCGCTTCTCTTGCAAAGGTGGGGTACATATCGGTGGTTTCATAATCTTCTCCGTTGATGGCTTGCTGGAGATTGGCGGCAGTATCACTAAGACCATTTAACAGTTTGAAGTGGTCTTTAGCATGGCGCTCTTCATTGGCTGCGGTTTCTTCGAAAATTTTGGCAATATAGTGATAGCCTTCTTTGCGGGCTATCTTAGCAAAAAAGATGTACATGTTTCTGGCCTGCGATTCTCCCGCAAAGGCGGTTTGTAAATTTTCCGTAGTCTTACTCATGGTTTTAGCTTCTCCCTGGTATTAGTAATAAAGTCCTGAATAGAACTGTATCATTGTGAGAATGGTTGTCAACTGGATTCTTGAATCCAGTTACTATATGAAAAATTTAACTGGTGAGAACCCGGTAGATTTCAGGAATCCGCAGCGGGAGTTTTCGGACATTATCAATAAAAATATAATTGGCCGGGCCATACATATGCTGCATATAGTCTCTGGCCTGGTGGTCGATGGTGATGCAGAAGGGGTGGATATCTGCAGTCTTGGCCTCAAGGAGCGCATGACGTGTATCTTCAATGGCATATTCCCCTTTATAGTCGTCGTAGTCTTCAGGTTTGCCATCGGTGAGAGTGATGATAATGCGAACTTTGGCATCAACATCTTTGAGTAGCTCCGTGGCATGACGAATCGGTGGTCCCATCCTGGTATATTCACTTGGGGCAATTGAGCCGATTCGTTCTTTAACGGCGTCGCCATAGGGTTCTGTCAGGTGTTTTACATGAAAAAGTTCACAGCGAGACCTGCGCATTCCTGAAAATCCATATATTCCATAGCGATCCCCTAGCACTTCCATGGCTTCGGCCATAAGAACAAGAGATTCTTTAAGGGCATTATTGACCCAGCCAGCGGTCGAGTTGGACATATCAACAAGAAAAAGAACTGCAATATCACGATTATCACGTTTTAAGCGAATAAAGAGACGATCCGAGGAGGCGATGCCTGCCCGGGAGTCTGAAATGGATTCCACCAGTGCATCAAAGTCAATATCATCCCCTTCTCGCTGACGTTTGACAAACCGCTCCTGATTGCGCATCATCTCAAATTGATGGCGCAGACGTGTTGTCAGCCCGTGATAGGTTTTCAGGGTGTTTTGAATAAACGAAGACCGGATCGGCTTGAGTTCTTTGAGGTGCAGTGAACACCAGTTTTTTCGATACCCCTGTCTTCGGTAATCCCATTCGTCATAGAGTAGGGTGTCGGTGATGACTGGCATCGCTTCATTTATGCCGGATACTGCGTGTTCAAGCATTTCTTGTCCGGCTTTTCCCGCGGCAGCCGAGAGAAATTGTACGGGAAGATGGCCAAATTCATCAAGAAAGTTTTTACTGAAGCTTTCAAGTTCTTCGGGCATCTCTACTTCTTCATTATTGATGGTGACCAGCAGGGGAGCTTCCTTTTCCATATCAGCAGTTTGGGCAAATTCACTGTCCATGATCATGGTGATATCAGATTCAGCAAGTCCTCTGTTGGCGCTGTCTCGTTTGTCTTCTTGGAAGATGTCTTTGAGTTCGTCCTTAGAAAGAGAGAGGAGGTGAGCTGCCATCAAATCAGTAAACTGCTCTCCCATTTTCTGCTCGCGAATGTTTCGTGCCGTTGCAACGGCTTGTAATTTTAAAACGCCCTGAAAAGGATACGGTTCAATGGGGATATAGTCGGTAAGATCTTTTGTAAGCTTTTTGTAAAGCGCTGTCGTGAGTGTTACTGAATCGTAGGCAGATGCGTATCCAAGAAGATAGTTTTCCGCGTTAGACTCTCCAATAAAGGCCCCTAATTGTTTATGCAGCACATTATCTTCTGCGATAAGAACGTGTTGCAGACGATTCAATGGATGGTGAGTATTCCTCACTGAAAGAGAAGGGAAAATCTGTTTTTTTGCTGCGCGGATAAGTCCCGGTAAATCCTGTTCCAGGAAAAATCGTACTCGAATGGATTCCAGGCTGTGATAAATATCCCGGGCCAGCAATGGCTCATCAAAGCTTTCTATAAAAGAACTGAGCCAGTTGCTGTCGTCATCTTTTTGCGGCTGAATCAGGTTTACAGGGGGACGATTAATAAAGCTTCCACGGTTGATAAATCCCCATTGGAACGTGAGGGTCAGTTTGTAGAGAAGGAAGTTATCCTTGTTATTGCTGAAAAAATTGAGCTCTTCCGGCATATAAATGGATGAAGTATCGGTGTATATTTGTCTTGCCGGGCTGATATTTAAATCACGTTCTGCGACACCTCGAATATAGGGCAGCAGCTTTTTTTCTACGGATGAAAGAGTAAGTCCACCACTCCCTGCAAGTTTTAAGAGATAGTTTTGAATATCGTCCTGCATAAACCGTTGGGCAGTTCGCAGGCCGTCTGTTTCGTAATGATCAAGAGTTATTCCGATCCAGCGCGGGATTTGTTCAAGTTGAAGATGCTGTAGTGTCTCAGGCAGCAGGCGCAGAAAATCAAAGCAGAGTGAATGGGAAACGGGCCATATAACGGGAATGTGGCCAAGGATAGCTTCGCAGACACTATCCGGTTCATCAACGAGGGGATCGAGTACTTCCTCAACATCCCATTCATTAGGGATATCCGGGGCTACGAGATCGTAAAAGCGTTCGGTGAGCAGGGCGAGTTTCATTGAGATTAAAAGATGGAACTGACCATTTCTTCAAGAGCGGCGAGGAGTTCCGGATCATCGCTGAGCGGTTCAATAAGAGCGGTGCGGCAGGCGGTGTGGATATCGATGCCATCTTCCACCAGCAGTCCTGTTTGAATCAGTAAGCGGGTAGATGCACCTTCAGCGAGTCCCGACTCCTTGAGACTTCTTGTCATCCCGGCAAGCTTTACCAGTGAAGAAGCGAGTTTTTTTGAAACACCACTCTCTCTGCATACAATTTCAGCTTCCAGTTCGGGGGCTGGATAGTTGAATGATATGGCAACAAAACGTTGCCGAGTAGAGGGTTTTAGGTCCTTTAAGACACTCTGGTATCCGGGGTTGTAAGATACACAGATCATAAATTCGGGTGGCGCGCTGAGCAGTTCGCCCAGTTTTTCAATGGGAAGCTCTCTTCTGTCATCGGCGAGAGGATGGATAACCACCGTTGTGTCTTTTCTTGCCTCAACAATTTCATCGAGATAGCAAATTGCCCCGGCACGAACTGCCAGAGTCAGTGGCCCGTCTGTCCACACCGCTTCTCCCGAACGAATAAGGAAGCGGCCAACCAGATCACTGGTTGATAGATCATCGTGACAGGAAACTGTGATAAGAGGGCGCTGAAGCTTCCAGGCAAGAAACTGCATAAATCGTGTTTTTCCGCATCCGGTAGGGCCTTTTAATAGCAATGGCAATCCGTTCTTGTGTGCTGATAGGGCGATCTCTATCTCTTTGCCGGAAGCAAGGTAGTATGGTTTTTCAGTAATCAGGTGCTCTTCGAGTCGTTGCTCAACCGTTTTCATATAGATTTCTAACTCCATGGATCGTTATCGTCAGGTTCCTTATCGGTTCTTCTCAGGACAAGATGTTCACCATTTCAACTTGAGTCAAGAATTATTATTATTTACCTCGACTTCTTCATCTTAGCAGGCTGATGGATGTGAAGGCATCGTCTTGAGCTTCTTGATGTGAAAACGTTAATAGAGAATGCGAGTGTGTTTGATGTTTTACCGTGGTTTATGGGGAAGTGCTGTTGCGGAGGCAATTATTTTTTTTCAATAAGAAATATTCCGTAGGTGGCACGGAGATTTGAAAAGAGTGAAACTATATTTCCTTTTCTGTCCATATCATGGGTGTTAATAGCACATTCCTTTACTATGGTATAGCCGACATCTTTTGAGAATTTGCGGAAGTCATCAAGGGTGATCACACGGATATTTGGTGTGTCATACCATGAAAACGGAAGCTCCCTGCTTTTTGGTGCCTGGCCTTTGAAGAGGAGTTGCATCCGAATGGAAAAATGACTGAAATTTGGGAAACTGACAATCACCTGTTTCCCGATTCTGGCAAGAGATTTGAGTAATTCATCGGGCTGGTACACCTGTTGCAACGTCTGGCTGAGAATCACCACGTCAAAGAATCCGTCCGGATAATCCTGAACTTCATCTTTCAAATCGCCCTGAAGCACGCTTAAACCACGTCCAATGCAGGCCGCCGCTTTCTCTTTGTTCTGTTCAATCCCTGTTCCTTTAATGTGTTTATGGAGTTGCAACCAGGCAAGGAGGTCGCCATGGCCACAGCCAAGATCAAGCACCCTGGCATCTGTTTTGATCCAGGAGGCGATGATAGAGAGATCAAAGCGGAGTCGCTCAGGAGCCTGTAACGCCATCCAGGAATCCTCCTATAAGTTTTGTGAGTCTGTTGTCTTGTATAAGAAAGGCGTCATGGCCACAATCTGCTTCAATTTCACAAAAACTTACATCCTGACCAGTGCGTTTTAATGCCTTGACCAGTTCTTTTGCCTGATATGTAGGGTAGAGCCAGTCGGAGGTATATGAGATAACCAGAAACTTTAAATGGTTTCCCTGAAGATCCTGAAGGCTTTCCCGGGTATTAATACTATCTGAAAGATCAAAGTAATCGGCAGCTTTTGTTATATAGAGAACGGAATTAGCATCGAAACGTGCAGCAAATTTTGAGCCCTGATAGCGCAGATAGCTTTCCACCTGAAAATTTGCTTCAAAATTAAAGGAAAAATCTTTGTTGTCCTGATGTTTGCGGCCAAACTTTCTTCGCATGGCCTCATCGGAAAGATAGGTGACATGACCAATCATCCGGGCCACAGAAAGCCCCAGGTCAGGCTTTTGCTGGTGATAGTAATTTCCCCTGTTCCACTGTGGGTCCACCATGATGGCCTGTCTTGCAACTTCATTAAATGCGATGGCAAGTGCGGAATGGCGCATGGTGGTGGCAATTGGGATGGCGGATTTGATCATAGCCGGATATCGTACACACCATTCCAAAACCTGCATTCCACCAACGGAACCACCGATAACGGAATGAAGACGGTTGACTCCAAGGTGATCAAGGACTTCTTTCTGGGCATTGACCATATCCCCGATAGTGACCATGGGGAATTCGAGTCCATAGGGGGCGTCAGTGGCTGGGTTGATGGATGCTGGACCCGTGGATCCCATACAACTGCCAAGGATATTGCAGCAGATAACGAAGTATGTGTCCGTATCAATGCCTTTGCCGGAACCCACCATGAAATTCCACCAGCCTGGATTTTCTTCTTCAGGGTCAGTCGTGTAGAAACCAGCTACATGAGAATCCCCGGAGAAGGCATGGCAGATAAGAATTGCATTATCTCCTGCATCATTAAGTGTACCGATTGTTTCATAGGCAATGGTGACAGAGCTGAGTTGCTGGCCGCTGTCGAGAAGTTGTTTTGTCTCTGTTGCCTCATAGGTGAACTGTTTTTTTTCGGTTCATCCGACTGAAGCGTACTTTTGAAATAAGTTTTGCAAAAAAAGTG